>CAZFPK010000111.1:0-1861 GCA_964521025.1 uncultured Candidatus Cloacimonadota bacterium | reverse complement strand
TAAAAGTGTTACCCATGCGCCCGGTTTAAAGTGTAACCTATGCGTAAGTTGTACATTCGGAATCACGAAAATCGCTTTATCCATCAGTGTTTCCCCTCTTTACCAAAGAGGGATCAGGGGAGTTTGTGATAGAAAAAACTGAGTTTTCATTCAAGCACTAATCAGAAAATAATTGAATATGAAAACTTACAAGAAATATAAAGAGAGTGTTGTTGAGTGGATCGGTGCAATTCCGGAACATTGGAAATGCACTTCATACTTGTTCTTGATCTCTTTGTGTTTTCGCGGTGGTAAAAAAATTTAAAATGAAACTAAAAAAAGGATTAAATTTCTTCGATGTCTTCAGCATTGCCACAGGTGCGATGATAAGTTCCGGTATTTTTATCTTACCCGGACTTGCTTTTGCTCGCACCGGTCCGGCAGTATTTATTTCATATTTTCTGGCAGGGATCCTTGCCCAGATAGGAATTTTCAGTATTATCGAACTTTCCACAGCTATGCCCAAAGCAGGTGGTGATTATTATTTTATCAATAGAAGTTTAGGTCCGTTTATTGGAACTATTTCCGGTTTTTTAAGCTGGTTTGCTTTATCTTTGAAAAGTGCTTTTGCGATATTTGGTATATCGGAGATAATTTTTATTTTTACCGGATTTCCCGTATTGATCTCTTCAATTTCGGTTTGTATTTTTTTCATTATATTGAATTCTATCGGAGTAAAAGAAGCTGCCAAATTCCAGGTATCGCTTGTAACCGGTTTATTGATTCTGATGGTTTTATACATAATCTTCGGATTTTCCAAAATAAATACATCTCATTTTTATCCTCTTGCTCCTCAAGGGATCAATCCGATTTTTGTCACAGCAGGTTTTATTTTCATCTCTTTTGGCGGATTATTGAAAGTAGCAAGTGTTTCCGAAGAAGTTAAAAATCCCAAAAAGAATATTCCTCTCGGGATGATTGTTTCCGTAATCACCGTGACCATAATCTATACTTTAATTCTTATTGTGACGGTTGGAGTTTTACCGGCAGCTAAATTTTCAGATTCACTTACGCCGATTGCGGATGCGGCCAAAAACATTGCCGGAACACCGGGATTCATTATCATCTCGATTGCTGCTTTATTAGCATTTATCACCACTGCAAATGCCGGAATAATGTCCGCTTCTAGATATCCGTTAGCTTTAAGTAGAGATAATCTGCTGCCAAATGCTATCAGCAAGATCAATAAAAGATTTAAAACACCTGTTCCCTCGATTTTTGTAACCGGTTTGTTTATTGTTCTGGCATTACAATTACCTTTGGAGATGTTGGTAAAAGCCGCTTCCGTTGTAATCTTGACTGCTTATGTTTTAACTAATCTTGCTGTTATTATTTTAAGAGAAAGCAAACTGAAGAATTACAGACCGAGTTTTAAAGCACCTTTATATCCCTGGCTGCAAATTTTTGGAATTATTGTTTTCTCATTTTTCATTATCGATCTCGGACTCGAAGCGATCGAGATCAGTCTTGCTTTTTTGTTGATAAGTGTAAGTTCTTATTTGTTTTACGGTAAAAAGAAATATGCAGGTGAATATGCACTTTTACATTTACTGAAAAGAATAACGGATAACAGATTAGCAGATCATATTTTGGAAACGGAATTCAGGGATATTTTGTGTGACCGGGATAATATTAAACCTGACAAATTCGATAGGCTGGTCAGAAATGCAAAAATTTTAGATTTAGAAGGTCCTCTTGAAATAGATCAGCTTTTTGAAATAATTTCGGAAAATATTTCTCCTGAAATCGAGATAGACAAAGAAGAAATCTTTAATCTTTTGAAAAACAGGCAGGAAGATTGCAATACTGCCATCTCACCTTT
>CAZFPK010000110.1:0-2068 GCA_964521025.1 uncultured Candidatus Cloacimonadota bacterium | reverse complement strand
TATTTTTTGAACAAAATTCTTTGATCAATGGCAGAGAATTATCTGATGAAGCATCGTCAGCTAAAATTATTTCAAATTTATCTTCGGGATAATTCAATTTTTCTAAACTTCTGAAAAGGAAAGGAAGGTTTTTCTCTTCATCTCGGCAAGCGATCAAGATCGAAAAAGTATTTTCTTGAGGATTTTTTATCTGTTTATTTCTGAAAATTCCAATGCTTAAAATTCCCAAAACAAGAGCAGCGATGATAAATACAATGTTCATATTCTAATAAAATGCCTGGTAACTGATCATAAATTCGTTAGTTGCTTTTTCATCATCGATTTGTTCTAATCGATACCCGAACTTTAATTTATGATGAGCAAGCGGTTGCCAACTAATCACGGCTTTTACTTTTTTAATATTGGAAATATCTCCTTCCAACCAATCTGCATTATCACTCGGTCTCGATTCATAATTTATCGAAAAATGATTTCCTACCGAACCTTGTTTTGTATAAGAACCATTAACATCGATATCCAAATTCCATCTGAACTGATAATTTATTTCCGAACATATTTGGATAAGATTGCTTCCTTCCGGAAAGCCCAGACCGATTCCATCATGAGAAAATTTATTTGCCAAAACTTTATGAGTATAGATCCAGGGACGAACAGCTGTAAATTCGAGGATCATTCTTAATTTCGGATGAAACTTTAATGAATTTCCAATCTGGACAGCATATTTGTTTCCCCACCAACTTGTGAAGATCTTGCTTTTACTCAATTCATCAAAAATGAAATTCAGATACAAAGTGTTTATCGCAATCGGCTTATAATTCGTTCCCAAAAAGATTAATACATTATCCCGATCTCGCAGATTATGTTCGATCGGTCTCATTAAAGTATGCGGTAAAAGATAGCTCGAATCGATACTTCGATTTCCATAAATAATTTCTTCTCCAAAAAAGAGATGAAATTTCCTCGATGGTTTCCAGTCGATTTTATGAATTACTAAATATTTGTCCGAGTAATCTTTATAGGAATCTGTGGAAGTGCTATCCGGAATTAGAGTTGCGTGCAGGAAGGAAACCGATAATTTTTTAAAATCGAACCTGTTGCTGAAATATCCGTATTCATTGCAATCATTTTCCAGGATAATACTTCCACCGATATTATTTCCGATTTCATATTTTCCTCGTCCGACAGAAACCGACCAGAAATTCCCTTTCCCTTTATAAGAAATTTTTCCCGTAACATTATCGAGATAGATCTTCTTTCCGTCGTCGGAAGTTTGCGTCCAGCTATCGATCAGTTTGGAAGTTCCGGCATAATCGATATCGCCTGCAAAATGACCCAGCCAGAAATTGCTGTAGAAAAAAAGCCGTTTTTGGATAAATCCTGAAATTTTTAATCCATTATAAATAAAATAATAATGCTCATTTTTTGAACTTACATAATCACAACCTGAAATCAGATTTAATTTCAATTGAGATTTTAAAGGAATGCTTGCAGGATGAATCCAGGAAGAAGTCGATTTTCTCTTAATTTTATCAGGAGTTCTGTAAAAAAGAAAATTAGAATTGTCGTTTTTATAGAAAAGGAATTTTTGCCAGGAATGGATAAAATCCCGTCTGGAAGATAACGCGAAATCTAATTCTGAAGTATTTATCAATTCTTCCCGGTCCGGGATTTCTATTATTCTATTCTCATCCTGATTCTTTTCCAAAAAAGATAATTGAACTTTTGAAGTGATTTCTGGCAAGTTCCAACTTATATCAAAATAATGCGAACTGCAGAAACATAATTCAGTCAATGCCAAAATCAAAATAACTAAAAATATTTTTTTCATTTTGCTTCCAAAATTTTTTTGTGAATGACTTTTTTGAGTGATTTTATGTCAAGATAAAAGGTGAAAAACTCAAATCCCGATTACCTATTTTTTATTATGGAATTCATAATATTTATTTCCATAAAAATATTGACTGAAAAATAGGTAAATTAAAGAAAGTTCCCAATAAAAATACTAAAAGGAAGAAGGAGAAGAAAATGAGTAAATCATTCAATGCCTTTGAGATGGCTCAAAAGCAAT
>CAZFPK010000109.1:0-2072 GCA_964521025.1 uncultured Candidatus Cloacimonadota bacterium | reverse complement strand
ATTGCTTTTGAGCCATCTCAAAGGCATTGAATGATTTACTCATTTTCTTCTCCTTTTTGCTTTTGGTATTTTATTGGGAACTTTCTTTAATTTATCTATTTTTCAGTCAATATTTTTATGGAAATAAATATTATGAATTTCATAATAAATAAAAGATGATCCGGATTTGAGTTTTTCAGCTTTTATCTTGACATAAAATCACTCAAAAAAGTCTTTCATAATCAAAAAAATGGATGAAAGAAATATGAAAAAAATAGTTCTTATCATTTTAGTTTTAGTAATGAATATATTGTTATTATGCAATACGCATTATTTTGATATAAGTTGGAATTTACCGGAAATCACTTCAAAAGTTCAATCATCTTTTTTG
The DNA here is from genome assembly GCA_964521025.1 of uncultured Candidatus Cloacimonadota bacterium. Lineage (GTDB taxonomy): Bacteria > Cloacimonadota > Cloacimonadia > Cloacimonadales > TCS61 > DRTC01. The sequence continues at coordinate 1,702 of CAZFPK010000109.1, read as the reverse complement.
GAAAAGAATATAGATGAAAATAGGATAATAGAAGTCCCGGATCGGGATGAATTGATAAATACTTCCGAATTAGATTTTTCTCTTTCTTCCTGGCAGAATTTTAAACTTTCCTGGCAAAAATTCCTTTTCTATAAAAATGATAATTCCAGCTTTCTTTTTTACAGAACTCCTGATAAAATTAAAAGAGAATTGACTTCTTCCTTGATCCATCCTCCTAACATTCCCCTGAAATCTCAATTAAAATTAAACCTGATTTCAGGTTGTGATTATGTAAGTTCAAAAAATGGGAATTATTATTTTATTTATAATGGACTAAAACTTTCCGGATATATTCAAAAACGGCTCTTTTTCTACAGTAACTTATGGTTAGGACATTTTGGCGGAGATATCGATTATGCGAAAACTTCCAAATTGATTGATAGCTGGACGCAAAGTTCGGATGATGGGAAACAAATTTATCTCGATAATGTTACCGGAAAAATTTCTTATAAAGGAAAGGGAAATTTCTGGTCTGTTTCTGTCGGACGAGGGAAATATGAAATTGGAAACAATATCGGCGGAAGTATTATCTTGAACGATGATTGCAATGATTATGGATATTTCAGCAACAGGTTTGATTTCAGAAAATTATCTGTTTCCTTGCTGCACGCAACTCTCATTTCGGACAGCACTTCGTCAAATTCCTATAAAGATTACTCGGACAAATACCTGGTTGTTCATAAGATCGATTGGAAACCATCGAGAAAATTTCATCTCTTTTTTGGAGAAGAAGTTATTTATGGAAATCGAAGTATCGATCCGAGTTACCTTTTGCCGCATACTTTGATGAGACCGATCGAACATAATCTGCGTGACAGGGATAATGTTCTGATCTTTTTGGGAATGAATTATAAACTGATTCCAAAAAATATTTTATATCTGAATTTTATTTTTGATGAATTGAGTAAAAGCAAGATCTTCACAAGTTGGTGGGGAAACAAATATGCTGTCCAGATTGGAAATTCATTAAAGTTTCATCCGAAATTAAGAATGATCCTCGAATTTACAGCTGTTCGTCCCTGGATCTATACTCACAAAGTTCTGGAAGATAAATTTTCTCACGATGAGATTGGACTCGGATTTCCGGATGGAAGTAATTTGCTCCAAATATGTTCGGAGATAAATTTTCAAATCAGGAAAAATATAGATATTGATGTTAACGGTTCTTATACAAAACAGGGGTCTGTTGGAAATGATTTTTCCATAAATTATGAATCGAGACCAAGCGATAATGCACATTGGTTGGAAGGAGATATTTCCAATATTATCAGAGCAAAAGCTGTTATCAACTGGCAACCGCTTGCTCATCATAAAATAAAATTAGGCTATAAATTAGAGCAAATCGATGATGAAAAAGCAATTAATGAATTAATGATCGGTTACCAGGCATTTTATTAGAATATGAACATTTTGTTTATCATTGCTTCAATTGTTTTGGGAATTTTGAGTATTGGAATTTTCCGAAATCGACAGGTAAAAAATCCTAGAGAAAATACTTTTTCGATCTTGATCGCTTGTCGCGATGAAGAAGAAAATCTTCCTTTCCTTTTTATAAGTTTAGAAAAATTAAATTATCCTAAAGGTAAATATGAAATAATTTTGGCTGATGATGCTTCATCAGATAATTCTCTGCCATTGATCAAAGAATTTTGTTCAAAAAATA
>CAZFPK010000108.1:0-2332 GCA_964521025.1 uncultured Candidatus Cloacimonadota bacterium | reverse complement strand
GTTCAATATTTTTGAGGTTCATTAATTTCGAGAATTTTAATTCTCACCTCTTTTTGAACACAGTCTCCCTCTACTCTTATTTCTCAAAGAAATTGAGTTAATATTACATTCAGAACTTACCATCTTTTAGCAACAGTAATCGGGGGAGAACGGTAATGATATCCTATCTTTGCCACTAAAATCATTCGACCTTTCTTGCATTTGGGACATTGCAAAGCATCGATATTTGTTAATTCGAATAGCAATTCAGACCAAGATCCTTCGATTTCCGTATAATCATTTAACGGATCAAGTTTACCTAAAATTTTCTGGCAAATACCGATCTTTTCTTTCCGATTCCGGTTGGAGAACAAACCATAATAACGGATTCTCATAAAACCGGAAGGAAGAACATGAAGCAGAAATCGACGAATAAACTCGAACACATCAAGGTGCATTATTTCCTTTTTATTACCTTTACGATAATTTTTCCAGTAAAAATAGACCTGCCCATTCTCTATTTTTATCAGCCTGGTATTGGATATGGCTACCCGATGAGTATATCGTCCCAAATATTTTATCACCTGTTCCGGACTTCCAAATGCTTTTTTACAATAAGTAACAAAGTTGATCTTATAAAGTCTGTCGATAAGACATTTAAATTCATGAACATTTTCCAGGTAAGAAGTTTTTCCTTCAAAGATCAATTCACCGTCACGATAAGATCTTTTCAAATAAGATAGAAACTTTTTCTTAAACAAATCGGAAAGCACATTCACATGAATGAAAAATTTCTTATTTTTTTTGGATTTTTTCGGCTCCAACCACTCTATTCCGTCTTCTGACAAACCACCTCCGGGAACTATACAGTGTAAATGCGGATGATCGATCAGGCTTTGTCCCCAGGTATGCAAGATAGAAAGAATACCGATCTCTGCTCCGAGATGTTTTGCATCCCGACAAAGAGTAAGCAGGGTTTCGGAAGCCGCTCTGAACAAGACATTATAAACTTCCCGTTGATTTACCAGGGCAATAGAATTCAGTTGAGCGGGAATAGTAAAGACAATGTGATAATAAGTTGTATTAAAAAGTTCCTCTTTTCTTTGAAGAATCCATTTTTCCTTTTTCAACCACTGACATTTCGGACAATGTCGATTGCGACAGGAATTATACTCCGGTCTGACATATCCGCAATGATCACACTTATATTTATGATATCCGAGAAACGAGGTGCGACAATTTTCGATGGCACTCATTACTTTTAGTTGCTGAAAGGAAAGATTATATTTTGTGCGGAAATCCGAACCGTATTTACGAAAAATGTCGGCAACTTCAAGTTCGCTTCGATGGTTATCCGGAGACATTTTGCAAGACCAGGTTATCAAACGGACTTTTAACCTTATCGAGATGTTGTTTGCGTAAATGAATATAAATGGAGGTCGTTTTCAGATTACTGTGACCGAGAAGTTCTTTGATCGTTAGCAGATCGACGCCTTGTTCCAGCAGGTGAGTAGCAAAAGAGTGCCGTAAAGAATGAACTGTTACCTGTTTCTTGATTCCGGCTTTGCTTTTGGCTTTTCGGAAAACCTTCTGAACCGTTCTGATGGAAATTGGATTTGTCCGACAACGACCATAAAATAGCCACTCTTCCGGATGAGAATAACGATAATAGATCCTCAAAAAATCCAGTAACTTCTCGGAAAGTAAAGTGTAGCGGTCCTTTTTTCCTTTTCCTTGTTCTACCCGAATTTGCATTCGCCGGCTGTCAATATCGATGACCTTGAGTTTACAAACTTCACTCACCCTTAATCCGGCTGAATACAAGGTCATCAGGATCACTTTATGTTTGAAATTGTAAGTGTGGTTAAGTAAATCCTCAATCTCCTCATACGAAAAAATGACCGGAAGTCTTGTCTCACTTTTTGGATATGGAATTTTGCTGATTTCCATGTTCTTATGCAATGTCCCAATATAGAAAAACTTAAAAGCACTATATGTAATTTTGAGATAAGACCAACTAACTTTGCGATCGAAACGGAGATAGTAGAGATATTCCTTTATCTCCTTTTCTCCTAATTCCTGCGGCGATCGTCCAAAATACTTTGTAAAGGCAATCATTTGTCCTAAATACGCCTTAATGGTCGATTGACTGAAATTCCTTAATTGCATGTTCTTTAACATCTGATCGCGTAAATGTCCCATAATATTTTCCTCCTGTAAGTTATTTAAGGTTGTGAAAACCCTATAAACAGAAGGATAATCAATATCGATCTGATGTAAAGATATTATCTTATGCGCTTGTCAAAGATCTAAATGCTGCTGTTAAAACTACCGCATTAGCGGTTTTGTTCAA
>CAZFPK010000107.1:0-2423 GCA_964521025.1 uncultured Candidatus Cloacimonadota bacterium | reverse complement strand
TAATGCGAAATAAGTTGTTGGAGGAAGTGATTTATGCGAACAGTAGAATTGAAGTTAAATGTTCCGGAAGAAATATTCTATACTCTCAACGAGAATAAAAAAGATTTTTCCAAAAAAATAAAATTTTATACAGCAAGGGAACTCTTTAAAGAGCATAAATTATCGATGGGAAAAGCGGCTGAACTTGCTGAAATGAATAAAATCGATTTTATGTTTGAACTCGGGAAATATGATGTTCCGGTAATCGATTATGACGAGGATGATTTTAAGGAAGAGTTGGAAAGGATCAGCAAATGATTGTTGTTGCCGACTCTTCACCTTTGATTTTATTAGCAATAATCGATAGATAGAATTAGTGTGAAGATAAAAAGATTAGAATTGGAATAAGCAGAAGAATAAAGAGAACATAACTTCGTGAATGATTCAAAACCTTCAAGGTTTGGCAAACCCTGAAGGTTTAAAAAGTTAAAACATTGAAATTCCGATACAAATAAAAAAGAAATTAAAATCAAAACCTTTTATTTGACAAATATATTTTAACATCAAATTTAGATGACGATAGTTTATTGAGGAAATTTGATGAAAGATATTATTAGCATTAAGCAACAAAAAAATTGTAGTAATTCTTTAGAATCGACATTTCCTCAAAAATATATTGAAACAATGAAATCAATGAATTATAGTGAACCGACGATCAAAAGCTACAAGCAGCATTTCAATAGGTTTTTAAGATATTATCGGGAAATGGAACCGGAAAAGATCACAGAAAAGCAAATTCGTGAATTTTTGCTTTATCTCGTGAATAAAAAGAAATATTCTGTTTCCGGACAGAATCAAGCGATCAATGCCATCAAGTTTTATTATAATGAAGTTTTAAAAAGAGAGATCGATGATTATTATCTTCCAAGACCAAAGAGAGAAAAGACATTGCCGCAAGTTTTGAATGAGATGGAAGTAAGCAAGATTCTAAAATGCATCAAGGATTTAAGAAATAAATGCATGATATTTCTTATCTACTCGGCAGGATTGACACCAAGTGAAGTAACATATATAAAAGTGAGCGATATTGATTCTAATAAAATGCAAATTTTTATCAGCAGTGCAAAAAGAGATAAAGACCGTTTTGTCGTTCTTTCTAAAAAATTATTAGACATTCTTCGAGAATATTTCAAAAAATTCAAACCTAAAAAATGGTTATTTGAAAGTTTTGCAGGAAAACAATTTTCTAAAAGAGCAATGCAAAAAGTTTTTCAAGGCGCTGTTAAAGAAAGCGGAATAAATAAACCCGCGACACTGACCATTCTCAAAAATTCGTTCGCAGTTCATCTGATAGAAAAAGGTGTGGATATTCGTTATGTTCAACAGATGCTTGGACATAAGCATTCAAAAACGACGATGAAATACCTGAAAGTCAGTAAAAGGGATTTGAGTGTAATTCAAAGTCCGTTAGATAATTTGGATGTGTAAAGAAGGGACAAGGTAAAAGGGGACAAGGTGAATGAAATAAAAGCAGAAAAATATTGTTTAACACCGATTTCAAAAAATAGATACAAAATCGAAGTGTTTTCTTTTCGGTTTCAGAAAGTTCATGCAAAAAAGATTCGAGGATGTTATTTTAGCGGGACTCTGAAATGTTGGGTTATGCCGCAGAATAAAATGTGTTTAGATCAATTCCTGAAATTTTTTCCCGTCACACCAAAAAAGGAAAATAAAAAAGAAATACCAAGGATTTCTTATAATAAAGCATTGAAGGATTATATCGATCAACTCACTTTGAAAAGATATAGTCCGCGCACGATCGAAATTTACAAAAAACAGATCATTTTGTTTTTTGAATTTTATAAAGATATAAAACCTGATGAACTTACCGATGATAATGTAAAAGAATATATTTTGGATCTATTAATGAAAAAGAAAATTTCATTATCTTATCAGAAGCAGGTTATCAGTGCGATAAAATTTTATTTTGAGAAGATTCTCAAAAGAGAAACCAAATCTTATTATTTCGAAATTCCCAAATCTAAAGAAAGGAAATTACCGGTTGTTTTGAGTAAAAATGAAGTTTCCTTATTTTTTTCAAAAATTAAAAATAAAAAAAATCTTGCTATATTTTCAACTATTTATTCTGGTGGTTTGCGAATAAGTGAAGCAATAAATTTGAAAATAGAGGATATTGATTCCGAACGAATGCTTATTTATATTCGAGGTGGAAAAGGAATGAGAGACAGAACAACTATTCTATCTAAAGATTTACTCGATCTTCTTCGTGGATACTATAAGAAATATCAGCCAAAGACATGGTTGTTTGAAATTTCAAATGACAAGCAATATAATCCTCGTACTATTCAGAAAATATTTCACCAAGCTCTTAAACAAACCGGAATAAAGAAAAAAGCAACAGTTCATACACTTCGACATTCTTT
>CAZFPK010000106.1:0-2553 GCA_964521025.1 uncultured Candidatus Cloacimonadota bacterium | reverse complement strand
TGGATAATGCTTTGAAATATTCCGCAGCAGAAGGAAATATCAAAATAGAACTCAAAACCTTCATATTTGAATATCACCTTCTGATTACAAATCCCGGCTCGATATCAGATAATATTTTGACGAAAATCAATACCGGAAAATTTTCGGAAAGTAATAGCGGAAGTGGAGTTGGAATTCAGATCACGAAGAAGATCATTGAGAATTTTAATGGTTCTTTTGAGATAAAAGGAGAAGATGGAGTTGTGATGGTGACTTTGAGAATGTCGATCGCTCTACCTTGAAAATGCTTCTTTCAATCGATACTTCCCGCTTAGCACTTTCAAGGTTACAGACAACAGAAACTCTGAAAGAGTCAATTGAGAGAATTTTTGAATGAGACTTTTTCAGAGTAAGTTGAAAAACATCGGAATGTCTAAAAGTTCTTGAAAAGAGATCAAAGGTCTTCCGATTGTTTGAAGGGCGAGAACAACATTCCGAAGAGCTTCACACATTCGGAAGTTTCCAAAATATTCCCTCTCCTCTCAGGAGAGGGTTAGGGTGAGGTTTTAATGAAAGGCAAAATAATCTTATTAGAAGACATAGAACAAATCGCAGAACATTACAAAAAGATGCTCCAAAAAGAAGGATACAAAGTTCAAATAGCTTTGAACAGCACTAGTTTCTTTAGAATTTATGAAAATTTCAAACCGGATTTAATTCTGCTGGATATTATTTTGAAGAACAGTGAAATGAATGGTATCGAAGTATTTCAGGAACTGCAGAAAAGAAAAGATTTTACTGCAAAAGTTATTATCTTATCAAGCGAAGCAACCAAAACGGAAGTTGTGGAAGCGATGCAGCTCGGGGCTGTTAATTTCAATGAAAAAGGTGAGAACTTCAATCGCATAAAATTTTTGGCAGATGTGAGTCAGGCAATTTCTTTGAAAAACCGGGAAGCTGAAATCGATAGTTTAAGAAAAAAATCGCTCGATTCGGTTTTGATCGGGAATCATCCAAAAATGAAACAATTAAAAGAAATGATCGTTAAATTTTCCCAATCCGGGATGAACCTTTTGATAACAGGAGAAACAGGAACCGGTAAAGGTTTGATCGCAGAACTAATTCATCAGAATTCCAAACGCAAAGATAAACCGTTCAAATCCGTCGATATTAAATCCATTCCCGAAACGCTTTTGGAATCTGAACTTTTCGGTCATAAAAAAGGAGCATTTACCGATGCTAAATATGAAAAAAAGGGATACTTTGAAAATGCTGATGCAGGAACTTTATTTATCGATGAAATTTCTAATATGAGTTTGGAAAACCAGGCAAAATTACTGAAAGCAATAGATGAAAAACAAATCCCGGTAGTTGGCAGCGGAGGACAGTTCAAAAAAGTAAATGTCAGGATCATTTCAGCAGCGAACTGCGATCTAACGGAAATGGTCAAAAAAGGAGAATTCCGTAAAGACCTTTATTTCAGGTTTGCTAATTGTATGATCACGATCCCGCCTTTACGGGAAAGAGCGAGCGATATTACAATGTTAACGGAAAAATTTCTGATGGATTATGCGAGGGAATTCAATAAATCTTTGGATATCGATTTGAAAAATATCAAAGAAAAATTAGAGTCATATTCTTTTCCCGGCAATGTGCGGGAATTGAAGAATTTCTGTAGATTTATCACGGAATTCTATGATCATATTGATAATGAAATCATTATCGATGAACTGAATAATCATATAAATCGTAACAAGAACTTATCTGAAAATACAAACGAAATTAATTATCCGATCCATCACAATCTGCTGAATTCAGATAACTTCTTCCAATCTCTCGAATCTTTTGAAAAATTATTCATCAAGCATCATCTGGAAAAGAATTTGGGAAGAGTTAGCAGAACTGCGGAAGCGATCGGTTTGGATAGAACTACTCTTTATAAGAAAATGAAGAAGTATGGGATTGGGATTCCGTAATAATGAAACCTGACGAAATATCCCATCTTGAGAGGGGTGCGGCTTTAGTCGTGGGGTGTGTAATCTTCGCACAGGCTGTTTATATTGTTTGTTCTCAACTCGAGCTTCGCATCAAGTCGAGTCCAAACAAACTGAACTTCATCTCCGGCAACTGACGGAAGATGGAGTTCAGAATTCAAGAAAGGTGTTTGTTCTCAACTCGCACTTCGTAGCAAGTCGAGTCCAAACGGACTCGAAACTATCTTATCAAAAGTAATTTTCTGATATCTTCAAAATTCTCCGTCTTTAATATCACAAAATAAATTCCAGAAGGTTGATCTCCAGCGTTCCAGAGGATTTGTTGATTTGGAGATTTGTTGATTTGGAGATTTTGGAAAGTTTTTATTTTTTGCCCTTTAATATTAAAAATAATTAATTCGGTGTTTTTATCGGTGTCCTCGGTGGTAAATTTAATAGTCGTTGAATTACTGAACGGATTTGGAAAACAACCGAGCAATCGAATAGTAGAATATTCTAAAATATTATCATCTATGGAAACTGGTTTTTCCAAGGCATTTGAGAATACAATATCCGATTCACCACTCAAATAAACAGCATT
>CAZFPK010000105.1:0-2703 GCA_964521025.1 uncultured Candidatus Cloacimonadota bacterium | reverse complement strand
TCTCCAGAGTTCGTTGATAAAAATCGATCATTTTTTGAATTTGATTTTCCATTGTCCATTTTTCTCTGTCTTTAACGATTTTATCAGCAATTTTGTTCAGATCATAACTTTGTAAAGTTTCAGGTGTTAATTCGGATATTTCTTTAAAGGAAATTCCAAATTCGTTCATTTTAACAAATTCAGACATATCTTCAAACAAATCCAGCGTCAGAACAGGAATTCCCGCCATTAAATAATCAAACATTTTATTCCAGAAACCGAAGCGGGTTTCATCGACTTTTTTCCTGTCCGAAAGTTCGTAGTTCAAAATGGCGATGCCAAGATTATATTGAGTAATTTCTTTTATTAATTCTTTTACAGGCAGCTGATTATGCATAACTAAATTTGAAATTTTCCGATATTCCGGGTATTTTTTATTTCGTGTTGGATAGACATGTATGATAAAACCTTTTTCTGATAACTGTTCAAAAATATTCAGCATATTCCGAACTTTATTATCATGTTGAGTAATTAAGCCTATATATATCAAATGAATTTTATTATTTCTTTTTGATAATTTAGGAAGGAAATCATTTTGATTAACGCTTAGTGAAGTAAGTCCATAGTTTGGGAAAACTATATTATTAGAGTTAACTCGATACTTTGAAGCTACCAAATTTTTATAGTTCTCTGTTATGTAAATAGCTCCGTCATTTTTTTCATTACAGATTTTTTCTCTTTGAAGATATTTTTTGCTAACTTTTTTTTTGTGCGAGATGAAATCATGTTGATCGTAAACAACCGGAATATTAAATTTTGAATTTATTATCATTGATGCCAGTCGTTCCGGAGCATTATGACAATGAATCAAATCAATTTTTTTATTTTTACAGACATTTTTTATTTTTGATATCCAAAATAAACGATGTGGAAAATGTGAGTAAAATCCTTTGCCAATATCCATAATAGATGTATAAATTTCGTTACTGGTACCATAAAAATCACCTGGAAGTTTTCCCCAATATGCCAGATGAATGTTATATTCCAAATTTTGTAAAGCTGTAGCTAGTTTGATATTTCTGATACATACAGTGCCTTCTTGAGTAAAAAGAATGTTTTTTAATTTCATGCAAAATCCCAATAATATTGATTTTTAATTAGTTTCGATTCGTAGTTCATTTAGATTTGAATTTAGAATTTTATTCTATCGATCTTCCTTCTCTAATAACATTATTATCCAATTTCTCTTCTTTTTAGAAATAAATATTGAACATAAGGAAACAAACTCAAAAATCAAACTGGAAAATAAATTCTTTTTTTTCACAAAACTACTTCTGTTTTTACATTTCGGACAGAATGATTTCTCATTTGGTTTCGCCCACCTGCCGGCAACATTGTTCCTCAATATAAGGAGAAAATCGCTTTCAGTTCTTCTCTTCAATTCTCCGATTGTGCTGAAATGAATAACTTTCAATTCCCGGAAAAGAGATTCCAATCTTTCCCCATCGAATGAAATATTGTGGAAGGAAGAATGAAATACAAACCCGCATTTTCCACATTTGACAAATCCGTTTCTCAGTTTTTCATCATTCGGAACGGTGATCAGAATATATTTTTTGGCAAGTTCCTTAAATTTCACAACTGTTTTCAGCAGTATTTTTTCATCCGGAAGATGTTCCAGCATTTCGCTTGATAAAACAAGATCGTAACTGTTCTTTGGAAGATTTAACTCATGAGCAAAAGAATGGATGGTTTTACATTTCAATTTATCCACGTTTATACTATTGATATCAACTGCAGTTACCTCATAATCATCTATCAATTGATTAGTGATAAAACCTTCTCCGCAGCCGATATCGATGATCGTTTTCACATTTTTGGGGATCAAATGCTTGATATAATCAACTTTTCCCTGAATTATCTTTTGCTGTTTCGGAGTGAGATTCCAGTCGAATTCGTAGTTGTTTTTGTATGATTTATCGTTTGGCATCATAAAATTTTAATTAAGAAACTGGATGAAATATCTTATGCACTTAGTCTATTTTTCCCTTTGATCATATCATCGATCAGCATATCAAATTCAGAACCAAAATCCTTCAGAAAATCAGGATCAATCAAGTCCAGATTATGTATCATATTTTTCGGAAAACTCTCTAATCTATCAAAAAAATCTTCTATTTGGAAACTCATCTTCTCCCGGGCTGATTCTATCATTTCAGACCATTCAAAGGAATTGTATTTGGCGATCAGATAGAGGTCGAAAACATCTTTGATATTATCCCGTGAAAGAATTGCCGTAATTTTATTTGCAAGAATATTATTGACATTATCGATATTGATATTGCCTTTGCTTTGGACTGTTCCGACATACTTTACTCGATCATTAACGAAATCGACTTGCAGCAAATCTCTAACCAAAATTCTCATAAAATCTTTTGATTCGACTTCTACTTTATGAGGAATTTTTCGGATAGAGAATTTCTCCAGAAATGAACGAATCGAAAAATGAAATCGATTGGAAGAATTGGTAAAAAGATCGAGATCGAGAGAATATCGTTTGGGATAATAAAAGCGGCTTAAACAGGTTCCGCCGGTCAGATAAAAATCGGTCGGTTCTTCAAAGACCTGTTGCAAAACCTCATCCTGTATTTGATACAATTTCTGATAATTTACAATCTCCATTCCAACTCCGGTATTTTTACATCTTCCTGCAGCAGCAGATGT
>CAZFPK010000104.1:0-2906 GCA_964521025.1 uncultured Candidatus Cloacimonadota bacterium | reverse complement strand
TAACTCGGTATTAACCCGCCAACCGGCGTCATAATACTCTTATATACATGCTTCATAACACAATATCTTTTCTTTCATTTATTTTCTTTAAAATCATATATGGCAGAAAATTAATTGAAAAAATAATGTCAATCTTAAAAATTAATCTTGCTAAAAATCAGCAATATATTTTTTTTGCTTCATAATATCGATATACAAGCGAGGAATTAATGCTTTTTTAAGGTATCTATTTTGGAAGTTATCAGGAATTTAATGGATGCGATATAGGAAGAATTGATATCATAATCAATAATCAGAAACTTTCAGACACTAACGATTCCGGATAAAATGATCTTAAAGTAAGTTTTAGAAAGATTAAAAATGAGTGGAAAATAATTACATACTGTTGATAAAACTTTTTCTAAATGTTTTATCATTTTCCCAAAAAATAAATTCGGGTGAAACTATTCAGGTGGTTGTTCTTGCTGATTCCGGAATTACTTCCTTTGCGTCTTTGCGGTAAATTAAAATGTCGTCCCGAACTGGAAATGCGGTTCCCAGTTGCGATTCTCGAAATTGTGAGCATAATCAAAACCGATCAAGCCGAACGGACTGCGGATACGAACTCCCAATCCTGCTCCTTTTTTCATTTCCCAGAAATTAAAATCCTCCAATCGGTCGTAGCTGTTTCCCGCATCGAAGAAAAGCAGTCCGACGATCTGGTCTCCGGCAATAGGAGCTGCATATTCTGCCGAGAAGATGATCTCCCGCAAACCGCCTTCGGTCGGACCGACTGAACGGTCGGGATAACCGCGAATTCCGTCGGGTCCGGTACCTCCTAAATAAAATCGCTCGTCCGGAGGAGCTTCTTCCCCATCGTAACCGGTTACATATCCGAATCTCCATTTTGTACGCAGAACAAGTTCCCAAACGGTTTTCGTGTACCAGCTGACTTGTGCGATCTGTTTGAAATATTTGAAATCGCCATAAAGCGGACCGCCTGCGAATTCACTGTAAAGCGTGAACTGTGAACCGGCAGTCGGGTAAAAAACATTATCCCGGCTGTCCCGCGATACGGTCATGGATAAAGCACTCGTATTCTGCCAGCCTTTAGCATCCAATTCCGCTAAATTATCGGAGACATCTGCAGTATCCACTCCCTCGAGGATTTTGTATTTTTTTGTATAAAAGGAATATCCGAACACGATCCTGGCATAATCGAGAAAACCGAGTGGTTTTCCCATCCTGAGCGAACCTCCGTTCGTATTGATCTCATAAGTTGACCACTCCTTTGCTGTGTGGTAAATATCGAATCCGGCCAGGATATTGCTGTCCATAAAATATGGGTTTGTGAAGTTGAAATCATAATTCTGGGTTTTCTTTCCGAATTCCCATTTCAGAGCTGTTTGCCAGGAATTTCCAAATAAATTGTTATGAGAAACGCTCAATTGCCCGACGATCCCATCCTGGCTGTTGACCGCAATTCCACCATTCGCCGAACCCGAGATCCTGTCATTGACATGAATAACGAGATCGATATCACCATTATTATTGATCGGACTATAATCAGGGAACATATCCGGTTCAAAAAATCCCATGTTATAGATATTGCTCAAAGTTCGCCTGACCTTCGACTGCCGGAAATAATCTCCGGGAGAGATCGCCAGATGTTTCCTGATCACCTTTTCCTTGGTTTTGCGATTTCCTTTGATATGTATTCTGTGGATCTTTGCCCTTGTATTTTCTTTGATGTCCAGGTTTATATTGATCTTTCCTTTAGCTTTTTGCAGTTCATGCTCGAAACCGGCATAAATATACCCTTCCTCGTAATACATGGAAGCAACATCGTTCAACTGTGTATTGAATTTATCGAGATTAAAGACATCGTCTTCTTCAAATTTGAAATTGGAAATAATCAGATCATCCGTAAACCTGGAATTTCCGCTAACAAATACCTTCCCGAAATTAAAGGATTTTCCCTCGTAAAGATAAATATCGATGATAAATTTATTTTCAACCAATTTCTTATCCCACGAAATAATGCGCGCATCGATAAATCCTTTTTTATTGTAGTAAGTAATGATATTTTCCAGGTCAATATCGAATTTTTCCTGTTCGAATTTCCCGGAACGGAATAAACTGGCTTTCTTGGTTTTCATTTTACCGAGTACTTTTTTTGCAGTGAACTCTTTGTTGCCGTGTATTTTTATTTTTTTGATCACAACTTTCGAGCCTTCATCGATCTGCACGATAACATCGATTTGATTTTGTTCTAATCTGGTTGTTTTGAATTCCGCTTTTGCTTGATGATATCCTTTTTTCTTGTATTCTTCCGAGATGGAATTGGCAACTTCTGCTTCCAAAAAAGGAGACCAGTAACTGCCGGCTTTCAAATTAACAAAATCTTCCATTACAGAATTTTTGATCTTCTTATTTCCTTTGAATTCAACTTCATTAACAATGGGAAACTCTTTGACAATAACAGTTATGGAAATCCCTTGTTGAAGATCTGTTTTTTCGATTTTGATATCCTCGAAAACACTTAATTGATAAAGGCTTTTAATCGATTTTGAGACTGCGTCCATGGTCAGATCTTCTCCAACTTCAAAGGTCAACAAGGTGCGGATCAATTCGTCTTCGATATTCAAATTTCCCTCAATTTCGATCTCCAGGATCAAATCGTTTTCTGCAATTAAAACTCCGGAAATTAAGCTTAATGAGACAATCAATATTAACAGGATTCTACGCATTTATCCCCCAAAATTCCATTCAACTTTTATTTTCTGCGTCAAATTTAAAACTCTTATTTCAAAGTCAAAGTTTTTCGTTGAAATTTCCCTTCCGAAGCCTTCTTTCAATTTTTCTTTCACACCAGGATTCGGAAGGTTAGAAACAGATGAAGGTGGAAAACTTGAGTTAAGTTTCTA
>CAZFPK010000103.1:0-2989 GCA_964521025.1 uncultured Candidatus Cloacimonadota bacterium | reverse complement strand
GCAGCTTAATTTTCACGACAACTTGTTGGTAAGTTTGGTTTTTTAAGTGACTAATATTGGTTTGAAAAATTCGATGATAATTCAATAAATCAAGTTTCTAATTTTTATATGAACTTCCAATCTCATCTCATATAATAAACTATCCTCAATTGGATCGTGATATTATTCATAACTCACAATTTTTGTTCTCAATTCGCAAAATTGATGAATCTTTTTCCCGTCTATTTCAATAAAAGCCCGATCTGCTTTATTCCAGAAAACAAGATGACCATCGCTGTACCTGGCTCCGGAAGCAGAAACAGTACGCTCGAGTTCATATATTCTATCTTGATAGACCAGAGTTGCTTTCTTTCCTTCTTGATGATAGGAAATCTTTATCCGAACTCCATCAGGACAGACAAATACAAAAGATTTTGTTTTTAGATGGGAACATCCTGAAATAGAAACTACTAAAATTATAAAAATGAAAAATACCTTATCCAGCATTTGAACTTCTCCTTTATTTATCCATCTCACTTCCAAACCACAATCTTTTCCCGTTCTCTATCCAGTTTTCCAGCCCCATTTCTTTGATCGCCTGCAGGTTTTGAATACATGAATCTTTATAAAGTTCTTTCATAACTTCTAATTTTTCACAAGTTTCAAATATTTTACATTCATAACAAGCAAAAAATCCTTTTCCAAAACAGCATTCCCTGATCTTGCAATCGGTAGAACCTATTTTCCTTTCCCTGCAAGTCTGCGGACATTTCAGACCGGAAACGAATTCCAGGTTTTTGAAAAACTCGTCATAATCTTTGATCTGCTCGGTGAACATATTTTTAACAGTAAGTTCGAATTTGAATTTTTTAATGGTTTTGATCAAAGCTTTTGCTTTTTCTGCGATTTCTCCCGAATATCCGCCGCAATCTCCGCAATAAAGTCCACAACAAGCGAGTAGATCGGTTGATGTTTTCATTTTTCACTCCATTTTCCTGAATTTGCTTTTCGCTGCTCCGCAAACAGGACATATCCAATCTTCCGGAAGATTCTCAAAATTCATGGGAGGATTTGTTCCGTCACCCTTTTCCGGATCATAAACATATCCGCAAACACCGCATTTATATTTCCCGGTAAATTCATTATTTTCAAACTCGTCTTCTTTAAAATAAACGGGAGCAGTTTTTGGAGACTTTCCTTTTTTGATCTCATGATAGAATTTGTAGGTTAGAGGAATGTTGTCATTAAAAATTTCCGCATTTACCAATCTTCCTTTGAAAATCGTATGTGTATAAGCATCGAAGAAATCTTCGACATCGACTGTTAGAAATCCGACCGTATTTTCCAAAATCACTGGCAGATTATCGGCAGTCATTTTATACTGGATTTTTTCAAATTTATCGATATCTCTTCCTGATTTGAACCCGAAATTTGCGATAAATTCCAGCGGTGTTTCCTCTGCTAAAATGGAAACGGAAAATTTCCTGCTGCTTTTGATAAAATCGTGTGTTAAATTCTGCTTGTTGATGCTGACCGTTAAAATCACCGGTTCTGCTGCGACCTGCATAACCGTATTCGCGATCTGGGCATTAGGTTTTCCGTCTTTAGTCGAACTGATGATATACAAACCGGAACTTATTTTTTGAAGAGCTTTTTTGTTCATAACGAACTCCTCTAAAATTCAATTTTTATCTCAAATGATTTTAAAAGAGAAACAACTTCCGGCATAGAAAATTTCGCATTTTTGATTTTATTTTGCAGAGGATCGAGTGAGTAATTCTTTACATTCCGGAAATTCGTTTTTGTCAGGTTGGAATTTTCAAAAATCGAACCTTTCAAATCGGAACAGGAAAAATTCGCTTTTATCAGGTCTGTCTGATAAAAGTCGGAATTAAATATTTTACATTCTGAAAATTCAGTATTTTTTAGTGATAACGCTGAAAAATTACATGCGGTTATTATCGAATTCTTAAATCCGATCTCTAAAATAAGTTTTCTGACTTTGGAAAAATCTACCCCTGAAATCTTGCAGTTTTCAAAAAAAACATCTTCCAGTTTTACATTTGTCAAGTCTATTAAACTCAGATTCGAGGAAATGAATCTGCATTCAATGAATAGAGAATCGGTAAAATCGCAGCTGTTGAAATTACAATTTTTAAAAATACATTCGGTATAGGATTTAGATTTCAGAACAGCATTATTTTGGATCAGATTTGAAAAAACTTCATTCTCAAAAAAATCTTTTCCTGAAATATTCTGCATTTTATCTTACTTAAAAATGTCTCCCAAAATTCATTAAATCACAGACTTCACTTCGTTATGACAAACCGAAAACAATGAAACAATCCGGGGAAATAATATTTTCTAGTATTCTCGGTGAAGATTAAAACTTTGAAATTCCAATAAAGAATAATGAAAAAATTAAACTTAAAAATTATTGTTTTTAGAATTTGGAAAAATTAATGATCCTGCTCTGAAAACCTCCTCAACGGCTGTGCTGAAAACAGCCGTTGAAAGCACTATCAAACTCTTCTAATAGCGGTCTCTTCTGCGAGGGCGATCATCTCTCGGTTTGGCTTCGTTGATTCTTAATTCCCGACCATTGATCTCTTTGCCGTTAAGATTTTCGATGGCTTTTTGAGCTTCGTCTTTTTCTGTCATATCGACAAATCCGAAACCTTTTGACCGACCCGAATTTTTATCTGTGATTATCCTGGCACTTTCAACTGCCCCGAATTCAGCAAATAAATTTATTAATTCTTCTTCCGTCATCCTGAAAGGTAAATTTCCAACATAAATGTTCATTTTTTCTCCTCCTATGATTACTCAAATTAGAAAGTAAATTTAATTTTACATCTCTAATTCAGTTATATTTCCCTTAATTTATTCGATAGCATTCTGTCAACAGAATAAAATTTGCTCTTCTATAAGATTTTTCTTCTTTTAACTCATCTCCTAACCCGGATAAACCGAAAACTAAATATCTAAAATTCTAAAAAAACTAAAATTC
>CAZFPK010000102.1:0-3028 GCA_964521025.1 uncultured Candidatus Cloacimonadota bacterium | reverse complement strand
CCCATCGAGCGCATATCGAAATCCTCTTTGATCTTTCCCTCGAAAAACTTACAGACAAAAACAAGATTACAAATTTCCTGCAACTTCACAATGCTTGGCAAAAAGTATTGGATACTTCCGAGTTAAATAAGAAATTTTATCGGGAATTGGCTAACTGGTATTTCAGAGCTTTGCGCGAATGCAGATTTCCAGATGAGGTCAAGGAAAAGAATTTTCAGGAAATAAGTATCATTCGTTTTATTTCACGAATCCTTTTTGTCTGGTTTTTGAAAGAAAAAGGACTTGTTCCGAATAAAATATTTAAACGCAAGTTTTATGAAGAAGAACTAATAAAAAACGATTCTCAAAACTCGACTTATTACAAAGCAGTTATGCAAAATCTTTTCTTTGCTACCCTGAACTGCAAAATTTCCGCAAGAAGTTTTCTCCAAAAACCAAAAGGTTTTTATAACGAGCAACATACTGTTTATACAAAATATAGATATCAAGATTATATTAAAAATCCGGAAAAGTTTTTAGAGTTATTTTCTAAAACTCCATTTCTGAATGGTGGACTTTTTGAATGTCTGGATACCGAAAATGAAAATAATAAAAAAGTGTGCGTGGACTGTTTCAGCAATTATCCAAATAATCGGGAAAAATTGATCTTCCCGGATAAATTATTTTTCGAGTCTTCAGAAGAAGATTTTCAAGAAGTTTATAATGATAAGAAAAAATCAAAAATCCTGGTAAAAGGATTATTCGATATTTTTCAAGGTTACAAATTTACGATCGATGAAAATACACCCATCGAACAGGAAATTGCTCTCGATCCAGAACTTCTCGGACAAGTTCTGGAAAACCTGCTGGCGTCTTATAACCAGGAAACAAAAGCAACTGCAAGAAAGTCCACAGGTTCTTATTATACTCCGAGAGAAATTGTAAACTATATGGTTGATGAAAGTCTGATCGCTTACCTGACAGATTATTTGAAAAAACACGATAAAAATCTGAAAGATATGAAAGACCTCGATGAACTGTTGCGACTGACTTTTGCTTACACGGAAAAATCACATCCCTTTAATGAGAATGAAGTCGAGACTATTATTGATTCTATCTTCCAATTGAAAATGCTCGATCCTGCTTGCGGTAGCGGTGCTTTTCCGATGGGATTCCTTTTGAAAATGGTTTATGTTTTGGAACGGATCGATCCTTATAATGAAATTTGGAAAAGGAAATTGCTTGAGAAAATTCCTGCAGAAATGAAAACTTATGTGGAAGTAAACACTGATAATTTTTCTCGAAAACTCGGTCTTCTCTGGAATTGCATTTACGGTATCGATATCCAGCCGATTGCTATTCAACTGACGAAACTCCGTTTCTTTATTTCACTGATTGCCGAAGAAAAAGTAAATTGGGATGATGAAGAAAATTTTAGAATTCTACCACTCCCGAATCTGGAAACAAAATTTGTTGCCGCAAATTCACTTATCAGTATTGAAAGACCGAAAAAACCGCAAAGCGACTGGCGTCTGAATGAATTAAAAAAAGAAGAAGATAAACTCAAACAAAACCGCTTGGAATATTTCAATGCAGACACCAGAGAAAAGAAAACAAATTTAAAAAACAATGATAAAATCCTGAGGCAAAATCTCTCGAAATCCCTTAAACAACTTGGATATTCTGATGATACTACTAAAAAAATAGCCAAATGGAATCCTTTTAATGTAAATCATTCAGCTGGATGGTTTGATCCTGAATATATGTTTATGATTACTAATGGATTTGATATTGTGATTGGGAATCCACCTTATGTAAGAGCAGATAATCCTGCAATTGCAGAACAAAGAAAATTAATTACTGAATCAAAACAATACGAAACACTCTGGGAAAAATGGGATTTAATGGTTCCTTTTGTCGAAAAGGGTATTAAGTTATTAATTAAAAATGGAATTCTAACATACATTATGTCAAACTCAATTACAACCTCAAAGTATGCACTAAAACTACATAATTGGATTCTCGAAAACCATTTTGTCAGATGTGTTGATTATTTTGAGAACATTTCCATTTTTGATGCTGGAGTAATTCCCGTGATAATGTCATTGAATAATTCAAAACAACAATTTGAAACTTTTAGAAAAATACGCACTAACAATTTCAGCAATGTCTCAAAAGAGACCGTCGATTATAATAATACGAGAAACATTAGAGAAAGAGTTTTCAAAAAAAGATTTAGCTCAATATTCTTCCCAGATATTCAAGTAGATAAGTTGGGTAACATTTGCTATTTAAGTTATGGTTTGCGCCCAAATAGTGATGAGAGATTTTGGAAAGGAGAATTTACTAAAAAGGATATTGTTTCAAAATTTAAAAATACTCAATTTAATAAGGAATATGTCGAAGGAAAAAATATAAGAAAATATCATATCAATAATTTATCTTATATAGAATGGAATACTGATAGAATACCCAAGAAACTTGTTCGCCCAACATTTCCTGAATTATATGATGGGGGGAAATTATTCCTTGGCGTGTTAACAGGTGGCACGTATAATTCAACAGGTATATTATGCAACCATAGTATTGTTGTTGCCAAACGGTTCATTGATTTGAGAGGTATTATAGCTCGTAGTATTTCAACATCAATAGCAAAAAACAATTTTGATTTTAAAGGAAGTAAAAGCAAAGCAATGCTTAAACAAAAAAGAAAAGAATTAGAAGAAAACTCATCAAACTACCTTCTAAAATACATTCTTGCTATAATAAATTCAAAATATGCAATGGGTTATTTAAATAATTTTCGTCGTCACAGATTAAAAAATTATTTTTATCCTGATGATTTCAGGAAATATCCAATACCAAAAATTTCAAAAGAAAATCAACTACCTTTCATCAAATTAGTCGATAAAATCCTCATTGATAAAAAAGCTGGTAAAGACACACAAAAGCTGGAAGATAAAATTGATTTAATGGTTTATAAATTATACGAGCTAACTTACGAAGAAGTGAAGATAATAGAGGAGAATATAGATGAAGTCCTGACTAC
>CAZFPK010000101.1:0-3104 GCA_964521025.1 uncultured Candidatus Cloacimonadota bacterium | reverse complement strand
AACATGCCGGCATTCCTCTTGGAGATTCCGAGACTTTTAAATTCTCCAATGACAATACTTTTGTAAAGATAAACGAAAATGTGCGCGGTTCGGATACATTTATAGTGCAGCCGACATCATTTCCCGTAAATGATAGCCTGATGGAATTGCTGATCATGATCGATGCCCTGAAAAGAGCCTCTGCCCGGAAAATAAACTGTGTTATTCCATATTTCAGTTATGGCAGGTCTGATAAAAAAGATCAACCGAGAGTTCCGATAACAGCAAAGCTGATTGCGGATTTGCTGACCACAGCCGGAGCAGACAGGATCGTCAGCATGGATTTACATTCCGAGCAAATACAGGGTTTTTTTAATATTCCGGTTGATCATCTTACAGCAATGCCGATTTTTTCCAGATTTTTCAAGAAAAATTTGGACACAAAAAATGCTGTTGTCGTATCTCCGGATGCTGGTGGAACAAATCGAGCTCGGGAATTGGCAAAAAGACTGAATTGCAGTCTGGCAATCGGTGATAAACGACGCGTCGGTAATATAGATAAAGCGGAAATTTTAAATGTTATCGGTGATGTAGAAGGAAAAATAGCGATCCTTTTCGATGATATAATCGATACTGCGGGGAGTATTACAAAAATCGCGGATGTTTTAATTAAACACGGAGCAAAAAAGGTTTTTGCCGGATGTTCTCACGGAATTCTCTCCGGTAAATCCATTGAAAGAATAGAGGATTCTCCGATTGAAAAAATCTTTATTACAGACTCTATTCCTCTTTCCAAAGAGAAAAAAAAATGTAAGAAAATCATCCAGCTTTCAATAGCAGAACTATTGGCTACTGCTATAAAAAAAATCCACATAGAAGAATCACTAAGTATCTTATTTAGATAGATTACTTACCCGTAAAAGGGATTACAACGGAGGTGAAATGAATGTAAAAATCGAAGCAGTCGAGAGAGAGAAAGGAAAAAAATCTGAGATAAAATCTTTACGAAAGAAAGGATTTATCCCGGGAATCATTTATGGAGAAGGAAAAGAAGGACTAAAAATTTCCCTCGAGAAAATTCCTTTTTTGAAACAATATAAAAAAGCACTCGGTGAAATTGCTTTTTTTGATATTACTTTAAATGGAAAAGTTTATAAAACAATTATTAAAGAAAGACAGGTTCATCCGGTATCGAGAGAATTTGTGCACCTGGATTTTCTCGAGATCCATAAAGGAAAAGTTATAACCGTCTATGTTCCCATCAAAACCAAAGGTCAATCATTAGGGGAACAGGCAGGAGGATTATTAGAAATTTTAACAAGAAAACTAGAAGTTTCCTGCTTACCAAAAGACATTCCCGAACATATTGAGATAGATATTTCTGAAATGAATATTGGAGATACGATCCATTTAACCGACATCGAACTGGTCGATATGCAGACGGAATTGTCGGGAGACACACCATTGATTGCTGTGCGAGCTCCGAAAAAAGAAGAAGAGATAACTCCCGAGGAAGAAGTTGTCGAAGGTGAAGAAACAGAAGAAAAACCAGAGGAAGAAACTTCAAAAGAAAAACCATCTGAAGAAAAATCTACTTAATGAGATTAATAATTGGATTGGGAAATCCCGGGAAAAAATATTATCACAACAGGCATAATATCGGATTTCAAATCATAGAAAATTATGCAAAAAGTAAAGGTCTCACTTTTAAAAAAAGACTTATTTATGATTTTGTTAAAGATCAGGATATTCTTTATGTTAAACCGAAAACTTTTATGAATAACAGTGGAAATGCTGTTACATCGATCCTGACTAAATATAAAATCGAGGACCTGATGGTTATTGTCGATGACATTTATCTTCCACTTGGAGAAATCAGGTTGAGACAAGAAGGAGGATTCGGGGGACATAATGGTCTCAAATCGATTGCCAAAGCTTTGGGAACAGATGAATTTAAAAGGTTAAGGATCGGAGTAGGATCTCCTGATAATGAGATTCTTTCGAATTATGTTTTAGCGGATTTTTCAAAATGCGAACTGGATATTTTGAATATTGTCCTGAAATTCACAGAAACATTATTAAATGAATATATAAAAGGTGATTTTAAAGACCTGCTGGATGCTTACAGCAGATTGAGAAAATCCTATTCTGAGAAAATTGATCAGCTCAGAATCGATAGTCCAAAGGAGGAGATGTGTTAAAAAACTATGAGAGCATGATCGTCATCACACCGGATTTAAGCAACGACGATGCAAAAAAAGAAAACGAAAAAATTACTTCATTTATAACTAAGAACAAAGGTTCCATCGATAATACCGACGAATGGGGTAAGAAAAAACTGGCTTACGAGATCAGGAAATTCAAGGAAGGTTTTTATTTCGTAAATTACATTCAATTCGATCCTGAAAAAATTTCTGAATTAGAAAGAACCTACAGAATTAACGAAAATATTATTCGTTATAACATTCTGGTAAAAGAAAAAAAAGGAGGGAAAAATGGCTCATGAATTAAGATTACCAAGAATTAATTCCGTTGTTTTAAGCGGGAGATTAACAAGAGATGTTGAATTAAGATACACACCGAACGGTACACCGACTGCAAAACTACCGATAGCTTTTAACCGTGTCTGGTTGAAAGATGGTGAGTGGCAGGAGGAAACAGGTTTTATTGATATTATTGTTTGGAGCAGGAGAGCGGAACAATGTGCCGAACACCTTCATAAAGGAAGCCCAATTGTTGCTGAAGGTTATATTAAAACAAGAACCTGGCAGGATAAAGAAAATCAAAATCGTAAATCTGTTGAAATCAATGCATTTAAAGTTCATTTTCTTGAAAAAACATTTTCCGAAGCAGGAACCGATACCGGAGCTGAAGAAAGCACTCCCAAAACCGAACCGGAAGCTGTCGAGAATGAAGAGAAACCTGCTGCCAATGTTACGGATGACGATGTCCCGTTTTAGGAGCAATTAATGGAAGATAAAAAAAAACCGGAAGTCAAGGTAACAACACAAAGACCTTATAAGAAATACAACAAAAAAGACGCTTCCGGGAAATACCGGAAATTTGATAAAAAAAAGTTCATCTTCAAAAAAAGGTTCTGTTTTTTCTGTAAAAATAAAGAGTCG
>CAZFPK010000100.1:0-3244 GCA_964521025.1 uncultured Candidatus Cloacimonadota bacterium | reverse complement strand
TTTTAGTTTTTTTTAGAATTTTAGATATTTAGTTTCCGGTTTATCCGGGTTAGGGGATTTATCTGGATTATATTCTCTCCGGTTAACTTATCAAGACAGGATAGTATATTCGATTAACGAAAATCAGAAAATTGTTTTTATTCATAGAGCAAGAACACATTATGGAGAATAGAAATTATTTTCATTTATCAAACCTTCAAGACTCCCAAAATCTTGAAGGTTTTTTTATTGGATCGGATTTTAAATTGTTCATTTTTTGTTTGTAATTGCTTGTCAAGTAGAAGCAGTGCAAAGTCAGATTCACTGTTTTTTTTGACTGTTTTTTATTCTTGACGGGAAAATCCCGAAAAACATTTTAATTCAAAATTTTTTATAATGGAGTAGAAGAATGAATTTAAAACCACAATCATTCATCGATAAAAGGAACAATATTATATTTGCCTGGTTTGTCTTTTTTGGTTCTTTGATAATTTATGCTTTGACCCAAGCCCGTTCCCTTTCTTTCTGGGATGCCGGAGAATACATAACCTGTTCGAGTATTCTCGGTGTTCCCCATCCTCCGGGAAATCCATTCTACATTGTTTTAGGAAGATTTTTCACGATCATCGGTTTCGGTCTTCCCCACCCTGTAATCGTTAATTTCCTTTCCGGGTTACTTTCTGCTTTTGCTGTCATGTTCACTTATTTGTTCACCGTCAAATTTGTCTCGATGTGGCTCAGATCCAAAGAAGAATCATATTTGGCTTTTATTGCCGGTTTTATTGCAGCAGTTTATACTGCTTTTTCATTTACTTTCTGGAATAATGCCATCGAAGCAGAAGCTTATGCAGGACTCGCTTTTGTCATCAACCTGATCGTCTGGTTGACCATGATCTGGGTAGAAAAATCTGAAAATCTTTCACACCAGAATTATCTTATTTTGATCATTTATATTTTCTTTCTGGGATTCGGAATTCATCAGACTTCACTGCAAATTGCTCCGGCTGTTTTATTTATAGCAGTTTACCCAATGTTAAAAGATAATATAAAAAAATCGGGATTCTGGACAAGATTCGGGGTTTATGTTATTAGTGTAGTTATTATTTATCTCATTTTTAACCAATTAGGAAAAAGTGTGCAGCTGCCTGCTCTGGCAAAATATATGTTCGCCCTTTCTTTTGTTGGAATTTTATTCTTTCATTTAAGAAAGCAAGTCGATAAGAAAACCTGGTTGATCGCACTTTTAATGATCGTTATAGGAGTTAGCACGCATCTTTTCATCTACATTCGTTCCGAATATCGACCATTTATCAATGAAGGTCATCCTCATAATCTTAAGCTTTTTATGGATTATATTCTCAGGAGACAATACGGCGTAACCAGTATGTTCGTGCGACGAGCTTCGTTTTTGTATCAATTGAAGGAACAATTCCTGACTTATTTCAGCTGGCAGTTCTTTAATGCGGAAACCTTATCAGCGGTTTTCAGAGCTCCGCAACATTTTTTCCAGATGATCTCCAACCTGCTCGTAACTCTTCTCGGAGTTGGCGGTGCATACTATCATCTAAAAAAGAACAAGCATTCTTTCGCTTATTTTTTCTCCTTTTTCTTTATGTCTTCGCTGGCTATGATCTTTGTAATGAACCTTTCGGATACGGAAGTACGAGAGAGAGATTATTTTTATGTAACTGCTTACAATTTCTGGACTGTCTGGATGGCAATCGGCTCGATCGGATTGATCGCTTTCTTCAAAGAAAAAAGTAAAATTCTTGCTTACCTGGTTGGAGCGATCGTGATCGCACTTCCGCTTTTCAACCTGGCAACACAGTATTTCATTCATGACCGGCATAAAGAATACATTGCTCTCGATTATGGTTTGAACATCCTTAACAGCGTCGAGGAAAATGCAATTATCTTCACAAATGGTGATAACGATACTTTCCCTGTTTGGTATGCGCAAGCCGTTTATGATCCGAAATCCATCGAATTTATCCATCCATCTAAAGAATTTAAGATAGAAGATAATGTCAGTAAATTCAAAAAAAAAAATGTCATCCAACCTACGGAAACAACAGAAAAGATCATTTCCACTGCTATGGATTTCAAGAACGAACAGTGTTTTGGAATTCGGAAAGATATCACGATCGCTAATTTAAGTTTATTAAATACTCCCTGGTATATCAAACAGCTACGAGATCATGAAGGTGTGGAATTCAATGTTCCTGACAGTCATATCGAACAATGTCAGGACAATCCTCAATCGATCTTGTATCCAAAACAACTACCCGAAGATATGCATGTTAAGATCAAAGGTACGGATCCCAAAGACTCATTTACGATAACATATAAGAAAGGCACTGTGCTTTATGTAAAGGATCTGGCTGCTTTGAGGATCATTTATTACAATTACGGGAAAAGACCGATCTATTTTGCAGTAACTGTTTCCGAAACATGCGGTTTTGAAAATCATCTTCGCAATGAAGGAATGGTTGACAGGGTCGTTCCGACAAAAGGTCGTGAGCAGTATGATATCCAAAGGCTAACGACCAATATCGATTCCGTCTATTCTTACCGTGCGATTTTCGATCCCACAGTTTATAAAGATAAGAATATGACCAGACTTCTGAACAATTACGGTGCGGCTTTCCTGAGGGCATCAAGATATTTTCACAAAATTCAGGATTTTGAAAATGCCATCGAATATATGGAAAAAGGGATAAGATTTGTCCAGGATAAGCAGAGATTTTACGAAGGTCTTTCTCAACTTCACCTGGAAACAGGATTTCATTACCTGGAAAATGAAGAAAATGAGAAAGCATTTACTCATCTCGATAAATCCTTAACTTATAATCCTGCTGATAAAACAGTTGCTTTGTCGATTTACCAGGCAGCGGTTTATACTGAAGAAAATGATAGGGGAATCGAGCTGCTCGAGAAAATGAGACCTTACCAGGATTCGACAGTTATCAATAAATATATTCGGAAATTGGAGAAAGTAGATTAGATGATAAACCATTGAAATGGTTCTTGTTGATTTGTTTCATTCATTTTCCCACAAATAAATTTGTGGATTTTTGAAACGGGACAAAGTTGATGGGTTTATTTTTCAATTATAGATTCGTTTGTTTACGAAACAGGATAATTTCTTTGGGATGAAATTTTCTAATAATAAATTTGTAAGTTTATGAAATCAGATAAAATTAGAAACTTATTAACTAACATTTCCCACTTCAAATTAACGCAACTTGCTCATCGAATCTGTTGA
>CAZFPK010000099.1:0-3786 GCA_964521025.1 uncultured Candidatus Cloacimonadota bacterium | reverse complement strand
AGCTTAATTTTCACGACAACTTGTTGGTAAGTTTGGTTTTTTAAGTGACTAACCTGGATAAACTGGAAAAGATTTAACCTCGAATTTACGCGAATAAAAAAAGTTGGACAAAAATCTTACTCGTGTGATCCACTTCAACTAAAGGGTTTAGGAGAAAGAAGGAGTAAAGTTAGAAAAAAATATATCTTTGCTATTTTATCGAATTTTTTCCAGAACAGATGCACATTTTATAGAATATTTCCAATCTTCATCTGCTTCTTCGATATTCCAACAAGAACTTAAAATGCAATCGATAAAAGCATAATCCAAAATCCGTTCTTTATCCGTATTCAGTTCGGAGGAAAGGATTTCCAATCTCTGTTCGGTTATTTTCACCGGACTTTTATTTTGCAGGAATTGAGGATAAGGATTATGCAGGAACCTGGCTGTTTCAAAGATCCGTTCACCAATCACACCTTTGGGATCGATCGCCAGCCATCCTCTCTTCTCATCGAAGAGAATATTAAAATGATGCAGGTCGCCATGCAGCAGCATTTTCTGTTCTCGAGGCTTTGTGAGTTCGGATAATAGATATTCTGCTTTATCGAGTTTTCTTTTAAAATCCGTATCCAATTTCCTGGAAGATGTTTTTCTTATTCTCTTGAAAACCATTCCCCAATCTTTTATGGCCGGAAACGAATGATTTTCCGGTGCGGGAACGGGAAGTTCTCTTATCATTTTGGAAAAGATCAAAGTTTCTTTCTCATTATTTTTCAAAGAAAAAAGTTGCTTTCCCGGTTTTATTTTTTCCAGAAGCAGAACTCCGAATTCTTTATCGTAATCCAGCAATTTGACGGAATTATTTCCAGCAAAAAATTGCAAGGATTCGATCTCGGTTTCCATTTCCGGATTGGGAACACCGAGTTTTATGACCGCCTTTTTTCCATTTTGAAATTTCACAGTTGAGATAAAATTGTAGGATAAATTTTCGCATGGTTTTTCAATCGAGAGATTCCATTTTTGGATACATTTATCTAAAAGAGAAGGAAACTGTTCGAGCCAGGTTTGACCTTTTTTGCCGAAGGTTTTTGTTATTTTTTTTTGGAAATATGACGGTAAAGTGAACATAAAATTATATAGTAAATTTTGATTTTAAATAAAACACTCACAAATTAAACTCATACCCAACACAAATTCTTGGTTTCAAAGTTTCATCATTCTCGATAATTTCGAAATTCTTTTTTGCCTTTTGAAAATCTTTGATCTCGGATGAACCGCGCATATTCCAGCAATTGAATCCGTCTTTCAATAATTCCCGGAATATTTCTTTCCCAGCAGTTATGCTGAACTGCCAGTGCCTGCCGATCTCTTTCATACCTGATTTTTCATAAAATTTCTGAGCGAACTCATCCTGCGAATACCAGATGCTTTTGTTGATCTTAAATTTGGAGTTCATTATTTTATGTGCTTTTTCGATCAGCATTTCTCCGATCTTATTTCCCCGAAAATCACGGTGCACGCCGAATTCCCAGACAAAACCGGCAGGATTATGATCCGCAATGATTTCCGAATCGATTTCGATCACGATGAATCCTGCAATCTTTCCCTCTACCAAAGCAACCAGGTCCACAACTTCATTTTCATAAACCGGTTTTTTATGCAGAACCGTCCACCAGGCAGCGGAATCGACCATGACCGCAGCATGTACATCGAGCCACTGCAATTCCATAAAAGGTCGATATTCCCGTATTTCAGTTGTCTGTTTCTTCTTCTTTTCAAGTGAAAAATATGCAATTTCTGCATTATAATAACGAGCAAATTTTTCGAATTTCAAACCTGTTTTTTCAAGAACTCTAATCGATGCCTTATTCTCAGGATCGGTAACAGCAACAATCCTTTCCAGATGCAATTTCTCAAATCCATATTTGACGAATGCGATCGCTCCTTCCGAGGCATAACCTTTTCCCCAGCATTCCCTGAGCAAACGATATCCGACTTCGATCTCTTCTGTTTTAGCGAGCGGTTTCAAACAGAACCACCCGATGAATTTATTACTTTCTTTGAGAATCGCAGCCCATAATCCAAAATCTTTATTTTTCTGATTGTAAGAGATGATGCGTTCCAAATCACCTTTGATTTCATTATCGTTCCGGGTTTTTCCATCACTGATATATTTCATCACTTCCGGATCGCTGTCGAGTTTGGAATAATCTTCCAGATCTTCCGGCACGAAATTCCTGAAATATAATCTTTCAGTTTCGAGTATTTTATCCATCAGGTTTCCTTTATTAATTCAAAAAAAATCTCGATCCCGACCTCTATCGCTTTCTCATCCGGCAGGAATTTAGAAGAATGGATATCCTGTTTTTCGCCTTGATTTGCTCCCAGCCAAAATAAAATACCTTTGTATTTTTCTGCAAAAAAACCATAGTCCTCACCAGTAAAAACCGCTTCTGCATCCTTAAATTTATACTTCCCGGATTTACAGATTTTTTTCAACTTCGCATATAATTCGGCATCATTAGAAACATGTTTATAAAAACTCAAATACTTAATCTCCGGTTTGATCTGATGTTTTATGGAAATTTCTTCGGTAGCCATTTCCAGTATTTCTTTGATCTTCTCATGGTCGTTATCGAAAAAACTGCGGAAAGTTCCTTCGAGAATGCATTCCGAAGCGATCACATTGCGAGTTGTGCCGGCAGCAATTTTCCCGAAAAAACAGCGGACCGTTTGCGGAATGGAAAAATTCTTTTGGATATTTACAAGAACCGAATGATAAAAATCTATTCCAGCAGCAAGTGCATCTTTACCTTTTTCAGGATAAGCGATATGAGCACTTTTCCCTTTGAAAATTATGTCGATTTCCTGCGAATTGGCAAAGAAAATTCCTTTTTTGGAAGAAACCGTTCCAACCGGTAAATTTCCGCTTATATGCAGAGCATACGCTTCCGAAATCTTAAATTTATCCAAAATCCCGGTTTGTATGATCTTTTCTGCTCCTCCCAATCCTTCTTCTGCAGGCTGAAATAGAAATAAGATGTTCTCCTGCAATTCTTCACGAACTACTCTTTCGATCAATCCCAGCAGGATCGTCATGTGCAGATCATGTCCGCAGGCATGCATTTTTCCGCTGTGTTCCGATTTAAAATCGCAATCGGTTTCTTCTTTTACAGGAAGTGCATCCAGGTCCGCCCGGAATAATTTGTATTCTCCATCACCAAAAGAATATTCAACTAAAATTCCGGTGAAATCAAATAAATGGATCTTCAAACCCGGAAATTTTTTCAGGATATTTAAAATGTATTTCTGTGTCTTAAATTCCTCGAATCCCAATTCCGGTATCTTATGCAGTTCTTTTCTAATTCCGAATAAATCCAGCATTTATTTTTCCTTTGAAATTATGGTGGGAATATCTGAAATTATCATTTTTTGTCAATCTATATCAATCGTCTTAATCATTTTCTTGACATTATAATCAGGAGAAAAATCTTCAATTCTCGAATTGCCCCCGTAGCTCAGCAGGATAGAGCAGTTCCCTCCTAAGGAAAAGGTCAGCCGTTCGAATCGGCTCGGGGGTATTAATCTTGGAGGAGAAGCAAGGAGATTCCATGATTTACAGAGTTTTAAGAAAGAGAAGATGAGAGTATGTCTTAAAATTTTGTTTCTGATTGCATTACTGCGGAATTGATGTGAAATTTGATTTTTGTATTTTGAAATTTGTTTAGCAATCAGCCATTCGGATTTTGTATTTTTTTCTTTCTTCTTTTACTATATAAAAAGGGTATTCAATGAAGGCGGCGACCT
>CAZFPK010000098.1:0-4222 GCA_964521025.1 uncultured Candidatus Cloacimonadota bacterium | reverse complement strand
ATTGTGCAGGAGCAAAGGAAAGGTCTGAAGCCAACAAGACCAAATTGGAAAAATCTATTTCTATGTTAAGAAGGGCGAGAAGGCAATTTAAGGATGTCGGAACCGTTCTTTTTGATTCCTGGTTTTGTTTTAACAGTTTCATCATAAAGATAAAGAAGAAATTAGATTTGGATGTAATCTGTCAGCTGAAAAACTTACCGAGACCGAACAAATATATCTATAAAGGAAAGGCATATACTCTCTCGCAATTATATACTTTTTATGCGAAACCGAAAATGAGAACAGTTAAGAAATACAATCGTAAACAAGCAGTATTAACAGTAACTCTTGCCAATAGTGATGTTGGTATGAAGATTGTTTTTATCCACAATGAAGGACATAAGAATTGGCACGCTTTCGGTTCAACAGATACAAGTCTGTCAGCGAGATCGATACTGGAAAAATATTCACAACGTTGGAGCATCGAAGTTTTTTTCAAAAACTGTAAACAGTATTTGAATTATGGAAAAGAGCAGGTTAGCAATTTGGATTCAATGATCGCTTCTGATGCTATGGTCTTTTTGCGTTATTTACTTCTGACATATCTGGCTTATAAAGATAAAATTGATTTTTATTCCACGCTGGAGAGAAACAGAAATCAGAAAAAATTTATTGAATACGGATTGAGATTGCTGAACTACTTTATGAAAAGACTGTCAGTGTTTTTCGAAATGATTGTTGAACTTATTGAGAATAATGAAAAAGAAACAGCTCTTGAATTGATGAGATGTTTCATTAAAAATATCAACAGATTCGATGAGCAAGTTGCGTTAATTTGAAGTGGGAAATGTTAGTAATAATAAAAAGATACTAATACAATTAAAGCACATAAAGAATTATTGAGAATCATAATTCAAAATTTACCAGACTATTCTTTTTATTCCATCTTTGTTTCAGGAAACATTAAAGTTCATCAGAAAACCAAGCTGCTTATTTGTGAGTTTCATATATGTCAAAACTTGTGCTTTATAAACCGGATTCATTTCAACAAATGCTTTTATTTCACAAATTATTTCATTTTGATACCTTTTTTTTACCACGAAGACACAAAAGCACAAAGGAACACGAACAAAAAATTTAATATATAAAAATTGGATAAATTCAGTTTATTCCATCCTTATGTTTTTTCTTTTTGCCTTTTATTTTTCCTTTGTGTCTTTTCCTTCGTGTCTTTGTGCCTTCGTGGTTACTTTTATCCCCAGTTCATCCAATTGCTCTTTCGATACTTCCGAAGGAGATTCGCTCATCAGATCGGCTGCCTGCAGAGTTTTCGGGAAAGCGATCACATCTCTGATCGAATCTGCTTTTGCCATGATCATAACAATCCGATCGATGCCCGGAGCGATTCCGCCATGCGGAGGAGTTCCGTATTTAAGGGCATTCAGGAAGAATCCGAATTTCTGCTGGAGTTCCTCTTCCGAAAATCCGAGAACATCGAAGATCTTCCGCTGCACATCGAGCCGGTGACAACGGATACTTCCGGAAGAGAGTTCGATTCCGTTGCATACCAGGTCGTAAAGTTGTCCTTCGATCTTTTCAAATTCTTCGGATTCAAAATATTTCAGATGTTCTTCTTTCGGCAAAGTGAACATATGATGGGCAGTTGCCCAGCGTTGTTCATCATCGTTATACTCAAAAAGCGGGAAATCCGTGATCCAGACGAAATTGAACTCATTTGAATTGTAGAGTTTTAATTCTCTCCCGAAATGATTCCGAATTTCAGCTAAAATTTTAAATACCATTTTGTTGGAATCTGCCGCAAACAGAAGCAGATCACCCTCTTTTGCTTTTGTTTTTTCCAGAATTTCTTGCTGCTCTTTTTCCTTCAGGAACTTGGAAATTCCTGCAGTCAGACCATTTTCTTCAACTTTGCAGAAAGCAAGTCCTTTTCCTCCTAAATGTTTAGCAATGTCGGTCAGTTTATCGATCTGTTTGCGGGAATAAGTTGCACAACCTTCCGCAACGACACAACGCACACTTCCCTTGTTTTGCAGAGCAGCTGAAAAGACTCTGAATTCGGAATCTTTCAATATATCGGAGAGATCGGTCAATTCCATGCCAAACCGTAGATCAGGTTTATCGATCCCGAAGCGTTCCATTGCTTCCCGGTATTTTAAACGGGGAAAAGGAGTTTTCAAATTCTTATTTAATGTTTTTTGGAAAACATATTTGAACATTCTCTCTATTATTTCAAAGATCTCATCCGGTGTCGCAAAGCTCATTTCCAGGTCGAGTTGCGTAAATTCCGGCTGCCGGTCTGCACGCTGGTCTTCATCGCGGAAACAGCGGGCGATCTGGAAATAGCGGTCGAATCCGGAGATCATGAGAAGTTGTTTATAGATTTGCGGAGATTGCGGCAACGCATAGAATTTTCCCGGGAAGATCCTGCTCGGAACGAGATAATCTCTCGCACCTTCCGGCGTACTTTTCATCAATATCGGAGTCTCGATCTCGAAGAAATTCTCTTTTATCAGAAATTCACGAATTGCAAAAACTATTTCATGACGGAGCAATAGAATAT
Organism: uncultured Candidatus Cloacimonadota bacterium; assembly: GCA_964521025.1. GTDB lineage: Bacteria > Cloacimonadota > Cloacimonadia > Cloacimonadales > TCS61 > DRTC01. The sequence continues at coordinate 1,662 of CAZFPK010000098.1, read as the reverse complement.
TTTTCAGTTTCTCCCTTCGCAGATCAAGATAACGATATTTCAAACGCAGGTCTTCTTCCGCTAAAATATTTTCATTAACCTGCACTGGTAAAGGTTCCGAATCATTCAAAATCAGCAGTTCAACTGCTTCGACTTCGATCTCTCCGGTTTTCATTTTCCGATTGATGTTCCTCTCATCGCGAGCAGAAACTTTCCCGGAAACAGCGATCACATATTCATTCCGCAACTTATGTGCTTTTTCATGAATTGCTTTTTGCCCGGGATTAAATACGATCTGGATCATTCCGGAAACATCGCGCAGATCGATAAAAGTCAATCCTCCCAGATCACGACGCCGATGTACCCAACCCATGACCGTTACTTTTTCATTTATAATTTCTTTACTCAAATTTTCAGCAAAATGCGTTCTTCTCTCATTTCTAATAAAATCTAACATTTTTTTATCTCCATCAATTTTCAACCCCTGCTCTTATCCGACCTTTCCGAATGAACTTTCTTCATCTATTAGGTTTCGCTAAAAACATTTGTCAAAAGCAGAATTCACTTTTATTTGTCAAGGTGGGTGTTTTGATTTCCCGGTCAATTCACGAATAAATTATAAAAAAAATTCTTTTTGGGAACAGGATAAAAAAATTGACACATCAGAATTTGATTTTTTGTTTGGAATCGTATTCGATAAACTTGAATTAATGGGAGAGATTTAAAATGGAAGCCTTAAAAATACAATACCCGGAAAAACTCGGGTATTCTTTGAGGATGAATTTAAAGGAGTCTGAGGATTACCTTCAATCATATTATGATATAATTGTTCAATCGATGAAAAATAGTTTTTCTTATTAACTAACATTTCCCACTTCGTTTTCAATTGTCTAACTGATTGAAGACAATAAAATTATGGAGAAGAATAAAGAAATTTTAATAAAATGAATATAATAACACAAATCCTTGTTTTAACTCATCCTGCTGTCCTTCCGTCAGTAGCCGGACACAGTCTCTTAAAAGAGAAGGAATATATGAGAATCAGGAAGAAATTTAAAAAAGAAAAAATTAATTTTTTCTTTTAGTTCCCTCTCTTTGCAAGAGAGGGTTAGGGTGAGTTAGAAACATTAATTATGAAGTGGGAAATGTTAGTTATTAAAAATATAAAAAGGAGAGTCTATAAAATGTCCGGATAAGAAGTTATTACTATGTTAAACCAACTATCGGATGAGCAGTTTCAAAGGGTAGTCGATTATATCAAGCAAATGTTTACTCAGAAAACAAAAGTTTATAAAAAAAAATTAAACAATGAACAAAAAGAATTACTCGATCTATTAAACTACACCTCGATAGTAAAAGGGGGAATTTTGCAGAAAAACATGATCATTATTTATACGAAGTGACTAAATGTGGAAAAAAAAGCAAATATTCGAAAGAAAACATCGGTTCATACTTTACGACATAGTCTTGCAACACACCTGCTGGAGAATGGAGAAGATATCAGATATATACAGAAATTATTCGGGCATAAAGTTTTAAAAACTACAGAAATTTATACACATATCACCCAGCGAGGAATGGATAAGATCAAAAGTCCTTTGGATGATATCAATTTAAAAAAAGAAGAATAATGGCGTGATAAATACAAATTCGGATTTATCACGCCATAAATCATGTAACTAT
>CAZFPK010000097.1:0-4364 GCA_964521025.1 uncultured Candidatus Cloacimonadota bacterium | reverse complement strand
TTTACAGATCGATTTTGTCAAGATTCATTCTTTGTTCAGGTCTCCTTAATGTGCCGTAGAGTAGAGACAGGTATTCAGAAGCATCTCCGAGTTTTTCGGAATGGTCATAAGAAAAATCATTGATAACTTTCAGGAACATTTTAAGAGTTTGAGGATCGCGATACGGCAGGAAAGCATTCTTGAAAATATCACGAAACAAGGATGGAATGTTCGGATTAAAATCCATCTTTTGAATTGCTTCCGCATAAAGATTCAGAACATCATAACCGCCCATTCCGGAAGCCATCAAATTGTTCCAACTATATCTTTCAAATTCGCCTGAAAAGAAAGTTCTGCTGCCACCGAGTTCTTCTGCGACTGCATCCATATCATTCATAAATTTATAAATGAGAGCAATTGTGATCTGCTCAACCTGAGATTTCGGATCGGGAACTTTTCCAACGAGGATATTTCTCGCTGTATCTATTTTTCTTTTTGTTTCGTTATCAAGCATTTATTTCTCCGTCACTTATAATTTTACGATGTCGGGATGAGTAAAGAAAACTTCATAATTTCTACCTATTTATTAGATTGGTAAAGAAAAGCTGCTTTTTTACACCTTTCTTTATGATGGGTGTAATTTTTGTAATATTTTACACCTGTTGTTGTTTCAGTTGTAATTACTCTCAATTTTTACACTTCCGGTATTACAAATAGGTTATACAATTTTTCATTTATATAATATACATTTCTTCCCAGTTTAAATCTCTTCAGCAAATTTATATCTACTAATTTAGTAAGATATGAAATGGCGGTTTTTTTTGTAATCTGTAAATCATTTTCGATAAATTTAATTTTTGTATATGGATGTTTAAAAAGATTTTCCAGAAGGTCTTTAGAATAAATTTTTGGTTTCAATTTTTTAATTAACTGCTCATATTCAAACATAAGATCATTTATTTGCTTAATAGTTTTAATGCCTTGTTTTGCTGTTGTTTCTACTGCATTAAGATTATACATAATCCATTCTTCCCAATTGTTATCGGTTCTCACTTCCTGCAATAATCTGTAATAATCGGATTTATTGTTTATAATGAATCTGCTCAAATATAAAACAGGTAAGTTTAGAAGTTGGTTTAAAACAAGATAAAGAATATTTATTATTCTGCCGGTTCTGCCGTTGCCATCATAAAAAGGATGAATACTTTCAAATTGGAAATGAATCACTGCCATTTTTACAATCGGATCAATCTCATCATCAATTCTATTTATGTAAACTTCAAGATTGTTTAACAATTTATCGATAATTATCGGATTTTGTGGTGGAGTATAAATTACTTTTCCGGTTTTAGTATTTTTTAGTTGTGTTCCGGGTAATTTCCTGAAACCTGCATTATTTCTTTCTATCTTTTCTTGAATTTGCAGGATATGTGCTAAAGTCATCATTTCAGATTTGCTTACAAGATCGAAACCGATTTTAAGTGCTTCGCGATAATTCTGAACTTCTTTTGCAGCAGAATTTTTAATATATTGGATATGAAGATCTTCTTTATACAAATCATCGTGAGTTGTAATAATATTTTCTATTTCAGAACTATCCTTTGCTTCTTGTAATGCTAAAGTATTTAATAAAATTTCTTCATTGGGAACGGTCTTCACCGCACCTTTAAATTCAGCAAGAAACCTGTGAACAGAAGTAAGTTTCTTTAGAATTTGTTTAGTTTCCAAATCAACTTTTGGTGGTAATAAATCTAATTCTTTGTTTTCCATTTTTTCTCCTAACTCATAAATTGATTTAATGGCACATAATCTTTGATATATTCAGGTATTGTGCTTCGCCATTTATTTGGAACTGCTTTGTAATGTTGCATATTAAAAGATGGATTTGTGTGAAGTTCGATTAATCGTTCTCTTTTATTTTCGATTATATCTCTGAACTGATTATTTGAGATATAAGCTTTGAAATAATATTTTATTGCAGGAATATCAGTAGGATTGGTCGGCTTGAAAATATTTATAAATTTAATAAATTCTTCTTCCAGAATATCATCTTTCATTTTGAATTTCGGAATCAATCCAAATATTTTCTCAATGATTTCTCGAAGTGATAATCTTCTGTCAACACCTGCCGCTTTACGCAATTTTGACAGAGAGAAAAACTCATCCGGTTTATTAAGAATCTCATCATTTATGTATTCAGTAACTTCATCCCATTTTTCATCATTTACTTTTTCTTTCACAAATTCATCTTCTCTAATTTTTTCTTCAAATTTTTGGAAGAACATTCTATCAACTTTCATTCCCTGCAATCCGATTATCTCTTCATCCATAGAAATTAGAATATCGGGATCGAAATTTTCAAAAATCCCTTCACGCTTTGTTGGCGGATTATCTCCGGTTATAATTCCATCAGAATTATCAGATGATTCAGCTTGTAATGTGAGAACTTCATCATAATTGAATGTTTCTTCGAAGTATTCGCAATTTGCAAAGAAATCAAAAAGTTTATATTTTGTTTTATCCGGTTCTTTTACAATTTCTTTTATATCTTCATCAAATAGTTCTTGTAGAAAATTATGCTTTCTTGTTCCCCTTCCTTTCATTTGGATAAAATCTGTTGGTGAAAAAATCGGTCTCATCAAACATAAATTTAAAAGATCCGGGCAATCATAGCCTGTTGTCATCATTCCCACAGTTACGCAAATTCTCGCTTTACCGGTTTTGTAAGAATCTATAATATTGGCTGAACCATTTAAATTGTTATTGGTGAAATTAATAGTAAATTGTTTTGCATCTGTAATTCTGGAAGTAACTTGAATTGCAAAATCAGAATTATATTTATGGGGGAACATTTCATTTGCCATTTCATTTAGAATTTGTGTAATTTTGGCTGCGTGATTCTGGCTGACGCAGAACACAATTGATTTTCCGATTTCTCCACTTACAGGATCACGAAGAGCATTCTCAAGAAATGTTTTACATAAAACTTTGTTAGTTCTTTCGGAAAAGAATTTTTTCTCAAAATGCCTTTGATAAAATACTTGTTCCTCTTCTTCATTATTTTCATCAAACTTCAAAACAGAATAGCCTTTCTCAGATAATAATTGCGTTGTAATATCTGTTCGAGCATCCACAACAATCGGATTTATCAGAAAATCATCTTTTACTCCATCGAGTAATGAATAGCGAAAAGTCGGTTCTCTGCTTTCACATCCGAATGTTTTGTAAGTATCTCTTAATAACCTTCTTTCAAATTCGCGAGGATCATTCGTTGTTGGATTTTTCTTATCGAAATTTTTCAGGTAATCTTTTGGAGTTGCTGTAAGACCAAGTTTATATCCTGGAAAATACTCAAAAACAGCACGAGCATTTCCGTTTATTGAACGATGTGCTTCATCGGAAATCACCAAATCAAAATCGGTCGGAGAAAAAAGACGAGTGTATTTATTATTTTGAAGTAAGGATTGAACGGTTGTTACTACAATTTCTGCTTTCCGCCAATCTTGTCTGTTCTCTTTATAAATCACAGTCTGGAAATCATTTTTGAGAAGCAGATCAAATGCCTTTTTTGCTTGATCTTCGAGTTCGAGTCTATCAACCAAAAATAAAACTCTTCGTGCATTTCCGGTTTTAAGAAAAAGTTTTATTACCGCTGCGGAACTTAGTGTTTTTCCTGTTCCGGTTGCCATCTCAAAAAGGAATCTGTCATTGCCTTCTTTAACTTCTCGTTGGATTGAATGCACTGCTTGCAATTGATAATATCTGAGAAAACGAAGTTTATTCTTTTTTATATATTCTTGTTGCTCATCTGGATTATTCCATCCGACTTCTTTTTGATAATTTGGTCGTTGAGTGAGAGTAATATAATCATCTTTAACAATTTCGCTAATTAACTTTTGCGGATTTGGGATAAAATTTGTAGATTCTGAAATTGAAGATTGTGTTGGAAATTTTGTAATTATAAAAGGATTTCCTCTTTTTAAATCCCAAAAATAATGCAAGTTTCCATTTGAAAGAATTACAAAACGGCAATTAAGATTTTTTGCATATCTTCTGGCTTGTTCTTTTCCGATTAATGGATTATGATTTTCTGATTTTGCTTCCAGAACAATTAACGGAAATCCTTTTTCATCGAGAAGTAGAAAATCAATTTTTCCGTTTTTTGTTTTTTCAAAATCGTTTCCGAATTCATCAAAATCCCATTCTTTGATTTTTACATTGTTTTCTAAAGAAATATTAGCTTTACCTTCTTTTGAATCAAAGAATCTCCAAGATGATTCTTCCAGCAGTTTATTTATCTTTATTCTGGCGTGTGCTTCGTTTTTCAAATCTTTTTTCTCCAATTTTATCTTTCTCAAATATCAGACACAGATAAAATTAATATC
>CAZFPK010000096.1:0-4542 GCA_964521025.1 uncultured Candidatus Cloacimonadota bacterium | reverse complement strand
ATAGATTTTTAATCAATTAATTTTAATTACCCACTCATTTCTACAAAGAGCCTTGATAAATTTCACCTTCGAAATTGATATCACCCGCAACATCTAATTTATATTCCGGATTCGAAACACCAAATCCGACATTTCCTTCCAGACGGTAAATATCATCTCCTTCAATCGACCATTCATTCGAGTAAGAAGACTGAATTGCGTATGGAACACTGGCAATCCTGCTTCTTGGTTCCATTTCTCCATCACTGTTTACTTCGATTCCGATCCATCTTTCGGGATCTCCGAAAAGATCTCCGGGAAAGAAAGTTTCCGAACCAAGCAAAACATGGAATAATCCGTTCATAACCTGAACTTCAGATTGTGTTTCCGTCCAAAGTGCAACACCTCCGGTTGAATCGGCATAAATTGAGAAAGTTATAGATACAATCCCATCGATTGCCTGACCGGTCTCATCTGTTAATCTTCCCTGATAGTTGACAAGATCAGGAATGTCCCTGAAACCATCTCTCGACATCTTCCGAAAATGATTTCGTGATTCTGCAAATAGTGCCATGTTTACTAATGTAAGGATAATCACTAAAAGCAACAACATAAGTTTTTTCATTTCATCCTCCTGTTTTGATCGATAAACTTCTGGATTTCAATCAACCTGACCGGCTGCTTGATAAATTTATGACCATTAATGTTCATTATTGTTAAAAAATTTAAAACAAATTTTTCACCCGTGATTAAAATGGTAATTTTTTTGAAATCTCTCTCAATCAGTTCGATCGTTGAGATATACCGGGCAGAACAAATGTTTAGAATGACGATTTCAATATTTCGTTTGGAGAGAACCTTAAGAGTTTTTTGATAAGATTCGGATGTGAAAATAATTATAAAATCACCGATAAAATCATGTAATTCCGGTTTTAAATATGGATTACAATTAACCAGCAATATCTCCATTCCTTTTCTCCAATTTTTTTTGCGAAAATTATCAGCATTAGTTGTGCCATTTAGAGTAACTACTTAAAATATAGGAAGTTAAGGAAGTTTGGTGGTTTTTTTGTTAATAAAAATTTTGCCCGTAAAAGAACGATATTGAATTAAGATTTAATATTGATGATAAAATAATTTATTGGAATTTAAGGAGTTACATTTCAAAGAACAAAGAAATGACGATTTTCTATGGATTGCCCGATATCGGGCAGTGTAGTAGAACGAGATTGCATCTCGTTAAAAGAATTGACTTTTCTGGTAATTTATAATAAAAAACCTTAAATCAAGCCATCCAGCAATACCGGAAAACTTAATTCAAGGTTTCCTGATCCAGTTGTAGAACGAGATTGCATCTCGTTAAAAAACAAATGAAAAGATGTGCTTATAATTTTACTAGCGAAACCGTTCTCATGGTTTCATCATTCAATGAATTCAACCAATTCTACTAAATCTTATATTTTTCCAGTCGTCTATCAAGAGATTGACGGGAAATATTGAGTATTTTCGCTGCTTTTGATTTATTATGTTTTGTTTTCCTGAGGACCTTCTGAATGGTTGTTTTTTCCAAAATCTGTAGATCGTAAATCTCAATTTCCTCCGGTTTGGAAGTGAACTGAAAATGTTTTGACTTTAAATGATGATCATCGCAGAGAATGATCGCTTTTTCAATCAAATTTCTTAATTCCCTGATATTTCCCGGGAACTTGTAGACGGATAATTTCTCAATGATCTTTTCATCGAAACTGCGAATTTTCTTTTTCATATTTCCGGAAATATCCTGCAGGAAATAATCAAACAAGATTGGAATATCGATCTTTCTTTTACGAAGTGGTGGAACTTCGATAGAAAAAGCATTTAAGCGGTGATAGAGATCTTCCCTGAACTTCCCTTCCTGAACTGCATTTTCCAGATTCTGATTCGTTGCAGCTAAGATGCGGACATTTACATGGATTTCTTTATGAGAGCCAACCTTCCTGATTTTTTTCTCTTCCAGAACGCGCAGGAATTTCATTTGTTGAGAGAGTGGCAGATCACCTATTTCATCTAAAAATAAAGTGCTGTTATCAGCAATTTCAAACCAACCGGTTTTATTTTCTGTTGCTCCGGTAAATGCACCTTTCTGATGTCCGAAAAACTCGCTTTCAAATAAAGATTCCGGAATAGCAGAACAATTCACTGCATAAAAATAGCGTTGTTTCCGATTACTTAAATAATGTATTCCCCTGGCAACGAGTTCTTTTCCGGTGCCGCTTTCACCTGTGATCAACACGGAAGTATCATCCGCTTTCGCAACTTTGGAAATCATTTCCATCACTTTTCGGATCGGTCTGCTGTTTCCAATGATCTCGGTTCCGCTTTTTTCCCGCAATTCTCTGATTAGTAATGAATTATCCGTTTCAGCCTGCTTCAGTTTATTTTGCAGGGAGATAAATCTTTCGGTTCGTTTGATTGTCTTTTGGATATCTACAAGTCGAAACGGTTTGGTAAAATAATCGGAAGCACCGAGTCGCATCGCCTGAATAACGCTTTCCATATCACCGTGTCCGGTGATCATAATTACTTCTATTAGAGGATATTTCGATTTCACTTTCTGCAAAACTTCGATGCCGTTCATTTCGGGAAGTCGAATATCTAGAATCAGGATATCCACTTCATTCTCCTGCAGAAGGAGAAATGCTTCGGATGGCAATCCTGCTTTCAGGATCATAAAATCACTTTCTTCAAAAAATTCTTCTATCTCATCACGGTAGATCTTCTCGTCATCTAAAACTAAAATTTTCAATTTCATTATAAATCCCTATTTTTTAACTTCTATCTCATCATTTTGCAGCACAATCCTTATTCGCGTAAACTCTCCATGGTTGCTTTCCACAATAATTTCTCCATCCATCTCCCGAATGATTCCGTAAGAAATAGAAAGTCCAAGACCGGTTCCTTGTTCTGCTTCTTTGGAAGTGAAAAACGGATCGAAAATACTCAACAGATTTTCTTCGGCAATCCCGATTCCATTGTCTTCGATCTCCAGAATATTCTTATTTTCATTTTGAAAGGAACGGATGGATATGATCTTTCGATGATCGGGATCGCTATATTCTCTGGCTTCCACAGCATCTTTGGCATTGGAGAGAAGGTTCAATATGACCTGTTCTAATTTGAATTTGTTACCCTGACAAAAAAGGGGATCCTTACTCATTTGTCGGTTGATCTCAATATTATGATTTCTATATTGCGTTCGCACCATCGATAAGGCATTTACGATTGTTTCATTGATATCTACCTGTTCTTTAATAGTTGATTGCTGGTCTCGGGAGAAAACGCGAATATGCTCGATGATCTTTTCGATCCTTCCAATATGAGTAAAGAGTGTATTGCATTTCTTTATCAGATAATAATCCGAGAGTGTTTTATTTTCACTTTTCTGGATGATATTATCGAGTCCCATCGAGATTCCGCCTAAAGGCTGGTTGATCTCGTGCGCAATTCCAGCCGATAGTTTTCCCAGAGATTCCAGTTTTGATTTCCGGATCAGGAGTTGTCGCTGCTGTTCTTTTTTTTGCAGTTCTTCTTGAACTCGTTTTTCCAGATTTTCGTTAATATCTTTTAATTCTTTCTTGGTTTTTAGAAGGAGATTTTTTTGTCTGGTTATCTGTTTATTCTTCTTTTGGAGTTCGACATTTTTCAATTTATAGATTTCAGTCTCTCTTTCTTTTTTATCAGTTTCATATTTTGTCTGCAATTCGGCAATTTTTTTGGTGCTTTCTTCATTGAAAATACTGTCCTTGATATTAGTAAACATTTTATAGTATTGATAAGCTTTTTGATAATCATTTTTTGCGATATATAGATCCGATAAAGATTCATAACTATTTTTGATAAGTATTTTAGCATTAATGCTTTTTGCTTGTTTTAATCCCTTTTGAAGATAAAATGATGCATCATCCAACCGAGATTGTGCAGCAAAACAATTGCCGATATTCGTCATAGTATTCGCCAAACCATATTTATCTCTGATTTCTTCTTTTAATTTTAAAGATTTAAGAAAATATCCTATAGAATCATCAAACTTTGACATCTTTTTGAAACAAAGGGCAATATTATTCAAGGAATTGGCAGTTCCGTTTTTATACCCGATATCATCATATATTTTTAACGATTTTTTAAAATATTCCAGAGTTTTTTCAAATTGTTTGAGATTATGATAGATCGTTCCAATATTATTAACTGAACTTGCATAATTTTTATTGTTTCCAAGTTCCTTCTTGATTTTTGCTGAATTCTTGAAATATTTGAGAGCTTTATCCGGTTCATTTAAATTAGTGTATATAAGTCCGATATTATTAAAAGATAAGGCTATATTTTTTTTATCATTTAGTTCTTCGAAGATTTTCCGGGAATTAAATAAGAACTCGAGAGCTTGATCGTAATTTCCTAAATTTTTATAGATCAATCCAATTGTGTTACAGGCAATTGCTATATCTTCTTTATGATTAATTTCTTTAAAAATAATTAACTAACATTTCCCACTTCAAATTAACGCAACTTGCTCATCGAATCTGTTGA
>CAZFPK010000095.1:0-4748 GCA_964521025.1 uncultured Candidatus Cloacimonadota bacterium | reverse complement strand
AAATTTACACCTTAAAGAGAAAGTTTTTTTGTCCTAACAAAGTAATCCACTTAATCTTATATATAAAAAGCAAGAATAAAATGCATAAGTCTTTGTTAGGTGAACTAAAAAGATACAATATTATGAGTAGTCTTGTTTTACGCGAATTTTTATATCAGGTTTAAAATTGATACTCATAATTAGGAGATTTTGATGTACAATCAAAAAGGAATAGTGGTAACTAATAACAATAAAAAAATAAATTCACACTCTTTTAAAATGAAATTAATAAAAGGAGAAATGAATAATATCTGTAAATTGATCTTTGGAGAAAATTTAATAGCATTAAAAAAACTAATTGAAGATTTTAAAATGTCAGGAAATATTGATTTGATCTATATAGATCCTCCTTTTTCTACAAATAATGAATTCAGGATAAGTCCCAATAGAGCCAATTCTATCAGTAAAAGTAACAAAGATAACATTGCTTATAAAGATAATTTAAAAGGAACAGAATATTTAAAATTCATCAAAGAAAGATTATTATTATTAAAAGATCTTCTTTCTAATAAAGGTTCTATTTATTTTCATATTGATTATAAAATCGGTCATTATATAAAAGTTATTATGGACGAAATTTTTGGTATTTCAAATTTCAGAAATGATATTTCCAGAATAAAATGTAATCCCAAAAACTTTAACAGAAGAGCTTATGGTAATGTTAAGGATATGATCCTGTTTTATTCAAAAAGTGATACAAATATCTGGAACAATATTAGAGAACCTTTTTCGCAAGAAGACATACTAAATTTATTTAAAAAAATCGATGAAAATGGAAGGAGATATACGACTATACCATTGCATGCACCGGGAGAAACTCAGGATGGTCCTACTGGAAAGAAATGGAAAGGAATTTTACCCCCAAAAGGACGACACTGGAGATGCTCTCCTTCTGAATTAGATATATTGGATAAAGATGGTTTAATAGAATGGTCTCGGAACGGCAATCCAAGAAGAATAATCTTTGCTGATGAAAAAAACGGAAAAAAAATTCAAGATATTTGGGAGTTTAAAGATCCACAATATCCTTCGTATCCAACAGAAAAGAATATTAAATTATTAGAAAAAATTATCTTAAATTCTTCAAATGAAGATAGTATTGTTCTCGATTGTTTTTGTGGTTCAGGAACGACAATAAGAGCTGCTCAAAAATTAGGAAGGAAGTGGATTGGAATAGACAATTCTAAAGAAGCAATAAGAGTAACATTAGATCATTTGGAAAAAATTCCTAATACAATATTTAATGAATTTAATTATTCATATTTTGAATTACAAGAAATTATCAATTAGATTTATCAATATTCTGATTTACTCACCACATTTACTTACCACAAAATCATTGACAGCAATATGTTCCTAAAAAATATGTCCTGACTGAATGTAAGTTCAATGAAAAAGAGGAGTTAGATGATGAAAAAGAAAATTCATCCGAAATATGAAAAAGTAAAAGTCAAATGTGCCTGTGGGAATGAATTTGAAACAAAATCGACCAGCAAAACTTTGAATGTCGAAATTTGCTCAAATTGTCATCCGTTCTATACTGGAAAGCAACGAGCGATTTCCAAAGCCGGAAGAATTGAAAAATTCAATAAAAAATATAATGTAAAAAAAGAAAATTAGATTTGTCATTTTTTAAGCACCACAACTGTATGTAAAATGCGTTGTGGTGTTTTTTTTAGCAGCGAACAAAACGAACAATAAAAGACCTGTCATTCCGTCCATTCTCCGTAGCAGGCTACTGCGAAGGATGAAAGTATTCTTGCATATTTTCTAACGAGGAATTTAAGATTTTCTTAAATTTCAAAATCTTGGAATTCTCGCAATATTCTTTCAAGATTAGGAATCAGCAATAGAATATGGATTTCGAAATAATTGATTGTTGAAGATTCTTCGGCAGAATTTCTCTGTGAGAATCCTCAGAATGACAAAAAAAAGAACAAATACAATTCTGCGACAACTGTCGCAGAAATAGGATTTGAAATGACTAATATAGAAAAATCACAATATCAGCATTTCTTTAATCAGATCATTAATAAAATCAACAATGCCAGACAAAGAGCTCTAACTTCGATTAATACAGAGCAAATTCAATTATATTTTGAGATAGGTAAATTAATTCTCAACAAACAGGAAAAACTCGGGTGGGGCAAATCCGTAATTGAGAAGCTTTCACTCGATCTTAAAAAGAAATATGATCATCGCAGTGGTTTTTCTACCAGAAATTTATGGGATATGAGAAGATTCTATGCTGAATATAAAGATGACCAAATTCTGCGACAGCTTGTCGCAGAAATTCCATGGGGTCATAACTTACTGATAATGAATAAGATAAAAAACAGAGATGAAAGAAAATATTATCTGGAATCCACAAAAAAACTTGGTTGGAGTCGAGCTGTTTTATTAAACCAGATAAAAGCAGATGCCTATAATTTTCATAAACAATTACCGAAACAAACAAATTTTCCCACTGTTCTTCCCGAACATCTGGCAGAACAAGCTAATGAAGCAATGAAAAGCGTTTATACTCTTGATTTTCTGGGAGTTACAAAACCGGTTTTAGAAAGAGAATTGGAGAAAAGGTTAATTCAACAAATAAAAGATTTTATTATGGAATTAGGTTATGGTTTTTGTTTTATTGGAAATCAATTCAAATTGAAACTACGGGATAAAGAGTATTTTATAGATTTGCTATTCTATCATCGAATTCTAAAATGTCTTATTGCAATCGAATTGAAAACGGTTGAATTCGAACCTGAATTTGCTGGTAAAATGAATTTCTATCTCGAACTTCTCGATGAACAGCAAAAACAAAAAGAAGATAATCCTTCGATTGGTTTAATTTTATGTCCCGAAAAAGATCATTTAGTGGTTGGATACGCTTTAAGAATTCAAGATAAACCAATTGGAGTAGCAGAATACAGATTAACAAAAGAATTGCCTGAATTTTTAAAAGGTAAATTACCAACTGTCAAAGAGCTTGAAGAAAAAATTAAAGACGAACTGATGGAATAATTAGTAATGAATTACATTACGAGAATCATAGAATTACATTAAAATATCTGTCATTCAGAGTCTTCATTAAATTTCTCCTACGAGGAATCTGCAATAGAATCGGGATTTCGAAATAATTGATTGTTGAAGATTCTTCGGGAGAAAAACTTTATAAAAAATCCTCAGAATGACAGAAAAAATATAATTCTCCAACAGCTGTTGGAGAAAAGGAAAAATAAATGAAAGAAAAGAAAAAAGAAATAATGGTTGGAGGTCAGGCTGTCATCGAAGGTGTGATGATGCGCGGACCGGAATACCTGGCAACAGCAATCCGGAGAAAGAGTAAAGAGATCGAACTGAAAAAGCAGAAATTTATAAGTATTACAAAAAGCAATAAATTTTTAGGAATACCGATAGTGCGTGGATTTACTTCCCTGATCGAAATGATGATCATCGGATTTAAGACCTTGACTTTTTCAGCAAAAAGAGCCGAACTTGATTGGGAAGAGGAAGAGAAAGAGAAAGAAAAAGAAAAAGGGAAAAAACAGAAAAAAGAAAAATCCGAATCGCGCAGGAAAACAGAAGAATTTTTCAGTTATATCTTTGCTTTCGGACTGGCTTTCCTGCTTTTTGCGTTTCTTCCGTACCAGATCGCGGAATGGATGAAACTCGCTAAAACGAATATTTATTTCAATCTTTTTGCCGGTGTGATCAGGATCATTTTTTTCGTGCTTTACATCTGGTTGATCGGGATGATGAAAGATGTGAAAAGAATTTTCCAGTATCACGGTGCGGAGCACAAATCCGTTTATGCTTATGAAAATAACAGTAATTTGAAATCTGATGATGTGCAGAAATTCTCGACTTTACATCCCCGCTGCGGCACGAGTTTTATCTTTTTTGTGCTGCTCATCGCGATTTTGATCTTTTCGATCGTCGATACGATTGTCGCCAAATATCTCGGAGTTCCGTCAGTTCTGGTTCGGCTCGGTTATCATTTCCTGATGATGCCGTTCATCTCCGGAATTTCTTATGAAGTGCTGAAACTTTCCGGGAAAAATATTCATCATCCATTTGTTAAGATGATGACTGCTCCCGGACTGGCTCTGCAGAGAATAACAACCAAACCTCCTGATGACGAACAGATCGAAGTGGCGGTAATCGCCTTAAAATGTGCTTTGGAAATGGATATTTCGGAATATCAAAACCTGAAATTTATCGAGGAAAAGAAATGATCCCGGAAGAAAAGATCGAATCATTAAAAGAAGAATATAACAATTTGAAACTCGAAATTTACGATACTTCCAAAATGGCTGATAGAAGATATTATAGTAAAATCTCAAAAAGATTCAAGGAATTGGAAGAAATATTGAACTGTTATGATGAAAAACTGGATTTAGAATTTTCCATTTCCGAAAATGAGGAATTGCAAAAGTCTGAAAATGACGAAGAACTAAAAACTTTGTTTTTGGAAGAAAATCAGGAATTGATGCTGGAACTGGAAGGAAAAAAAGAGAAACTGAAAGAACTGCTTTCTCCCAAAGATCCGAATGACGAGAAAGATGTGATCGTTGAAATTCGAGCGGGAACGGGCGGAGAAGAAGCAACCTTGTTCGTCGCAGACCTGTACAGAATGTATTCTTATTTTGCTGAAAAAAAGGGCTGGAAACAAACTGTAATTTCTTCCAATCCAACCGGAGTCGGAGGATTTAAAGAAG
>CAZFPK010000094.1:0-5903 GCA_964521025.1 uncultured Candidatus Cloacimonadota bacterium | reverse complement strand
TTTATATTTTACCATATAATTATCCCTATATTTTTTGAGGACAATTATATTTTTCTTATGCGTCATGTCAAGGTTGACTTGACACTAGTTAGATATTCAAATACACCAGAAAGCAAATATATTGCTATCTTTGAAAATGGAAAAAGAAAATTTAATGATTTGATAAATATAATGATCAAAGATTTGAATCTTTCAGATGAAGAAAATAAAAAATCAAAAATGGAAAATAATGAACTTTCTGATAAAATTTTTATTGTTCATGGTCACAATGACGAAATGAAACATTCTGTTGCAAGATTTATTACAATGAATAATTTGAAACCAATTATATTACATGAACAACCTAATAAAGGAAGAACAATAATTCAGAAATTCAAAGATTATTCGGATGTTTCATTTGCTATTGTTCTTTTATCAGCAGATGATAAAGCATATCCAAGAAATAAAAAGTCAGAAGATTGGAAATATCGTGCAAGGCAAAATGTAATATTAGAACTTGGTTTCTTTCTTGGAACATTAAATGAAGCAAATGTTGTTGTTCTTCATGAAAAAATAGATAATTTCGATATTCCTTCTGATTATAAAGGTGTTCTATTTATAGAATATGATAAAAATGATGATTGGAAATTTAAAATTGTTAAAGAGTTAAAAGCAGTCGGATTTGGAATAGATGCTAATTTGTTAACATAAATGATATTAGATGAAGAAAATAGTTAAAATTTCCATATTAGTTTTTTTCATTTTTTATACTGGTTGTAATAAAAAAGAAAAAAATATAAGTAATGAAAAAATTGAATTCTCCAAAGAAGAAATTGAATTATTCTTTTTCGATGAAGAAATAGCTTTAATATCGTTAAAGTACGAAATTGAAATAGCAAAAACAAAAAATATTTTGAAAGATTTTTATAATGTAAATACATTGTATCAAAATTATGATATTGATTCTCTTTATTCTAAAATCATATCTATTTCAGAAAAAAAATAAAGTTCCATCTAAAACTGTTGCAAGTATTTTAATAGATTTAGGAGTGTTTAAGTAATTTATAATTCAAAGTCCCCCTTTTTAATTGACACAAAATCCCCATCCAAAAAACATCTGCAGCGAACAATAAGCAAACTTTCTCATTACAAAACTCCTGTTTTGTAATGAAAAGGTATAATTTGATTTGGAGAAAGTATGAAACTTCCCAAAATAGATATAGATGAAACAAAGTTGAGGAATCTTGCCCGGGAATTTGCTATTAAGGAATTATATCTCTTCGGTTCAGTTCTACGTCCTGACTTTAATGAGCAAAGCGATATTGATATTATGGTCTCTTTTCGTGATAATGTCCATTATTCTTATTTTGATTTCTTTGAGATAAGGGAAAGATTCAAAAACATATTTCAACGGGATGTTGATTTAATTGAAAAGGAAAGTTTGAAAAATCCTTATCGCAAAAAAGCAATTTTAAGCACTGCCAGGAAGATTTATGCAGATAATTGAAAAAGATAAAGCTTGTTTATGGGATATAAAAGAAGCCTGCAAAGATGTGCTTTTATTCATCGAAAATAAAAATTTCAAGGATTTCTCGGAAGATAAAAGAACAAGATTTGCAGTTGAGAGACAATTACTGGTCATTGGTGAAGCAGCCAATCATTTATCAGAATCTTTCCAGGAAAAAACACAGCATATTCCGTGGAAAAAGATCATTGGATTAAGAAATGTCATTGCTCATGATTACGGAGAGATATTAGTAGAAAGAATCTGGCTGACTGCAACGACACATATTGCCGAATTACTTGGAAATATAAAAAAATTATTAGATTAATTTCTTGTTAAGATCTCAAGTCTCCCTTTTTCATAATCAAAATCCCTTTCCAAAAATCTCTCTGATAAATAATAACATTAATCCTATTATTCCAATTCCTGCAATAGTTCCTCAACCGCTCTTTTCAACTGAATGTCATCATCTGCAATAATCTGTTCCGGTGTTGGTTCGATGCGAATATCCGGTTTTGCTCCGGTTCCTTCCAGGTTTGTGCCATCCAGCAGGTACCAGCCGTTTTGCGGAAGTCTCATTTTGGAGCCATCCATTAATGTGTAGTTGTTTGTACCGATCACGGCTCCGGCAGTCGGCATTCCAATCACTTTTCCCAGTTCGAATTCCTGGAAGATTGCCAGGAAGATCTCTGCATCGGAAAAGGAATTTTCATTAATTAAAAGAGCGAGCGGTTTTTCCCAGGCTTCGTGCGGAACTTTATGTTTTTGCAGATCAAAATATCTGCGGGAAACCTGGGCATACGACCTTTTGGTCAGGACTTCCAGGATTTTATCGTGCGTATGTCCGCCGCTATTATTGCGAACATCAATGATCAATGCATCTTTCCGGTAATTGTCCGCAAAAAAGTCGTGCAGGAATTTTTCATAACTGCGATCACTCATCCAGCGAATATGCAGATATCCAATCTTTCCATCAGACAATTCATTCACGATTTCCTTTCTCTGCTCGACCCAATCATGATAATACAGTTTGGAATTTTCCCAATATTTCAATCCTTTGATCGTCACGGTTTTGATCGAATCTCCAGACAAAATCTCCAACTCGATTTTTTCTCCAATCTTATCCATAAAATGAAGAGTTAGCGGTTTTCCTTTTCCAACTTCTTCTCCATCGACTTTCAGCAAAACATCTTCGGGTTTGATGTTATAAGGTTTATCCAGTTTGGAATTTCGATAGATTTTTTTAAACTTGATCCCTTCTTTTGGATAATCCTGAAAATCGAGCACAAATCCACCGCATGCTTTAGAATAAATTTTATGAGTTCCTTCTTTTCGGGGCGTAAAACCGGTATGAGAAGCATTCACTTCGCCCATCATTTCTTCGATAATATCATCGAGGATTTTCGTGTTATAAATGAAATCGGAATATTTGGAAAAGCGTTGATAAACTTCTTTCCAATCGACTCCATGCATTTCCGGATCATAAAATTCATCTCCGTATTTTTTCCAGACCTGCGTGAAAATATCTTTGTTCAAATCGAGTTTATCATATTCATATTTGAAATCAAATTTAATGGTCTCAATTTTCTTGGTTTTTGGATGCAGTTTCTTCAGAACTTGATTCTCCAACAAATAAAAGCATTTATTCTGCTCATTATAACTGATGTGCGTTGCATTTTTGGATAAAGTGTAAATCGATTTATCGTCCTTGGCAGAATAGTCGGTTTTCCTGATTTCCGATTTTTCCTCGAAAGTATTCAAATAATAGAAGAGCGAATCATTTAAAACATGCAGAATTCGATTGTATCCGGGTTTGGAAATGAGAGGTTTTACTCTGTTTTCAATATTTTCAAAACTGATTTTGATTTCTTCAGATTCAGGTTTTTGTTCTTTTTCGGTTGGATTTAAAATTGGTTTCCAGTTGTCTTTTTCATTGGAGAAATCTTCCAGCGGAACGAGATTGATTTTGCAGATTTCCTTACCTCGACTGAAGAACGCTGTTTTCTTATCCTTTCCCCAGAAAATATTGCCGATAAATCCGTCATAATTATAGATTTGATGTTTTTCTTTTGTTTGCAGGTCGAGAACAAAAAGGTGATTGCTCCAAAGTTGTTCCCTCAGTTCTGCATACAGCACATATCTTCCATCTTCCGAAAGTTCAGCCTTTTGCCAGACAAACTGTTCGTCGATGATTGTCTGGATATTATCACCCAAACTGTCTGCCATCGCAACCTTATTCCTTCTCTTCTTGTCGGAATAATTGATCAGCAAACGATTTTGAGAAGAGTAGATGTGATTGATTTTTTTGTCATTTGACCATTTGATTTTTTCGATTTCGGAAATATCTGTGATGTTCGTTTTGAATAATTTCGGTTCGCCGTCTTCAAAACTCGAAAAGAAAATCGTTTGATTATCATCCATGATCTCGACGGATTTTATTCCTGCTTGATTTTTAGTAATCTGTTTTACTTCATCACCTTTTTCGGGAACTGCAAAAAGATCGTATTTATATGAAAAGACGACCAGTTTTCCATCCGGAGAAATGACGAATCTTTTTGCTTTGTTAGAAATTTCTTCTTTTTTGAGAAATTCCGGCAGGCAGTCTTCGTTTATCTCGATCTCAATTTTTTCTACTTTTTGATTGGATGGATCATACTTCCATATCTGAGCGAATTTCTCAAATACAATACGATCATTCTCCCAGGCAATACTGATGTCTCGAACCGACCAGTTTTCAAAGAAAGTTAATTGTTTCGGTTGGGAAAAATCGTAACTATCAACTCGGAACAATTGGAAAACTTTTCTATCCGAACCGGCAAAGTATATAGAATTTTCTAAAGATGAATAAACCGGGTATCTTTCCGTATATTCCGTTTTCGTTAAACGACCAAAGTCTTTATTCTCCAAATCATATTCATAGATTTCACCATTTCCACTGCCTTTATATGCTTCGCGAGTCGGCTTTCCCCAATGATTGAAAATGAGCTTTTTCCCATCCGGTGAGACTGCTCCGTAATTTCCTCCAAACGATGTGATCTCATAAAATGATCCATCAAGTTCAAGCCGGAAAAATTTATAACGATAATCCGGTTCGTTGCCGACTGTGAGAATACTCTTTCCATCCGGGAAAAAATCGATGATCTTCAGACCTTCTCCGGAAATCGATTCTGCAATTCCTCCAGCAGCGGGAATTTGATAAATACAATTCCAACCATCTCGATTTGAATTAAAAACAATAAATTTCCCATCAGGAGAAAATACAGGATTGAAATCAATTCCTTCCGAAGAAGTTAATCTTTTGGCTTCTCCTCCTTTGAAAGGAACGATCCATAAATCGGAAAGGTAGGAGAAACAGACGGAATTTCCATCGGGAGAAATTGCAGGATCTTCCATAAAATGGGGTTCGAAGGAATTTAAAAATGTGGTTACTAAAACGCTGATCATCAATATAATAAATTTCATAAAAATACCTCACAAAGACTTTTTTTTGGATGTAATTAAACTGTAAAGTGCAAAATTTTAGAAAAAAAATGCTCACGGATTGCACGAATCGAACGGATAAGAATTTGAAATAAAAAATAATTTATACTAATTATTCATTTTTTTTGTACTCATTTAAATATCCATTTTTCATAAACTTACATAAAGTCGATCATTAAAAAGAAGAAAAAAATTCTATCCGATAAAAAAGCTGCTCATAAAAGCAGCTTTTAGAAAACAGGGGTGGATGATGGGACTCGAACCCACAACGACCGGAACCACAATCCGGTGCTCTACCATTGAACTACACCCACCAGGATAAATTTCAAAAAATCACTAATCCAGAAAGCAATAAATTCAAAACCGGAAATCTGTAATTTCGGAATCTTATTGCTTCATTCACAAATGAAGTTTTAAGGATTTCTTTTATTGATGCTTTCTTAAAACTTCTTAAATTTTTGATTCTTCTTGCTTTTCTCACAAAATTAAGGCACGCCAGAAGGGATTTGAACCCCTGACCTGCGGATTAGAAATCCGCTGCTCTGTCCAACTGAGCTACTGGCGCTCGAAAAACTGGTAGCGGCGCAGGGACTCGAACCCCGGACACTCGGATTATGATTCCGATGCTCTAACCGGCTGAGCTACGCCGCCATCAACAAAAATCTAATTTATTTATGTAAAATCACAAATTAGATATTAGTGAATTTACATTTCAATAAGTGATAATAATTTTCAAAAACTATAGCGAGGGAAGGATTTGAACCTTCGTCCGGCATTTGCCGGATATGAGCCCGACTTTAATGATGATCCTGAACTCGTAAAAAAAGATAGCGAGGGAAGGATTTGAACCTTCGTCCGTCATTTGCCGGATATGAGCCCGACTTTAATGATGATCCTGAACTCACAAAAAAAGATAGCGAGGGAAGGATTTGAACCTTCG
>CAZFPK010000093.1:0-6169 GCA_964521025.1 uncultured Candidatus Cloacimonadota bacterium | reverse complement strand
GCAGCTTAATTTTCACGACAACTTGTTGGTAAGTTTGGTTTTTTAAGTGACTAAAACACTTTTTGGGAAGCATTAAATGGATAAACGGTCAGGATGTATGTCCCGATACTTTATACTTGGATAGTAAACCATTGAAATGATAATATTCGTGTTTATTCGAGGTTGAAAAATGTTCACAGGAATAATCGAAGAAATCGGGAAAGTTGTAAAGATTGAATCCAGAAGCGGGAAAAAGTATTTCTCTATTTCCAGCAGGAAAATTCTAGATTCACTGAAAATCGGCGATAGTGTTGCCTGTAATGGGATTTGCCTGACAGTTATCGATTTTATGAATTCCAGAATAAAAGTCGAAGCAATGTCTGAAACTCTCACCAAAACAACTGCTTTTTCCTGGAAGAACAACGATTTGATAAACCTGGAAAGAGCAATGCAGATTGGGTCTCGTTTGGACGGACATTTAGTGCAGGGACATATCGATACGATTTCCAAACTCAAATCAAAAAAAGTGTCTAATCAGAATCTGGTTCTGGAATACGAGATTCCGTCCGGATTTTCTGATTTACTCGTTCCGCAAGGTTCCATCACCATTAATGGAGTTAGTTTAACAATTGCAGAATTGATATCAGATTCCTTCAAAGTTGCCATTATCGAACATACTCGAAAAAATACAAATCTGGAAAATTCAAATTATGTGAACTTGGAGTTTGATATTATTGGGAAATATGTGCAACGGTTTTTGCATAAGAATAAAAAAAACACTATCAGTCAGAAAATACTGATTGAAAAAGGATTTTAGAAGATAAACTTACCAAATTTTCCAAATTTGTGAAGTTTTCAACCGCAGAAAATAAAATGGCGAATTCCAGTTTTATTAGAAAAAATCTCGAACAAAAAAAGTCCGAAATTAACTTCACAAGTTTCAAAAACTTGGTAAGTTTCCCATCTGTCATTCTGAGGAATCTCTCACTTTTTCTCTCGAAGAATATCCAGCGATATCAACATTATCAGAACTTAACATCCGGCGGTTGCGGGATGTTAAGTTTAATGATCATTACTTTATTTATCATCTCTTGCGGACATAAAAAAAGTCCAACCGGTGGCAAGAAGGACACGATCAAACCGGAAATCGTGAACATTTTTCCGGAAGAATTCAGCGAGATCAAAGATCAAAATATTGAAGTAACTTTTTCCAAACCGATCGATAGAACTACTATCTTTACCGGACTTTATATTTATCCGCCGATTTTGAAAAAGAAATTCAAATGGGATAAAAATACGCTCATTATAAAAATCTATGAAGAATTGGAAAATAATACGAACTATTATTTCACTTTTTCTAAAAAAGTAAAAGGAGAACACAAAAACGAACTTTCTCAAGATTATACTTTTATCTTCAAAAAAGGGAAACTCAATGAGAACAGGATTTCCGGGAATTTTCTGTATGAACTTGAAGAAGATAAAAATGAACCGGTCAAAATAAACTTAATGACAGCAGATTCGATCATTATTTTTACGAAAGAAATTCAAGATCCGGTTTATGAATTTGATAATTTGAACAACATCGAACATCAGATCAGGTCATATATCGATAAGAATAAAAATGGAAAATACGATGAGGAAAAGGAACCTTTTTTCAAAGCATTTATTCCTCCTCAAAAATTTTCTAACCGCGATATCGAACTGGTTTATATTGATACTCTAAAACCGGAAATCAAGTCGGCAAAAGTTCTTTTTGATGACCAGATCGAATTGACATTTTCAGAAAAAATAAAGGATTTCTCGCAAATTTCTTTTTATATCGATGATTCATTACGAACAGGATTGAGTATAAAAGCAAATTACCTGGAAAATGATAAACTTCTAATCCTTTCCGAAAAAATGGATACTTTAAAATATGTGCTGCAAATTCTCGATCTGGAAGATCAAAAAAAAAATATTGTTGAAGAAAGTTCGATCAAGATATTGGGAAAGACAACTCAGGATACTATTCCGCCGGAAATTGTTTTTGTAAAACCAAGAAATGGTTCTACTATCAATAATTTAAAACCGGAATTTGAAATATTCTTTTCGGAAATTATTTTACGGGAAAATATTGATGTGAAATTAATATCTTCAGAAAAAAAAAGCATTATAGAATTAAATAATGCACAAGATAATTCTAAAAAATATTTGTATAAACCGAAGAAAAAATTAGAAAATTATTCGTCTTATAAATTGGAAATTATAGTAGTAGATAATTCAGGAAATGAACTTCCTGATTTTAGTTCTGTTTTTATCCCGATTGTGAGATAGAAAACATGTGAATGTTCAGTTCACTGATCTTCCGATTGTTTGATATCTGGTCTTCTAAACTCTAAAAAATCAGCAAGTCAAACAATCAAAATTGATAGAATAAACTAAAAAAAAACCTGCTGAATTGAATTAATCCGGCAGGTTTTTTTTTGATAATCAAGTTTTTTATTTGTTGCTGTAGAACTTATAACCGAATCCCAAACTGAATGCAAGGATGTCCATCTGGTGTTTTCCGGGATGGTTTATAGCTTCATAATAATCGACATCAGGAGGGTCTTGAATTCCATCCTGATTCATATCATGCCAGATAGTTTCGGCTTCGATATCTCTTTCACCACCAAGTAAATATTCGATTCCAAAATCGATGTTGAATTTACCGATTTCATAACCAAAACCTGTTGTTGCTACATAATTAGTTGAGGACGGAAAAAGAATATTGACCGTCTTGTCAGGAGCAGGAGCAGGATCGTAGTAAAATCCACCTCTTAAATCAAAATTATCATTAACACTGTATTGGGTTCCGATCCTGATTTGAACTGCATTTTCCCATTCCAGATGCATTTCCTGTTCTACCGGATCAGCACCGCCCATATCGATTTCGGCTATCAGAGTTTCCAAAGACGACCAGTTAGAATATTGCCCATCGAGAGTAAATACAAGGTTCTCATTTGCTTGATAAGCACCTCCGAAACCTATCCAGAGCGGCCATTCTATATCCATATTTGCATCGAAAGTATTTCCCATAACAACATCACCTTCAAATGCTACATTAACAGGAGTTCTGAAACTTAATCCCCAATCGATTTTATCCGTCATTAAACATTCCCATTTTAAACTTATCGTTGCTCCGTAACCCATGCCTTTAATGTCAAATTCGGTTTGTGTATCTGCTAAATAATCATAATTCATATCAGCAGGTCTTTTCATTTTCATCATACCATAATAAATATTCATCGCAGCACCAACAGAGAATTTTTCTGAAACCTGGTAAGCAAAAGCCGGGCCAAAATTAAAAACACCAATTTCGCTCATCCATTCAAAAGAAGTTCCTGCCGGACCTGAAAAAGCTACTAAATCGTCTCCGTTCCATTCTGCTCCGAGACCTGCCGGAACATAAGCACCGAAACCGAGAGCAAATTTGCCTAAATTATAATTAGCAAATAAATTAGGACTGATATATTGATTCGTTTTGGTTTTTGCTTCGATTTGATATGCTTCATAAGTGTAATTAGCAAATGGAATAATATCAGTTGTAAACAAAGATATTCCTGAATCTTGTCCAATTAATCCTGCAGGATTCCAGTAAATTGCCGTGTAATCGTCAGCTAATCCGATAAATGCTCCACCCATTCCCAGAGCTTTTGGTCCAATACTATTCAGGCTTAGACCATTGGCAAAGATCTGAGATGTTGAAATCACTAAAATGATAACTACTAAAAATGAAAATTTTCTTTTTTTCATAACTTCTCCTTTGTTTTTTTGAATAAAAATTCATAGTTCAAAAAAATTATATGTCCTTTTCTTGTAAACATTTTTTAAAATGATGCAATTCTTGTCCTGCAAATTTGATTATTAAAGAAAGTTGAGTAATAAAAAATAAATAACATGTTCGAAAAAAAAAATCTTTAAATTCAGATGTTGAACGAATTGCTAATTGCCTGCAAAATATGGAGATAGGGTAAAATTAACAAGAATATAAATCCTTTAAAATATCTTATAATTTCTTTAATTATAAAGTGTTAAGGGAATGTAATTACTATAAAAGATGATGTAAAACATGAAATAACTTGACATCGAATTAGTGTTTAAATCTATTGTCCACTTTAGAGGCTATAAGTGTTTTTGCGGATTATATAAATGAATCATGATTAAGAAGTATAATCCTAAAAAAATGATTTGTTAATGTCGCAGATATGGTTAATGTGTGTTAATTTGTTAAAAAGAAGTAATTAAAATTTAAGCAAAAAAGGAGAGAAAATGAAAAAAATTTTATTAGTAGTAATTATTTTAGCAATGAGCTATTTTCTTTTAGCTCAAAATCCTTCGGTTTATAACCTGAAGACAGTTCCTGAATACAAATTCAGAACTTTGTACATTCAAGGTAACAACCTGTTAGACTGGTACAAATTCGGTGATGCAGGTCACATGAACATTAATTTTGGTGGTGTTTTTGATGCTTATTGTCAGAGAACTGATATGACCATGTATTATGGTGATAATTTAGGTTTCTCTATGTTACAAGATGAAACACTAAACAATGGAGACTCATGGACGGTAATGGATAATAATCTATATGTTGGAGCAGCTAAATATTTTGGACTTCCTCTGGTTTATGGAGATATGAACTTCTATTTTGATTCAAATAATTATGGTGATCCTGATAAAACATCAGGTATGGCAATTGAACTGGAAGTTGGTGCTGGTGTTGGAAGAGTGTTCAGTGCTACAAGAGTCGCTCAAGCAGTAGCAATTCTGGATGTACTCGGGGGTGATCTGTCTAATGAAAAGATCCTTGAAATTGCTGACATCATTGGTAAAAGAGCTTACTATGTAGCAGTTTATAAAGATTGCTGGAGTGGAGAATTTCATGGTGCAATTGCTGATGCTGCTGGATTTCCTAATAAAGGTTTAACAGTTCTTAAGGTTCTCACAAACCCGATCTATACAATTTCAACTCGCCAGGTTGGATGGCAGCTTAGAGCTGGTTATCATAATTGGTTCCTCGCTGCTGAAGATGATCCTTTCTATTGGGATCACTATGAAGATAAAGGTGATATTGTTGTTCACGGTGATTTTGCAAAACCTATTGGATTGGATAAACAGTTTACAGCTTATGTCGAATACGCAAAATCTCTTGAAGAAGATGCAGGTGCCGAGTTAGATGCAGGATTTGATTTCACTATAGATCATGAATACACCTGGTCATCATTCTTTGGTTTTGACTATTTGTCATTTTTACCAGCAGAAGGTGACGGAACTAATACCATGGCATTAGAATTAGGAACCAGAAAAAACATCATGGATAAATTAACTGCTACTGCTAGTTTTGAATATTTTAAAGATTCATTACTTGATGATGGTGCAATGTGGTTCAACATTTACTTCAAGTATTTCATCTTTTAATTGAATGGAAAAAACAGATAAACAAGGGGCGATTTTTCGCCCCTTTTTTCGTATTTAAATGTTGAAAGAAAATATCTCATTTTTAAGAAAAAGTTGTACTCCCATTAGATTGATAAATTCCTTCAAAATCTATATTTCATATTTCTTCTCACTGATCATTAGAAAAAGTCTTTTTTTGGGTTTTCCTCCTGTTGTCATGATCGAACCGACCAATATCTGTAATTTGAAATGTCCGTTATGTCCTTCCGGAAATGGAACTCTCAAGAGAGCAAAAGGATTTATGGATTTTTCTTTATTTAAGAAGATCATCGATGAAATTAAAGATCATGCTTTTATGGTCGTTCTCTGGAATCAGGGAGAACCTTTTTTGAACAAAGATTTCCTGAAAATGATAAAATATGCTTCGGAGAATGGTCTTTTTACTTTAACATCATCAAACCTGAACATAATGCCAAATGCAGAAGATTTAATAAATTCCGGTTTGGATTCACTGATCGTTTCATTGGATGGAACGATCCAGGATACATATAATAAATATCGCATAAATGGTGAATTGGCTAAAGTTATTGAAAACACAAAAAAAATTGTTAAAGCAAGAAAAATCCTGAAAAAGAAGAATCCTCTAATCCGCTGGCAATTTCTCGTTATGAAACACAATGAACATGAGATTGATAAGATTAAACAGCTCGCAAAAGAATTAGAAGTTGATAGTCTCGAACTGAAGACAGTTCAGATTTATTCTAAAGACGATATT
>CAZFPK010000092.1:0-6311 GCA_964521025.1 uncultured Candidatus Cloacimonadota bacterium | reverse complement strand
AACAAATTCGATGAGCAAGTCGTCTTAATTTGAAGTGGGAAATGTTAGTTATTAATATTCAAATTCCAAACAAGTAATTTAGAATTCTGGTATTTGCAATTTTCTGCCAAAAAAACACGAATATTAGAAATAAGATACTATTTTCTTTTTAATCGATTCACTATGTTCCTATTTATATCCATTTTATTGATTCAAATTCGTGAATATTTGTGTAATTAGTGGATAACTTACAAACATTTATCTTGACTAAAAATATCCCGAAAAACAATTGAAAAAGTCAAAAATGATGGAGGTTGTATGGATTATTTTTTTACGGAAGAACAACTGGAAATAAAAGAAATAGCTCGCAAAGTTGCGGAAGAAAAAATAAAACCGGTGCGCGCAAAATATGATGAAGAAAATGCTTTCCCTTGGGAAATCGTAGAAGTATTCAAACAAACAGACCTGTTCGCTGTTCTTGTTCCGGAAGAATATGACGGGATCAGCGGCAAGGTCGTCGATCTGGCTATCGTAACCGAAGAATTAAGCAGGATCTGCGGAGGGATCGGATTAGCATTCGGAGCAACCGGACTGGGAATGTACCCGATCCTGATTTCCGGTTCTGAAAAACAGAAACAGAAGTATCTGCCGGATATTGCCGCGGGTGAACGACTCGCAGCTTTTGCCTTGACCGAAGCAAATGCCGGTTCCGATGCCGGAGGAATCGAAACGACAGCTGCAAAAGATGGAGATTTTTATGTTTTGAACGGTACCAAGCAGTGGATAACAAACGGCGGAGAAGCTGAGATATACACTGTTTTTGCGCTTACGGATAAAACCAAAGGAGCACGCGGCGCTTCCTGTTTCATCGTTGAGAAAGAAACGGAAGGTTTCAGCTTCGGTAAAAAAGAAGATAAACTCGGGATCAGAGGTTCTGCAACTCGCGAATTGATCTTTGATAACTGCTGCATTCCCAAAGAAAATCTGATAGGTCGTGAAGGAGTCGGATTTATGATCGCGATGAGAACCTTTGATAAATCCAGACCCATGGTTGGTGCACAGGCGGTTGGAATTGCTCAGGGTGCTTACGAAGAAGCAGCAAAATACGCCAAAGAAAGACACCAGTTCGGAAAACCGATCTCCTCATTTCAATCAGTTCAATTCATGCTGGCAGATATGGCAACCCAGATCGAAGCAGCCAGAGCGATCGTTATGGCAACTTCCAGAATGATCGATGCGGGAATAAAAAAATATGCAAAAGAATCGGCAATGTGCAAGGTCTTTGCTTCCGATACTGCTATGAAAGTTACGACCGATGCTGTGCAAATTCTCGGCGGATACGGTTATATGAAGGAATACCCGGTTGAGAAGATGATGCGTGATGCGAAGATCACCCAGATTTATGAAGGAACAAACCAGATCCAGCGGTCGATCATTGCTTCTAATCTTCTGAAAGAGTTTTAATTAAAGCCTTAATATACAAATTATCCTTGAAAAATGTAAATATGGACTCATTCACAAATTCAATTTGGGAATGAATCTTTTCCAATAAAAAATGTCCAAAAAAATCCTGATCCATATTTGTTGCGCTCCTTGTTTTATTGCTCCGTATTTCCATCTCAAAAAAAACACAGATCTCGAGATCAAGGGATTCTGGTTCAATTCGAATATTCATCCTTACCAGGAATATCAGAAAAGATTGAAATCTTTGCAGGATTTTGCTGAAAAAGAAAACATTCAGATGATCCGGAAAGATGAATATAATCTGGAAGATTTCCTGAGAAAAGCATGTTTCAGAGAGAATTCCCGCTGTCAATTCTGTTATTATGATCGTCTGAAATATACAGCAATTGTAGCAAAAAAAGGAAATTTTGATTATTTCTCAACCTCTCTTCTCTATAGTAAATTCCAGAAACACGAACTGATCAAAGAAATCGGAGAATCGCTCACAGATGAATACGGTGTAAAGTTTTTTTATCAGGATTTCCGTGAATTATGGAAGGAAGGGATAACTCTTTCTAAACAGGAAAAAATGTATCGTCAGCAGTATTGCGGCTGTATTTACAGCGAGAAGGAAAGGTATCTTCCGGAACGGAATAATGATTAGAACAGGCAATTTTGTCATAATTATAGGAATTATCATTCTTCTTCTGGGATTGCTCATCAGATTTACTCCTTTTCTTAAGTATTTTGGGAAATTACCAGGCGATATCAAGATCGAAAAAGAAAATTTTAAGTTCTATTTCCCGATTGCATCGATGATCATTATCAGTATCATCATCAACATTATTATCAGGATTTTCCGGAAATAGTAACCACATCGTCCCGATGGGAAATCTATCGATGCAATAACGAAACAACCGACTAATCGAGGAAAAAATGCTTAATGTCAGATCATTCAAAAAAATGAAAAAAAACCGGGAAAAGATCGTGATGATCACTGCTTACGATTATCCTTCCGGCAAATATGTGCAAGAAGCCGGAGTCGATCTGATTTTGGTTGGAGACAGTCTGGGAATGGTCGTGCTCGGATATGAAAACACACTGAAAGTTACTCTCGATGACATTCTCCATCATACAAAAGCCTGCCGCAGAGGAGCAGATCAGACTTTTATAGTAGCGGATATGCCGTATATGAGTTATCATCTTAACCTGGAAAAAACTAAAGAAAATGCTGCGAAACTAATCATCGAAGGCGGAGCAAATGCCGTTAAACTCGAGGGTGGAAGTTTGAGCAGATTGGATGCGATCGAAGCGATCCTCGATTGTGAAATCCCGGTAGTTGCTCATCTCGGTCTGACTCCGCAATCGATCCATTCTTTCGGTGGTTATGTTGTGCAGGGAAAGAGCGAGAAGAATTTTGAACGCATCTTTAAGCAGGCGATAGAAATCGAAAAAGCAGGTGCATTCATGCTGGTTCTGGAAGGAATTCCGGAGCAGCTCGGAAAGGAGATCACAGCAGCTCTTTCCATACCAACCATCGGCATTGGAGCAGGAAAATTTACAGACGGTCAGGTTCTGGTCTATCACGATATTCTTGGAATGGCTGATTTCAAACCGAAATTTGTAAAACAATTTGCCAAATTGTCCGAGAAGATTCCAACATTTATAAAAAATTATTGTCTAGATGTCAAAACAGGGAATTTCCCAAAAAAAGAAAATATTTATAATCCGATTGAAAGTAAGTAAAAATTATTTGGAGGAATAATCTTCATAAATTTGTTAGAATAAATCGGTAGTCATATTTAATAAAAAAATTTAAAGAGGTTATAATGAACAAATTAAAAATACTGTGGGTCGATGACGAGATCGAACATCTCAAGCCGTTTGTGATGTTCCTGACAGATAAAGGATATGATGTTAAGACTGTTTCCAATGGACAAGATGCGGTTTCTTTAGTGGTGGAGGAACGATTCGACCTCATCCTGCTCGATGAGATGATGCCGGGTATGGATGGACTGAAAACTCTGCAGGAGATCAAGAAATACAATTCTTCGCTGCCGATCGTCATGGTTACCAAAAGCGAAGAAGAAGGTTTGATGGATAATGCGATCGCCGGACAAATCGCAGATTATCTGATCAAACCGATCAACCCGAATCAGATCATTATGGCGATCAAAAAAATATTCCAGGCAGATGAGATCAGGCGTAATCAGCTGGGAAAAGAATATTCCACATTCGCCGCAAAACTTAATCAGAAACTGTTTTCTTCTCCGGATTGGAAAGATTGGGTGGAAGTTTACCAGGATATTTGTAAATGGAATTTAACTCTCGATGAAGTCAATGACACGACTTTAACGCAAATGCTTTTCCTGGAAAATTTGAATTGCAATACAGAGTTTTCCAATTATATCGCAGAAGAATACGGAAACTGGTTGAAATCCGATGAAAGACCGACCATGTCATTCGATCTACTTTCGGAAAAATTAATTCCCTTAATGGAAAAAAATAGAACCGTATATTTCATTGTACTCGATTGTATGAGACTCGACCAGTATTATGTGCTCGAACCTTTTCTCAGGGAACTTTTCGATGTGAAAACCGAATTGTATTATTCGATCCTGCCGACAGCGACTCCTTATTCGAGGAATTCCATTTTCAGCGGTTTGCTTCCCGATGATATCGCCAAGAATTATCCAGAGTACTGGGTCGAGTCATCCGATCTTGATAACAGCCGTAATCGAAATGAACATCAACTCCTGGAAGTGCATCTGAATGATATGGGCTTCGATCTGGAAAAGAGCAAATATATCAAAATATTCAGTATCGATGAAGGGAATTTCGTATTGCGCAAGATAGATTCCTGGCAGAATGAAAAATTGATCGTTCTTGTCTATAATTTCCTCGATCTGCTCGCTCATCACCGTTCCAAAAACCAAATATTAAAAGAAACGATCCCCGATGAATCCGCTTTAAGAGCTTTCACCAAACACTGGTTCCTGCATTCGAATCTTTATGATGCATTAAAAATGATCAGCAGACAAAATGCAACTGTTATTATTACCACAGATCATGGTTCGATCCGGGTCAATCGTGCCAGCCAGATAATCGGTGATAAAGAGACGACCACAACCATCCGCTATAAACAGGGAAGGAATCTATCATATAAAGATAAACATGCATTCCTGATGAAGAACCCGAAAGAATTCGGACTTCCAGCCAGGAACATCGTGGATAATTATGTCTTTGCCAAAGACGATTATTACTTTGTTTATCCCAATATGTTCCATCAATACCAGAAACAATTCAACGGCACTTTCCAGCACGGCGGTATTTCTATGGAAGAGATGATCCTGCCCGTCTCGATCTGCAGTCCGAGATAACTCACCCCTAATCCCCTCTCTTGGGGAAGAGAGGGGAATTTTTCAAATGAAGAAATCAATCAAATTATATTCCGAAAAAGATACGATTAAACTTGCTGAAGAAATTGCTCCAACTCTGAAAAAGGGTGATGTTATCGCCCTTTTCGGAGAACTGGGAACAGGGAAGACATTCTTCACCAAACATCTTTGCTCATTTCTGGGAGTAACGGAAAATGTCAGTAGTCCCAGTTATGTCCTGATGAACGAATATAAAGGTAAGTTTCCCATCTATCATCTCGATCTCTACCGCCTGCAATCGCCGGAGGAAGTGCTGGAACTGGGTATGCATGAATTCCTCGATACCGGTTTAACCATCATCGAGTGGCCCAAATTGGCAGAAAATATATTACCGGATAACCCTATTTCAATTTGTTTCATTTTTGAGGATGGATATAGGAAAGCGGAAATCAATTCGCTATCCAATACACTAATGATATCCTAAATACTCACAATTCCATTCCCAACTTGAGTGAAAGACAATATTAAACATTATGCAATTTTTTTTATTAATTAACCGGCAAAGAGTGTATACCAACTTCCAACCACGGAGTGTCTTTCCACAATTTCAGACAATAAAATGAACAAAGAAACAATCATCAAAAAATATCCCTGGCTGAAGAACGACCAAAAATACTTCCTCATCATGG
This sequence comes from uncultured Candidatus Cloacimonadota bacterium, assembly GCA_964521025.1. GTDB lineage: Bacteria > Cloacimonadota > Cloacimonadia > Cloacimonadales > TCS61 > DRTC01. The sequence continues at coordinate 823 of CAZFPK010000092.1, read as the reverse complement.
GAGATGACCTCGATGCTGCTCTTTCGACTGTCCTCTTGCTGAGTTTGAATCCAAATCTGTTATTAATTGGTATTTACAACACATACAAAGAAATCTATTACTACAATTCCAAAAATACATCATTTACCAAACTGATCGATTCGGAAAAGATCATCTGGCTCGACCTGGATATTTATCATCATACCTGCAAATCGTTAGGACATCATATTGTCAGGTTTAATTCCGGGAACTTATTAAAGGGATTTAAAAACAGCTGTAATCCGAACGAATTACAAGGACATTCCGTAACCAATAGATTCACGGAAAAATATCCGCTCGGAACAATTCATTTTTTGATGTGGTTATTCGGTTTGGAAATTCCTGAAAAAAAATATGCGGATAAATTGATCTGGCTGGCAGACAGTGCATTTATCAATGCTCAATCTCATCGCTTCAGGAAAAATGCTGGTTATTGGTTAAAAAATATCTTCCCTGTACCGTCTCTTGCAACTAGTTTCGAGAAAGAAATAGAAACAAAAAATTTTGAAAATGAGATGGTAGAATTACACGCGATAATGAAGGATTACGGATTCAAAAAAGGAAACGGACAGGTAAGATCGAAGCATATAAAATTAAGCGGATTTCAGTGCCAACCGGATTATATTCCTGGGGATGTGATCAGACTGCTTTTATTTGTATCGGAGATAACCGGATGGAAGTTCAATAAAAACCAGATCAAACTGGATCGACTCACCAAAAAAACAGGTTCTCGTTTTTCAAAAAATATCAAGTAGAGTAGAGACAGGTATTCAGATTTCCAGATAGATATTTGTTCTCCCAGTTT
>CAZFPK010000091.1:0-6772 GCA_964521025.1 uncultured Candidatus Cloacimonadota bacterium | reverse complement strand
TTCATTTCCAAAGTCCATATTTCTCCCTCTCTTTTTAAGAGAGGGCCGGGGTGAGTTATTTTTTACATAAATCTTCTTCTGCCCTTCGCATTTGATCCCTTTCAGCATTCCCTGAGCAATAAATTGCCTCACATATTCCCTGATGGAATTGATCTTCACGCCTGTGGACTGCCTTATATCATTGGTCGAGAAAGGTCTCTTATAATAGTGAATAAATAACCTAACTTTTTCCTTTTCCGTAGGTGGTTCCTTAACTATCTGCATCGATTTCTCCCTTGATCTTCAAGTAGTCCTTATAATCTCCCTTTATAAGGGAGAATCAAAGAGGGTTAATATTCAATTTTCAATATTAAATTAGGAGGTTCTTTCCTTCTTCTCCATAAAATCCAGAGCCTTCATCGCTTTTCGCAGGTTTCCTTTTGCTGACTTATTGATCGTTTCGATTTGTTCTTCGGAAATATCAAAATCAGCAATATTCTTACAGATCAAGTTAGTATCTTCTTTGCTGTTGTGCTTGAATTCCAGAATGAAATTGCAGCGGTCGAACATGTGTTCATTGGTTTTTTTCAGTTCGTGATAAGCATTCTGCATTCCGACCATGATGATCACTGCAATCGTCTCATCCACAATATCCCTGATAGATCCTAACATTTTTTTATTTCCGAACGAATAATCGATCTCATCGATAATGATCACCGTGTCGGACATTTCTTCGGAATTTAAAATAAATTTGATCTCCTGCAGCAGTTTGGTTGCTGTTCCTCGATGGATTTGTTTGTTGATTCCCATCCGGACATAGAGAGCATCTAATATCATGAACAATAGATCCTTTGCTGTGGTCGGTGCTTCCAACCTGATATAAATGTAACCGTTAGTATAAACGAATCGTTCCGCAAACCTGGTTTTTCCCAGTCCCGGTTTACCGTAGATCAACATCAATCCTACGATCTCCGTAACCGGTCTCGATTGCAGCAACTTGATATACTGCAATGCCCTTTTGACATTCCCAGTTTGCAGCATCATATTTTGTTTCATTCAACCTCCGTAAAACAACTTTCCGAAGTTGTCCTTTTAGATTTTCAGCATTTCAGCATTTCAGCATTTTAGTTTTTTAAATATTCAATATTCAATCTTCAATCTTAAATCACTAGTCCAACCCCAATATCTCCCTCTCATCCGCAGTGATCCATTCTTCCGTTTCTCCATTTTTCCGTTTCTCCGTTCTTCCGTTCTTCCTTTTCTCGATAATCTCATCAACAGCCTTTTCCATCTTCTCCGAAACCAGATACTCATCCACATTCTGTTCTTTCTTGAGCCGTTTCTGTTCCCGTTTCTGATCTGCCAGCAGCTTATTGATGTCTAATTCTTCCAATTCCTCGAAAATCTCCGCTTCCTCGGATATTCGCAAATTACGGACATCGCCGCCTTTCAATTTATTTTGAGCATAAACATATTTCCGTTTCTTTTCTGCTCTCGCTCGTGCCTTGATCGCTTCCAAGCTCATATCCGGATTAATATAACTTCCCATCTTCACCGCAAAAGCCTTGCCTGCCCATTGTTCGCCTTTTTCCGAGGCAATTTTCACAGAGCGTAAGTCCCGCACATCATAACGAATCTGAACTCTCTCGTTGAGATGATTTATGAACAGCGGATGTTCATAAACTATCCCATCGATATTCAGTCCGTTATTGGATACTTTGCGAAAGCAGATAGCAGCGAGATGATGATCCAGTTCCTCTTTGGAAGGTATCTTGAAAGGTCCGAAATCCTCATAAACTGTTTTTGGAGATACATTTCCCAGTCCCTTTTTCGGTTTGTTGTTATATGCTTCGATGTGACTTTTGAGATTTAGCAGGAAATCATCCCAGTTCAATATCTGATCTCCATACTTATGCAGTAATTTCAAATTTGTCATCTTCATGTGTTCCGGTCTGGTTGAAGGTTTTTCTCCGAGATAGGTAAATTGCTTTTTCTCGAAAGATCCGAAGACATATCCGAACATCGCTTCGATCTTCTTTGCCTCGGGATTCCCTGGAGTGACGAGAGTTATTTTCTCAACTCCTATTCCCTTGAAAATACCGAAATTACCGGCTTCCATCATCGATCTCGCATTTCTCCGCTGTTTTGTGTCGTTTTTCCGCTTCGCAAATTCTTCCGGCGTTGTCATCACATTCTTGAACGCACTTCCGTTGTCAAACATCACGCTTTGCGGAACTCCGTATCGCTCGACTCCGTCCCGGAACGAACATACTACTACGGAAAACGATTCCGAATACGAACACGCCCAGCCCGTGATCATTTCAGTTGCGACATCGATCCACATCACGATCACCGGACGCACCAATTGCCGGAACGAAGGATCATCCGCCCGCATAAATGGAGATTTCACCAGGAAATTAAGAGTATGACCGTCAGCCTGCCAGATTTGCCCGGGAATAGCATCGTTCAGCCGGTAAATATGAAGTTTGACCTTATTTCGTTTCCGCTCTTTTCCTGATAATTCGGAACGCAGCATTTCATCTTTCAGCACTATTTCCCGCACATATTTGACGAGAGTTCCGTAAGAAAAAGGCAATTTCCCGTGTCTTTCTTCTATCATCTCCTTGATCACGGTTATCGGGAAATTGTGAGAATGAGCTGCCAACAAACGGATTTCCCTGAAGATATGATCATATTCGCCCATTCGCTTTCTGCCTGATTTTCCCTTACGCTGAGGAACTAATGCCGATACATCCCGACCTGCGTTTCTATATTTCTTCTGCCATCTGCGGATCGTCTTGACTGATATCGTTTTTAAAATCTCTTTTTCCGATTTCAGGATATGACCGTTCTCGATCTCGATCATGAGTCGCGGTTCGATCTCCGATGATATCTTTAATCCTTCCTTGATCCCGGTTTGGATGAATTTCTCATATTCGAGCACACAATTCTTCCGGAACAGAGCAATATTTTTATCATCGTTCGCCGCGCACTCGAATCTCGCTTTTTCATACTTGACTAGGGAATAAGTTCCATAGTTTTTGTTGACTAATTCCGTTATAATTTCGGAAGGATTTGTGTCGTTAGTCGTGTCGTTAGTCGTGTCGTTAGTTGTCGTTAGTTGTCGTTTGTCATTTTGACTAACGACACATTTCTCATTTATTTCGTTAATATTTATGTCGTTAGTTTGTCGTTGGTTGTCGTTAGTCGTGTCGTTAATATTATTTTCAACCCAGATTTCATATATTATCCCTCCTCGACTAATTCCTGGTCTTTCTCTTGTTTTTTTATAATCTCCATTATTATATCGTCTTTGAATAGTACGCACCGAAACACCATCTCTAATTGCTGCTCCTTTCAAGGTCAACCACACGCTCAATTCCTTAATTCTTTCATTTTATTCGTGTAATTCGTGTAATTCGTGGATAAATCTTCCTATTTTCAATTCCTGACATCATAATTTATAATATCTCTGATCTCACTTCTCTTCGTGATCAGGATGCAGGGCTGATGATCTTTGGATACTTCACTTTCCATGAACACACCCTCATCATGAATGAATTTCTCTACGATATCATTCACCTTAATATAATTGATCGCTACTCCGAACCGTCTCAAGGTCACTTTCAGCGTTCCTCGATCATCATCGACAGCACCTTCGACTTCCTTGAAATGCTCCGGAGAAACAAAATAATTAACTTCGATAGTCATAGAATATCTCCATTAGTAGATCGGAACTTGTTCCGATCATTTCCTCAACTTCTTCCTCAGATTCTCCATGATCCCGTGTATTTTCTCCGCAGATTCCTTATTTGCTTTTTTTGTCTCCCTCTCTTGTAAGAGATGGCCGGGGTGAGTTATCTTCTTTTTCCTCTCCCGGTGTTCTTCCCGCGATTTATTTATATACCACTGCTGCAGATAGCCCTCGAATTTAGAGCCGTTATACAGTGTCAGCGGACGCAAATACACACTATTTTCATTGTTCAACCACTGTTTACACTTGATCTCATGCACTTTTTTAAAGTCCTCGACCGTAAAACCCTGTATCAGCCAGAACCGGATCAAATTGCGGGTCGCTTTCGTCGATGATCTGTAATTCAAACCGGTCAATTTATTCAGATGTGCGATGATCAGTTCGATTTTAGAGTTGATCTCATCACCGGAAGGCAATCCCTGATCTGTTCTCGCTTTCCTGATCGATCTCAAGAGGAAACTGTGTAATTTCATGACCATCTGCTCTTTCCCTATCATGGAAACTGCTTTTAGATAAAGTTCTCGATTGTCTTTCATTCTTCTTTCTTCATTTTTCTTTCTTTTTTCTTCAATTTTCAATATTCAATATTCAATATTCAATATTCAATTCGCAATCATCCTCTCCAGATGCCGATGAGAGACTTCCAAATCTTTTTCCGTCCGTTCATTCCTGAATTTCAAGCATTCCTTCTCTCGTTTCTGTGCTGCCAGTTCGATTTCTTTTTCTCTAAATAACTTCTTAAAATGATCATTTGCCCGGTTCACACCGATAAACATCTTCACTCCAGCCATGATGATCACCACCAATACCAAAAACAAAACATAAATAACATAATCCATCATTCCTCCATTGTAGTTCAGAACTTGTTCTGAACATTGTTATTCCTCATCTCCCATCAACATCACAATACTATCGTCGGCATTGCTCATCGTATCCTTAACATCCACACATTTAAAGCCGATATCCATCGTGACTATAGCATCGCTGTCATAATCTATCAGATGATCTATCAGTTCTCTGACTGTCATTTTAGCCCCCTGATAATTTCATCTACGATCTTCTTTGAATATCCGACATTGTAATATTGGATAACATTGTTTTGATCCTTGATCACGATTGTTGGCATTCCTCTCATTCCGACTCCCAACGCTATGATCTTTTTATGGTCTCCGATGCCATCTGCATTTAACTCCGTGAAATCGATATTCTCCCGCACCAGGTCACCAATTAGAGTATGACAACCGGCACAGGAATCACTGGTTACGATGGTTAGTTTTTTCATTATGGTTTCCCTTTTTGTAATTCACATTTTGACATCAAAACAGTGACTTCTTTTCCCATAAAGTTTACAATTCTGATTCTTTTCGTTTTTGGATATGCCCCTAAAACCATTGTAGGAACAGTGTTTCCATCTTTATCGTAATAATAAACATAATCACCTACATCCAATAATCTTTTCATCAGATACCTCCGTTCGCTGCATGCTGATCCAGAATTTTGGTGTTCAACTCGGATAATGCTTTCAGTTCCATTCCCATAACAGCCTCCATGATCCTATCTAACTTTTCCGAATTCCTTTTTCCGGTGATATAACGATGAATATGACTTCTTTCCATTCCTGATACTTTCACAATATCTAAAGCTGTTATTTCCCGCATCTTCATCGCTGCCTTGATCACATTTTCAGGATATTTCATCTTTGCTCCTTTTTTTTATTGTTTAACAATTCTATCATGTTTTCCTGTATAGTATGGAGATTTAAAATCAGTTAAAAGGAGTGTTATCAATGGACAGTTACATGAATTGTGTGAGAGAAGAAATCGACCTATGTAAGCAAAATTTGAAATTTTTAGATTCTCTTCTGAATGAGGAAGACCTAAAGAACCTTCACCGTCTTTGTTCAAACAAGGGTTTGGATTATTTTCTGAAGTGGTATCGGCTAAATATGAAGAAAGTATATGACATTGTTCGCCTTGCTCCTGATAATTATCTAACAGGATTGAACGAACTGAAATCAAACGACAGGTTATGTCTTGCTCTTTGCTCGAATTGGCACTTTCAGAATTCGATCCGGTTTTTAAATGTTCTTTACCATTATCTTGATGAGTGTGGTTTATTCTTACATACAAACATAGCAATTGCCGGAAAATACGCTCATCAAGAATTGATGCTAAATAACATCGTGTTTTGGCCTTTTGGAGGCGATTCTCCTTTTTAATCATAAACACCACCTTAAATTTTATCCTTGACATCATTTCCGATGTCAGCGAATCTGGTGTCAGAAAAATAACTGGCAGTTATACTGTCAATCTATTTTATAGTTTTTAGTTATATTTTTTTTATGGCGGGTGCTAAATGCTTATTGGAGACAGACTTAAAAAATTTAGAAATTATTTAAAATTAACACAGCGAAGCGTCGCTGAAACGCTTAATTGTAATCAGGCTACCATTGCAGATTATGAAAAAGGTCGAATTCTTCCTTCAATTAAAGTATTGTACAATATAACTGAAAACTATAATTTGGATATCAATTGGCTTTTAACCGGCAAAGGGGAGATGTTCCTAGCGGAAAGCGGTGAAACGAGTAAAGATGAGAGGATAATGCAGCTCGAAAATGAGATTGCAAAAATAAAAAAAGATATTTCTCTGCTTGAGAAGGAGAATAAAGAACTTAATATAGAATTTTTCGAGAGGTTCCTGAAATTTTTTAATCTAAAAAAAGAGGATATTTTTGCAAAAATTTAGTCTCTATATATATATGACTCTTATATAGTAATCTAGAGAAGTGTAAAAAAGGTCGGTAACTTAACAAAATTAATAGAGATTTTTCTCGTTTATTAAAAACTCTCAAAGATTTGCATAATAATTGAGATAATTTTCAAGTTGTAATCATTACAAACTTTTCTCATTTATTTCGATTATAATTGTAATAATCAAACTTTTTCTCGGTTTTTAAATTTTTGTCGCCTGTCTTCTAACCCACACCACCACTGCGTTAGCACACTAACGCCATTTTCTCTATTATTATGGTTACCTTTA
>CAZFPK010000090.1:0-6781 GCA_964521025.1 uncultured Candidatus Cloacimonadota bacterium | reverse complement strand
GACTGAAGCCTTTAGGGACGCTATCTTTTTATGAAAAATGGTAAAGATGGGTTAAAAATTAATTTGATCAAGTCTTCTTAAATTTCCTGTTTTTTAGAAATTTAGTTAGTTCAAAAAAAAATTTGCTTTTCCGGAAATTAATACTACTTTGTAATTGTTACAAAAATGAATTTGTAACAAAGGTGGAATGATGATCGATTTTATCCGGGTTTTAAAAGAGCATGAAATTGCTCCTTCTCTGCAGAGGATCAAGATACTGGAATATCTTCATAATTATAAAACTCATCCAACAGCAGATATGATCTATAAATCTCTTATAAAAGAAATTCCAACTTTGTCCAAAACTACAATTTATAATACACTCAAGGCTTTTGTGGAAAAAGGAATTTTAACGGAATTATCATTATTTGAAAATGAAGTGCGCTACGAATATAATACGGAACCTCATATTCATTTCAAATGTATAAATTGCGGAAAGATTTATGATATTTCAAAGACTTATGGTAATCTGCATGGTCAGGAAATCGACGGTCATAAAGTTACCGAACACCATATAAACTTGAAAGGGATCTGTAAGAATTGCCGCGAGAACGAGGAATAAGAAATGCCTGAATTACCTGAAGTCCAAACTATTGTAACTGGTTTAAATAACAAGATCCTGCATAAAAAGATCATGTCCGTTTTCGAGGAAAGAAAAGGAACGCTCCAGAATTTTGTGAAAGATCCGGTTTGTGAATTTGGTACGATCTCGGTTATTTCCAGGAGAGGAAAATTCATAATATTGGAAACTTCGAATGAATTCAAATTTGTTATCCATTTAAGGATGACCGGCAAACTGATATTCGAGACATCTCTGGAAAAAAAGTCTGCTCACGAAAGAGCTTCTTTTATTTTTGAAGATAAGACAAAACTGATTTTCGATGATACGCGGACTTTTGGAAAAATTCAAATTTATAAAAAAGATGAGAAAATCAAATCTCTGGAAAAATTGGGAGTCGAACCTCTTGCGGATGGATTTACTGCCGATTATTTAAAAAACAAATTCAAGAGTCGCAAATCTCCTGTCAAAAATCTTCTTTTAAATCAAAGTATTGTTGCCGGTTTGGGGAATATTTATGCTTGTGAGATCCTTTATCGAGCAAAAATTTCTCCACAAATATACGGAAACAGACTTTCTTTGAAAAAATTAAAAATGATCGTCAAAGAGACAAAAGAAGTTCTTGCAGAAGCGATCAAATATAACGGAACTTCCATTTCCGATTTTCGGAATGTCGATAATAAAAGCGGGGAATTCCAAAATTTCCTGCAGGTTTATCAAAAAGAAAAATGTCCTTCGGGTCATCAAATAACGAAAATAAAACAGGCAGGCAGAACGACTTATTTCTGTGAAAAGTGTCAGAAACAGGAGGGTAAATGGGGAACAAAAAAATTAAACCGAATACGAGTATAGATCTGAAAAAAGAACAGATCGCATCGATGGGACGACCGCGTTATCAATATTCGTCGGCAGCTCGCATTTTCTTTGCTTTGATGGATTTCCTGACCGGTAAGAAGATCACATTATCCAAAGTTAAATTAATAGAAACATTGGCAAGCATTCCTTATCGAGCCTGGGAAATCAGGCAATACTCCAGGTTGACATTGTTCTATAAAAAAAAGAGAATTGTTAAGAGAGCAAAAAAAATAATGGAATGGGCACGAGGAGCTCAGGATAATGAATATTGGCATTTAATTGTCATCGATGAAAAAATGAAAGAAGATAAGCAGAAAGAAGAATGGTATTTGCAGCAGCCGATTCCGGCAATTGTTGTGTGTTCATATATTTTGTTTTCCCGGGTGTTGGCAATTTTTAACATTTCACGAGCATTTTTATTTAATGCGGAATTTGAAGACCATGCAGAACATGTTTATGCAAAGTTCGTGGAAGAGCATCCGGAATGGGAAGAACAAACCGTTAAAACTAAGAAGATAGAAGAATACGGTAAATTTGCGAATTGGGCGGATGTTTTCAGGCGTATCGGTTTGGATGAGCGAGATCACATGAATTTCAGTTTTTATTTTTTTGGGAAACCGGAAAATGTTGTCGAATATGAGGGAATGCCGAAATTTCCGGAATTTTAATTATTTTCGATATAAACCTTCAAGGTTTGGCAAACCGTTAAGGTTTTAAATCACACAAAGTTATATTCTAAAAAATAAGGAGCAGAAAAAATGCTGCCGAAAAAAATAAAAGAAGGAATTTTCTGGGTTGGAGGAATCGACTGGGATCTGCGAAATTTTCACGGATACCTGACCCAACGCGGTTCTACTTATAATTCATATTTAATTATCGATGAAAAAATAACTTTGATCGATAATGTAAAAAAACATCTTTTCGAAGAACAACTCAAGCGAATTTCGGCAATTATCGATCCGGCAAAGATCGATCATATTATTCAAAATCACATCGAGATGGATCATTCCGGTTCTCTTCCTGAAATGAAAAAACATTGCCCTGATGCGAAGATTTTCGCTACTCCGAAAGGAGTGGAAGGTCTGCAGAAACATTTCGAGCAGGATTGGGATTTCAAAACTGTCAAATCCGGCGATGCTTTGAAATTAGGAAAACGAAGTTTACATTTTGTGCAGACTCCGATGGTACATTGGCCCGATAATATGGTTTCTTTTTGCCCAGAAGAAAAAATCCTCTTTTCCAATGATGCTTTTGGACAGCATATTGCATCTTCGGAACGATTCGACGATGAATATCCATTCAATATAATGATGCACGAAGCGGAAAAATATTATGCTAATATCGTTCTTCCTTATAGCAGGCAGGTTCAAAAAGTTCTGGATGTTATTACAACTTTGAAAATTGAAACTCTCTGTCCGAGTCATGGTTTGATCTGGCGATCCCATATTCACGAAATCCTGAAAGAATATAAAAAGTGGTCGGAAAATCTGGTCGAGGATAAAGCACTGATCATTTATGATACGATGTGGAAATCAACGGAAAAGATCGCTCATACTGTTCAAGAAGCGTTTGAGGAGAAAAAGATTCATACAAAAATGTTCAATTTACAGGTGAATCATATTTCTGATATTATGACCGAAATCTTGACGGCAAAATATATCTGCGTCGGTTCTCCGACTTTGAATAATAATATTCTACCGACAGTTTCTGCGTTTCTGACCTATCTGAAAGGACTCGCTCCAAAAAGCAGGATCGGTCTCGCTTTCGGTTCTTATGGTTGGGGAGGACAAAGTGTCGGCATTATTGAGGATGAATTAAAACATTGCGGATTTGAAATGCTGGAAAAAATAAAAATCCAATATATCCCGGATGAAACAACATTAGAAAAAGAAAAAGAAAAAATATCCGAACAGCTATCATAACTAACAAAACTAACATTTTTTGTGTTCGTGTTGTTGGTATTGTTAGTTGCTCAAAATAAAACGGAGGTAAAAATGACAAAGTTAAGAGAAATCTATTACTGCGAAAAATGCGGTAATTTAGTCGAAGTCGTGAATGAAGGAGCAGTTGCTCTATTCTGTTGCGGCAGACCGATGAAAAAATTGGAAGCAAAAACCGAAGATGCTTCCCTGGAAAAGCATGTTCCATATATTGAAGAAACAGAAAACGGAGTTCTGGTTAAAGTCGGACAAAATCAGGATCATCCGATGCTGGATGAACATTACATTAAATTTATCGAAGTTTTGACAACCTGCAAAATTTACAGGAAAGAACTGAAACCCTGGAAAAAACCACAGGCAGAATTTCCTGTAAAAAAGGTAGATATCGTAGAAGTCAGGGAATGGTGTAACCTGCACGGTCTCTGGAAAAGTTAGTAGATAGCCGCGAAGAACACAAAATAGCACGAAAAAGCAATTTACTGAATCTTCGTGTTCTTGGTGGCAAAAAAAGGACAATAAAATGAAAGATCAATCAAACCACTTAAATTTAGCACGAGAAGCAGTTAAGTTGGAATTGAACGGCAGAAATTTTTTCCAGCAAGCGGCAGAAAAGACTCATAACGAGTTGGGTAAGAAAATGTTTGAGAAATTATCATTCGATGAATTAAAACATCTGCATGATTTCAAAGAAATTTTCAGTTCCCTTGTTTCCGGAGAAAATTGGGATAATCTGGTGCGGCAGGAAAAGTCGAAAGCAAAATCACCGGTGATCGAAGAGTTGCTTCCAAGATTGGCAAAAGGAGATAGTGCTTCCGAATTGAAGGCGATCAGGATTGGGATGGAATTAGAGAGAAAAGCGATCAAGTTTTTCACGAAAATATTAAATGAGATCAAGGATCCGAAAATCCAGGAAATCGTAACTAAAATCCGGGAAGAAGAAGAATCTCATTATGATCTACTGCAAGCGGAATACGATTTTTTAACTAATGCAGGTTATTGGTTCGATGTCGCTGAACACAGGATGGATGCGAAGTTCTAAAAAACATCGGAATGTCCGCAGGTCTTCCGATTGTTTGAACTATAAAACCAACATTCCGAAGAATTTCATACATTCGGAAATTTAAAAATCAAAAAAAAAAAGACCGGCTTCACCGATAAATCGGTTTCGCCGTGACAAGGAGGAAAAATGGCAGACAGGAAACAAGTCGTGTTAGATGCGATGAAAGCAGCCGGGAAACCGTTAAAAGGCGGAGAAATAGTCGAGATCAGCGGTTTGGATAAAAAAGAAGTCGATAAAGTGATGAAAGTTCTCAAAAAAGAAAAACTGATAGTGTCTCCCAAAAGATGTTATTGGGAACCGAAATAAGAAAAGCAACGAACAAAACTAACAAGAAGAACCTTTCTTAATTAGTTTTATTCCTGTTTTTGACACAAAAAAAACAATTAAGCAGTTATTCAAGACGAATGATCTTAAATTAATATCTACAGAAATTTGTTAGTTTTGTTCGTTTTGTTAGTTGCTGAAAAAGGAGAAAAAAATGACTAAAAAATGGGTATGTTCGGTGTGCGGTTATGTTCACGAAGGTGAAAATCCACCGGAAGTATGTCCTCAATGCGGAGCATCTGCTTCGAAATTTGAACTGCAATCGGAGGAACTGGTTTGGGCTGATGAGCACAAGATCGGTGTTGCCAAAGGATTGGATAAAGAAGTTGTCGATGGTCTGAAAGCGAATTTTGCAGGTGAATGCACGGAAGTCGGAATGTATCTTGCCATGAGTCGCCAGGCTGATCGAGAAGGTTTGCCGGAAGTTGCGGAAGCATACAAAAGGATCGCCTGGGAAGAAGCGGAACACGCTTCCAAATTTGCTGAACTTCTGGGTGAAGTTGTTGTTCCGGATACCAAAACCAATCTTAAAATGAGAGTCGAAGCTGAAAATGGTGCTTGTAAAGGTAAAAAAGACCTGGCAACCAGAGCCAAAAAACTCGGTTATGATGCTATTCATGACACAGTTCACGAGATGTGTAAAGATGAAGCTCGCCATGGAAAAGCATTTGAAGGTCTATTAAAAAGGTATTTCTAGAGTAATTATAAACTTGCTGTCCGGTAATTTCCGGATGGCAGGTTTCTATTTAGCTGTTCTAACACATAAGGTTTTCTCATCCTGATCCTGCAGCTGTCGGACTGCTTTTCTCTCGAAGGAACTCATCTATTAATGAAATGAGATTCTTCGGAAGAACAATCAAGGAAGAGAACTCAGAATAACACAATGGGAGGAAAAATGGTTGATTTAAAAGGAACAAAAACAGAAAAAAATTTATGGGATGCTTTTTCTGGAGAATCTCAAGCGCGAAACAAATACACCTATTTTGCAAAAGTTGCTAAAAAAGAAGGTTACGAACAGATTGCCGCCTTTTTCCTGGAAACTGCGGAAAATGAAAAAGAACATGCCAAACTGCATTTCAAAACTTTGAACGGAATCGGAAATACTATCGAAAACCTGAAAGCTGCTGCTGCCGGCGAAAACTACGAATGGACGGATATGTATCCAACTATGGCTAAAGAAGCAAGAGAAGAAGGATTTAATGATGTTGCGGAAATGTTCGAAGGAATTGCTAAAGTCGAGAAACGACACGAAGAGAGATACAAAAAATTACTCGCGAATATCGAAACCGGGAAAGTTTTCAAATCAGCAGGTAAAGTTTTCTGGAAATGCAGAAATTGCGGATATATTCATGAAGCTGAAGAAGCTCCGGAAGTATGTCCGGTCTGCAAACATCCGCAATCTTACTTTGAACTCTGGAAAGAGAATTATTAACCTTCAGAAGCCTTCTTTCGTTTCTTCATTCATCGAGGATTGAGAAGGTTGGATCGAAGATGCACTTTAAAGTAGTGAGTTAAAACTTTCCGAATCTTAATTGAAAGAATTCCTTTGTGGAAGCTTCGGAAAGATAGTAAAAATTGGAGGAACAATGAAAAAATATGTATGCGATGCTTGCGGATATATTTATGATCCGATGACAAACGACAATGTCGCTTTTGAAGATCTGCCAGAAGATTGGGTTTGTCCCGAATGTGGAGTGGGAAAAGATCTTTTCAGCCCATTGGATTAATTCTATTTAAAAAAATGCTGCTGGTTGAAAAATCGGCAGCATTTCAAATCTATTGTTTCGTTGAGATTTCTTCAGTCTGATCATTAGAAATTTCATCGAAGTAATGAGTAGTGTAACATAATTTATGAAAACATATGAAAGAAAATGGTTGGAATTGCAAGTTTCCCCTACCTAAAGTTAGGGGTTATTGATCTGGTAGTTATCTCAATCAATAACCCACTCCTTTAGTCACTTAAAAAACCAAACTTACCAACAAGTTGTCGTGAAAATTAAGCTG
>CAZFPK010000089.1:0-7343 GCA_964521025.1 uncultured Candidatus Cloacimonadota bacterium | reverse complement strand
GTATTATTCAATTTATCGAAGAAGATGGGAATATTGTCGCTTTTAATGTTAATAAAAAAATATTAAAAAAACTGTTTTTTAGTAAAGATATGAAACTAAAAAAAATAAAGGAATTTGAGTTTAATAGACAATGGGGTAAATATATTCAAAAGGTTCTTATCGATAATGAGGAATATTATTTAGTTGCCGGTCCTTTTAGAGTTTATGATAAAAATTTTCACCTTTTATTCGAAAAGCAAGTACATACCGGCGATGATTATCTAATTGGACAGAAAAATAATAATGAAATATTTATTAAAGAACATTATAATAACATACCTTATATAACAAAACTAATATTTTACAGAAATCGGACTCCGAATCCTTATGTTATAATTATTTTGTTAATCGAAATAATGCTTCTCCTGTCCTATTTACTCCTCAAACAATACCTGAAAATCCCGCTCCAATCCGCAACCAGCAGTTATTTCATTGTGTATTCTTTATTAGGAAAATTGTATTTCTGGAAATTAATCGGCAGAATGAAGGAGATGAAAGGGATCGATAAACCGCATAAAAAAATGTATGCAGATGATGATTTTGCTGTGAAATTTGTAGATGAATATTCCGACGAGAAAGAACCGTTTCAGAAGGGGAATTTTTTCTTGTTCAGGTACAAGGTTTTTGAGATCAAAAAATCAGATGAATTTCCTATCATTCAGACGATTTCACATGATTTGAAAAGCAAATCCTTGTTAGCGAAATTGACGATAGAAAAATATATAGAGAAATTGGAACAGAAAGCGAAAAACCTGGTGGATGAAACTCTAACCATAATCAGTGAGATTTCGGAAATTGCTAAAAAATTATCGATATTTGCCCAGATCAATAAATTGAAGAAGAAGAAGGTGGAAATCAAGTCGTTTCTCGAACCGATAATCGACCAGTATATTAATCATCCGTTTTATGATAAAATCGAACTCGATTTTCAAGATAAAATACAGCAAGATGATATTTACATCAGCATAGATGAAATTCATTTCAAATCTGCTTTCGAGAATCTGTTGGACAATGCTTTGCAAGCGACTGATGAGAATGGCTATATTAAAATCAAAATCATCCAAGAAAAAGATAATGATGTTATCGAAATGAGAAACCAACTATCAGATCCGGATATTGATATCGAGAGATTTCTCGAGCAGGGGTATTCTACTAAACAATCGGGTTCCGGTCTGGGAGTGCCGATTGCCAGGACTATTATCGAGAAGCATGGTGGAACTTTGGAATTGAGTAAAACTGAGAAGGAATTTGTGGTGAAGATAATATTACCAACAAAATAAACTTAACAAGTTTTTGATACTTGTGAAGTTTGAAATGAATAATAATTTGATGTTATAAACTTCACAAATCTGTTAGATTTGGTAAGTTTTATACAACATTCTTCAGAATGTTTTATTCGGTTTTAGAGAGCGGATTTATCCGCTCGGAAAAAAAATAAATACGAATATTTTAAGGAGGAGAAATCATAATGAAAAAAAGAATCGAATTATTATTGTTAATTATTTGTCTTTTTTTAGCAGGATGTATAGGAGAGAAATATCTATCGATCAATGAAATAGAAACAATTTTAGAAAAATCAAAACTCGAGGATTTTCAGGAATGTGATGCTCTTAATATTCTAACCTCGACCGATTGGATTATGAAGATCAATGAAAACTGGAAAATCGATACATCGAAAAAAGTTCATAAGATTGTAAAGGTTTTTAGAAATTTCGATGAAGTTGCCAATATAAAAATCCCGATTTACGATAGTGAAGAAATCTACGAATTATATGCTCGAGTAATTAAACCGGATGGAACTGTTATAAAACTTCAAAACAAAGACTTTTATGATATTATCGGCTCTGATAACGAACAGTTTTATACTGATATCAAATTTAAGAAATTCACCTTTCCTGCTCTTGAAAAAGACTGTATCATCGAATATTATTATAAAAAATATGTGGATATTCCTTTTTTAAGAGACATCTGGTTGCTCGAGGATAGTAATCCGATTATACAAAACAGATATACCCTGACTATTCCTCAAATACTATTAACAAAAGGAAAATTCAAATGGTTATATAAATCCTATAACCAGCAAATTCCAGAAGCGAAAGGAAAACGATTAATAGCTACGCAGCAACACGAAAAAGATATTCAACTTATTTTAGAATGGGAATTCGATGATATTCCAGCTTTCGAGAGTGAACCGTTAATGCCCGGAGGATTGACCGAATTCAAACATGTAAGATTTGCTCCCGGTTTTTTCGAAACCTGGAACGAACTGGCGAGTTGGTATTATGAAGAATTATTTAAGCCACAAATGCTAATAACTGAAAAAATTAAAGAAAAAGCAAAAGATATTGCCGGAATTACGGATACCGAACAATCGAAAATCGAAGAGTGTTATCGTTATGTTCAAAAAATGAGATATGTTTCCATAAATTTGAATAATGGCGGTATAGTGCCTGATAATCCGGAAAAAATTCTGGTCGATGGGTACGGAGATTGCAAAAATAAATCGATGCTTTTGATAAGTTTCCTGAAAAGTCTGGATATTAAATCTGAACCTGTATTGTTGCTGACCAAAGATGCAGGATATATCGACTCCAAATTTCCTTCCTGGTATTTTAATCATATGATCGTTAAAGCAACCACTTCCGAAAATCAAATCTTCTGGCTGGATCCAACTTCGGAATTCTGTGATAAGGATAAGCTGCCGGCAATGGATGAAGGAATAAATGTGTTGGTTTTACATGAAGACGGAACCTGTTCTATCGAGAGAACTCCATCCTCGAATTATACCGAAAATGTTAAAGAAATACATATCGATTATGAATTGAATTCTAAAACCGAACCGGGATTTATGGTTAATATCTTTAAGGGTTCTGCATAACTGAGTGTTTTTGAGAATTATGGAAAAATATCAGAAATATCAATTATTCAACTCAACCCCTAATCCCTTCTCTTGCAAAGAGAAGGGGAAACAGAAGGCATCCCTCTCTTTGGAGAGAGGGACCGAGGGTGAGTTAGAAATTGGATTATGCAGAACTCATTTAATATCTTTTTGAAAGGAGAAGAAAAAAATAAAATAAAATATTCCCTGAAAGACAAATCCGATGAGGAAATTAAGGAATTCTGTAAATATCTGATTGCAGATGAATATTTAGATGCGGAAATCGATAGTGTAGCTTTTAAAGATTTAATTACGGAAAATGCTTTTAATTTAAAATTTTATGTTAAGATAACAGAACTTCTACAAAAACAAAACAATTTGTATTTTTTAAATTATGATCCTGTTAAATCTTCGAACTATAAATGGTTAGCTGAGACTGAAAGAAAATACCCTTTGCATTTTTTTTATCCCGGAACTCAAAAAAAAATAATTACAATTTCCTTTCCTGAAAACTTAAAAATAGAAGCATCACCCCAAGCACTAAATATCGATTCAAAATCGATAAATTTTTTAGAATCGGTAAATACCGAATTTCCAAACAAAATTATTATCAGTAAAAGATTAGATTTGAAGGATATCCATTTTCCTATTAAATACTATGCAAACATTCGTGAAATTTTTAAATCTATCCAAAAAAAGGATAAGGAACAATTAGTGTTTAAAAGAAAAAAATAAAACCAAGAAAAAAACTTCATATCCAGCAGTTGCCGGATTGGTAAGTTTTTACAACATTCTTTAGAATATTTTATTCGATAATATAGAGAAAGGAAAATTAAGGTTAGGTTATGAACAAAATATTAATCTTGGAAGATGATAAAAAACTGGCTGTAAATTATCAGAGAATGCTCTTAAAAGAAAATTACAATGTGAAAATTTCTCACAATAGTTCTGGTTTTCTTGATATCTATCAGGAATTTAATCCTGAATTGATAATACTGGATATTAAACTCAATAACAGCCGAATGAACGGAGTCAAAGTTTTTGAATATCTAAAGGAGAGTAAACAATTAAATTCAAAAGTAATAATCCTATCCAGCGAAGCAACGAGAATACAAGTTGCAGATGCAATTAAAATGGGTGCACACACTTATATTGAGAAGACAGTGCCTTTCGATACAGAAAAATTCCTGGCTGATGTCAGGCAGGCAATTAATTTGAAATTACAGGAAGACCAGAATAAGCAATTGAAACTGGAAAATATTACTCTAAAAGAGGAACTCAAAGCTAAATATCCTTTGATTGGTAATTGTCCTCGAATGTTGGAAGTAAATTCTTTAATTCAAAAATTCGCTAACGCAAATGTAAAAGTTCTTATTACCGGCGAATCAGGAACCGGTAAAGAAAATGTTGCTCATCATCTTCATTATCTAAATCCAAAAAGAGCAGCATTTCCGTTTGTTGCGAGGAATTGTGCTGCTATTACCAATACTCTTGCCGATGATCATTTATTCGGTCATGACAAGGGTGCTTTTTTTGGTGCAGATTCTGATAAAAAGGGATATTTTGAAGAAGCTGGTAAAGGAACATTGTTCCTCGATGAAATTGCTGATTTCAATCTTGAAAATCAGGCAAAAATACTTCGAGTATTAGACGATAATAAAATTCAAAAAGTTGGTGGATCGCTCAGAATTGTGGAAATGAACTGTATTTTTGCTACTAATAAAAACCTACGAGAAAAGATTAAAAAATTTGAATTCAGGGATGATCTTTATAAAAGGTTTAAAGACTTCGAAATTCATCTTCCACCTTTACGAGAAAGAGGAGATGATATTATTGAATTAATGGAGTATTTTTTCACTGTCCTGCTTTCTGAAAATTTAAATAAACATCCAAAATACTATTTGAAAAAACTTAAAAAAAAGCTTCTGAAATATGAATGGTCGGGAAATGTTCGGGAATTGAAAGCTTTTTGCACTAAAGTATTTGCACTTCATGATATAATCGTCAATGACACAATTCTGGAAGAATTACAGAGATTGAAATCCGGAGAATTGGAATTAAATAATGACACTATTCATCAATATCTTATGGTGGAAAACTATAAAGATGCAATGAACTTTTTCAAAAAGAAATTTATAGCTTATCATTACAATAACAACAGCAGAAATGCCAGAAGAACAGCTGATAAATTAGGTATGGATAACGCCGGACTAAGTAAATATATTAAAAAAGAGAAGATTTAAAATCAATTGATATAAACGATAAAAGTCCCGAAATTCAACTCCTGAATTTTCTCCTTGACACAAAAAACCATCTTTACCGACTTTAATCTCGTTTATCGAGCAGAGAAATGATAAGCAAATTAAATTTAGGGAGAGACCATGAAAAGAGTAGCAATCGTATTATTTCTAGTTCTGTTTTCTTTACTTCTATGCGGAGATGCGGAGATTTTTTTGTTTGGTGGAGTAAATTTCGGCAGTATTGCTTATAACGAGGAAGTTACCGTAAATAAATCTGCCAGAACAGGAGTAAATTTAGGAGTCGATTTTGTGGCGACAAATTTTAAAGGCGGGATTGGATACAACCAATTCGGTTCGAATTTTAAGATCAATGGTTACCATGCTTCGGATACTTATAATTATATATCTTTATACGGTTCTTTTTGTTATCGATTCCAACAATTTAGACTTTTTGGTGGAATTCAAGCCGGAAAAGCACTCGAGGGCTCTGCAAAAATTAGTGGTTCTTCATTCTCAATAAGTGCTGATACTTTCAATTTCGATTTCGGTATTCTGGCTGGAATGGATATTATGTTCGCTCCCAAATTGGGTTTAAAAGCAACATATTTTCACGGTTTGACGGATGTCATCAAAGATCTTCCACAAGGAGCGATCAATTATAAAAACCGCGGAGTCGGACTATGCTTACTGGTTAGAGTTCAATGATTTTTCATTTTAACCTATCCTTGTTTTTAAAATTCACTTCCTTATTTAAGGAGATTTTATGCTCGATCTACTAATAAATTTCGTACAAGAAAACCTGATACTAACATTAGTATTCGGGTTTATTATTATTTTCCAGTTAATTTTAATAATTATTTTCAGATCTAAAAATACAGCTCTGGACAGGAGCAATGAAAGACTACAAGATTCTGTTGGTAAAACCGATAGTTCGAGTATGAAACTGAAAAAATTATTGGCTGAAAGGACCGAACGACTGGCAATAATAGAAAAATCTTACATGAAATTGGAAGAAGAAAGCAAAAAAGAAGTTACTACAATAAAAAACACATACTCCGGGATGACAAAAGTCTATAATGAGATCGTAAATAATTCACCTACCGGGATCATTAAATTAGATGAAAACCTGACAATCGAATATGAGAATCCAACTATCGAAAGAATTCTCGGAATTCCATCGAAGGATTTACCTAATTTTCGAGGGCTTAATATCAGGAAAATTGCTGCTTTTCAGGAAACAGATATGATCCCGATCTTTAATTATCTTCTTAAAAGCAGAAGAGTTGAAATAGAAACAGTTTTTTACAACCACTTTAACAAAAAAACTTATGCTAAAGTAATTGGAATACCATTATCTAATGAAAAAATATTTAACGGAGCTGTTCTCTTGATCCATGATGTTTCTCAGCAACTTCAAGCTGAAGAAAAACTGCGTCAAAGCATGGAAATGCAGGATAAAGCGACCGATGATATTATCCAGACAATGATCTCTATTTCTGAAATCAGAGATCCTTATACAGGTAATCATCAAAGACGGGTTTGTGAACTTTCCGAAGCAATTGCTATGGAAATGGGAATGGATAGTGAGAGAATCAAAGGAATCGGTTACACAGCTCGAATCCACGATATTGGAAAAGTTGCCGTACCTTCGGACATATTGACCAAACCCGGGAAAATTTCCGATATGGAGTTCAATGTGATCATGAATCACAGCAAAGTGGGATATGATATTTTAAGAAATATTCGCTTTCCCTGGCCTATTGCAGAAATTGTTTACCAACATCATGAAAGGATCGATGGCAGTGGTTACCCGAGGAATCTGACAAAAAAGCAGATACTCCTGGAAGCCAGAATTATCGGACTTGCCGATGTTGTAGAAGCAATCGCTTCTCACCGTCCATATCGAGCAGCTCTCGGAATCGAGAAAGCAATGAAGGAGATCAGCAACAAAAGAGGTTCATATTTTGATGAAGATGTCGTGGATGCTTGTTTATCGATAGTACAGGATAAGAATTTTCAGTTTACGGAAGAAGGCCTGAAAGAATAAAATCTAAATTACAAAAATAAAAATCAAATAAATTACAAATAAAAAAATAAATCCAATCAAATCGGGATTGATTTTTAAAAATCACTTGAGTTTAACAGTTACTTCCCAAAAATACCATCTCAAATCATATAAACCCGCA
>CAZFPK010000088.1:0-8739 GCA_964521025.1 uncultured Candidatus Cloacimonadota bacterium | reverse complement strand
AATTACTGATGAAATCTTGGCAAAATAGCAACCAATTTTTGACTATTAAGCCGAATTATTGGACATTACATTTAGGTTTTTCCTGCATTTTTTTAAATTCTTTGATTTATAAGTGATGCAAATACCCGGAATACGCCTTACTATCTTTCAAAAAAAACCAAACTCCCTCATTCCTTTCATCAGGAGTTTCTCTACGATTCGCAGTAAAGTTGTTATCTATATGGCTGTATCAGATTGTAATGGATGATGGTACTATTTTCGGAACAAGTTCCGAACTACGAATGTGCTGCTGATAACTTCCAGTTCGATCAGAGCCGGGAGTTTGTATCCTTGCGGGAAGTAAACTGAATTATCGATGAGGAAAGCGGTTTGCGAGTTTCTGTCATAAATGGCAAAACTCAGGAATGCTCCGCCTGCAATAAACTTCTTATTCTGCCATCTACCGGAAAGTTTCCAGCAATCGTATTTGCCGAGAGAACTCTTTTCCATCTTAATATCTCGCTCTGCAAATTCGTCTTCTTCATAATAATCCCAGGCGAGTTCTGCTCTTTTCTGCTTGAGCCATTTTTTCCCGAAATTTTCTTCCGCTATTTTCTCATAATAAACGGAAATGAACCTGTCCGGTTTGTTTTTCAGGCGCGCGATGAACGAGATGAAATTATTGGTTTCGTCTTGTTTGTAAACGATGTAATTTTTCGGTAATTTCAAATACCAGGGAAATTTTTGATAAGTATTTTCCGCATAGATTTTCTGTTTATAGACTTGCCGCTTTATCCGTTCAAACAACTTTTCCTTGAAAAGATCGAAGATCGTGTTTGCCTGCATGATGTTGAAACTCAACAAATCCCGCTCATTATCTCCAACAATAAAAAGTACGAACTGGTCTCTCGCCCAGAGATTATCGAGCGGATACATAGCGACAGCATCGACCTCGATCTCGGATGCGATCCTGTCTCCCATAATGCTTTTCACATAAACAGAAACTTCTTCTTCGGATTCCATATCACAGAAAAAAACCAGGTTATTGAATTTATAGAACTGCTCGATGGAATTGATCGGTGCTTTTTTAACTTCGAAATATTCTTCATTTTCAGTTGTGAAGCGGACTCGTTCCAGGCTTTGCCGCAAATGAGGTTCTGCGTATTTCCAGACATTTTCATCGGCAAAGACATAAACGGTTTGTGGATGTCCCCAGGAAAATGGTTTGTGAATATCTGTTCCTTTCGCAGTTGAATTTGAGTTATTTTTTTGGGAACAACCCCAGATCAGAAAAAATATGATGAGCAGGAAAATAATTGATTCTTTTCTTTTCATTTAAAATCCTGTTTGGGAATTTGTCAAACGCTATTGCAAGTCGAGGATTGCGTCCGATTCTATGAAGGATTAAACTCGCCCGACAATGGTCTTTTATATGGGATTCAACTCGCATCCCGAATGCTTTCGGGACAAGTCGAATCCAATTTATGTTTATTTTTTGATAAAAAAATAATTTAACCCGGAAAGAATAGTTACTACCGCAACCAGCCAGAAGTAAATATCAAATCCGGAAACAATGATCGTGTTTTCTGATTTTCCAAAAATAGAAATGAAAGAATGATAAACGAGAGCCGCAATAATTCCAACCATCTGCAATATCGTTTTCAATTTTCCCCAGATATTAGCAGCGATATAGATATTTTTTTTGATATAATAATTACGCAGGAGCGAGACTGCTATTTCTCTTATTATGATGATGATGACAACAATGATACTGATGTAATTCATTTTGACCGAAATGGCAATGAGGGCGGAAACAACTAAAATTTTATCTGCCAGCGGGTCCATTATTTTACCGAAATTAGATATGACTTTCAGGCGTCGTGCCAGCATACCGTCGAGATAATCCGTGATACTGGCAATGATAAAGACGATGGTTGCCCAAAAAGTATTATGTGGGATCTTATTAGAAAAAATAATCCAGATAAATATCGGAACGAGAATGATCCGGATGATGGTCAGGGAATTTGGAATTTTCTTTCTCATAAGAGTCTTTTACCTAAAATCATAAAAGATATTATGGACGAGAAGACAAGGACAACAATTTCCAAACCAAAATAAACAGGTTCGATCTCGATCGATAAAACCGCATTATTAAGCAGTAATAAATAGCTAAAATAGATCAGCAGGACAGGCACAAAGATCAAGATAAGAGAATTGATCATAAAATATTTTCTTCTTTGATAGAATTTTCCGCCGGAAGCTCGATATATTTTCCAGAAATGATCATGTTTAAATTCAAAGTGAATCCGGAGGAACACAGTTAGAAAAAGGAAAAAGATGATCATCAGGATATTAAGAAATCTGTAACTTTTATCGAGTAAGTCGATTTTAGTGTGGATCGATTCCCATAAACCGTGATCATATTCAAAGCTCAAATCAGGAGCAGTGATAATATTCATCAGTTCATCTTTATGCACACGATTGAAATTCTTTCCATCGGGGAAGATATTCATCACATTCGGCAAGGAATGATCTTCCAATACGGTTTTGACGGAGTCCAGGTCATATTTGGAAATGAGATCTTCCATGATCTCAGTTTTGTTTTGAATGAAAATCCGGGCTATATAATTTAATTGATTGATTTGGATTTTCAGCGAGTCGAGAGTTCCCGGTTCTTCGGAAAATAATATGATCGGGATTTCCGATATTTCCGTAAAATAATTTTGTTTCTGAAAATTATACCCAAGATGGATCAAATTCCAGAAAATTAAAATGAGCAGAATTATGATAAATTGAAAGACGATATTTTTTTTCACAACTGAACCATTTTTCCATTCTGAATACGGCAGGAAATATCAAAATCTTCCAATTTCTTTTTGGATGTACAAATGATCGATGTTCCGTTATCGAGCGCATATTTCATGATTTCATTAACTTTCGCCATTTTCAGGTCATCAAAATAATTATCCAGATCATCGATGAGAATGAGATACGGCTGCTGGATAGCTGCCCGGATCAGTTCGACTGATTTCTGCGAGGAATAGGATAAATTTTCGGCATTGGAATTATAAATTTCTCCTAATCCGGCAATATTACAGAGTTCGATGATTTTTTCTTTTTTTCTGGATTTTTCCTTAGGCAGCGGAAGTACGATATTTTTCCAGATCGATTCTTTGGGCAAAAATTTTACGGAATTTTCAATGAGAATAGTCTTCTTCCTTTTTTTATAGAAAATTGCCGGTTTTTCTTTGATGAAAATATTTCCCTCGAATTCCGTGTGTTCGCCGTGGATCGCTTTCAGGAAAAGACTTTTACCGGAATCATTGTTGCCGAGGATAAGTGCTTTCTGCTTATCGGCAAGCATGAAACTATCCACGGTGAATAGTTTTTTATATTCGATCAATAAAGCCAGATTTTCGATCTTCAGCATTATTAGAAATCCTTGAAAACATGAAAATTATACTCAACTCCACCGTCGCAAGCTCCTGTGAGGTCGAGTCCAATTACCAATTCAACCATCAATTTTCAGCATCTTATATTTGAGAATTTCTTCAACTCATCCCGGGAATCGATGTTATCCCTCTCTTTTCAAGAAAGGGACCGAGGGTGAGTTGTTAAAGTTACTTCCACCACTATTTTTTCCTTATTCCGTAAAGTGTTCAAAATAAATTTTTGCCCGACTTTCAGGTCAACCTTTTTTATATTTTTTTCGATATTTTTCATTCGTGAAAGAGGATAAATAAGATATGCTTTTCCTTCTTTTTTTAAATTGTATTTTATCGACCGGAAGACATCTTCCATCGAGCAGAGGATTTCGTGAGTGGAAATCGCTTTCTCGTTATACGGACTTATCTTGCCTTCATTCTTCGGAAAATAGGGCGGATTGGAAATGAGCAGATCAAAAGATTGTGGAGGAAATATTTCGTTTTTCAGATCTTCATTTAAAAACTTTATTTGCACCCCGGCTAATTGCGCATTTTCCCGAGCCTGATGAACTAACTTCTCCTGGAGCTCGATGCCGCTAATTTTCCAACCGGGACGATCATGAGCGAGCATGATGGAAATAATTCCATTTCCGCTACCCAATTCGAGAACTTTCAAATTTTTCCTGCTATTCTTTTCCAGGATTTTTCCTACTAAAAATTCCGTATCAGAAGTTACGGATTGATTTTTTTTAAATTGGAAAATAGTTTTTCCAAAAGGTAGAAGAACAGGAATTTTGTCATTATAAGAAACTTGCCATCCGTCTGTTGCCGGATGGCAAGTTTTTAATTTTCTATTCATAAAATGTTCAAGATAGTTCCAGCATCCGGTCGATAGAGTTCACAGCTTTTACTGCAATTTCTTTCTCGATAACAATTTCATTTCGTTCAGTTTCAAGAGTTGTTAACACATCTTTCAAAGTGGTTTTTTTCATATTTCTGCAGATTGCTCTTTCCGAAAGAGGAACGATATTTTTTTCGGGATATTTTGCTTTCAACTGCTCATAAAGACCGATCTCGGTGCCGATGATAATATTGTCATTTTCTCCGGTATAATCTGCCATCCCTTTGGTCGAGGTAACGACATCCGCACGATTGAAAACTTCCGGGATGCATTCCGGATGCACGATCAAAGTATGATCGGGATATTTTTTGCGAACTTCTTCGATATCTTCTACTTTGATGTGAATATGATGAACATTGCAGAATCCTTTCCAGACGATGATCTTCCTTCCGGTTTTCTGAAAGGCAAAAGTGCCTAAATTCTGATCCGGAACGAATAAAATTGTCTGCTCTTTCGGGACCGAATTAACTATTTTAACAGCATTACTCGAAGTGCAGCAGATATCGCTTTCTGCTTTCACTTCCACCGAGGAATTCACATAGCAGACAACGACCGGGTTTTGATATTGTGACTTGAAGTTCCGCAATTGTTCACTGGTTATCATATCAGCCATGGGACAGCCGGCATCCTCGACCGAAAGCAGAACTTTTGCTTCCGGTTTCAGGAGTTTCGCAGTTTCCGCCATGAATTTTACTCCGCAAAAAACAATAATCTCTGCTTCGACTTTTGCCGCTTCCTGGGCAAGCTGCAGCGAATCTCCAATAAAATCTGCTACTTCCTGAACTTCCAGAATTTGATAATTATGAGCGAGGATAATGGCGTTTTTTTGTTTTTTTAGATTTATGATTTTCTTACTTAAAGTATTCATGATAATCAATACTCCGTATGACCGAACCCGCCCTTGCCGCGCCCGGTTTCATCGAGTATTTCTGTTTCCAAAAAATCAACATTTTCGTATTTTGAAATAACCATCTGGGCGATCCTGGTTTGCGGTTTGATCAGAAAATCCTGATCTCCGAAATTAAATAAGATAACTTTTATTTCACCGCGAAAATCCGCATCGACCGTACCGGGAGAATTCAATATCCCGAGCCGGTGATTGATCGCCAAACCGCTTCTGGGACGGATTTGTGCTTCATAACCTTCCGGTATGCTGACTGCAATTCCTGTTGGGATCAATTCTACTTTCCCGGGTTTCAAGATCATATTACTTTTGTTGGAAGAATAAAGATCGTATCCGGCTGCGTGTTCTGTCATTTTTTCCGGGATTCTTGCTTGAGAATGGAGTTTTTTAATTTTTATTTTTTTCATTTTCAAATGTAAAATTTTATAAGACTACTCGAGTTTCAAAATCAAAGAGTAAACCGTTAAAACGGTTATTATTAAGTTGGATTTATTTTAACCCACAACTTAAGTTGTGGATTGCTAGTAAGTTAGAAAGCTACAACTGTTTTAACAGTTTATCTAATTTAAAAGAAATTTAAAGACATTTCACCTTTTACACCTTTTTATAGTGAACTTAAAAAAGTTATTTTAAAATTTCCTGGTCAAAATAAAATTAGCGAGCAGCTTCAGTAATTCCGCTTTTTCCTGGTAATGATCGAGCAAAGTTTTTACTTCTTCGATCAATTTTTCTGCTATCTCCTTTGACTTTTCCAGGCCATGAATTGCCGGGTAAGTTGCCTTTTTTAATTTTGCGTCTTTACCGATCGTTTTTCCTAAAGTAACTTGAGAACCCTCGATATCAAGAATATCGTCCGTAACCTGGAAAGCCAAACCGAGTTTATCCCCGATTTTTTCCATTCTTTTGAAGTCTTCTACAGATGCGTCTGCTAGTAAACAACCGAAACGAATGGAGAGCTTGATCAAACGAGCAGTTTTATTGTAATGGATAAAATCGAGTGTTTTTGCAGAGACCTTTTTTCCTTCACTTTCAATATCGACCATTTGTCCGGCGATCAGACCGCTATGACCGGCTTCGATCGCTAATTCCCGGATCAGAATGAGTTTCTGTTTGTCATCGATATCCGAGGAATTAATTGCTTCAAAAGCATAGACCAGCAAAGCATCTCCGGCAAGAAGTGCGATATCGGAACCGAACAGGACATGGCAGGTTTTTTTCCCGCGCCTGTATTCGTCATTATCGATTTCAGGAAGATCGTCATGGATCAAAGTATATGAATGGAGTAATTCGAGAGCTCCGGCAGCGAGTAAAATACTTTTGATGTCATCCTTAAAAAGCTGGTATGTATTCAACATCAAATAGGGACGCAATCTCTTTCCTCCGGCAAATAAAGTATGGCGGATTGCTTTATGGATTTTTTTAGGATATTCGTCTTTTCGGGGCAGGAATCGGTCGATGGCAATATTGACCAATTCTCTTTTTTCCTTAATATCTTTTTTTAGAAGTAGTCTATCACTGCTCATTAATCCTCTTTTCCGTGATTCTGGGTTTATTCAATTTGCGGGAGAGAACCTCGATCTTGTTCTCGACCTTCTCTAATTTCAGGTTGCAATATCGAACAAGTTCCGAACCTTCTTCAAATAAACTAATGACTTTATCCAGTTCGTCAATTCCATTTTCCAGGTTGGACACAATTTGTTCCAATCTTTTCAAAGCATCTTCAAATTTTATTTCTTCTTTCATGATCGCACCTGTTTTTATTTTGGATAATCAACAATTCACCTTGTTCAAATGATATCGTTATTTTATTTTGCACACACTCGTTGCTGATCCCGCGAGTCGAATCTCGATAAAGATCGTCCTTTATTAATCGATATTTCAAACCCGATGTTGTAATGGCTCCGACTTTCTTGGAAATAGGAATAAGAGACAATTTCGAACCTTTTCCTGCTGAGATCAAGGTTGTTTTATCCGCTAAAAAAACTTTTTGGAGATCATTTTCGATACAAGCAGAAAGTCCGAATTTTTTTGCTGTGAACAAATTAGAAAGCAGTCCCAGAGAATGATCGAATCTCCGGTCAAGAGAATTCATGAAAATGATCTTTTTGATCCCGGAATTCCGGCACCATCTTAAAGCGAGTTCGGAATCGGTCTCATCTTTTTCCGATGGATATATTTCTACTTTTGAATTTTCCCGGAAAAATGATAATATTTCCGGTTCGATGGAATCCATATCTCCGATTACGAGATCAACGGGGATTTTTTTTTGATAGAGAAAATTTGCTCCGCCGTCGATGCCGACAATAATATCATCTTTCCGGATCGAGTTTATGATTTGGGTAAATTCCGCAGTTGATCCGTTAGTAAAAAGGTATGCTTTTTTCAAATTATTTTTTGGATAAAATTATGTCGTCTTCTGATCTATTCAAATATTTATAGGGATTTCGATGCTGGTTGTATCGTATAACTTCATAGTGAAGGTGAACTCCTGTCGAGCGACCGGAACTTCCCATTGATCCGATGATCTCTCCTCTTTTAACGGACTGTCCGCTTTTCACTAATGATTTTTGAAGGTGAGCATATTTGGTCTGGTAACCAAATTTATGAGAAATAACGATATATTTGCCGAAATATTTTTCGCGACCGGATTTTTTAATGATACCATCAGCAGTAGCATAGATCGGAGTTCCGCTGATATTTCCAAAATCGATTCCTTTATGGAAAGATCTTTCCCCTGTGAACGGGTGTTTTCTCCAGCCGTAAGCATCGGAAATGCGACCGTATGCCGGATAGATCGAGGGAGTATTCGCATAGAGAAGTTTTTTTAGTTCTATTTTCTCATCGAGTTCTTTATGTGTTTTCAAATCGAAATCCACTTTGCTTTTCAACCGGTTGAGTTTATCCAAAGTAAGATTATAACTGGTGTTGAAATCATTTCCGAGTTTGATAAAAGTAGAATCGATCTGCGGAATACCACCCATTCCCATATTCCTGATATCTTTATTGATCTCCTTGAAATTCTTGTCCGCCCGGATCTTATCTTCCCATTCTTCCATCAATTTCAATTTGACCAGAATGGAATCTATCTCTATGGAAAGGCTGTATATTTTGTCTTTCAGCTGCTTGTTTTCTTTCAGGATCTTTTGGGCTTCAAAAATTTTATATTGGTTCCGAACAACATAAAATATGGAAACGGAAAACAGCATAATAAACACTAGACAAAGTATTCCCGCGAAAAGAACAGTATTTTTAGATATACTGATATTTTTGGAATTTGGAGAATCTGTCTTCGACAGAGTTAAATGCCATCTCTTTGCTAAAGCCATTTCCATCCTTTTTACTATTTTTTGAAGCAAAAGAAAAAAAGTAAAGTTTGATGTCAAGTTATTTCAATTGATTGAATTATAAATAGTTAGGGATTTCGATCGAGCAGGCAAATAAATTTCTTGACCATATTTCCCCAATAAAAAGTTATTATCTAACATTTCCCACTTCAAATTAAGACGACTTGCTCATCGAATTTGTTGATA
>CAZFPK010000087.1:0-8966 GCA_964521025.1 uncultured Candidatus Cloacimonadota bacterium | reverse complement strand
TTTGACTTAATTACTTATTACATAAACAATTAAGACAAGTCGGAAAGATTAGTAATTTATTACACACTTAAAAGTTATACAAATTTTACAATTTCTAAATGATTTGATTCTGAAAATTCACAAAAACCATTGAAATGGTTAGGTATGATCCTTTTGAACTTCTCAGCACCACAATGAATTGTGGTGTTATTCCGATCAACTTTCATCAAAATTGCTATCATTGTTTTCAGAATAACGCCCTGATTTATCAGGGTGAATAAAACAGTAAAATATGATAATATAACCATTTTAACGGTTTTACATTTTACTGCGAAACTTGACTTAAATAATATCAAAAAATTTTTAATGCTTCATCGTGTTCTTGGCGGCTAGACTATTCCTTCCAAAATAAAAATTTGACAACATCACGCTCATATTTCTTTTATCTTTTCAGGTTGGAATTTACATGATGAAAAGCGTTGAAATATATGTTTCAGGTCGGGTGCAAGGTGTCGGCTTTCGATATTTTGTGGTGCGAAAGGCAAATTTGTATAATATTAAAGGTTACACCAGGAACCTGTATGACGGCAGAGTACAAGTCGTTGCTTGCGCTGAAGAGACAGATCTCGAAATGTTTATCAAAGAATTACGCAAAGGATCGACTTTTTCCAGGATTAAAAAACTCGAAATATCTGATTTGACAACTGCGGTTGAATACGATAATTTCAGAGTAGAATTTTAACAACTAAATGTTCTTAAAAAGTAATAAAAAACAAATAGACCGTCAAAAGATCCGGGAAAATTTATTTTTGTTCAAACTGTTTTTTCTATGTCTTATTTTTTTTTCATACGCGGAAATTCTTTCACTTTCCGCTAACCCGAAATATTTTACTCCTTCCAAAAAATATCATTATGTCAAGAAAGGCGAGACCCTGAAAGATATCGGAGAGAAGTATTCTATCTCCGTAGAAAAACTTAAATTATTCAATGATTTGAGTTCAGATAAAATTTTTGTTGGGCAGAAGATCTATCTGCTCCCGAAGCCGCAACAAAAAAGTGAGTTTGTCACGGTTCGCTCCATTCCCAAATGCAAATATCATCTGGTTAAACCTCGCGAATCGATTTACCGTATTTCCAAAATGTATGATCTCGGTATACTGGAGATCGTGGAATTCAATAATTTGTACTCTCTTTCTTTAAATGCAGGACAGAAGGTCTGGCTGGAAGCGGGCCATCTCGAAGTTCCATTTGAGGACAATGAAGAAATCAAAGAACCGGTGGGAATACAAAAGGATTCGATCATTTTTGAGGATAGAAAAATTCCCGAAAAACCGGTTTTCCAAAATGATTTGTTTTTACCCGTGAAAGGAAATGTTACTTCGGAGTTCGGAATGCGGGACGGAAGACAGCATAAAGGGATCGATATTTCCGGAGCGATCGGGGAGCCGGTTTATGCAGTTCTTTCCGGAAAAGTTGCTTTTGCAGGGACGCAAAAAGGATATGGAAATGTAGTAATTCTGGAGCATGAAAATTATGTGATGACGATCTATGCTCACAATGAAATGAATTTGGTGAGATTGGGAGAGGAAGTAAAAAAAGGTCAGCCGATCGCTACTCTAGGAGATACGGGAACGACGACAGGTCCGCATCTTCATTTCGAGTATCGTAAGAAAGGAAAAGCGATAGATCCGAGAGAAGTGCTGCCGGAATTTTGATGAGTTATGTAAAATTGCGCGGTTATCTCATCTAAAACCTTCGTCAAGAACCGGACAGATCCCTTACAGAGAGAAGGAAAACAAATCTTCCCTCTCTTTTAAAGAAAGGGATCGAGGGTGAGTTAAAATGGAGATTTATCGATGAATAAAAGAAAAGATCATTTCCTGATCGGGGAAGCTGCAAAAAAACTTGGCATTCACGATCAGACCATCAGGATGTATGAAAGAAAACACCTGCTGAAAATTCAACGCACCAAAAACCGGACACGGATTTTTTCCAAAAAGGATATTCTGAAAATAAATATTATCATTACCCTGACCCAGGAAATCGGCTTAAATCTTTCCGGCGTGAAAATAGTTTTCTCTTTAGCGAAAAAACTGAAAATGTCTGATGATGAGCTTCTGGACTTTATTTATGATCATAAAAATGAATTCCAGATTTGAAGAAGTTGACTTAAAATCGATGTTTTATGAAATAGCAGTTGCATTATGGAGTGTTTGAGAATTAAGGATCATTTATGGCAGAAAATGTCTTTGAAGATAAAGCCCTGCAGAGCTACCTGAACCAGATAGCAAAGATCAAGACTTTATCCCGCGCAGAAGAAAACAAACTTGCCCGCAAAGCAAAAAAAGGGGACAAAGAAGCAATCAACAAACTGGTGCAGTCCAACTTGAAATTCGTCGTCAAAATAGCAGCCCGTTACCAGAATCGAGGATTAACCCTGGCAGAATTGATCAGCGAAGGAAACATGGGTCTGATCAAAGCAATCGAAAAATTTGAACCGGAAAAGGACAATAAACTGATTTCTTACGCTGTCTGGTGGATCAAGCAGAGGATCCTGTTTGCTCTTGCAGAAAAGACAAATGTGATCAGAATGCCTTTGGGCAAAGCAAATATTGCCGGTAAAATTAAAATCGCCAAGGACAAGATTTTCAGCGAAACCGGAGAAAAAGCAACCATCGAAGAAATATCCAAAATGACCTACCTGAAAGAGAAAGCCATCAAAAAAATCAATAAACAGGCGATCAATACGATTTCTCTCGAAGAACCGAGTTATACGAGCAAACATGATGCGGTCACCATCAAAGAGTTCCTCGAAGATGCGGACACTGTCGATCCGAAAACTCTTTATTACCGTGATAAAGTCAAAAAAAGCATAGACAGGTCGATTAGGAAATTACCTTCCCGCGATGCTTTGATCGTGAGAGAATATTTCGGACTCGAAAGCGGAAAAGGGAAAAACTTTGCTCAAATCGGGGAAGAACTCGGGCTGTCCCGCGAAAGAGTCCGCCAAATCCAGAAAAAAGCTCTGCAAAAGATCATGAAATATGCTTACAAAGAAGTTGAAAAAGATATAGATTATTTGATTTAAACTTTCATTTATCAGCGAACGGAAAACATTATTAAAATAAAGCTGACTGAGTTAGACAAGATACCGATCTGTTTATTTTGTGTAAATTCCATCTCCTTATTTTCGAAAGAATTAGAATACGGATTCATAAGCAGCATAAATGTATTTGATTAATATCAAAATTATTATTTTAATGAAAACAACTTTTTTTTTGACATAATAACATCACAAAATTCTGTTGTCCCAGAAGGTGCAAATATTTTGTACTAAAAAATTAAGGAGATGCAAGATGAAAAAGAATTATGTTTTATTGATTATACTGCTGCTTTCATCATTAACAGTAGTAAACGCTTCTCAAAGATTTATTGCGGGAGAAGTATTCACGGAGACCTGGTGAGGTTACTGTCCCGATGCTCGTGCGGCATTATGGCAAATGTATGAAAATGTAGATTATTTTATCCCGATAATATGGGAAGGTGACGGTTCGCATCCCAGCCCGAATTATGCTGTCAGATATGGAGATTACGGTGTGCAGGCTTTACCGTCTTCTGCCTTCAATGGCGACACTTTTGATCTGGGAGGAGGAGGAGGAGTATATTCCCGCTATCAGAATATCTATAATGACCTGGTAAATGTTTCCAGTCCAATGGAATTAGATGTCCTGATGAACATTACACGCGAACAAATCGAGATCACCGCGGATGCATTAATGACAGAAACCGTTGCTGCCGAAGACCGCAGGATAATTTTCCTGCTGACTTACTTTTACAGCAATTCTTACAACAGTACGGTCGTTCGCTATTATGAAGAAGATTTTAACCTGACGGAGAACGGTTCTTCCGAGCAATTTGTACATTCTTTCGATATCGATCCGAGTTGGGATCTGGCTCTCACCAAAGCTGTTGTTCTTGTTCAGCATGTAAATACAACGGGTGTCTTTACAGTACCCGGATATCCTCAATATCCATTTAATATGTATCCGATCCTGCAGGCTGGAATGGCTTCTTTCCCGCTCACAGCACCGAATCCGATCACAGATCAAGAAATGGATTTGAATGATACGGCAGTTTTTGACCTGACAGATTACTTCTATTATCAGGGCAATCCCGTAGCGGCAGAACTCTCCGTTCAAAGCAGCGATCCTTTGATCGTAGATGCAGTTTTGGACGGAACAGAACTTACTTTGACATCATTCGATACCGGCGGGAATGTCCAAATAGATATTATTGGAACTTATAACGGTTATACTGCTATCAGTTCTTTTAATGTTTATGTGATCGATCCAAGTGTTCGTTATATTGTGATCTTAGATCTCGATCCCACGGCCACCGGTCCTATCCTGCAGGCATCGATCGAGAATTTCTATTCTGCAGGAGCTGTCTATCTGACTAGCGACATTACGGAATACCCGCTTTCCAGTAATGCTGATGCGGTTTTTGTTCTGCTGGGGATCTACAACAATAATTTTGTACTCACAGAAACAGAAGCAGTTCCATTAGTAAATTATTTGAACAACGGCGGAAATTTATATATAGAAGGCGGAGACATCTGGGGATGGGATCCGGAAACAACACTTCATCCCTACTTAAATATCAATGCTCTATCAGATGGTACGGGCGATCTATCGAATGTGGAAGGTGCGGATTTCCTTTCCGGTATGAATTGGACTTATTCCGGAGAAAATAGTTATATAGATCATCTGCAGCCGATAGCACCTGCGACCGTTTTGTTCTCTAACCCGACTGTCGGATATGATTGCGGTATTGCCAATGATGCCGGCACCTACAAAACTATCGGTGTATCATTTGAGATCACAGGACTCGGTGGTAACAACTCTCTCGACGATGCTGTATCGGGT
This sequence comes from uncultured Candidatus Cloacimonadota bacterium, assembly GCA_964521025.1. Taxonomy (GTDB): domain Bacteria; phylum Cloacimonadota; class Cloacimonadia; order Cloacimonadales; family TCS61; genus DRTC01. The sequence goes on along the minus strand of CAZFPK010000087.1, from coordinate 4,062 downwards.
ATTATCGATTTCTTCGGGATCGGCGGTGCTCCTTTGATTGCTCCGCAAAACCTGCAGGTAACCGAACTTGGCGTTGCGACCTGGACGCTTCCGAATGATCCGGAATTTATCGGTTTCAATGTTTTTCTCGATGATCTGCAGAATCCGGTTGTGGAACTTATTGTCGATCAATCTTATACTTTTTCCGGATTGATAAATGGACAGACATACAATGCCGGAGTTTCTGCAGTTTATTTAAGTGGAGAGTCCGAAATTACGCAATATGAATTTACCTATACCGGAACAACTAATGATGATGAACTTCTGCCCATGCAGACAAAGTTGTTCGGCAATTACCCGAATCCATTCAAACCTTTAACTACCATTTCTTATCAATTAAAACAGGAAGATGTGGAAAATGCTTCTCTTTCTATTTACAATGTGAAGGGACAGAAAGTCAGAACATTTAGTGCGCTGCCGGAAAATAACGGTCGCGGTTACATCACCTGGAACGGTAAAGATGATAACAACAGAGCAGTCGGCAGCGGAATCTATTTCTACAGGTTCGAAGGTGTGGAAAATAATCAAATCCACAAGATGATCCTCCTTCACTAAAAGCTGCGGAGGATAAATCTTGATGATGTAGTCGTAAAACAATTTGCCCAAATTGTTCTGAATAAAAAGAGCAAGATCGGAATCTTGCTTTACGGAGTGTAAAACAAACATTCTTGTTTGTTAATAGACAATTGAAGCCGGACTTGTGTGGTCCGGCTTTTTTAATAATCCAAAATCCTAATAACTCCTCGTCATCGCTTCCGGCACCGCAATAATAAAATCCGCTTTTTCCAGTTCCTCGCCAGCCGGAGTTCCCAATTTTTCCTGCAAAATAGTAGTAATGGTCTTAATTTTCAATTCCGGCTTTTCCTTTAACAAATACCAGACGATCCCCTCATAATTATCCGAATGATAACTGCCGTTAAAATGGAGGAATAATTTGCCGGTCTGCCAATTTTCCAGAATGAAATAAGACATGGTCGCATCTTTAATTGCCTGTGCTTTCGGGAAATTGTTTTTATCCATCATGGCTCCCGGCATATTTCCCATTTCCAGCATTTTTTTGTAACATTCCACTTCCGGATCGTAAATAATGGGCAAAGGAGCGATGTATTTTCTTGCTTCCGGCTCCAATTCAGCGAGTCCTTCAAATCCTTTTTTAGAAACTACGGAAGCGTATCTACGGGGAATATTGGAAGCAATGAAATCGAGATTATTCGTTTTGGCAAATTCCACCAGCGGTTTGTAATCCGTCTCATAATTCGACCACAGCCGGATCTCATTTTCGAAACTTTTTTCCGAAATCATTCCCTGCAAGTATTCATCGAGCAGCAGCTGGTTATCCGCTTCGAACATCTCTGCTCCCAGGACCAGTTTTTCTCCAACTTCCTGAAAGCAGGCTTTGGTAACTTCCAGTTCCAGCCAGTGAGCGATCGGGTTGTCATGTAATTCTCCGAAGAAGACCATATCTGCTGTTATTAGTTCGGTCATCATTTCCTCAAAAAAGATATCTTTCCCTTCGGAATTAAACAATTTATAAGCCGGTTTTCCTTCCGATGTTCCGAAAAGAAAAGAAACAGATACGATCAAGAATAAATTTAAGATTGCTTTTTTCATTGATTTCTCCTTTTTTAAAAAACTTCCAAATGGGTTCTGCAAAAATTAACTGAAAATTTCAGAAACCATTAAAATGGTTGAAGTTTTATCTGTGATTTTCTTTTTCCCTCAACTGATCCGTCTGAGCCGGAGTAATCAGTTGTGGGTTAATTAATTATTTATGGAATAAATACAATACATACCAACCAAACCGCATCAGCGGTTTCAATTTCTATTGTGCAAAATCCTTTAAAACTTCAAAAAGTCAGGTATGTGTTTGCAGATAGATTCAAATTAATAAGAATGATTTTCAGTGTTATTCGGTGTTTAATATTATTTTCAATCCCAATCGAGAAGTCTCCGTTCACCTTCGAGTTTCCTGATCTCGGTAATATCCTGGCTGACTTCCAGAGTGCCATGATATTTCCCCTCTACATTCCTGACAGCAAAATATTTGATCAGGATGAATTTTCCTTTCATCTCGATGCGGAATTCCGCTTTATTCTTTTCTCCGCTTTTAAAGGCATGTAATATTTTCTCGACGATATGAACGCTTTCCGGCGGATGACAATTCTGCACTTTCCTGCCGATGATCGCAGGTGAACGCGGGAAAAACCTGTCATCCGGTCTGTTAAAATATTTGACTTCATCATGTTCATCGATAAAAGTCAGATCCAGCGGCAGAGAATCAAATATTTGTTCGATTTGAGTTTTGTTAAGATGTCCGGTTTTTGTATTCAGAGAAGCATCGATCGGATCATCCGAATTTTTCTTCTCGCTTTTTTGTTTGGATAAATCCGCATTTTTTTCGGGCGAAGTAATATAAGAAAACCCGATCTCAAAGCTTTGTTCCTGCATCTCCTTCCAATCGTCTTCGGCAACTGTTTCCATTGCGATCGGATACATAACGAGTTCTTCTTTGAAGATCATACCGTACATCAAGAAGAAAAGTTGTCCCAGATCTTTATGGAGGATCTGGTTGAATTTCCCTTCGGATTCGATATGCTCGAGGAATTGTTTCCATTTTTTCCGGATGTCATCATGCAGAGACCACATGACCTGCAAGGGACGATAATTTTCCCAGGTTTTTTCTAAATACGGAAAGAGGATATTTTCCTTGCGGATATAATGATTATTGAATTCCGGTAATTTTCGGATCAATTTCGCCATACCGGTAAAATCCTTTTTTCTCAATGTCAGTTTGATCTGATTCAAGATCTTCTCCAATTCCCGGTTTTCCAGCATCAAATAATATAACGGATGGTCCTGTTCAGGCTTTTTCCATTCATACTTTTTCAAATGAGAATAGATCACATTCATTATTTTTTCGATGTGTTTTTTGATTTTTGCCGGAGTGATTCCCATCTGCAGTTGTTTGTCTTCCATCGCCACCATATCGTAAGGAGTGATGTTTTCCAATGCTTGTTTATGCTTTTGAACGAGCTCAAATCCGTCTTCTCCGTTTATGATACCCAGAGAAAATTGAAGAAGACTTTCAATTCTTTTTTCACTGGTTTTTATTATTTCCGACATACTCACCTCTTTTTTGAGGTCACAAATTCGCAAATTCAATTTTCCGGTCAATCTTTATTCAAAATTTCATAGACAAATAAATCGTTATTCAAAATTTCAAATCATCATCGAAAAAAAAGGAAATGCTTATGATAAAAATAAATTATGAAAAGGTTCTGGAATTTCTCGAACAGGATAAAATAGTCGAACTGAAAGAAGATTTGAATAAACTTCATCCCGGCGATATCGCCCAGATCATTAATGAACTTCCTGCTGAACATCACATAAATACTTTCCGCCTGCTGAATGACGAAAACGCTTCCGATGTGCTGCCCGACCTTTATGATGAAATCCGGGAAGAAATTTTGAAGAAGATCCAGCAGCAGAAATTGGTCAAAATAATCGATGAGATGGAGACCGACGAAGCAGCGGATATCATCAGCGAATTGGATGAAGACCGTTCCCAACAACTTTTGGAAAAGATCGACGAGGAAGATTCGGAAGAGATAAAACAGTTGTTGGAATACGACGAAGAATCAGCCGGCGGTTTGATGCAGACCGAGATCATCGCTTTGCAGCAGGATATGAAACGCGACGAAATGATCGAATATATCAGGGAAAATTATGAAGATGTGGAAAATATCCATTATGTTTTTGTGATCGATGATGCGAAAAAATTGATCGGTGTGCTGGAAATTACCCGATTGCTTCTGGCAAAACCTGAAACAAAAGCAAGCGATATTATGGATAAAGAAGTTATTTATGCTCCGGTAGAAATGGACCAGGAGAATGTTGCCCATCTTTTCCGAAAATATGATCTTTATATTTTGCCGGTCGTGGATAAAGAAAACCATCTTCTGGGCAGGATCACCGTCGATGATATTATCGATGTTATCGATGAAGAAGCTTCTGAAGATGCCT
>CAZFPK010000086.1:0-9395 GCA_964521025.1 uncultured Candidatus Cloacimonadota bacterium | reverse complement strand
AATTACTGATGAAATCTTGGCAAAATAGCAACCAATTTTTGACTATTAAGCCAAATTTTTTATCTTCGCGTCTTTGTGACTTTGTGGTTAATTCTTTTTGGCAATTCAAAGCGGTCAAAATACATGATTTTTGGCAACTGAAGCGGTCATTTTCTTCTCTTTTCTAAATTCCATTTCGGGAATGCCTGTCAGGAAAGATTTTTAATTAGAATATGAAAAGATATGTTTTATGTTTTCATTGCCTTTTTAAGACTTTGCAGCTAATATAATGTTTCGTAGTAGTTCGTGTAAATTCGTGGTTATAAATAATTGGAGGTTGAATAATGATTACAAAAGATTTTGAATATTTCAAACCCAAAACTCCGGAGGATGCAATCCATCTTCTTTCGAAGTTTGGAAAGAAAGCAAAAATATTAGCAGGAGGAACTGACCTCATAGTTAATCTCAAAGAGGAGATAGAAAAACCTGAAATTCTTATAGATATCAAAGGAATCGAAGAATTGCACGAAATCAGATTTGAAGATAACAGACTATTCATAGGAGCAAATGTTACTTTTTCCGATTTGATTGATTCAAAAATCATCAAAGAAAAATTTAATCTTCTCTGGCAGGCTTCCCGAACCGTTGCTTCGGTCGGAATCAGGAATCGGGCAACAATGGTGGCAAATATCTGTTCTGCTGTTCCTTCTGCAGATTCTGCTCCTGCTTTGCTTGTTTATGATGCGGAAGTAATTGTTAGAAATTCTAAACAAGAGAGAAAGATTCCAATTTCAGAATGGTTTAAAGGTCCGAAGAAAACCGCTTTATATGATAATGAAATTGTTACCGGAATTTCGATCGATCTTCCGGGGAAAAAACATGCCGGAACTTACGAAAAATTATCCCGTTATGATGGAGAAGACCTTGCTCAAGCGGGAGTTGGAATACTTGCATTTGAAGATCTGCAATACCGAATCGCATTTTGCGCGGTTGGTCCGATTCCAAAAAGATCAAAACGGATGGAAGAATTTCTTAATGGAAACAAGATTTCTGATGCTTTAATCCAAAAAGTGAAGAATTTAGTACCTGCAGAAATCTCTCCGATCACCGATATTCGTTCCTCGAAAGAATATCGGACACACATGCTAAAGATAATGTTCGAGCGAGGGTTGAAGAAAGCGATCGCTAAATTATGATTGTAGGTTTGTTTTATTAAATATCACACCTACGGTGTTTAAAATGAATGCAAAATCAGTTCCGTAGGAACGACATCTTTGTAGCAAAGAGCGTCAGCTCTGAAAACAAAGAATAATAAGGAAGGACAAAAAGCACCGCAGGTGCGATATGTAGATAATAAAACAATAAATAAAAAAGGAGATCCAAATGCCTGAAATAACTATCAAATTAAACAATGAAATCCGCTCTGTTAATGTTGAACCAAACGAAATTCTACTCGATGTTCTGCGTGATAAACTCGGGTTCAAAACACCAAAGCACGGTTGCGATCGAGGAGATTGCGGAGCATGTGCAGTTCTTTTAAATGGAAAAAGTGTGCGCAGTTGCTTGATCCTCGCAATCGAAGTCGATGGACAGGAAATTGTTACTGTCGAAGGTTTATCCAAAAATGAACTGACTCCATTACAAAAAGCATTTTTGGAAAATAATTCCTTTCAATGCGGATATTGTGCTCCCGGCATAATAATTTCCGCAACTGAACTTTTAAGTAATAATTCTCATCCAAACAGAAAGGAAGTTCAGGAAGCACTTTCCGGGAATCTCTGCCGCTGCACAGGTTATGAATCCATTATAGATGCGGTTCTGGAAGTTTCTAAAGGAGGGAAATGATGGATAAATTTAATTATATCGGACAACCTGTTACGCGCATCGATGGCCTGGAAAAAGTATCGGGAGCCGCTGTATTTGTCGATGATATCGATTTCGGTCCTGAACTGCTTTATGCGGAAATAGTTGAAAGTACAAAAGCACATGCAATCATCAAGAATATAGATTACTCGGAAGCAGAAAAAGTACCTGGAGTCGTGAAGATATTTACAGGCAAAGATTTTCCTTACAAATTTGGTCTTTATATGAAAGACAGGTTCATTTTTGCCCAAGATAAGGTCAGGTTTGTGGGAGAGCAGATCGCGGCAGTTGTTGCTCGCAGTCCAAAAGCAGCGAAGAAAGCAGTAAAACTTGTCAAAATTGATTATGAGCCATTAGAACCGGTTTTCGATCAAATGAAGGCTCTGGATAAAAATTCGATTCTGCTCCATCCGGAATTGGGAGATTATCCGCATGTTCCCTGGTTTTTCCCAAAAGCAAAAACAAACATTGCCCACTGGCGAAAGACACGAAAAGGGGATCTTGAAAAGGGATTCAAAGAAGCAGATTTTATTCTGGAAGATTTCTATGAAGTTCCCAGATATGCTCATTGCGCCATTGAAACTCATGTTGCTGTTGCTAAATTTGATTATTCAGGAAGATTAACGGTTTGGTCTGCATCGCAATCTCCTTTCACGCAGAGGAATTTGTTCGCGGAAGCACTTTCTCCGCTTGGTTTGAGTCATAAAGATGTAAGAGTGATAACTCCTCATGTTGGAGGAGGTTTTGGCGGAAAAGCAGGAGTAACGATGGAAATCCTGGTGGCGGCAATATCGACCAAACTCAAAGGTTATCCGGTTAAGATCAGATGGTCGCGCGAGCAGGAATTTTATAATACCTACCAGCGACTCGGTGTGAAAGCAAAAATCAAGTTGGGAGCAAAAGAAGATGGAACAATTACAGCCATCGATCATAAACTTTACTGGGATGCAGGAGCGTATGTCGAATACGGAGCAAATGTCGTTAATGCGGTCGGGCTTTCCGCAACCGGTCCATATCGTATTCCCAATGTTTCAATCGATTCATTTTGTATCTATACGAATCTTCCTCCGGGAGGACCATATCGCGGTTTCGGTTATTCCGAATTTCTGTTTGGGTTGGAATCTCATATCACCCGTTTAGCAAAAAAAATCGGGATGGATCCCATCGAGTTCAGAAGAAAAAATGTGATCAAGGAAGGAGACACACTCGCTTATGGAGCCGAGATGAATCCGAATGGTTTACATCAGGCGATAGCTGCCGTTTCCAAAGAGATTGATTCAGAGAACATTCCAAAAACTAATGATCCGAAAAAAGTTATCGGTAAAGGATTCTCTTTATTCTGGAAAGCACCTGCAATGCCGCCCAATGCTTCCTCTGCAGCATTTCTCAAATTCAACGAAGATGGAAGTTTGAACATCCTGGTTTCCGGAATGGATATCGGTCAGGGATATTTAACTGTGATGGCACAAATTGCTGCGGAAATTCTATCGATTCCTACTTCAAAAATTCGAGTCGAAAATCCCGACACGGACCGCAATCCTTATGAATGGCAGACTGTTGCTTCGCATGTAACCTGGTCTTGCGGAAATGCTGTGAAGAAAGCCGCGATCGATGCGCGCAACCAGATTTTCGATTTAATTGAAAGAACAAAAAAATTGTCTAAAAATTCTTTATATTTAGAGGATGAAAAAGTAAAATCCAAAACCAAACCTGATTTCGTTCTTTCCTTAAAAGATTTTGTCATCAACGGAATCCAGGTCGAGGACGGAACTTTCAAAGGAGGTCCTATCATGGGCAGAGGGATGTTCATGCCGGAATTTTCTTCGACAGATGCAGACCCGGAAACGAGCCAGGGCGGACATCCGAATGTACATTACACGACCGGAGCAGCTGGAGTTATATTGGAAATCGATAAAAAAACCGGCAAGATGAAAGTCCTTAAAGTTGCCGAAGCGATCGATGCCGGTAAAGCACTGAACCCGGATTTGGTGAAGGGTCAGGTTATTGGAGGAATTGTACAGGGAATTGCAACTGCACTTTATGAAGATATGCGTTTCGATAAAAACGGCAAAATGCTAAATCCGAATTTCACGGATTATAAAATTCCAACCTCGATGGATATTCCGGAAAAGATAAAACCGATCATCATCGAAGTTCCGCAGCCGGATGGACCATTTGGAGCCAGAGGAATTGGAGAACACCCGATGCTGCCGATTGCCGGGATGATCGCTAATGCGATTGAAGATGCGACTGGAATCCGTATCAAAACTATGCCGATCACTGCGGAGAAAGTTGCTCTTACTGTTTTGAAGAAAGAGAATTAGACGCTGATTTTCGCTGATTTTTTATGATAAAAAATGAAAAGAATATTTTTTAAAAAATCAAAATCTTTCATCATAATAATCATAAACAATCATAACAGATCAGCGTAAAAAAAGGAGGTAGAAAATGATAAATTCGGAAAACTATAAACATTCAGATTTGACACAGGAAATAATCAAAGAAGCGTATTATGTATATAATCATCTCGGTACGGGATTCGTAGAAAAAGTTTATGAGAATGCTTTAGTTGTCAGATTGAAAAAGAAAAATTTTAGTGTCAAATCCCAATATCCGATAAAAGTATATTTTGAAGGTGAGATGGTTGGTGACTTCATCGCAGATATTATTGTCGATGATAAAGTCATAATCGAGTTGAAAGCAGTGAAAGAAATCAATCCGGTTCATGAAGTTCAATTAGTAAATTATCTGAAAGCTACCGGAATAGAAGTCGGATTACTAATTAATTTTGGCGAAAAACTAAAATTCAAAAGAAGAGTCTATTCGAAGAAGAATTAGACGCAGATTGATTATGATAAAATATGAAAATCAAAATCCTCAATCATAATAATCATAAATAATCATATAAAATCAGCGTAAAAAAGTCATAAAAAATCATAAGCAATCATAATAAATCAGCGTAAAAAAGTCATAAAAAATCATAAGCATCATAATAAATCAGCGTAAAAAAAAGGAGAAATTAAAAATGAGAAAAAATCCACCCGAAAAAGTATCACAAGATAAAGTGATATTCAATGTCGATGAGATCGAACCGATCTTATCAGGTCCTGCCATGCATTTGAAACCCTGGAAACCGGTTTCCATCAAGCTGAAAACCGGGGAAACTATGGTCGTCAGAGAATTGAAAAAAGAAGAAGCACCTCTTTTACTTTCCTATCTTGATAAAGTAAAAAATGTTGATCATGATTTTTATGACATCGTGGGAGCAAGAGTTTATGCGGAAGTTCTCGGTTGGTATCGCAATCGTTTGAAAGATCCATATACTTTCGTCGGTTTGATCGATGGAAAATTAGTTGGTTTTGCCAATGGTCGTTTGATGGACGAAGATATCAATATTTCACTGCATTCGATGGCTTTCCGAAGAGGAGCAAGGATTGGAGCGGTGATGTATTACATTAAAACTTATTACGCTTTCGAGATTCTGGAGAATAAAGAATTCTGGGCAACTTATGAAAGTTATAATGGTTGGAAAAGATGGGGAATCGGTATGGCTCAACCATCTTATCCCTGGCCCGAATACCAGCATGAACTCGGCGGTGCTAGAGTTTTTTATGTAACCAGAGAATATTGGGATACGGTTGTGAAAGAATACCTGGAAGATTATATCGGAGCAAAATTGGATACAGATATTCCTAAAGAATTATTAGAGAAAAATAAGAAATTGATCCTTCCGGAGAAAGTGGAAGTTTGAATTCGCTAACTTTTATGAAAGTAACAAGAATTTTCACTGATAATAAAGGAAATTCAAGATTCGAAGATATCGAAATAAAACTCTATAACAGCGGAAATATCGGTTTTCTTTCGGAGAAGATAAAAGCAACCGGAATGATCATCAGGGAAACACCCGAAGATTATGATTATGACTGGCATAATGCACCGCAAAGACAATATATCGTTATGCTCGATGGTGAAGTTGAAATTGAAATAAGTGACGGGACGAAAAGAATTTTTAGGACCGGTGATATTATTCTGGTCGAAGACACGGAAGGGCAAGGTCATAAGAGTAAAGCAGTGAAAGGGAAACCGAGGAAATCGTTGTTTATCACTTTGGATTAAGGGAATTCGTAAAAAAAGATTCAAATCTTGTTCAAATTTCCTCGATTTTGGAAAATCGTGTTACTATGTAGGATAAGATTCCGATTTTCTTTGATTCTGATCAATTTAGCAAATTGATTTACTTGAGCTTAACAACTACAAAAATATTGACAAAAATACGCATAAAAATGATTATAACTTCGGAGGACGATTATGTTTGAAAAGCATCATAAACTGAACATCACTTTACCGGAATCAATCCTGAATGAATTATCGCTTGTAGCTAAAGAGTTGAACGATAAAAAGAGCAGAATAATCGCCAAAGCCTTATCTCTTTATTTTGATGAGATCGATACACAGATCGCTGAAAAAAGATACAGAGAATACGAAAAAGGGAAAACTAAAAGCTACACTCTCGCAGAAGTTGAAACTGAATTAGGTCTTTGATATGTATGAGGTAATCATACTCGAAGATGCTTTAAATGATCTGAAAAAAATAGAATTTATCTGGCAGAAAAGGATCATTAATAAACTTAAAATTCTTGGGCGAAATCCTGGTGATTTAGCAAATAATATCAAAAAACTTAAAGGTAAATTCAAAGAATCTTTCCGTTTGAGAATTGGTGATTATCGGATAATTTTCCGAAAAAAAAAGAAACAATTGATAATACTAATAATTCGAATTGCTCATAGAAAAGAAGTATATTTGTAAACAAGATTATTATATATTTTTTGGGGACAATTTATGCATAATAAAAATCCAAAATTAGAAGAACAGATCGAACAATTCGAGACCATCTTCAATACGGTTCAAGCCGGAATAAATGTAGTAGATGTTCATGGCAAAATTCTTTTTGTAAATGATGCATACAGCAAGATGAATGGTTATTCCAAACAGGAATTGATCGGAAAATCACTGGCAATGATCCTTCCTGACCAGGATCCGAAAAAAGGTCTGGAACAGTATAAAAAAATCATTCATAAAGAAATCGAGAAACCGACAACTGTCGAGAGTTTCAATATTCGCAGAAACGGCACTTCCTTTCCGGTTCTTATTTCCTGGAATTATTTAGTGAAAGACGGCAAATTGCAAGGAATGGTTACTGTTATCCAGGATACGACCGAAATCAAGAAAATCAAAAATGCATTAGAACACAGCAAAGAAGAAATCAAACAACTAAAATCCACTCTAAAAAAAAGAGAATATCTTGAATATGTTATGGGAGACAGTCCGCAAATCAAGGAAGTTCATAAAGCAGTCGAGAATGTGGCGAAAACAGATTTCTCCATAATTATTTATGGAGAGACCGGCACCGGAAAAGAAATCATTGCTGCTGCCATACACAGTTTCAGTGACAGAGAAAACAAACCTCTGATCAGTGTCGATTGCGGAGCTATTCCGGAAACCTTGATCGAGAGCGAATTATTTGGATACATAAAAGGTTCTTTTACCGGAGCGACCGAAACTCGTGAGGGTGCATTTCAACAGGCAAATCACAGTACGATTTTCTTAGACGAGATCACCAATCTATCCTCAGAAATGCAGAAAAAATTGCTGAGGGTCCTACAGGAAAAGGAAGTTCAGAAAATTGGTTCCACAAAAAAAGAAAAACTGGATATCAGGATAATTTCTGCATCCAATGAAGATATTACAAAGATGGTAAAAGCCGGTTCATTCAGGAAAGACCTGTTTTTCAGACTGAATGAATTTCTCATAAAAATACCTCCTTTAAGAAACAGGAAAGAGGACATTCCTTTTTTAACTCAAAGATTTATCAAAGAAATCTGTTCCAAACTGAAGATCAAAAAGAAGAATATTTCCAATCCTGCTCTTAAAAAAATGTATGAAAACAATTGGCTGGGCAATGTCCGCGAGCTTAAAAACACTCTTAAAAGAGCGATCGTTATCTGCGATGAAACTATCGAACCCTACCATTTTGAATTTATCGACTCTTTTGATAATACTGACGCTGACAGTTCTGATGCTTTTGATATCGATTTGGAAAATGATCAGGGAATCGACCTGAAAGCGATCATCAAAGAAAGGTCTGCACAAATCGAACAACAGATCGTGCAAAAAGCTCTGGAAAAATTCAAAGGAAATAAAAGCAAAACCGCTCGTTTCCTGAATATCGATTACAAAACGATGTTGAGTAAGGTGCAAAATATGTGATAAATTATTTCCAATATAAATTTGACAATGAAATCGTTAGAATAAAATGAGATTAGAGAGAAATAAGAACAAATCAGTATGATTCTTGAAAATCGACTATAAAATTATTTTAACTAAAGTACAGAAGAAGAAATAAAATCTAAAAACTTATTTGACAAATAATCAAGGTTGTTTAGAAGTCGTCCTTATAAAAAAGGAAGTGAAATTATGAAAAAAATAATAGCCGTATCATTAATAATAATAAACTCGCTCTTGATGATAGCTCAAACCGGTTCATTTACACCAGATTTCCAAATGCCTTCTTTAAGAAATACATTTTCTTTTCTGGATTTGAATAAAATCGATATGCATCATTCCGTCTCTTTTATGAGTGGAATTTCCTCCGATAACAAAGGTTTTTACCAATCGATGTACACCAATCATCTGAATTACAGGCTAAATCCAAAATTGGATTTGAAATTGAACCTGAATTTTGTAAATAATGGTTCTGTAACATTTACAAAAGGAATAGAATTTGAAGGAAATAGAGATAATATGACAAAAGTAATACCTGAATTCCAACTATCTTTCCGTCCTTCGGAAAATATGCATATCATGTTTGAATTTCGACAATACGGAGGATATAATTCAATGAACAGGAATTGGAGTCATTGGTAGAGTTTTAATTCAAAATCAATATAGAGTTATCAATCTTTACAAATATAGATACTTTAGAAAAAATATCTGAAAATTTATAATTTGAAGGAATTTAAATGTATAATATTTCTATTAAAATTATAGATAATATATTTCAAAAACTTAGCGAAAATGAGAGAATTCTGAATAAACCTAAAACTCAAATTCTTAAAGAAATTGATGAAAATTGGTATTCAAGTTTTAGTTAAAAAACAGAATTTAATGATATTGTTGGTATTTGGAAAGATGGATTTGATACAGATTCATCGACTAAAGAAATTCAAAGAGATTGGCAAAAAAATTTATGGAAAAGATTTTAGTTGATTCTAGTATTTTTATTGATATTTTCAGATGAGATAAAAATTTACTAGAATATATTAAATCTCTGAAAGTTGTTATAAGTCCTATCGTTTATATGGAATTACTACAAGGTTCAAAAGATAAAAATGAACTAAAAAAAATAGCATGTTTCTAAAACAGTATGAACTAAAACAGATTGATGAATCAATATCTGAGAAGTTTATCGAATTAATAAAGCTTTATTCCAAAAATCATAATTTAGTCACTTAAAAAACCAAACTTACCAACAAGTTGTCGTGAAAATTAAGCT
>CAZFPK010000085.1:0-9906 GCA_964521025.1 uncultured Candidatus Cloacimonadota bacterium | reverse complement strand
TTTCGCTCCACGACCCAAAAGGTCGGGGATATCTACTTTACATCTCAAAAAAGGTCGTGGATATTCCATATACGGAGTGTATACGACCTAAATTTAACTTTGATGGTTTTCTTCATCTTTTAGTTTTAATCCTTCCAGAGGACTAACAATTCTATTAAATGCATCTTTAGAAACATGTGTATATCTTTCGGTTGTTTTCAAATTCTTATGTCCCAAAAGGTGTTGAACATATCTTACATCTGTTCCGTGTTCTAATAAATGCGTTGCAAAACTGTGCCGTAATGTGTGGATTGTTGCTCGTTTTGTTATTTTTGCTTTGTTCACAGCTTCTTTCAAGATTCTCTGAATAACTCTTTTATTGAATTGTTGACCCGATTTCCCTTCGAATAACCAAATTTGAGGTTTATATATTTTGTAATACTTTCTCAGTAAATCCAATACAGTATCAGAAAGTATTCCATATCTATCTTTGTTACCTTTTGCACTTCTTATGAATATCTGCTTTCGGTCGGAATGAATATCTCCTATCTTTAGATGAACAACTTCTGTTAGTCGCAGTCCTGCAGAATATATTAAATAAATAATGCATTGATGTTTAAGGTTCTTGATCTCTTTTAAAATTCTGGTTACTTCTTCTTCGCTGAGAACTTCAGGTAGTTTCTTCTCTTTTCGTGGTCTGGGAACATAATATTTCTCAACAGGTTTTCCTAATACTTTTTCGTAATAGAATTTTATCGAGTTGATTGCCTGATTTTGAGCAGATGTTGAATACTTCTTTTCTTCCACTAAATAAAGAAGGTATTTTCTTATCAGCTCGTGAGAGATATTCTTTAATTCTATACCGGAATAAAATTTCAGGAACCTTAAGAAATGCAGACGATATGTTTTAATGGTTGGTTCGCTGTAGTTTTTTAATTTTAAGGTTTCAATATATTCTTCAGGCAAGCTGATTTGAGTAGATTTCTTTGTCGTAGTAGTTGTTGGATTTTCTCTAAAATCCAATTTTCCTTTGAATCTATCATTCAATTTTTTTAAGTAATCCGGTTGAAAAGGAATATGCCAGAATTTATGAGAAGAAGACCATCTTCGTCCTTTGATCTTTTTGAGCAATGTTATGATCTCTTTATCATAATCAAATATCAAAGCTATTCGTGGTTCAGCGCTTTTTGTAATCCGTTTGACCATGATTTTCTTCATAATCGATCCTGCTATTCGTATCAGTTTTCATAATATTTACCTGATCAACCGATGCCATACTTCAACTTATTAAATACCTGTTCGTCTCATTCTAATCGAAGTGAAAGAGATGTCATACGGAATTAGTAGCAGCATGACATCTCGATTCTTTTTTAACTTACTTCCACCTCATACTGCCCATCCTCAGTATCCGATTTATTTGTCACCTTGAGAATAGTTCCGTCACCCATCTCTGAAGCAGAAGTTTCATGTTCATCACCGGGATTAAGTTCGATCCCGCTGGTGCAGGGTTCGGGAGTTTCTGCGAGACAGTATTCCAGACCTGTAGTACCGGGATTTTTCAATTTAAGGACAGTGGCTGGAGTAACATCACTCATCACAGCAACGGTCTGCCCAGCCGGGACACTGCCGTTCAGGATTTCCGGAGCTCCGGGTGTGGAGCTGTGATAGATCACATACTGGCGGTATTTGCTGTAATCATCTTCAAAAATGGTCTTGCCCACCGAGTTGATACGCAGGCTTACTTTCCAGGCAGTATTCATTTTCTGGATCCTGTCTTTGATCTTTTCTTTCATCAGCAGTTTAAAATCATCCTGCTCCACATTTGCCCTGACGATGTCATCTTTAACAGTTTTTATCTTATCGATATTTTCCTGTAAAAATCCGGCAGCAATAAGCGGATCTTTATACTTTTCGGCTGCAAAATGCACTTTGGTCAAAAAAGCAGGTAATTTTTCCTGGTTGTTCCTGGCATCGTGATAATCGTCCGCACCAAATAAATTGCCGATATCCGGTCGATCCGGAAAGGCTTTTTCAATAAATGGTTTCATAAAGCGATAAGTTTTTCGTCCTAATTCCATCTTGGCATTCAATTCTGTGGTTAAAATTGCCAGTTGATCCATCAGAAACTCATAGTCTTCCGTGGATTCTGCCGCATCGATCAAAGCGATAAATCCGTTGATAAAATCCATCGTGAAATCAGGATCATAGGCTGTGAAAAATGCCAGGTCCCTGGTGATCAGGGCAGCAAAAACACGCATGACCTGGACAGCTACCGGATCGGAAAATCCATATAACCGTTTTAATTGTTCTGCACTCATAAATTCCTCCTTTTGAAATTTAATATTTAATATTGAAAATCGAATATTTTCCTTTTTCTCTTATACCCCGTCGTTGCGAGGTCTCTTGCACCTCTTCTGTCGTAGCAATCTCCATTCATTCGGGATCACTTCGGAAGAATTCCTCTGCTGGATACCTCGTGAAGACGACAATTTTCCCTCAGCAAACTTTCGACCGGATTCAGCAGGTCTCTAACCAAATTCAGCAGATGTCAAACCAGATTCAGCAAGCTTCCGACCAGATTCAGCAGATGTCCGACCAGATTCAGCAAGCTTCCGACCAAATTCAGCAGACCCTCGACCAGTTTTAGCAGGTGCTCGACCGGATTTAGCAGACTCTCGACCAGGTTTAGCAGGTGCTCGACCAAGTTTAGCAGGTGTTCGACCAAGTTTAGCAGGCTCTCGCCCGACCGGTCAAACCATAGCAGAATAAGGATTTATGATTTCTGAGTCCGGCAGACCATTTTCAGACTAAAGTTTTCCGCCTTTTGAACACATTATAGCTTCTAAAGAACTTTTCCGGGTATTAAAATAATCATGATTCTCCATAGCTGAATGAAAAAAAAGAACAGCAGAATTCTGATTTGGGATAAAATTGTCTCGGCTGGAAGCTGGGGAAGGCTGGAAGAGCAGTTTGGATATGAGATAGATGTCTCTTGAAAAATGAATATTTTTGTTTAACTAATAAACCTATACTACATAACATCATACAACTCCTGCTGAGCTAATTTTTCCTATTAAAAAATAACCGGAATCTATCTGTGGAGATGATAAAAAATAGCGTGGAATGATTGTCAAGAAGAAAATTTAACGGCTAATTTTTTCAAACCTTTCAACTGATCTCGCACGATTCTCGGATTATCAGACTTGATCCTCTCAACTAATTTTTCCGCCTGCTCAACTTCCGATAAATGGGATAAAACTTCACTCATTATTTCATCGATACTTTTCCGAAAATCACGATAATGATTATTATTGATGATGGTTTTACCTTTTATCAACGAAAGCCGATGCTGCGCTATTTCTTTCCCGCTGGCAAAATCACGAATGAACAGAATATTTTCCGCTCGCTCAACGATCACTTTTTTTCGCTGAAAAGATGAAGGAACGCTGTATTTGTTTCCTTCAAAACTGATCAAACCGGTTTTGTCGGTAAGTCGCTGGTTCGCTTCCTCTGTCGTGTAATAATGCGTATTCAGGAAAGGTTTCTCTTCCAAAAACATTTCTGACGGCTGCCGTTTTGTGCGAGAATGAAGCCTGATATTCGCTACTTCATCCAACCAGATCAAGCTCGCTATTCTGACCGATTCTAAGTTTGGAAAAATATCTCCGTAAAGAAAATCTTCTTTGATATAACGAATCGAACGTTCAACCTTACCTTTGCTTTCAGGATCATAACCTGCGCAGACGATCGGCAGAAATTCATACTTCAAAGCAAATCGATGGAACTGCTCATTGAACCAGACTTCCCGATATTTCTCCTTGATCACAACTAGTTTGGTTTGATCATAAACACACTCTTTCGCAACTCCTCCAAAATAATGAAATGCTTCCAAATGTGCTTTGATGAAATCGTCCGTTTTGTAGGGACGACTTTGATACGAAACATACATTTTCCCGGAATAGGAAAAGACAAATGAGACAAAATAAACCTTCATCTCCTGACCGGCGGAATCTTTCCGAACAATGTATTCACCCGCATCTACCTGAACCTGTTCACCCGGAATCGTGCTGAATACCGGACGGTAATAACGGATTTTACGATTCCGGTATTTTGCTCTGAACGGTTTGAGATAGTTGCGAAAAGCACGAACTCCAACCGTGATTTCAGGATGCTCGATTTTAATTTTACGAAGCAATTTAGTCGCTGTCATTCTCGGGTAAATTTCCAGCTGCTCCTCAATGAAACTTCGCACTTCATCGAACTGACTTTTTCGCTTTAACTGCTTCACATAAACTGCACCTTCTGCTAAACTCATCTTAGAATACTTCTGAACACAACCTGACGAGACACCCAAAACATCTGCCGTCTCACGAACTGAATGTTCGCTCCTCATAGCCTTGATCTTATGGTACATTTCTGCTCCTTTCAATTAGACTCTCCTCATTATTATTATGAAAAAAATCTAATCCTTTCGTTTAAATCTGTATCAATTTAAACTGCCGATTATGTACCATTTTGGAATTCCGGTAACAATTAGTGAAGAATAAGTCAGAAATATCATCTACCTTAAAATTGTTTATAATATCTTTCTTCATATTTTGCGTAGGATACCATTCTTTAGTTACATCATATTGATAAACTATGGTCCTTCCATATGCATAACAACCACGTATTGTAATAGCATTATCAATACTAATTCCCTGGACTTCTTTGTTAATCTCTTTTGCAAATTCTTTAATGTCATCTTCTGAAAATGTTTGTGAAAAAGAAAGTGAATATATACTCGCAAACAAAACGATAATAATGATTTTTGCACTTTGGTGTCCAAACAATTTGTTAGGTCTAAATGGATAATACATATTCCGTTTTACACTGAATTCAGAAGAGTTAATATCACTAACATTGCAAGATAAACAAATATGCTGGACAATACTCTTATTACACCAAAACTTTTATACACTACTAAAGAATTTATTGATGTATCCCATAAAGTTGTACCTGTTTTTGTAAGACGTTTATAAGCAGATATTCTTGTAAAAAGAGTGACAAGTGGTATAGCCAAACCATCTCCTTGGACAAAGACAAGGAAAACTCTATGCAATGAATTCGTGAATGATAATTTTTCTCCTGTTTTGCTGATAACACGGATACCAAAAATCCATTTTGAAGGTGTTGTACCCATAAAAGATATAAACATAGCTTCAAAGGGAATCCAAACTAAATATGCTATGAAAGCTACTACAATTGGATTTTCAAGTAATTCAACATAACCATCAACACTTTGAGGGGAAAAATATCCAACTGCATATGATATTGGTATTAGCATCAAATAACCACCAAAAAAGAAATCTGCTGTTCGGGCAAGAAGTCTTCTCCAAGGGTGTGGTGCTGTATCTAAAAGATTATTGCATTTATCGTCTTGATTTTCTACGTCATTAACTATTTTCTCAATCATTCCATCGGCTACACTATCTTCTATGTTAGTTTCGATATAATCTGCGACTATGGGTGGTGGTATTAGTTCTAAAATTTCTTCAAATTCTTTAATTTCTTCTGCAGGCTTCCAATCTTCAAGTCCTTGGAACCAAATTAAGGTCTCTTTCTTGATATCCTTATTTTTTAATTCTTCAAGAGAAAATGGTCCTTGCTTATCTTTTCCGTCTGAAAAAAAGTATTTTTTCATATTGTCTCCTTTATGTATTATTAACAAAAATTACCATTTATTCAGTTAAGAGATATACATTCTTACTGAAAATTCTGAAATAGGCATAATGTTGGGGCTATGCCGTGCTTCAGCACGGATAGCTTTGTTACGTACCACATCTTAAAATACTTCTCAAATATCAAGTGAAGCACCGTTCTGTTTTAACCATTCTATTTGATTCTGATAGTTTGGTAAAACTTTATCAACTTCATTCCAGAAAGCTTGTGAATGTCGTTTGTGTTTTAAATGAGCCATTTCGTGAACTACAATATAAGTAAGCACATCCAGCGGAGCCATAGCACATTTCCAGTGGAAATTGAGATTACCATCATTGGAGCAAGATCCCCAACGATTCTTTAAATCAATGATTCTGATTTTATTGCAAGATACTCCCATCCACTCTTGATATTTTTCTATTTTCTCCTTAATTTTATTTAATCCTTTTTCTTTATAAAAGTTAATAAAATATTCTCTTGCTTTTAGCTTGCCTTTTTCTTGTAATAAGAAATACCCCTGCTTTAACATCAAAGGTTTTGAAAGTTCATTTATGATTTCCAGACGATAGTTACGACCGAGATAAAGGTATGATTGTCCGTTGACAAGAGTTCTGGCAATTTTGCTTTCATTCATCTCTTTCCATTCAGCGAGATATTTATAAATCTGATATTCTTTCGTTTGGATAACTTTCTGAATTTCTTCTTCTGACAAATTTTCAGGAGCTAAAACAGTAACTGATCCGTCTCGCTCAATGTAAATACTGAGAGTTTTGCGTTTATGTTTTTTTACATTTATTTCAATATCTTCAAACATAATCAGTTTTGATTTCCCACTAAATCTTGGTGTCGTTTCTTCGCTAAAGCTAAAATTTCAGTCGTAAGTTTTTGATGATTTTCTGAAACTTCCTTAATATCGCAAAATTCTAAAATATCATCAATTTCACCTTCCAGCTTTTTCCGCTTTGAATCTTTAGTCCAAAAATGATTTATATTTATTGAAGTTATCAATTCAGTTACAATCTCAGAAGTTAAAACTTTGATTTTATTATCTGTTTGTTCATTAATTTCCATATCTTCAAAAATAATCATTTTCATCAAACCATAAAACGGTTGTTGCTGTTTATTCAATCCATCAACTTCATCTTTCCTGCCTTCGTTCATATCTTCTCGAAGTTTGGAGAATTTTTCGATTATCATATCCCAATGACCTTTGAATTTTTCGATAATCGCTTTTAGACGCTCGTTGAATTTTGTATAAAGTTCAGGATCTTTAGCCAAATTTACTTTGATATGTTTTCTTATTGCGTGTTCCATCTCAGAAGCTTTTGCTTTGCCTGAATGCTTTTCCAGTTCTTTGGGGAATTTATCGGAGAGTAGCGAAACTGGTGGGATTTTGCTATTGATTCCCAAAGATTCCAAATGTCTATCTATCAGCTTTCTAACTTTTGCACCAGCCCATTTAAGGTCTAAAGTTTCATCTTTGTATCTGTTACGAATTCTCATCATTAAGTAACCAAAACGTTTTGCAGGAATCCAATAAACTTTTGCCTGATTTACATTGAAAAGCAGATCAAGGGAATCAAAGAAAGATTTCAGGTAAGTATCAAATTCTGCGCGAAAACGAACTTCCTCAGCCAGATCAATGCAATCTTCCGCAACTTTGAATTCTTCTTTATCATCTTCCATTTCCTGATTTACAAAGGCTTTGATTTGCGTAATTTTTTTATCTTCAAAAAGTTGGATTAAACGATTGTAGCGACTTTCCAAAATCGGAAGTTCTTTATTTATATCTTTAAAATATTCCAGAAATTCTTTGAGTGCTTTTTCATCTTCATCACCGTAAATTGCCAGAGCTTCTTTCAGGTTTTGAGCAACACCGAAATAATCAACTACAATTCCGTGAGTTTTCTTGGGACCTTTGGTTCGGTTAACTCTGGCAATTGCCTGCAGAAGGTCGTGTTCACGCAAGTTTTTATCAAGATACATTGCTTGTTCTATCGGAGCATCAAAACCTGTAATTAATCTGTCGCAAACGCAGAGAATAGCAATTCCTGTTTCGGGTTTTTCATAATCAAAATCTTTCTTAAAATTCTCAACTGCATTCTTTTCTCGTGCATTTAAACGAGCTTTTGTAATATAACCGAGTTCATTATTTTCCTGCATCGAAACAACTGTGCAAACATCTAAAAATTTTAATCTTTTGATGAATTCTTTGTCTTTCTCAGTTTTTGCTTCTTCTCGTTCTATCTTCTTCTGAATTGCTTCTTTTATCAAATATTCATATCGAGCTGCTGCCAAAACTGAACTTGCCACAACTTGTGCTTTGAAATCGTTTACCATAATTTCGGTTGTGTAATGCTCTACAATATCATTGGCAATTTTGCGTAATCTGTCTTTGTTCTCCAAATATTGTCGCATTCCACCATAGCGTTTTTGAATTTCTAATCTTTCTTCTTTGGTTCTTTTGCGGAAAATATCTTCAAACTCTTTATAGAATCCGTCGTAATCAATAATGTGGTCTTTGCTGGTTCTGCCGATGTAAACAATATCCAAAGTTGCTCGATCTTTTACCGATTGTCGAATTTTATATTTATCTATAAATGTTCCGAATCTTTCGTGTGTTTTATTTTTGTTGCGATCTGTGAGAAGCGGTGTTCCCGTGAAAGCTATTTTGGCGGCATTCGGGAAAGCAGAAAAGAGATTGTCGCCCATATCTCCACCTTGAGTCCTGTGAGCTTCATCTATTAAAATCAAGATCCTGTCTGAATTGTTTATTTTTTTGAACGGCTTAAATTCCGGAACTTTACCATCTTCATAATAAGCTCTCATCAAAGCTTGGGAATGTTTGATTTCTTCTTGTAGGAATTTATGGATCATTACCATATTCAGGTTGGAAGTATGCTCCTCCAATTCAGGTCGTAATCTGTTCCGCTTGGAAATTACATTTACTTTTTCTCCTGTAAGAAGTGCTGTTTTGGTGAGCTGATCTTCCAGGTCGATTCGGTCATTTATCATCAATATCATATAATCTTTCAGGTCCGTTTGAGAACGGAGCTTCCTAACCAGAAAAACCATTGTTAAAGATTTTCCGCTGCCTTGAGTATGCCAAATTACACCTGAACGAGTTGCGGGAGTTTGACCCAATCTAAGTCTTTGTAATATTTTACCAACAGCTCGATATTGCTGATAACGGCAAACAATCTTTACTTCCGTTCCTTCTTTGATCTCCATAAAAAGGGTGAAATGACGAAGAACATCCAATAAAATTTCTTTATTTAAAACTCCTCGAATAAGAACTTCCTGAATTTGTTCATTATCTTTTTCGATATCAATAACTTTATATTCTTCTGGGAAAATATCTTTCCAGTTGTAATAATAATCAAAATCTGCTGAAATAGTTCCTGCTCGGGCTTCTTCTCCGTGCGTGATTATGCTGAACAAATTATAATGAAAAAGTCGCTCTTCTCCTTCCTTAACTCCAAATTCATCATCACGCCGATTGCTGTATCTGCGTATCTGATTTTCCGCTTCCGATAACGGTTCAGCAACATCCAGATCTTTACATTCCACCACTACAAAAGGCATTCCGTTTACAAAGAGGACAATATCGGGTATAATTGCTTCTCGCACACTGCTCGGTGTATCGATGCGGAATTGATTGATAGCGATGAAAGAATTGTTTTCCCAATTATCAAAATCTATAAAACGAACCAACGGAGATTCATCACCTGTAAGTTCATTACGATCTACATTGGTATTATGCAGTAATTGATTGAAAATACTTTTATTAGCTTCCTGTAAGTTTTTACCTGAATAGTTGGTGATTTCATAATACAGTTCATTAAGTTGCTTTTCGGTGAGCCACTCATTTCCGTTAGAAGTTTTATTGATTTTATTCAGAGATTCTTTGAAAACATCTTCCAAAACAATCTCTTTGAAATTCTTACGTAAACTTGTTTTTGGGTCTTGCGGAATTCCCGAAACTCCGTGATCTATTACTTTCCAACCGAGTTGTTCCAATTTCACTAAAAATGGTTTTTCTACATTGATATATTCTGCCATAATTTCATAATCTCCTAAAATAACATAACCAAATAATCCAAGTGACTAATTACATTTAATCCCGCCGGGAATATTTTTATGTTTGAAATTTTATTCATCATAATCCTCTTTATCGGGTTCCACTTCTTTTTTGCCTGTGAGCAGATCCTGCATTAAACCTTGTTT
>CAZFPK010000084.1:0-11127 GCA_964521025.1 uncultured Candidatus Cloacimonadota bacterium | reverse complement strand
GAAAAATTGAGAATTACCGATGATATTTACAAATTCTTTTTTTGCGAGATCGTCATTATTAAAAGTTATGAAATTAGAGAAAAGAGAAAATTCTCCTTTCCTTCAGAACGTTATCTATGGATGTCACTAATATATTATGAGAACAGAAAAGAATCAGAAGCAATAGATTCACTTAAAAAGAGCAAATACAATTCACAGATGTTAAGCGAATATTCACATGTTTTACAAGAGAGGTATTTCATAAAAAAGAAACATTTTGATACTTTAATTGAATTATCCAATAATATGAATTGATAAGTTTTATGTTGGTTGCTAACCTACGAAATAAAGTCTTATAATTTATTGTTGGATAACAGATCTGTTTAATAATGCATCCGGGACGAAACTCCGTAAAACTGTTTATGAAAATGAAGACCTGGTTATCCGCAAAATTATCGAAGAAAATCCCTTCCAAATGCCTTTTACCAGGATCGGAAAATACTGGAACCGGAAAGGTGATGTGGATATCGATGTCATGATTTTGAACGACAATTCAAGGGAAGCATATATTTTTGAAGTCAAAATGGATCGCAGGAAAATCACAACTAAAGTAATGAAAGGATTATTTGAGAAAGCTGTAAAAATCCCTGAACTTCAAGGTTACAAAATAAATTTGGGAAAAGCATTTTTAACTGCAAACGGATTGAAAATAGAAATGTAAGATAAAATTCCGGAGGAATTTCCTATTTGTAAAATAGAGACCGGAAGAAAAACATTAACTCCGGAGGAGTTTCCTGATAATTCCAACATCAAAAACAGGAAACTCCGCTGGAGTTCTTATTTGTTCATCCAGGTTTAATACAAATAGGTAACTCCTCCGGAGTTATTTCGAATTTGACTACAAAACAGATAAACTTATTGCCTCAAATATCGGAATCATTGTCTTTGCTTCAAGTAAATTAATGTGGAGTTAGAATATAATGAAAAGCATCCTGACCAAATTAATCCTCAAACTACCGGAAAGTACAATCAAGAATTACATCAAGTTCTTTTATTTTAATCATTTCAGGAATAATGATTTTAAGATATATTACCGGAAAAAGAAATTCCTTGTCAGATTCGGAAAGCACAATATCTATTTCAATGAAAATCCATATATTGACTGGCACTTTACAACAAAGGATATTTCCGTAAATTTTCCATCGAGGAAGGTGATATTGTAGTGGATGCCGGAGCTTATTACGGATCTTTTACCCTTTTTGCTTCCAAACTGGCAGGTAAGAATGGTAAAGTGATCTCCTTTGAACCGGATGAAGAAAATTATCAAAGACTGCTTTCGAATATAGATTTGAACTCACTTACCAATGTTATTCCTATCAAGAAAGGTCTCTGGAAGGAAAATACTGATCTCAAATTCGATAATCTGCAATCCGGCATTTCAGCTTTGAATCCGGACGGTAATATTTCAGTCCCGGTTGTTAAATTAGACGATGAATTGGAAAGATTAAATATCCCCAAGGTCGATTTTATCAAAATGGATATCGAAGGTGCGGAACTGGAAGCAATCGAAGGATGCAGGAAAATCCTGGAAAATAATAAGATAAAATTAGCAATTGCTTCCTACCACCTGGTTAATGGAGAGAAAACCTGCTTTGAAATGAAAAAGAAACTGCAAAAACTTGGCTTTAAAACCGAAACATCATATCCTGATCATTTAACAACTTATGCCTGGAAATGATTTGGGGATTTGAAGATTTGTTAATTTGATCTTTACTTTATGAAATGTAATATATCTGTTTTTCGTCAACTTTCGTCAGATGGAGTTAATCTCAATTCTATCAACAATTTGATCGTCCTTTTAAGATGAAACCAGGATCGTAAAACAAGATGTTGATCTTGCCCAACCTTCCGCATCCCCTGGCATAAGAATAATTGAAAGAAGGCTTCGGAAGGTGATTCTTTCTTGTTTCGAAAATCGTGTGAGATCATACTTGCACGATTTTTTTGTTTATCATAAAAATACAATTATCTTATCGGCAAGTTCAGGGAATTTGGAAAGGAAAAATAATGATCAAAGATCTATTGTATGATATTTGGATCACATACCTGAAGATCGCACCGTATCTTTTTATCGGGTTGACCTTTGCCGGACTGCTCCATATCTTTTTCAAAAGAGATTTTATCATCAGGCATCTCGGGAAAGATGATTTTCTTTCAGTGATCAAAGCATCTATTCTCGGAGTTCCGCTTCCTCTCTGTTCCTGCGGAGTTATCCCGACAGCCATGCATTTACGGAAGCAGAGAGCCTCGAAGGGAGCAACACTTTCCTTTCTCATCTCGACTCCGCAAACCGGGATCGACAGCATTATTGCAACTTACGGGATGATGGGACCGGTCTTTGCCGTGTTCCGACCACTCGCAGCTTTTGTCATGGGCATCTGCGGGGGAATGATCACGAACGGCTTAACCAAAGATGATAAAGAAGATCAAAAGATCGATGCTGCAGTTTTCGAATGCGACACATGTGAAATAACCGCACCTCATACACATTCAATTTTGGAGAAACTGACTTACGGGATGAAATATGCCTATTTGGAATTCCTGGATGACATTTCCCTGCAGCTTGTTTTTGGGATTGTTCTTGCTGGTATTATTTCATTCGTTATCCCGGAAAACTTTTTTGCCAGGTACGGGGGAGAGGGTTTTATCGGGATGATGCTCATGATCGCTTTCGGGATTCCGCTTTATGTTTGTGCGACAGCATCCATCCCCATTGCAGTTTCCCTGATCCTGAAAGGGATTTCCCCGGGAGCTGCTTTTGTGTTCCTGGTTGTCGGACCCGCGACTAATGCCGCAACAATCGCGATGATCGGTAATGCGATGGGAAAGAAAATCGTTGTTATTTATCTTTCCGTAATTTCGATTTTTGCGATTCTCGGTGGTTATGCTTTGAACTTTATTTTTGATGTTTTCGGGAATGAAAAGGATTATTCCTTTTTACATCAGCACCAGGAAAATTCATTGATCTTAAATATCTTATTAATTTTATTTTCCGTGATCCTGCTGATGTCTTTGTATAGGAAAATAGTATCCAGACTAAAATATCGAGCCGCTGAAACGGAGGAAAAAGTGAGTGCTTCGAATAATATTTT
This sequence comes from uncultured Candidatus Cloacimonadota bacterium, assembly GCA_964521025.1. Taxonomy (GTDB): domain Bacteria; phylum Cloacimonadota; class Cloacimonadia; order Cloacimonadales; family TCS61; genus DRTC01. The sequence goes on along the minus strand of CAZFPK010000084.1, from coordinate 7,996 downwards.
CAAGATCGAAGGTATGACCTGCAATCATTGCGTGAAACATGTAACCGATGCGATCAAGTTGGTTGCCGGGGTGAAAGATGTAAAAGTCAGTTTGAATGAGAAAAATGCAAAGGTTTCCGGTGATTTTAAGTCGGAAGATATCCAAAAAGCAGTTAAGGAAGCAGGATATAAAGTCGTATAACTAACGATCCGGTTAAATTTGTGAAGTCTTTGAGTAAAAAGTCGAGTTCTCCGATATTTTTTCCTACTTTGTCACGATAACTGTCCTCGAATTAATAGTAACATAACTCGTGAAAATATTCATTAGAATATCCAGCGGACCGGTTTCTGTTTTGATCTCATAATCTTCGGCTCCGGCAGCCATTGTTTTCGTATCGACAGTATTCAAAGGAACAAGTCCAAACAGGATATACCACTGCCGGGCTTCGACAATTTCATAATTCTGCGGACCTTTACCGATTGTATGAATATGAGTCGAACAGCCGGTAACGATCAACAGCGAAACCAGGATTAGAACGATGATCATTTTTCTCATTTTTTCTCTCCTTCTTGATTTATTGGTTCTGTAACATTAATCATACAAGTTTATCCGTTAACTTGTTGTATTCTAATTCTTTAAAGACTATTTGGAAATCTCCCCTCAATTTTGGTCTTAAACCTGTTTCTGGGAGATGCCTAAAAAAATCCATTGAAAGTCCTTTTTCCTCGATATGAGATGAAGAATAGTCTTTCATAACTCTGAATCTCTTTTCATAATCTTTCATAAATTATGAGACACTACCGATTTATTTGTGATAACGAGCCGATGGAAGACTCGATCACCCTTAAATTATCTTCATAAAATTTCATTGGAATAATATAATCGAGCAGGAAATTTTTCTGTTCTTGAGATCGAACGATCAATTTCAGGTTTATATTTTCCCGATCAAATATCATTAATTGTTCTATCTTGAAATTGTGATGATCAAAACTTGCTTTATTGATGGATTTTCCAGCATTCTTCTTTTTTATCACCTGAATATAATTTTCTATTAATTTGGGATTTGGATAATTTCCCTCCAGTTTTGAGACAAAACAAAATGCCGAGATGTCCTTATTCATAAAAACTTTCTGTAATTTTATCCGGATCGAATCTGACAAAATTTCCGTATTTGCTGCGATAGATTCCATTAATTCTATTGAAATTGGGTTCCAGTTTTTGGGTGGACTGAAAGTAATTTCCAGTTCCGAATTCGTATAAATGCTGTCGAGAAGGGATTGTTCAACATTGAAAAGGATCTGTTCTTTTTTATTTTCTGGTTTTTTATTTGAACAATCGAACACAACCGGAATCGATAATATGAGTACTGCAATTTTTATTAATTTCATTATCCTTTTTATACTCATGGATTTTTTTAGACGAAGGCGATTAGTTTGATCGATATTTTTTTGTCAATAAAGGATTATGTTCTGACAGCAAAATTGACAAAAAAATGATTTTAAAAGAAAAGACTTCCCAAAAGGAGATTCAAATTTGAAAAAAATTATTATTTTTATCATGATCTTATTTTTCTTTTCCTGTTCGTTTAGAAAAGGCAAATCCGAAAAAATGTTGGAGAACTGGAAAGTGATATTGGAAGAGGTTCAGGATGATTCGCTCAGGTCCGGGGAAGTAAAAAACGATATCAGAATGCGGGCTTTGGAATTTTCTCAAGCGTCAACCGATCCTGAAAAACTTTATATTGCTTATGCGGGATTATTATTGCTGGAAAATCATGCGGATAGTATGGAAGCGGAGAAAGTAAAAAAAACTATCATTGAAAATTTTCCCGCATCAGAACAGACCTATAACCTGGCAAATACCGAGTTTTATAATAAAGTTTACCCGGTCTGGCGAAATGACTCACTGAAAATTGAAATAATTTCCGAATTACTTTTAAAATACCCGAAAACCAATTGGCGTCGGACTATGTATTTGTATCTGCTCTTTTCTCTGCATAAACGGGAAGAGATAGAAATACTGAAAAACACACTAACAGATTTCAGGGAAAGTTTCCCCCGGGATTATTTGCCTTTTGTTCAATCTGCGAATTATTTGTTCAAGTGCAAAACAGATTCGATTCCGGCTCTGGAATTTGCTCGTAAAGGATTGTCTTTATCTTATGATTATTCTAAACTCGATTATTACCCACTTCTGGAATGGGATTTGGAGAAACGGTCGGCATCAGTAAAATCAGCAGCTGTTCTTGCCGAGATTTTGATTGGATTCGAGGAATTTTCAGAAGCAAAGGAAATTCTTTTGAAGATCATCGAGAATAATCGGCTCGGGATCGACGATGAGACGACTTTAGGTCGCTGCTATTATTTTCTGGCAAGATCTTATGAAGGTTTGAATGAGACAGAAAATGCGGAAGATTCTGCAATCGAGTCTCTCATTGCCGGGGATTCACGAAATATCTTTACTCCTCGAGCAGATTCACTTTTCAGGAAGATCATGGATCTCGATGAAGCCTCTAAAAATGAAGTCATGAAATCGATCAGAAATCGTATAAATTATGAGGATGTGGAATTTACAGATGTTACTGAAGATTATGGTTTGAAAGATGTTTCTGCCGGTCGAATTGCCTGGGGAGATTTTGATAATGATGGTTTCCAGGACATGCTTTTGAATGGAAGCAGACTTTTCACGAATGAAAAAGGAAGGTTTTTCTTTGAAGTTACAAGCCTGGTTTTTCCTGATAAAGTGCAGGCAAACGGAGGATTATGGGGAGATTTTGATAATGATGGAGACCTCGATATTTTAACCAAAGATCAGGAATCTGTCTATCTGAATTCAGAAGGAATGTTTAAAAAAGTAGCTGGAGAAAATTCCCTGAAAAACAATGAAATCTCAACCGAAGGTATAGGAATCGGAGATGTAAATAAAGATGGATGGCTCGATCTTTATTTTGCGAATTATGAGAAAGATTATGTCAACGAAACGGATCAATTCTTTAAAGGGATTGGAAATGGTAAATTCCGGGAAACGACCGATGAATCCGGTTTGATTCCGATCGACCGAAAAAATCGCGCCGGAAGAGGAGTTAATTTCGGAGATTTTGATAATGATGCGGATCTTGATATTTTTGTATCCAATTATCGTTTAACAGAAAATTTCCTCTGGAAAAATGATGGTTCCGGAAATTTCAAGAATGCGGCTCCCGGACTTGGAGTTGCCGGGATAGAGATTGATAACTGGTGGGGACACACGATCGGTTCGGAATGGGGAGATATCGATAATGACGGAGATTTCGACCTGATCACGGCAAACCTGGCTCATCCGCGTTATATCGATTTTTCCAATAAAACTATGCTCTATGAAAACAAGGGATGGAGGTTCAAAGATATTCGTCGAAAAGCTGGAATTCGGTTCGAGGAAACACATTCCGAACCTGCCTGGGGAGACCTTGATAACGACGGATTTCTCGATCTTTATATTAATTGCGTTTATGAAGGACGCAGGTCGTTTCTTTATCTGAACAATGGTAACAGAACATTTCGGGAAATGACATATTTAGCAGGAGTTCGCCATTTCAACGGTTGGGGAGTTGCTTTTGCAGACTTTGATAATGATGGTGATCTTGATATTTTAGCAGCCGGCGGGAAGATCCAGCTTTTCAGAAACGATACACTGAATTTGGGTAATTGGCTGGAAATAAAAGTAATAGCAAAAGATCATACGGACGGGATTGGTACAAAATTAAAACTCTCAAATAAAAAAATAAACCTGATCAGGGAAATCCAGGGCGGAAAAGGAAGCACTAACCAGCATTCGTTAATTCAGCATTTCGGGCTGGGAGATCGGGGAGCACCTTTTGAACTTATAATCGAGTTTCCTTCAGGAAAAGAAAAAAATATGGAAATAAATGATTTGAACAGAATAATCGAAATTATAGAATGATTTAACAATATTTGTGAATTTCAGGAGTAATTTCCAACAATTGATCGATACAATTCTGAGTAATTAATTTATTTTCAAATTCAGTATTTACGATTTCTTCAATTGTAATTTTAGTAACATTTCCATTTGAAGTATTCGGAAGGATGAAGAAAAAAACAGCAAATAAAATAGCAATTACTATTACTAATAAAGTAATAAAGAAAAATATGTTGGAGTACTTTTTTTTGACCATTTGACGATGTTCGGTTCTTTCCATTTTTTCCTGGATATTTGTTAACAGTTGATTTATATTTTCATTTTTTCTGTTTTTTTTTATCATTATTCCTCTACCGTTTTAATTCATCTTATCTTGTTACAAAGAATTTCTATTGTCAGAAATTGTCAAACGATTTTCAGTTAATTTAGTCCAATTCATGCTGTTTCTCCAATATTTCCGAAATTGTGTATAAGGAACCGGAAATTACGATAATATCTTCATCAGCTGCTTGTTTGATGGCAATTTTTGTCGCATCCAAAACACTGCCGATCAACTCGTAATCGATTCCATATTGGAGTACGAATTTTTCCTGTTCCTCGATTTCTGCAGCTCGGGTCGATCTGTTTCTGGAAATAAATATTTTATAGCTTATCGAACAAATATTTTCTATGATCTTTTCCAGGTTTTTATCCCGCAAGATTGCCATCACAAAATATATCTTCTTAGCGGGAAATAAATCCTTCAGATTTTCTGTTAAAGTCTCGATCCCTTCTTCGTTGTGAGCTCCATCGATCAGAACGACCGGTTTTTTTTTGATGATCTGCATCCTGCCCGACCAGTTTATTTTGCTAAGAGCATTTCTGATTTTTCCTGTTTTGAGAATTCGATCCGTTTTTTTCAAGAAAGTCAAAAAAGTAAAAATAGCAATTCCTGCATTTTCCGCTTGATGTTTACCGATAAGATTTAATTTTAGATTTTTTAGAGAGAAATTATTACTTAGAAAGTCGAAATTTGTTCCAGTAGTTGAAGTTTTTACCTTTGTGACCTGAAAATCTTTTCCCGATTCAAAGATCGGTATTTCTAATTCTTCTGCTCTTTTTTTTATAATGCAAACAGCTTGTACCGGTATTTTTCCCAAGATCAAAGGGATTCTCTTTTTTAGGATCCCGGCTTTTTCAAAAGCAATTTTTTCTAATGAATCACCCAGACTTTTGCGATGATCATAAGAAATGGTCGTGATGACGGAAACCGTCGATCTGAAAGGATTTGTGCCGTCCAACCTGCCACCGAGTCCGACTTCAAAAATAGCATTTTCGACTTGTTCCCGGAAAAAGTGATAAAAAGCCAAGGCAGTAGTGATTTCAAAAAAAGATGCTTTGTTTTCCTCGAAAATTTTTTCCCACCTTCCATAAATTTCGCTCAATTTATTAAGTCCGATGTTCTTGCCGTCGAGTCTGATTCTTTCACGATAATCGATCAAATGAGGAGAAGTGTTCATGCCGGTTTTCAAACCTGATTCAATGGACAGTGCCTCACAGATCGCAGCAGTCGATCCTTTACCGTTTGTTCCGGCAATATGAATTCCCTGCAATTTCTTGTTCGGATTTCCCATTGAATTTAAAATATTTTCCATTCTTTCCAGACCGAGTTTTACATTTCCGGAATGGCGTTGAAAGATATGATCTAAAAATTCTTTGTATTTCATTTTAATTTTTTAAAGTTATTCCTGTCATTCTGAGTTTTCTTCTTGCTTTTCTCTTTAAATCTGGGAACTCTTTCATTAATTCTTACATGATTAGGAATCTATTGCTTTTATGTTGGAAACAGTTTCAGAGTTTAAGATTCCTCATAAGAAGCCGTTGTAAGGTTCTTCGGAATGACAGCTAATAAAAAAAGTATATTCTTCATATAATAAAAAAACCTCCAAGGAAATCTTGAAGGTTTGATAACTAAAATTTACTTTATTCGATGATCGATTCCGGCAGTTCATGATCATGGAATTCTTCGATATTCTGGCAGGTAACAGTTATCTCACCGGATTCAAAATCACCTTCCATAAAGTATTTATCGCCGACACTTTTTTCCGGGCATTCAAAGGTTTTCTTCAAATATCCCATTCTCATCAAATCTTGAGCAGTTCCTACGAAATCGATCTCTCTTTCCTGCATAAACAGTTCGATGGCATCATGAATTGTCTTCATATTCCTGATGCATTCTTCTGCTTTCTGTTTTTTATTGATATTGAATTTTTGGGGTAAGATCAGGATAAATGCCAAGCATAAAAATGCAACGATACTAATAATTTTATAAATGCTAATTTTCTTCATCTTGACTCCTCATTATAGCTGGTTGCTACAAACTTACGATTTTATTTCCCGTCAAGTATTTTGTTTGATCGGGAAACCGTTTGAGAGGAGAAAAGCGAAAATATAAAGATTTGATCATAAAATAAAATAAATGAAAGAATATGATTGAAAGTCCCGGTAATGCATTTCTGCGTAAATATTATAGGATAATACTTGACCAAAAAAAAGGATTTTTCTTTCCATACCATAAAATTTACGGAGGAAATAATGACTAAAAAAATTTTAGTTGCAACTGTAAAACCTTTCGCCAAAGCAGCGGTTGAGAAGATTTCTGAAATCTGTGAAAATGCTGGTTATGAGATGATCCTTCTGGAAAAATATGCGGAGCAAAGTGATCTGGTTAATGCAGTAAAAGATGTCGATGCTTTGATCATTCGTAGTGATAAAGTTACTTCGGAAGTGTTGGGAAATGCAGATAATTTGAAAATAGTTGTGAGAGCCGGAGCAGGTTATGATAATGTCGATCTCGAGGCTGCTACGGAAAAGGACATTGTAGTTATGAATACTCCCGGCCAGAATTCTAATGCTGTTGCTGAACTTGCATTCGGAATGATGGTTTATATGGCGAGAGGGCAGTTCAATGGAAAACCCGGAACCGAGCTGAAAGGGAAAAGACTCGGAATTCATGCTTATGGAAATGTTGGAGAAAATGTGGCTCGCATAGCCAAAGGTTTCGGGATGGAAGTTGTTGCTTTCGATCCTTATATTCCGAAATCAAAAATGGAAAATGATGGTGTGATTCCTATCGACAATGTGGAGGATTTATACAATACCAGCGATTATGTTTCAATTCATTTACCCTCGATCCCGGAAACTCAGAAATTTGTAGGGAAGCAGCTGCTGAGTATTATGAAAAAAGGAGCAACGATCATTAATACAGCGAGGAAAGAAGTTATCTGTGAAGATGGGATGCTCTTTGTCTTCGAGCTGAGAACCGATCTTAAATATGCTTCCGATATCGCTCCCTTAAAGAAAGACAAAATGATCGAGAAATTTGGAGACAGGGTTTATTTCACCCCAAAAAAGATGGGAGCTCAAACTGCGGAGGCAAATATTAATGCCGGAGCTGCTGCTATAACTCAGATCATCGACTTCTTTGAAAAAGGTGATAAAACATTTCAGGTAAACAAATAATAAAAAATTTGAAATTTCGTAAATTTTGGATGAAATTCTTATTCGATGAATTTTGGGTTGACATAAAAACAGACATTTTAAAAAGTCTTCCGAATTTTGTTTCGATCCTGAATAGCTCAGCTGTAGAGCTGGTGGCTGTTATCCGGCGGTTGCCGGACGGTGTTTCAAATCCAGTGATCTTTTATAATAAATGATATTTTATCCTGAATAGCTCAGCGGTAGAGCGGGTGGCTGTTAACCACTAGGTCGGGGGTTCAAATCCCTCTTCAGGAGTTTCAAGAAAGCCTCTTTAAAGGGGCTTTTTCATTTGGAGAGTAATGTATTCTGTTTATGTTTTATATTCCCGTAAATTTGATAAAATTATGTTGGTTATACCTCCGATCTTGAGCAAAGATTAATTTCACACAATGAGTTGTCCGCTAAGGGCTGGACACCCAAGTATAGACCCTGGTAGTTGGTTTATGTTGAGGAATTTCCTGATAAAAAATCAGCCATGAAACGGGAAAGAGAATTGAAATCACATCAAGGTCGAGACTTTATCAGGAATATAATTCTGCAACAATGAGCGGGTGGCTGTTATCCGGCGGTTGCCGGACGGGG
>CAZFPK010000083.1:0-11428 GCA_964521025.1 uncultured Candidatus Cloacimonadota bacterium | reverse complement strand
AGAATCAACATTAATATCGGTTTCCTTCCATTTAGAAAAATCTAAATCATTAAATTTCATTGAGTTCTTCTTTTACTTCAAAATCTTAAAATAATACTTTTTTAAACCCTCTTTAATTCTCCCTTATGAAGGGAGATTAATAGGAAAATACAATTTTAAATTACATAAATATTATTCGTATAGATCCAACCGCGACCGAAACGAGTAATTTCCAACCTGTAATTTCCTTTTTCTTTGATCGGAAAAGCACCTTTGCTGTCAAATTTTGCTTTGATTTTTTTCCCGTTCCTGATCAATTTCGTCCTTGCCATTTTAGGAAGATGATAATAGAATTTCAGATTTTTACAGAATTTGATATCTTCCCCGAAAATCGCATTTTCTTCTTCTTCGTTAGAAATTCCGGCATAAAAATTATAAGGATTTCCTCTTTTATAATTCACGATATAAGAATTTCCGTTTTCCAAAGCAGCTAGAATATTTTGCTCATTGATCTCGGTTTTTTCAGGTAGCAGAATATTTGTCCTGATCGTTTTGAAAAGCGCATTATGAGTCAGGAATTTGAACTTCATACCGAGAATTTTATATTCTTCTTCATGAGCATCGATACTGCCGACGGCAGCGATTTTTTTCCCGGAAATATTAAGTTCGTCCCAATAATCAAGAGATACTTTGTACGGCTTGATCACAAAAAAAGAAGGAAACAAGATCATAATCAAACCATTCAATTTGGGTATGACTTTCCCGATCCATTCGGAGAGATAATTCCAGATCTCGATCCCGTCAAAATTATTATTGTTTTTTGCTGTCCAGGGAAAAGTGCGAAATTTAGAACCAATTCGCTTTTCGAATGGATGAGCGACAAAACCGGTTGCCCCTTGTTTTGCGTAAGAATCAACATATTCTCCTGCTGTCAGCGCTGATAATATCTCGTTAGAATTGAAAACCAGGTAGTGATTATTTTTTTCTTTATCATTGATCTCGAATCCGACAATTATCTGCAGGTCTTTTTCGGAAAGAACAAGTTCATCTTTTTTAGCATCAAAGGTCAGATGATCGTTGATCGTGATAAAATCAAGATCATTCTTTTTCGCAGAATCGATGATCTTCTTGAGTGGAGCTTTCGAATCATAAGAGTATTCACTGTGATTGTGAATACTGCCGGTCAATTCGATAAATTTTCTATTAAAAATGTTTTTGATTTTCACTGTTTATTTATCTTTCTTCTCGATTATCGACTTCAATTTTATTTATAACTTTACATCTTTCCGGCAAATGACGGAGAGATTAAACAGATTTTTTTTATTATTTAAGGAAAATACAATTTCGGAAATATTCTTTTTTTATTCCCCGGATTTCAATTTGGAATTTCATCAAATAGATACCGCTGGAAACATATTTTGCATTGTCAGCTCGACCATCCCAGATTAAATGATGTTCATTTCCTTCCTCATTCCGCGACAAAGATCGAACAAGTTGTCCTTTTATATTATAAATTTGAACCGAGTTTTTTCGGATATTCATTTCTGATAAAATATTAAGATTCAAATTCTGACCTTGATGAAACGGTGTTGGATAAATCGTTATTCGATCATTAAAGAAATCGATCTCATCCTCGGAAATCCCCACGAGTTCAAAATCGGTAAACGGGATCGAATTCAAAAAATCGATACGATGAGTATCCGTATTCTGTACCCAATAAACAAGACGGCAATTATCAAGATTTTCTCCGATCAAATCAATATCCGAAAATTTATTGAAAGAAATAGAATCAGCATAAGTATCTGCCCAGGATAAAGATATGTTCGTTGCTTCATAAACCAGATCGAGTAATACCGAACCATAAACATCCTGCCTGATCTCCAAACTGTCTTCAACCACAGCAGCAAAGAATTTCAGATCATTGAGATAATTAATGAAAATATATGTATCTTCGTTTTGCAGTTCATAATTAAACCGGACATTGCCGTCGGGATCGACGGTTGCAGAAGTTTCAATTTCCGATACAAATGTTTTTCCGTTATCAAGAATATCCTGGTAAAAGGAAAAGAAATCATCCGAATATGAAGTTTCTGAATAGCCGTAAATCTTATCCTCACCGTTAACGATCGTAACAGGATAGCCGGTTAGAGCATAAAAATTAGACCTCATAACAGCATCTGTATTATAAAAAGGAATATCGGAAATATCCGGGAAAAAATTAACGATTTCCGTGCTGTCAGGAACAATGATATTTTCCTGTTCGCTCCAGATATCATAAGTTATTTCATTGTTCATAACTGCGTTCTCGATCAGAACCGGTTCCACCTCCAGGGGAAAAACATTGAAATAAAAACTCTGTTCATTATTGACCAGCAAGCTGTCATCTTCATGCTCGACATCAGCACTGACAAAATATTGAGAATATTCTCTTAATAGGTCGTATTTATAATCTTCATCCAGGTAAAAATCAAAAAACATTTCCTGTTCCGCCGGAATTGCAGGAATACTGATATTATCTTCGATCGACCATAACGGATAATCTATATCGAGATTCAAAACTGCATTTTCGACATCCTGCTGAGAATTATTTCTGACCGTGAATTGCGGATAAGCATCAAAATCGAGAGTACCGTCCGGGTAATAATTTTCATCGATCACAAGCTCGAGATTTTTTAATTCCAGGTCGATCCCGTCATACAAAAACCTGCCTTCCAGGCTGAAAAGAAATTCTGCATAAAAACCAATTGCAGCCATATTATAATAATAATCATTTTCCAGATAATAACTGTGAGTTCCGTCGATATTGGAACCTGAAATAAAACGGTCGGAAATATTGGTTGGATAATCGATAACCAGCCAGATCGTTGTGTCTGCAAAAGATTCCCAAAAAATGATATGATTCCAACCCGAAACAGGAGATATTGTTTGAGAAAGCTGTAGTGTGTCCAAATCCGGTTGACCGTATTCATCATCATAGATATTGACAGTTAGTTCATCATCGGCGATCTCATTTGGGATATAAATATAAGCACCTTCTGCTTCGTATTGGAGAGAATCGATATTCTCATAAAGATCATTAAAACCGAAGCGAACAGCCCAACTATCGGTTCCATACCATTGCGAATCATCAGAATTAGTATGATAATAAACCAGGGAATCACGCACAGGATTGTCAACTGATCCGATTTCGGAAGGAACCGAATTCAGAGCATTTAATAATGTAAAACAAGAAAACATTATTATTAAGAATACTCTTTTCATAAAATCATTCTCCATTGGCAAAGCTTATTGAGACTGTTATCTTGTAAAGTTTTTTCGTTATTTACTACAATGATAAAAGCTCATAAAATAATTAAATTTTATGATAACCATTCTATTTTCAGATAAATGTATATTTCGTAGTTATATTCTTTTTGCTTTATCTTTTCCTTTCCACCGTTTGTGCACCCAGAACCATTGTGATGGATATTTCAAAATATATGCTTCCAATTTTTTGGAAATGATTTCGGTCAATTCTTTGATCGATCTGTCATCATTGTTGAAATTATCCGGTGAGATCATTTTTTCGACAAAAAAGGAATTTGTTCCGTCTTCCTTCCTGATCCCAAAAGCAGGTACGATCGGGCAGCCGACTTTGATCGCGATTTTTGCAGCTCCGATAAATGTCGATGCTTTATGACCGAGAAAATCAGTTAAGATTCCATCTCTCCCGGCATTTTGATCGATCAAAATAGTAACGACATAATTTTCCTTAATCATTTTTAAAACCGACTTAAATGCATTTTTTTTATCGATGAGAACTACATTTTCAGCTTCTCTGATCTTATTTGTATATTCATCAAAATAACGATTTCTCTGTTTTTTAAAGATAACTGATAATTTGAATTTTGAAGCGATATATCTTCCTGCTAATTCCCAGTTTCCAATATGTCCCGTTACCAGGATCACTCCTTTTCCCATTTCTACTGCTTTTTCCAGGTTTTCCCAACCCTTAATTTCCGCTTGTTGAAAAAGTTTTTTGGAATCACCGAAATATGTTTCCGCAGCAACTCTTCCCATATCATAATACATCCTGAATAAGGTCTTATTGATCTCTTTTGATGGTTTTTCGGGGAAGACCATCTTCATTTGCGTTTTGGCTACTTTTTTCCTGATCCCGATAAAATATCCTCCCAGAATGAACACATAACTCAGGATTTTAAGGACAAGAGAAAATGGAAAAACTCTGAAAATATGTAAAAATAATCTAAAAAAGAAAAATTCGATTTTACTTTGTGTATCTTTGTTCATTTATAACTCAAATTTCGCTGTTGGAAAAACAGCATTAATTATGGAAAAACAAATCATTAATAATCATTAATTCTTATTTAATTTATTATGCACAAAAAAGTTATGGGATTTACAATTTTCGAATAATTTGAATGCAGCAATTTCATAAAAACCATTAAAATGGTTAGGGACAATCTTTATGATTTTCGTATCACCACAATGAATTGTGGTGTTATACTGATTAAATTTCATTTCAATTTATTTTTTTTTCAGAGTAATCCCCTGATTTATCAGGGTGTACGAAATTACAGAATATAATAACATAAACGTTTTAACGGTTTTATATTTTACTTCGAAAATTGAGTAAATGCTATCTCTAAATTGCAACACAAGCAATCCGTGAAAAAGCCTGGACACTATTTGCTGAATATATTTAATCCTCGACTTTTATGATTCGGAGAATCATACTGATAACGAAACAGAGTTTCGTGTTACAAACCAATCGAACAAGTCCCGTTCTGATGGCAAGTATTTGTTTTAAAATTCTCATAATTCTTTGCTTGACTTCAATCCGTGATCAAAAAAATTGAGCAAAAGAAATTAGGGAGACGAGCTTGAATATCCTGGCTTTAAATACCTCATCAACCTCAGGAAGTATCGCTGTCAGCAAAGGTCGTAATATCACATTTATCGGTTATCTCGACATTAAAATCACACATTCCGAGAGATTAATGCCGATGCTCGATCAAGGTCTTAAGCAAAGCAAGATCTCCATCGATGAAATCGATTTGGTCACCCTGGCAAACGGTCCGGGTTCTTTTACCGGTATCAGGATCGGACTGGCAACTGCTAAAGGAATATGTTTCGGAAGGAAAATCCCATTAATTCCGGTAAATACTTTAAAACTTTTAGCCGCGAATCTATATGGAAATAAATATCCAATCCTGACTTTTTTAGATGCAAAAATGGATGAAGTTTATGCTGCTCTTTATTCTCCCGAAATGGATGAGATCATTTCCCCGCAAAATGCAAGACCGCTTGATTTTTTAAAAAAAATAAAAGAAAAAGTAACGATCATTGGTGACGGATTTGAAAAATATAAAAAATTGATCAACGATTCCGGGATAGAGTTTTATCCGGCTCTTCCCCATCAGCATCTTGCTCTGGCATCAAATTTGATCGGTCTGGTTTTACAGATGAAAAAAATACCGGATTACGATTTTGAGTTTATTTCCAACCTGGAACCATTTTATTTGAGGAAATCGCAGGCAGAATTGATGAGAGAACAACAGCAATGAATTTTTACAATAAATCATAAGTGTCATTCCGAGGATTCTTACAACCGTACCAAACAAGGAATCTTCTGCTTTAGTTTATTCCTGATTTAGTTTAAGAAGATTCTTCGAGAGAAAAGCAGGAAGAGAACTCAGAATTACAATTTTACTAATAATTATTAAAACTGGAGACAGAATGAAGGACAGACCACACTGGCATCAATACTTTATGGAAATGGCTTTTCTTGCTTCCAAAAGATCGACCTGTTTAAGAAGAAAAGTCGGAGCCTTGATCGTTATCGAAAACCAGATAATTTCCACAGGTTATAACGGAGCTCCCAAACATGTTCGACATTGTGCGGAAACCGGATGTTTAAGAAAACAGAAAAAAGTTCCTTCCGGTGAAAGACACGAACTTTGCCGCGGAGTTCATGCCGAACAGAATGCTGTAATTCAGGCGGCGATCAACGGTTCATCGGTGAAAGACGGAGTTCTTTATTGTACGAACCAACCTTGTTCGATCTGTTCGAAGATTTTGATCAATGCGGAGATCAAAGCAATCTATATTGCGGAAACTTACGAAGATAAATTAGCTCAGGAACTTCTGGAAGAAGCTAGCGTAAACATGTATCTGGTCGATGTCGGGAGCGGGAATTTGGAGAGGATCATTTGAGCTGCTGTTCTTACCGGATAGACACGGCTGAGAAATTGAGTATTTATAATTCTATAAAGGCGCATATTCAAGGCATTTGGAAACCCATGATTTTGATCGCGGGAAAATTAGGATGCATAATCATCAAACCATTTTAATGGTTTTGAAACAGTTAAAACGGTTAAAAGCACCGGTCATATATTTTTCCACAAATAAATTTGTGGATTTCTTTTCCTGGGGAAAAAAATAGCGAGTTCAGACATTCCCAATCAGGGGATTGGGAATGATGAATTGATAATTTTGTAAAAAAATCCCACGCAGGAGCGTGGGATCAAGCAACTAATTCTATTTGTATTTGCTAGTTATTTTTTGTTGTTTTTTGTTCGTTATTGTTCGCTGTTAAATCTATTTCTCAAAATCCTCTTTGGACTTCTTGAATTTATTCAACCAGCTTTCATAAATAATGAACAGATGTTCGGTTTCATCATTTTTCTGAAGAACAAGTTTATTTTCTTCTCCCTGGATAAACTTAAGATTGATCTGATCTCCGGTAAATGTTGTTATGGATAATTCCGCAAGCGGTTCATTGAATTTTTCCGCATAACTTTCAAAATCATGATCGATGAAATCGGAGATATTCACTCTTTTCAATCCGCTGCTGATACTCTTCATCGAAGCATTCGGTGCTTTGATCGAAAAACTGCTGACAAAATCATTATACTGCCATAAAGAATCCGTTGCCGATAACATGTAATTAAATTCTTCGGAATCAAAACTGATCTGAGAAATTTCCAGTTCTTCCAATTCCAATATGGTTTTATTTCTCCAGCCTTTAATATCCGGTTTGATCATATAAGAAATATTGCTGACCAGTTGATAGACTTTGTTCTCATCTTTCTTCCGGGCATGAGAAAAATTGTAATTCCCGCTCTTCCCGATAATCGATTCTGATAAAAGTTTATTGCCAGAATCATAAAGTCTGATGATTGTTCCCAGACTATCTGTCAGGTTGTATTTTTCCAAAGTAGATTCGGATTCGGAAACCGGTATTTTCGATGTTTCGACTGTTAATACTTTTCCGAAAATATCTTCGATTTTTCTCTGCACGGGCGGATATTTGATCGGATGATCGAGCAACCATTCACCATTTGTTTTAGCGAGTTTGAGTGTATCATCCACGGTTATCAACTCAATCGCACCGATCTTTACGGAGTCGATACCAAAAAATTGAATTCGTTTTTCAGTATAATTCCTGGTTTTGGTTAAAACATAGATCAAGATTAGGACGATCAGGACAATAATCGGGATCAAATTTTTTTTATTCATAAAGCTCTCCAATCATTTTTCTTCTACTTAATTCCCTGCGATATAGGATGATTCCAATCAAGATGAGAAGAATTGCAGGCAGTAAAATATTCAACCATTTGATGATCTTTTTAGCACTATTGCTGATTTCCTTTAACGGCTTATATTCTGTTTCGCGGGAACGGATCTCGATCAAACTGGCATCGGAAGCCATATAATCGACAGCATTCAAAACAAAGTCGAGATTTCCTTTGATACCTGCTCCACCGATATCTTCGACGAATTCCGAATCCGTTACGAGAAGTATCTTACCATTGGAATTTTCCAGAGCAGCATCCGGGAATTCAGGATCATCAGCAAAATAACTCTTGAAAACTCCCGAATAAATACCGGCAACTGTTTTCGCTTCCTCGATGAACATTTTATTCAAATTCTGATTCATATACTGCATCACGGAAATATCGAGACGAGGACCGGCGATTTCACCGGAATTCTTGGAAGTAAAGAGCAGCGGTTCAAAAGAAACTCCTTCATTCATTCTCGTTGTATCGATCTCGGAAGCAAAGATCAACTGCATCTGGTCGAGGTTCTTCACGATCAGGTTTTCTTTATTCACATTATGAATGACCGGGAAAAACGGGTATTTGATGGGAGTATTTATTTTGAAGAATCCCTGCTGCCTCTGCACGGAAACATGACCACAATCAGCATCAGCAACCAGGTTCGTTTTGATGTTAATTCCATAATTTCGGAAAAGAGCGAACAGATTGGAAATGATCGGTTCTGCTTTTTGAGTCTGCAGGTCTGCTGCTACTCGATCCTGGAAAAAGAGGATATTCCCGCCTAACATCAAAAATTGATCAAGGTTATAAAGTTGCGATCCGGAAAGAGAATCCTTAATTCCCGTGAAAACAAGAACATCGACCGAACTTTCGATTTCCGAGGAGAGGTCTGTTTTGATGACTTCATAACTTTCGGAGATCATTTGCCTGATCTTCTGGAAATTATCGTTTTGCGGAGGCATTCCCGGGTATTGCGGAGGAATTTCTTCCTCGATCGAAAAGATGGCGACTTTCTTCAATCCAATCGCAGTAATTTTTTTGATCGTGCTCGTTATGTCATATTCGAGTCCCTGGGTGTTCTGGATCAAAGGGATCGCTTCTGTTTTATCCTGATATAAAAATGCCAGACCGAGATAAACTTCCCGGATCACGAGTTGGTCATTTTCATTAACACGCATAGTTGCGGGAGTTATGTTATTCTTCCGGGCTTCTTCCTTCAAAGTTTCCTCATCTGTGGGATCGATGAATTCAAAACGGAGTTTTCCTCGTGAATATGCTTGATATTCCGACAAAAGGTCTTGCGTGAAACGGCGCGCATCGGCAAATTCTCCGGGTAGATTCTTGGAAAAATATGCTTTCACGATCAACCTGTCTTCCAGACTTTTAGCGGCATTTTTACTCGCTTTTGAAAGAGAATATATCTTACCTTTGGAAAGGTCTAATCTCGTAAAAATAGGGATCGAGATAAGATTAACAAAAACTATGATCGCGACAAATATTAACAGGTTTATCCATAATGTTCTATTTTTTCTCATGATTTCCTCCTATCTCCATTTCCTGGAATTCAGCATAATAGTCGCCAGTTTCAAAAAGAGAACGATCAAACTGATGAAATAAACCAGATCACGCGTGTCGATCACTCCTTTAATGAAATTGGAAAAATGGTATCCAATGCTGATATACTGGAAAAATCCAACCAGGTAACTCGGAATGAAGAACAATGAATACTCGAGGATGAACAGGAAAAAGATAATGAAAAAGCTGATGATAAAAGCAACGATGTAATTATTGGTCAGACTGGAAGCAAAGATCCCGATGGAACTGTAAACCGCTCCTAACAGGATCAATCCGAGATAACCACAGAAGATCGCTCCGAAATCGATATTTTTTCCAAGGATTAAGATCGTGAAAAAATGGATCAAAGTAAATGCTAATCCAATAATTATCACCTTTACGGAAGCCCGGAATTTACCCATGATTATTTCCCCATCTTTGACCGGGAATGTTGTCAGAAGTTCGAGAGTGCCGTTATTTTTTTCCCTTGCCAATAATCCCATGGTGATCGCAGGAATGAAGAAAATATAAATGATGGGGACAATACCGAAAAGTGATCTCATTTCCGCCAGGTTATTGAGAAAGAGCGGACTGGCAAAAAACCAGCCGGAAATAATCAGGAAAATAACCAGCACAATATAAGCGGCTGCGGAACTGAAATAATTCTTCATTTCTTTTTTTGCAATGATGGAAGTATAGTTCATTATTCTCCTCCTTCTTCGATGGTCAAATTCCTGAATACTGCTTCCAGGCTGACATGATCACGATGCATTTCCAATAAAGTCCAGTCTTTTGATTTGATGTGCCGGAAGATCTCGGCTCTTTTATCTTCATTAGAATCGAATTCGATAGCAGCCTGAATAACATCGTTCGCTTTGGGAGTTACTGAAAGTAAACTGATATTTGCGATATTTTCGCTTAAGGATGAAATTTCCTCCTCTTTGGCGATCAGTTCCAGGTTGAGTTTGGTCTTGTTCTGGAAATTGGATTTCAGTTCATCCGTAGAACCGTCTGCCACGATCTTTCCTTTATTGATGATCACGATGCGGTCGCAGACTGCCTGCACTTCTTGCAGGATATGACTGGAAATGATGAGTGTTTTTTCCTTACCGAGTGCTTTGATCAGTTCCCTGATCACGGCGATCTGGTTCGGATCGAGACCGACTGTCGGCTCGTCGAGGATAAGGATCTTCGGGTCGTGAATTATCGCTTGAGCAATACCTACCCTTTGCTTATAACCTTTGGAAAGCGTATTGATCGGCTTTCCGACAATACCGTGCAGACCGCATTTGTTGATGACTTCTTTGAGCCGTGTTTTGAAGTCGGATATTTCCCTGACTTCAGCGACAAATTTCAGGTAATCGTAAACCGTCATTTCAAGATAAAGAGGATTATGTTCGGGAAGATATCCGAGCATTTTCCTGATCTCCTGCGAATCTTCCAGGACATTGAAATTCTCCACGGAAATATTACCTTCCGTCGGCTCGAAGAAACAGGTGATCATCTTCAGGGTCGTTGTCTTACCCGCTCCGTTCGGACCTAAAAAACCGAGAATTTCTCCTTCGTTTATCTCGAAATTAATATGATCTACTGCTCGTAAACTGCCGTAATCTTTCACAAGATTTTGAAGTTGAATCATATTGTTTTCTCCTTTTCTTATTTATTAATATGGATTCTGCAAAATCCAATTTCTAACTCATCCTCGCTCCCTCTCTCCAAAGAGAGGGATGACTTCTATTTCCCCTTCTCTTTGCAAGAGGTTTTGGTCTTTAGTCCAGCGAAGACGGTTAGGGATTAAATTGAATTGAATTATTGGAATTTCTGGCTTTTTTTTATTATTCTCAAAAATACCCAATTATGCGAAACTCTTTTCTAATTATTCATACCAACGCAAAGCATCGGAATCAGTTACAAAAAATTATCTGAAAATTCATTCCAATACAGGTGTATTGAAATTAATATATCCAAATTCGATGGGACTTTTTTTTGAAATTCGGGATATTTGTCAAGACGAAAATGAGGTTATTAATATTCAACTCCTGCGGAGTTGTTTCCATTGTTTTCTTTTATCCCCGAGGTTCACACCTCCGACTATTAGCATTAAACTCCTTTGGAGTTTACTTACACCTGCGGAGTTTTTTGATATTCGTCCTTCCCTTTATTATTGGATATTTCCTGCTGGTTATTGGACATTTCTTGTTGGTAATTGAATATTCAAAACTCTCCCTGAATTTTTCTGATTCTTCAAAAATCCCGAAAGGATTGAAATTCGGGATAATAAGTTTCTATTTTTTTTCTATGACAAGCATAGAAAAAAAGCCACTCTTCGAGTG
>CAZFPK010000082.1:0-11881 GCA_964521025.1 uncultured Candidatus Cloacimonadota bacterium | reverse complement strand
TAAATCTCTTTATTTCTGAACACTTATATAGCATATTTTTTACGAGTTCGTCAACCTTGTCTAAAATTTAAATTTTCTGATACTAATTTTGCAATTTTATCTGAACTCCATTCAGACACTTCTTTTTGTTCTGAACAATCATCCCAGTTTTCTCTGAATACTAATTTATTGATTTCATTATCATTTACAATTCTAATTACAGTAATTAATCTTTTCAGACTTTCATTGGAAAAACCAGTTATTACGAGAAGTGCTTTCAATCCAATTTTCTTTTTTGTCTGCAGAAAATTAACAAAAATTTCTTTCTTACAACCGTTATTTGTTACTTCATTTTTCAAATATAATATTGCTTCTTTTACACTGAAAATATGTTTTTCATAAGTATCTTCAAATTCGTCATCGAAATAATAAAAAGTATTCTTCTCAATTACTTTGGAATATTTTTCTTCAACGGATTTCAATTTCTCTCCTTTTTGAAAAATAGGATGTATTCTTCCTTCATCGTATTTCGCATTCCTTTAATTGGTTTCAAAATGCTTTTTACATGATTCAGGTTGTAGTTCTTACAGGAGTCAATTATCTTTTGTTCAAGTCTAATTCCACCAGTTTGATTTGTATTTGAACCAATTATCATAACAAAATACTTATCGGGTTGTAGAACTCTAGCAACTTCTGAACAAACTTTATCCATATCAATGAAATAATTTTCCAATCGTTCATCTTTATTTTTCCCGAACAGACCGATCATTCCTTTTCGAAGCTCATTTGTATTATAACCGAGATAATTTAACTGATCTTCATCATTTTTTACATAATCTATCGCAAAAGAGTAAGGTGGTGATGTGATAACTCCGTCAACAGATTTATTTTCTAAAGGTATTTTTGTTGCAGTAGAATTTGTCAGAATCTCAACTTTTCCAAACTTCTTAATATATTTTGAACAATTTAATTTGAAATCTATTACTGTTTCGATATACCTTTTTAGAACTTTTTCAAATAATTGAAAATGATTGGATTTTTTCACTCTTTTTGAATATCCAAGTGCATCTAAAAAAGCAAGTAAAACTAATTCGTAAATTTTTGATTTTTCAGGATCTTTGATTTTCAGTAATTTTTCTTTGATATTATTTGAAGAAAAGAAATAGAAAAAATCTTCATATTTATCTGCAATTTCTTCAAGAAGTTTATGATCGATCGTTAGACTATTATATTTCACTTTCGTCATAAATTGGCAGAATGGACTCAAATCAAGAGCATAAGAGTCTATTCCCATTAAAGATGCTTCTATATTTGTAGTTCCGCTTCCACACATTGGATCCAGAATTGTTTCGTTTTCTTTTATTCCAATGATATTTATTAATGCTTTAATCAACTGAGGGTGAAATTTTCCACGATAAGGAAACAATCCGTGAGTTGCATATCCTGTTGAAAATTTTCCATTGTTAAAGTAGTTTTTTGTTAATGATGATCTGTCATTTGATAATACTTCAGAAGATGTTTTATACATCAAATAATGTCTTGAAAATTCATTATTTAATGATTGAAAGTATGCAGACCTGTCTAATAAATTGTGGGAATTTAGACTGTTATATTCAAGATATGCTAATTCCAATTCGAATAATTCTGTAACTGATGGCAATAACTCAATATTTGCATCAAAGAGTTTATTTTTATAAGATTTTATCGCATAGAATTCTTTTTTATCAAACATTTTTGAATTATAAAGTTACAAAATATACCTGCTCAAATCCTCATCTTTAATTATCTTACCAAGTTTTTTGGCGACAAAAGATTTCGTGATCGTCAGTTTTTTCTTTTTCTTTTCCGGCATATCGAAAAGTTGTTCTTCGAGGAGTGCATTCATTACTGTGTGTAATCTCCGCGCGCCGATATCTTCCATTTTCTCGTTGGCAAGAGCGGCAAAATTAGCGATCTCTTCCGCAGCATCATCATTGTAAACCAGTTTTACATCTTCCGAATTGAAAAGGGCATTATATTGTTTGATTAAAGAATTTTTCGGATAGATCAGAATTTTCTTCAGATCATCTTTAGAAAGACTGGATAGTTCTTCACGGATGGGAAATCTTCCCTGCAATTCCGGGATCAGGTCCGATGGTTTGGCAACCGTGAAAGCTCCGGCTGCGACGAATAGAATGTGTGAAGTATCGATTATCCCGTATTTGGTCGGAACATTTGATCCTTCGACGATCGGCAGCAGATCTCTCTGCACTCCCGAGCGGGAAACATCTGCTCCGAAACGATGATCCGAACCTGCGATCTTATCTATCTCATCGATAAACAAAATGCCGTCGTTCTCAACTCTCCGTTTTGCTTCAGCAGTAACTTTTTCTTTGCTGACCAACCTGCTCGATTCTTCTTCTATCAAATGTTTGAGAGCATGAGGAACTTTCATTTTTCTCTTTTTCTTATCTTTTTTAAAAGGAAGAAACCCGCTGATCATTTCCCCGAACTGGAAATCGATATTTTCCATTCCCGTATTGGAAAAGACTTCGATATGTGGAGCATTAGGCATATCTTGTGAAACTTCAACTTCGCGATTATCCAATTCTCCGGTATCGAGCAGCCGTTCCATTTTCTGCCTGATCCGTTTATATCTTTCATCCTTTTTTTTGATTTCGATTTCCGCTTCCTTGGGATTGACCGGAGGTCGTGGATATAAAATATCGATCATCCTGTCTCGTGCTTTAGATTCCGCTTTTTCCTGAACTTCTTTGGTCATCTCGATACGAACTTCATTGATCGCTACATTCATCAATTCCCGCACCATAGATTCCACATCGCGTCCGACATAACCTACTTCTGTGAACTTTGACGCTTCGACTTTAACGAATGGTGCATTTGCCAGTTTGGATAATCTGCGGGCAATTTCTGTTTTTCCAACTCCTGTGGGTCCAATCAAAATAATATTATTCGGCATTATTTCTTCTTGCAGTTCGCCTTTAACCTGCTGTCTTCTCCATCTGTTCCGTAGAGCAATTGCGACGGCTTTCTTTGCTTTATCCTGACCAATAATGTATTTATCAAGTTCCTGAACGATTTTTTGAGGTGTTAGATTCTTCATTTATAATTCCTCGATCGAAATATTTTTATTCGTATAAATGCAAATTTCGGAAGCGATATGCAATGATTTTTCTACAATTTCTTTTGCTGATAGTTTTGTATGATACTTCAAAGCTCGAGCAGCTGCGAGAGCATAACTTCCTCCGGAACCGATAGCAGTTACATCATCGTCCGGTTCGAGTACATCGCCGGTACCGGAAATAACAAGTAAAGAATTTTTATCCGCAACAATGATCATCGCTTCCAGTCTGCGTAAAATTTTATCCGACCGCCAGTCTTTTGCCAGTTCGACAGCGGCTCGTTTCAAATTTCCTTTAAATGTTTTCAATTTTCCTTCAAATTTTTCAAAAAGAGTAAAGGCATCGGCAGTTGCTCCGGCAAAACCGGCTATTACTTTCCCTTCAAACAAAGTTCTTATCTTTTGAGCAGACGCTTTTATGATCGTGTTTCCAAGCGTTACCTGCCCATCTCCTCCGATCGCCACCTTCTTTCCAATTCTTATTCCGATTATTGTTGTTCCCTGCATATTTTTATCCTGGTTTTTTTGGTGTAAAACAAACATTCATGTTTGTTCTTATTTTTTGACATTAAGACCGTGTCCAACTTTTACTAAACCATCAAGTTTTGATGGATTTTTTTTCATAAGTATGATTGCTCTTGTAACAATTTTAGTTCTATTCCCATCGGGACGATGGGATTACGGAATTTATATAACTCACTTTTCAGGTTTATTCGGTTCGGAAGGATTTTTCTTTTTCAAATCGATTTTTTGTTCACTTTCTTTTTTTTCCGATCCATCCTGTTTTTCTTTATCCGGTTCGATTTCTTTCGCTTCCATCGGAGTCATATCGATTTTCATTTCTTTGGCTTTTTCATATTTTTCCTGCACCAGTTTTTTATCTTTCGGATCGATATTTTCCAGGATAATGGAGTAGATCTCATCCGAATTCAGAGTTTCTTTTTCCAGTAATTCTTCAGATAATTTATCGAGCAGGATCCTCTTCTCATTAAGGATTTTTAAAGAAATCTTATGAGCAGTCGTGATCAGGTTCCTAACTTCACTATCGATCAATTTGGCAGTCTCTTCGCTGATCTGTTCCTGCCTGGTGAATTCTTTTCCTAAAAAGATTTGAGAATCCTCTTTACCGATGGTCATCGGTCCGACTTTGTCGCTCATTCCCCAATTGCAGACCATCTGTTTAGCCAGATCGGTCGATCTTTGAATGTCATTCGAGGCGCCAGTCGAGATCTCATTGAAAACGATTTCTTCAGCGCATCGACCTCCCATCAGTCCGACTATCGATTCTTCCAGATATCCTTTTGTGTATCTCGATTTATCGGTTTGCAGGAAGTGGGTTGCTCCACCTGTAAAACCTCTCGGAATGATCGTTACTTTATGGATCGGTTCTGTTTTTTCCTGGAAAATCGAGCAGAGAACATGACCGACTTCATGATAGGCAGTGATCTTTTTATCGTCCTCTGTGATGACTCTGCTCTTTCTTGCTTTCCCGAGAGTTACTTTATCCTTTGCTTCTTCAAAATCTTCCATGGCGATCTTTTTCTTATTTTTGCGTGCTGCCAGAAGAGCTGCTTCATTGATCAGATTCGCCAGGTCTGCTCCGCTGAAACCGGGAGTTCCTCGAGCAATGATACTCAAAGTTACTTCTTTGCCGATTGGAAGTTTCTTGCTGTGAACTTTCAGGATCGCTTCTCTTCCTTTAATATCAGGAAGATCTACAATAACCTGCCGGTCGAATCTGCCGGGTCGAAGCAAAGCCGGATCGAGAACATCGGGTCTGTTGGTTGCGGCGATGATAATGACCGAATCATTCAGGTCGAAACCATCCATTTCTACCAGGAGCTGGTTCAAGGTTTGCTCGCGTTCGTCATGACCACCGCCCAGACCGGTGCCGCGATGACGACCGACAGCATCGATCTCATCGATAAAAGCGATACAGGGAGCGTTTTTCTTGGCTTCGAGGAACATATCCCTGACACGGGAAGCTCCGACACCAACGAACATCTCCACAAAATCAGATCCGCTGATACTATAGAACGGAACTTTTGCTTCTCCGGCAACTGCTTTTGCCAGTAAAGTTTTACCTGTTCCGGGTCTTCCGAGAAGCAATACTCCTCGTGGGATCCTTCCTCCTAATTTCTGGAATTTATCCGGTGCTTTCAGGAATTCGATGATCTCTTCCAATTCTTCCTTGGCTTCATCGACTCCGGCTACATCCTGGAAGGTTACCTGAGTTTTTCCCTGAGCGAATAATCTGGCTCTGCTTTTTCCAAAACTAAAAGCTGCTCCTGCTCCTCCGCGAAATCCGCGCATCATAAAAAACCAGAATCCGAAAAAGATCAACAGCGGCAACCAGGAGATCAGGATGGAAAAAAGTTTGGAAGGTTTCGTAGATTTGACGCTAAGTCCCAGGGCAGTCAGTTCTTTCGTAAAATCAGAATCAGGTTCGAACGGTAAATAAGTAGCAAATTTTGTGCCGTCAGTTCCCGAGAAAACAACATCTTTTCCGTTTATATCTGCCTGAATAACTTCCTTGTTTTTATACATTACTTCAAAATCAGAATAAGCGATCACCTGGTATTTTTGAGTATTCATTTTGGAAAACTGGAAAAAAACAATGATCATCAAAAGAACAACGATCCAGAAGGTGATTGTTTGCGATTTTTTCATTTTCGGGAAATTCGGTTTTTTCTTATTTTTATCGTCTTTATTAAATTTAGGTGGTTCAAATTTAGGAGGTTCCTGCATTATGAATATTTCTCCTTCTTTAAAATTCCAATATATGGTAAATTGCGATATTTTTCAGCATAATCCAATCCGTATCCAACTACAAATTCATTTCCGACTTCAAAACCGACATAATCTAATTTTATCTCGATCTCATGTGCTCCGGGTTTATCGAGAAGAACGCAGGTTTTGACGGAAACAGGTTTGTGCTTCATCAAATAATCATGAATATACTGCAAGGTCAGACCGCTATCCACAATGTCTTCGACAACGATCACATGCCGGTTTTGGATATTTGTGTCGATATCTTTCCTGATCCTGACGATCCCGGATGAACGCGTGCTGTCTCCGTAACTCGATAAGGAAAGGAAATCGATCTCGACCGGTTCTTCGATATTTTTGATCAAATCGGAAAGAAAGATAACCGCACCTCTGAGAATGCAGATCATGACAGGATTTTTCCTGGAATAATCGCGGGTAATTTTTTTCCCGAGTTCTTTTATTTTATGATGAAGAGTTTCTTCATCGAATAAAATTTTTTGAAGGTCTTTTTTCATAATTTTATTGGATTTCCTTATTCATCTTTTATTCTTTCGGCGCGTCTTGCTTTCTGCAAAGACATTTTTTCGATCCTGATCATTAATATATTTCCTGTTTTTTCTGAGAGAGCAACCCGGTTATCGATTCTCAAACCAGCAACCCAGATGATCTTTTCCCGATCACAGAAAATCAATATTTTATCCCTGTCGAATTTAGGTATTTTTTCGTCAATGAAAAAATCTTTGATCTTTTTTGGATGTTCCATTCCCAGAGGAAAGAACTTATCACCCGGCGAGCGATGACGGATAAATAACGGGAATGAAGTCTTATCATAATCGAGATAAACCGTGTTTTTATCTTCGAAAAGATAGCGTTTATGCGGTAATTTTTTCAGTTTTTTCATAATGATGCGAAAGTCTTCAAAGGTCATCCGGTTGCGTAACGAGGAAATTTCCTTTTTATTTTTGATATCTATTTTTTTCCTCCCGGATGTATTATAAAAAGTAAGTTCGTAATATTCCTTGAGAACATCTATTTTATACGGTAATTTGATCTTTTTGCTACCTTTGGCATCGATTATTTTTTCAATTTCAAGAAAATTATTCTG
This sequence comes from uncultured Candidatus Cloacimonadota bacterium, assembly GCA_964521025.1. Lineage (GTDB taxonomy): Bacteria > Cloacimonadota > Cloacimonadia > Cloacimonadales > TCS61 > DRTC01. The sequence goes on along the minus strand of CAZFPK010000082.1, from coordinate 4,907 downwards.
AAAGAAATCATTTTCGGAATTACTTAATTGTTGATAAATTTCTCTGTATAAATAATATCTGATGATCGGTCGAGTATTTTTTATCTCTTTCAAGGATAGTTTATATTCATCTTTGGAGTGTTTGATCAAGGCTTTGTGCAGTTTTCTTTTTGCCCTGTCTCTGAGGATTTCGTCTGTTTCATTAAAGATCATTGCTGTCTGATAGAGTTTGTCCGTTACTTTTGGATTCATATTTTCCGAGAGCCAGGGAATCAATTCATTGCGGATCTTGTTCCTGCTGAAAGTATTATTTTTGTTGGATCGATCTTCCCTCCACTCTATTTTTTCATTTTCTAAATATTGTTTGATCTCATCTTTAGTGAAAGGAAGTAATGGATGAATAAGTTTTTCTTTTATCGGAACAATTCCTTTCAAACCGGTATAACCCGAACCTCGCAAAAGCCTGAACATAACTGTTTCCGCTTGATCATTTTTGTTATGACCGAGTGCTATTTTATTTAATTTGTAAAGTTTTGCCAGGTTGCTGAATTGCTTGAACCTGATATTTCTTGCCTGCAATTCCAGGCTTTTTTTCTTCTTTATTTTTGCGTTTTTAACAACAACGGAAATATTTCTTTGGAAACAGAAATCCTTAACGAATTCTTCATCTGCAAGCGAATCATTACCTCTCAGGTTATAATTAATATGCGCAGCTAAAATGGTTAGTTTATATTTCGACCTCAAATGCCAGAGAACATGGAGCAGTGCTGTCGAATCAGAACCTCCGGAAAAACCTACGAGTATTTTATCTCCTCTATTGAATAACTTATTCCAGATAGAAAATCGTTCAAATTTCTCAATAAAGTTAAAATTTGAATTCATAAAAAAACATCCTTTATCTCCGGATTTCAAGTTTTATAAAAACCTAAGATCACATTTTTCCTTTGTTCTTGAACACACAGGATCAAGAGGCATAAAATCACAAGATTTCAGCAAAAGCAAGTTTTGAAATAAGTTAGTAGGTGTCAAATAAAAAGCTTGTAAGAAAACAATATGCATTTTTTTTTGAATATTATAAGGGGTTTGAATGAGCGATATCCGGCTTAATTGTATTTATAATATAGATTGTATAAAAGGAATGAAATTCATATCCGGCAATTCTATCGACCTGATCGTTACCGATCCTCCTTTTGCCATCGATTTTAAAGCTGTACGCAGTAATTATAACAGAAAATCTTCGAGAGTCATAACCGGTTACAACGAAATCAGCCGTGATCGATATTATAATTTTACATTAAATTGGATGAAGCAGTCTTATAGAGTTTTAAAGGACAATGGATGTATGTATGTTTTTTCAGGTTGGACAAATCTCAAGGATATTTTAAATGCTCTCGATGAACTCGGTTTTATTACCATCAATCATATTATCTGGAAATACCAGTTCGGTGTCGTTACCCGGAGAAAATTTGTAACTTCGCATTATCATTGTCTTTATGTATGCAAAAATGATAAGAACAGGAAATTCTTTCCTTATACCAGGTTTGATAAAGGACAAAAAGATAAGAACGGAAGGAGTCTGCATTACCGGGATAAAGAAGATGTCTGGGTCATCAATCGTGAATATTGGAACGGAGATGCAAAAACACCGACCAAATTACCTGCGGAGATCATCAAAAAAATACTCTTATATTCCAGCGAAGAGGATGATATAATTCTCGATCCTTTTTTGGGATCAGGACAAACAGCAGTTGTTTCCAAAATGCTAAAAAGGAAATTCATCGGGTTTGAAATCGTGAAAGAATATTTCGATTTTGCCAAAGAAAGGTTGGATAAAGATCGATATAGAATAAATGTAAAATAATTTAAAACCTTCAAGGTCTGTCAAATCTTGAAGGTTTTAGAACCTTGAAATTCAAATAATAAAAGAGTTCTGCATAATTGGGTATTTTTGAGAATTATGTTAAAATATCTGAAATTCCAATTACTTAACTCAACCCCTAATCCCTTCTCTTGCAAAGAGAAGGGGAAACATAAGTCATCCCTCTCTTTGGAGAGAGGGACCGAGGGTGAGTTAGAAATTGAATTATGCAGAACCCTTAAATAATAAAAATAAGGAGCAAACAATGAAGAAATTACTTCTCCTCGGCGATGAAGCGATCGGGCAAGGTGCTCTGGATGCAGGATTGTCCGGAGCTTATGGATATCCCGGAACTCCATCCACGGAAATAATCGAATATATCCAGCGAAATCCGGAAGCCAGCGCACGAAATGTTCACCGCACCTGGTCGGCAAATGAAAAAACAGCAATGGAAGAAGCCCTCGGCATGTCTTATGCCGGCAAAAGAGCGATCGTAACTATGAAGCATGTCGGCTTGAATGTAGCAGCCGATGCATATATGAATTCTGCATTGACCGGAGCAAACGGAGGAATTATTGTCGCAGTTGCGGATGACCCGTCCATGCATTCATCTCAGAATGAACAGGATTCCAGGTTTTACGGGAAATTTGCCATGATGCCGGTACTCGAACCTTCGGATCAGCAGGAAGCGTATGATATGCCGTATCTTGCTTTTGAAATTTCGGAAAAATATCATCTTCCTGTTTTGATGAGAATAACAACCAGGCTCGCTCATTCCCGATCCGGGATTCAGAGAAAAGATGTTCTTGCGGAGAATGAACAGCACTTACCGGAGAATCCCAACCAGTTTATGCTCTTACCTGCTTTTGCCAGGGTAAATTATAAACACCTTCTCTCCATTCAAAATGAACTCGAAAAAGAAGCGGAAAAATCTCCGTATAATAAATATTTTGCAGGGAAAGATAAAAGTCTGGGAATAATTGCCTGCGGTCTGGCTTTTAATTATTTGATGGAAAATTTTGTTAATGAAGAATGTCCTTATCCTGTTCTGAAGATCAGCCATTATCCGCTTCCGGAAAAAATGGTGGGAAAAATTACTCACGAATGCGATGAAATTCTAATATTGGAAGAAGGAATGCCTTTGGTCGAGGAAATGCTGAAGGGTTTTCCTGCAAACAATCTAAAAGTTCACGGCAGATTGGATGGAACTATGCAGCGGGACGGAGAATTAAACCCGGCAAAAGTCAGGAATGCATTAGGATTACCGGAACTTCCCGGAAGGAAAATCCCGGAACTCGTAGCCAAACGACCGCCTGCATTATGCACAGGTTGTCCTCATATCGATACTTACAAGGCTCTGAATGAAGCAATGAAAGAATACGGCAAAGGACATGTTTTTTCAGATATCGGATGTTATACACTCGGATTTCTTCCTCCTTATCATGCCATCGATACTTGTGTCGATATGGGAGCTTCGGTTTCTATGGCTGTTGGGGCAGCAGATGCCGGATTGTTTCCATCTATCGCAGCTATTGGAGATTCGACATTCGGTCATTCGGGTATGACTCCGCTTCTCGATGCTGTTATCTCCAAATCAAATATCGTGGTTATTATTATGGATAATGACATCACCGCGATGACAGGAATGCAGGATTCACAGGTCAACGGCAGGATAGAGGAAATCTGTACCGGGATCGGAGTCGAAAAGGAACACATCAGAGTTATAAATCCTCTCTCAAGGTATCATGAGGAAAATGTGAAAGTTTTCCTGGAAGAAATTGCTTATAATGGAGTTTCGGTGGTGATTCCGAGAAGACCTTGCATTCATGTTTATGGAAAGAAGAAGAAGAAATGAACAGCGAACAAAACGAACAACGGAGATTATACAATTAACAAAACGAACAAGAAAGGAATACCTGATTTAATAAACGAGAAAATAAAGGATATTAAGGAATGAATTTATTCTAAAAAGGTAATGATTAGTGATATGTCAGAAAATTAATTAATTAATTTGAAACCGATGAATCGGTTGGTGGTAAATGAAAAAAGAAAACATATTAACTGTTTCAACAGTTTCATTTTTCAATAATAAGATTTTTAGAGAGGACTCATAAATAGTTAAAATATTATCTTTTGTTGGTTTTGTTAATTTTATTCGCTTTAAAAAAAAGGAGCAAAGATGAAAAAAGATATAATTCTCGCAGGAGTCGGAGGGCAGGGCATCTTATCGATCGCGGCGATAATCGGTTCTGCTGCGCTTGAAAACGGACTGCATTTGAAGCAGGCGGAAGTTCACGGGATGAGTCAGCGCGGGGGAGATGTGCAATCTCATTTACGGATTTCCGATCAACCGATCCGTTCCGATCTTATTCCCGAAGGAAGAGCGGATCTGATTCTTTCCGTTGAGCCGATGGAAGCCTTACGATATTTACCTTATCTTGCGGAAGAAGGCTGGTTGATCACGAATACAAAACCCTATTTGAACATCCCCGATTATCCCGAATATGAAGATATGCTGCTTGAAATAAATACACTTCCCAAACAGATTGCTTTCGATGCCGATAAAATAGCAAAAGATATCGGTTCTCCGCGTTCGATGAATATGGTAATGCTCGGTGCTGGTTCTGCTTTCCTGGAACTTCCTTTTGAGAAACTGGAGGAAGGAGTAAAAACTATTTTTGGAAAGAAAGGTGAGAAAGTTGTGAATTCCAATCTTGAAGCAATCAGGGCCGGAAGAGAGATTTCAAGGGATCAGGCTTCGCTGCGCTGAGCCCGGACAAGCAGGAGATAGGAAATAGGATCAGGGAAAAGGGATATCGATATTTTCTACACTTCGCCCCGATAAGAAGGAGATAGGAAATTGACTCCCTATCATTTGGAAACTGCCGGAGTTTGTATTTAACTTCTGATATTGCTCCGGAAGTCTTTTGATGGACAAAAATCTTGTTTATAAAAAAGAAGAAAATGTTTGGAGTTATTACGAACTAAAATCTTGGGAAATTACGAACTTTTTCAATATCTATAGTTAGTTTCCCGAACTTTTGTAAATTCGTGGCATACGTATGTTATG
>CAZFPK010000081.1:0-12311 GCA_964521025.1 uncultured Candidatus Cloacimonadota bacterium | reverse complement strand
AATTTTCAAAAAGATATTTCTCGATTTGAGAATATGCGTTCATTTTTTCGGAAAAATAAAGCATATCCGCGAGAGCCTTTTCTTTTGTCGCGATCAGAATCGAATGAAATTCATCCTGTTCCAAAAGAGTTATACCATCAGGATAATACGAAGGATTAATATATCGGTAAGAAAAAATTCCGACAGGAGTATGGAATATCTTTTTCCTCTTATTGGTAATACTCGTAACCGTCTCGACCCGTTCGGGGATCAGACCGTAAAATGAGAGTGCATATTCCAATGAAATATAAGATGGACCATAGATCAAATTTGCCAGAGTTTCTTTTGAATAAGGTGCACGCGAATATTCTGGACCAAATATATAAAGCCCTTTTTTAACCCGGATAATTTCACTTTTCTTAAGAAGAGTATTCACTTTAACGCGAGGATTTTTATAGTCTCCAAGTTCAGACATTAGATAATTGTAATCTATTTCTTCGGTTAGAGCGGAATTTCTCAAACTTATCAGCATTTTTCAAATCCTCCAGTATGTTATTCTTCTCCTAACTTACCGGTTGTTTGTCAAGATTTTGTTTTAATTAACAAAAAGTGTCTTTTCTGAATCATTACTCTAAATTAGTTCGACAATTTCCGAATTAATTCCGAATTTATCCAGTTTTCTAATTTTAAATACTACGCGATCATTAGATAAAAATTACTTCTTAAAATAAAAAACAAGGGAGCATCTTCTTTATAATGAATATGCACCCTTGAAATGTTAACAATTTTTTAGAATGACAAACCAAATCCGAAATTCGCAACCGGATATTTACAGATCGAATAATCGGCAAATAATTTCAAAACGAGAATACTATATCGAAAACCGATCGTTGCCCGAATGTCATTTTCTCCGGCAATATTAAAATCTATGTTCAAAGTTTCAGGGACAACTTCATTAGAGTCATTTATTATCATGACTTCAGTTTCATATTTTGCATTTAAAGTTGTACTTTCATAACCCAGACCACCGTAAAAAGTGAACATCGCCAGTTTTTTACTGATTTGAGTGTTAAATGCAAATGCATTAACTTTCATAATATCTGCCATTTTGAATTGTTGAAATGCGATTTGTGCAGCCAGATCGAGAGGGATTACTCCCAGCAGGTATTGATCGATACTGTGTTTTAGTCCAAGACCCCAAAAGGTCAAACTTCCCATTTGTTCATTTAATTCAATCGCAGGAAGATACCTGAACATAATTTCATTCCCGTAAGGAAGTCCGAAATTGACTTGAGGAATAGCAAGAGGAATGAAAGGAAGTTCTGTTTTATTCTGAGCACCATTAGGTAAATCCAGAATAAACAAAGTTGTATCAATCTCAGGATAATTTGCCAGTTCCTCATTAAGAGTAAAAGATCCTCCCTTTTCTCCAAAGACTGTAGCGCTTTCTATCACCTCATCATTATAAACCGGAACAGTAGTATTGGGGACATAAATTGTCGGTGGTTTAGCCAAAAATGTCTCGGCTTCTTTTGGAAAAAAACAAAGTTGAGCATTGAACATCATCCCAAATCTGTAAGGTTTCAATACTTTTGCAGTATTGAATAAACCGGAATTCAGGTTGGAACCGAATGCTGTTACCAGTGGTTGGATATAACCTTTTCCATTTTCTTCCCCGAATTTTTCCAGTTTTTGCTGAATCGTTTCTCCTGCACTTAAAAACATAAAGTTGATGATCAAAAAGACCATTATGATTTTAATCTTTTTCATGATTTTTCTCTCCTTTATTTTTTTAATTCTGTTTTCTGTCTGACATTCTGAGTTTTCTCACAAAGTTTTTCTCACGAAGAATCAACAGTTTCATATGTATTCCTTTCTTTTTCCTCTGGAGATTCCTCGAAAACAATGCAGGAAGAAAACTCAGAATGACAAACTAACGAAAAGACAATTAAAAAGTCAATCCCAAACCCGTCGTAATGGAATTATACTTCCCGAAATTATAATCGAAATTGAGATCCACAACTCCCAACCGGAAACTGATCCCGAGAATTGCCCGGAATTTATTCTCTCCTTCTATATCGAATTTTACACTCAAAGGAACTTCAATAGTTTCACCTTCTACATTCTCTTCCAGAAGATAATCATAAGTAAATTCCATTTTTGAACTTTCAAACATCAGACCCATATAAGGAGTAATATTCAACATTTTAAATCCGTGAGTTCGACTGACATTGATGCCGTAAGCCGTAGCACTTGTTTTTACAACCGAACCGATCTTCAAATTCTGAGTGTAATATGATAAAGCAACTTTTACGGGAATGGAATAGGGCAGCCAAACTTCCGGATTGTGTTGAAAACCAATCCCGAAATATTTCAGATCTCCCAAATCTTTACTCACTTCGGATAAAGAAAAAAACCGGCAAACCATTTTTGTCCCGTAAAAAGTGCCAATACTGATCTGCGGAACAGCTAAAGGCAGGATTGGAGTTTCGTTAAGCAAACCTCCAACCCCCGGACTTATAAAATCTTCCTGGATAGTATATGTCGAATCCGCACCGGTTAAAGGATACTCATAGTCAATATCTTGCGTTGGAATCTTGATCATCAGACTATCCTCTGCTGAACCGACAATTGTTGGACCATAAATATCCACTGTTAATTCCTGATCAATAATCCCTTCTACGACATAAGGTCGCAGCCATTCTTCGTCCGTTCCTTCCATGAAATCGGTCATATTCCAGGCATCAGTACTATCGAACTGGATCTGTCCAGATGTATGAAAAGTCTTGTTTGCTTCCGAAAAAAATGTAGCCATGCCAACTAAACCAATCTCCAGATCAAACCCGATTTTTTTTGCTTCCGGAACGCGATGGAACCAACCGCCGTTCAAATTTGAACCAAAAGCAGAAACAACCGGATCAACATAACTAATAGCAGCATCCTCGGCTAATTCTCCTAAAGTTTCTTCCAGATTATCTCCTGTTAATTGTAAAAAGTTAAAAATTATCAGTGAAATAAAAATAAATCCTAAAATTTTCTTTTCCATAATTGCATCCTTTTCTTTTATGTTTAGAACAAATTAAATTTGTGATTTTTCTGTCAATAAAAACAAAATTCTTTACAAAAACAGGCATATTTCGGGAGTGTAGAAACCATAAATTTCAGGGAGTAAAAAATGCTGAAAGATAAGAACATTTTACTTGGAATAACCGGAGGGATCGCGGTTTATAAAGCTGTCGATCTTGCGAGTAAATTAATAAAACAAGGTGCGGTCGTGAAGACCATCATGACGAAAAATGCCTGTGAGTTAGTCTCTCCCATAACTTTTAAGTCCATTACTCATCAACCGGTCATCACTGAAATGTTCGATCTCGATACGGATATCGAACACATTTCGCTGGCAGATTGGGCTGATATTTTGGTAATCGCTCCGGCAACTGCCAACATTATTGGAAAAGCCGCTTCCGGGATTGCCGACGACCTGCTTTCCACAACGATCATGGCAACAACTTCTCCGGTTCTTTTTGTTCCGGCAATGAATGTACACATGTATGAAAATCCGATCGTTCAGCAAAATATCAGGAAACTATCCGATCTCGGTTATTTTTTTATGGAACCGGATTCCGGGAAACTTGCCTGCGGATATGAAGGAAAAGGTAGATTTCCCGAATCCTCTGAAATAGTGTATTTTGTGAAAACATATTTACATTATAAAAGAGATTTAGTTGGAGAGAAAATACTAATAACTGCCGGAGCAACTCGTGAGAATATCGATCCGATGAGATTTATTACAAATTCTTCGAGCGGGAAAATGGGTTTGGCTCTGATCCGTGCAGCTTTTATACGAGGTGCGGATGTACAGTTGATCTCGGGAAATTTAACGGAACAAGTTCCGTTCTACATGCAAAATACTTTTTGTAAAAATGCGGAAGAAATGTTCCAGGCAGCGATCAGGGAATTTCCTAAAAATAAGATAATAATAAAAACAGCGGCTGTCAGCGATTTTACTCCTCAAAATCCTGCTGCACAGAAAATCAAAAAAGGAGAAAATCTTAAACTCGATTTGAAAAGGACAAAAGATATTTTATCAAAACTTGGAAAAATGAAGATCGAAAACCAAATCCTGGTCGGTTTTGCGGCAGAATCGGAAAATGTTATCGAAAATGCCCTTAAAAAATTGGTTGAGAAAAATCTCGATTTCATTGTTGCCAATGATTTGAAAGTTGCCGGAAAGGACGAAACAAGCGTTTACTTTATCGGGCAAAACAGCAAAGAAAAGATCGAAGGTGATAAGTTTTTCGCAGCTCATAAAATTTTGGATTTGATAAGAAATAACAGCGAACAATTGCGAACAAAAACGAACTAAAAAAATAGATTATTTTTTATGCGAGGATTTTCTAGCGGTATAAAATGAACAATCTCCAACAGATGATATTCGAAGATTCCTCAAAAGAACAGCATGAATCCTAAAAATTTTCGGGAGGAACGACAAAATCATAATTCTGTTCGTTTTTGATTGTAATTGTTCGCTGTTTAAAAGAGAAAAAAATGAAAGATAAAGCAATCATCATCACCGGAGCAAATGGCAATGTCGGCTCTTATTTTGCTCAACAATATTTAAAATTGGATGAAAACCTGATCTTGATAATCCATAAAAATGAACATCGGATCGGCGAATTAAAGAAGGATTTTCCAAAAAAAATAAGAATCGTGCAAACAGATATCCAAAATCTGATCAAATTGGAACAGGATTTATCTCAAATAATCGAAGAGACAAATTGGCAGCCGGATAGATTGGTTCATACGGCAACGATCCACAGCTATGATTTCCAGCCTTTGGTACAATCCGATCCCGAACTCTGGAAAAAGATCATAAATACAAACCTGGTGGGAACATTCAATATTCTCAAGAGTGTGCTGCCGTATTTCAAAGAAAATGATTACGGCAAGATAGTCCTGTTCGGCTCGAATGTAACTCGCATCGGTCTGCCGAAAGGTTCGGCTTATTCTGCTTCCAAAGCGGGAATCGCCAACATTTCCCGCACTCTTGCTTCCGAAGAAGCTGGAAACAATATCATCATCAACACAGTTTCTCCGGGACCGATAAAGATCGATGACAGCCATTTTTCCGAGAGTTACCGCAAATTCCGGGAACAATATTATTCAGAGAAAATCCGCGAAATTCCTTTAAAAAGATGCGCATCTTTCGAGGATATTTTCGGACTCTGTAAATTCCTGCTTTCCGAAGAAAATTCTTATATAACGGGTGAAGAGTTTTTTGTTACCGGCGGAAAATTGTAGGATTTTCTAAACTTACCAATCCGGCATTTGCCGGATGTGAAGTTTAGAAAACTGCGATAATTGTGAAATTTAAAACATTTGAAAACAAGGAAGTTGATAAATAAAATTCCGATAGGAAAGAAAAAAATAATGAAGGTGTTAAATGCTTTACCACGAAAAATTTCAAAGCCAACTTTTTAATATCGAAGCCGCGATCATCGACTGTTATCGCCGGGATAGGGATATTTCCGATTATGATGTTCTGAATGCTCTGGAAGTTATTATTTCCGATTATCGAGCAAAGCAGATCGATAGAGAACCAAAATCGAATCATTTACAGAACGGAGCATTGAAAATACATAGACTTTTAACGATCGTTTGTGATTGGATGTTGAGCGAAGAAAAACAAAAACCAGGTTCTTGTGAATGGTTGTTACCTAAAGTTGAAGTGCAAAAAATCGGGGAAATTATCAGAATGTTAAAATACATTAAAAAATCTGTGGAAAAATGGAATAAAAGAGGAGGAAGACAGGGATATCTAAACCTGGTCGAACCATATATTCTGACTGACAAAAGAAAGAAGGGATTTTAACATTCCGACAATTCGAAACCTGTCGAAAAGGTCTATCGAAAAGAAGAAACTTTATAAAGATTTTCAGGTTAACAAGGAAGAAAATTGAAAAAAATATTGATTTTCGGAATTCTACTATTTTCTCTAAAAATTTTTGCTTTCCAAATCGGAGAAAAATTAACTTTTAAGATCAAATACGGATTGATCACTGCCGGAGAAGCAACTCTCGAAATGGATGAAAGAACATATAAGGACACGATCGATTGCTTTTACATTGAATCCCTGGCAAAAACAAATTCATTTTTCGACAAGATCTATAAAGTTAGAGATAAGATCGAATCTTACTGGCATAAAGAAAAACTGGTTTCATACAGGTTTGAGAAAAATCTGCGGGAAGGTTCATACAGGCAGCGTAGAATTCATCTTTATTACCCTGAACAGAATTTAAGTTATTATTTGAAATATGCTCGCAAGCAGAATAAATTCATAGAAAAGAAAATGGATATCCCGGAAAATACGCAGGATATTTTAAGTGCTTTCTATTGGTTCAGAATGCAGGATTTGAAAGTCGGAGACAGAATTACGATCAATGTCACTGCGGATGGATTCAATTATCCGGCAGATGTAATAGTTCACCGGAGAGAAAAGATCAAAACTATTTTCGGGAAGAAAGAGTGTTTTGTCGTGGAACCTGTTCTGGAAGGAGAAGCGATCTTCAAGCAAACTGCGAAGATCTTTATCTGGTTGACTGCTGATGAATATAAAATTCCTGTCCGGTTGCAGAGCAAGATCATTTTCGGAAGTTTCAAAGCGATCTTGAAAGATGCGGAAAATGTTCCTCTTAAAAAAAAGTAGTTATTTTTACGAACTTCCAAAAGAACTGATCGCTCAATTTCCTTTAGAAAACAGGACTGAATCACGGTTTCTTTTTTTGGATAAAAAGAGCGGAAAGATCGAACATCACAAATTTTTTGAAATCATAGATTTTCTAAAACCTTCGGATGTTCTCGTTCTAAATAAAACCAGGGTCATTCCTGCTCGTTTGCTTGGAAGAAAAACAACCGGAGCAAAAGTCGAAATTTTCCTTTTGAATCAAGTTTCGGATAACATTTGGGAATGCCTGGTCAAACCGGGAAAACGACTGCCGAAAGATTCTATAGTTGTTTTTAACGAAAATTTAAAAGGTAAAATCCTGGAAATTTCTGAAGGAGGAAACCGGATAATAGAATTTGCTTTTCAGGGAAATTTCCAGAATATTTTGGAAAGGATCGGGAAAATGCCGCTTCCTCCTTACATCAAAAGAGAAGCGTTTGAAAAAGATAAACAAACATACCAAACTGTTTATGCCAGGGAAAATGGCTCGGTTGCCGCGCCAACTGCAGGTTTGCATTTTACTGAAAAACTTTTGCAGAGCATCGGGGAAAAAGGAATTGAAATTGTAGAAGTCATTTTGCATATCGGTTTGGGAACTTTCCGTCCGGTGAAAACCGAAAACATTGCCGAACACAAAATGCATTCCGAATATTGTCAGATTACTAAAAAAACCGCAAATAAAATCAATGCTGCAAAAAAAGGAAATAGGAGGATCATCGCAGTTGGAACGACGACAACAAGAACGCTGGAGAGTTTTGCGGAAAATGGAAAATTGAATTCCGGTTCTCATTGGACTGACATATTTATCTATCCCGGCAAAAAATTCCGGATCATCGATGGATTGATCACCAATTTTCACCTGCCGGAATCGAGTTTATTGATGCTGGTTGCTGCTTTTGCCGGGTATGAAAATATGATGAATGCCTATAAAATTGCAGTTCGGGAAAAGTACCGGTTTTATAGTTACGGCGATGCGATGTTGATTTTATAGTTTTGGAGTAAAGTAAGCGGATTACTTTTTGAGATGCCTGCATCTCATCTTTTTAGAAGCGATTGCATCGCATAATATTAACACGGTTAATGTACTCCAAAATATAACTTTTCGAAGCATCTTACATCGGAAATCTCTCAAATATGATTCGGAAAGTTTTGAGAAAAGATAAAAAAGAAAGAATTATGAAAAATTTCAACCATCCGTTATTCGACGAAATCAGATTCTTCGATAAGATCAAGAGCACTGACAAAAAAGCAGACAACTTGATCAAATCCGGGCAGATCTCCGGGAATTTTCTTTTGATCGCAAAAACTCAATCCGGAGGGATCGGCAGAAAGGAAAACACCTGGTTTTCTCCCGAAGGTGGGATCTGGATAACTGCCGCTCTTTACGGACTGTCTGTCGAATCCAACCTGACCATCTTTACCGGGATCTGTATTCATAAAGCTTTACTTCAATTATTTCCGAAAATGCAGATAAATCTGAAAATCAAATGGCCAAACGATATTTATCTGAATGAGAAAAAACTTTGCGGGATTTTATCGAGTCACAATTCCGCTTATAAATATCATCTTATCGGGATTGGAATCAATACAAATTTTTTGGAATTTCCGGAAGATCTCATTAAAATATCGATTTCTCTCCAGCAACATCTAAAAAAGAAGATCGACAATTCCAAACTCGTAAAAATTATTTTTGACATTTTCAGTTCCGATCTTCCCGCATTCATCGAAGGAAAACTCGATCTAAAATATTTTAATGAACATTCTTTACTAAAAGGAAAGAAAATCGAACTCGATACTGACTTTGCCATATTTTCAGGGATCTGCAAAGGGATCAATAAAAAAGGTGCGATCCTGCTCGAATTGAAGGAAGGAATGATCCAGCCTTTTTTTGCAGGGACTGTGATTTATCATAAAAACTAGGTTAAAAGATTTTAGAAGATAACCACTTATAAGTAAGAACTATAAAATAATTTCTAAAAATACTTGACGGTAAAACAGGAGAATAGAATCTTACCTACCGGTAAGGAGGTTAAATGCATACTAAAGAAAATATCCTGAAAACTGCTCTCGAATTGTTCCTCAAAAAAGGATACGAAAAAACTTCTATGAACGAAATAGCAGGAAATGTCGGAATCACAAAACCGGCAGTTTATCATCATTTTAAGAATAAAGAAGAGCTGGCAATAAAAGTGATCGATTATTTTGAGCAGAAAGTTACTGCCTGGAATCGAGAAAAAACTCAAGATTTACAAACTTTCCCGGAATTACTTCATTTTTTTATTTCATCGATCCCGGTCTTCCGGAAAATCGAAGATGTCATTCTCGATAAATCGCTCAGTAATGATATCTCGATGGGTTTCAACGATCTCATTCTGACTCTATCGAAGCAGAATGAAACTGTGAAAAATAAGATCAATGCGATCTTTCATAATACTCAAAATGCTTTGAAAATTCGAATCGAAAATGCACAAAATGATAATTTGATCAGGAGTGGTATAGATGCCGGAACAATCGCTGTGATCATTCATTCCATCATTGAAGGAATGGGAATGATCGGTAATTTTGAGGATGGAGAGCAATCTGAAATTTATCAAAAAATTTATGAAGAATTGATGAAAATGTTGAGTTAAGAAATGATTTCGTAAACAATTCGGAAAATTCCTGGTTTTCTCATCCTTCCGAATCTTAATGTCAGAACAAATGAGAGAAAGCTTTGGAAAGAAATGCAAAGTAAAGGAGTCAAAGGTGAAAAGATCATTTACTATTTTATCATTATTGTTATTACTGTTAGGATGTTCCGATCTGAAAATAAAAATGTTCGAGAAGGTCAAAGGTGGAAAAGGAGAAATTCTCACAAAAACAGAGGAAATTAATTTTGAAATTATTGCATCCCACATTATGACAGTCGCCGCTAATCTTGATGGAAACGAGATTCCCATGGTTCTGGATACGGGTGGATTAACGATCATCGATAAAAAAATTGCGGATAGCCTGAACTTTGAGATCGAGAAAATCCCCAATGAAGATGTAGAATTTGCCAAAATTATGGAAACTTCGCTGGGAGATGTTTCCGTGTATGATCTGAATGCCGTAAAAATGGATTTTAGAGAAACATTCACGGCAGAGAATTTCCAGAGTTTTGGGATGATCGGTTCTGATTTTTTCAGGTTTTTCCAGACTACTTTCGATTATCAGGATCAGAAGATATATTTTTCCAATCCAAAAAAAATGAAAACAAATTCCGAAACAGAACATCTGCTGAAAATGAAAATTATTTTCCCTTATTTTCCTACTGTGAAAGTAGTTCTAAACAACAAATTCAAGATCGGGGGAATGATCGATACGGGCTTGAATTACGCCTTTGTTTTGCCGGTCGGTTGGCTGAAAAATCTATCCGAAGAAAAAAGAATAAAAGCGATCAAAGCGAAAGGTTTTTTTGCTAAATGGCCCTTTACGGAAGAACCGAATAATCATCTTTATTTGATGAATGAGATAAAAATCGGTGATATTATTCTCAAAAATGAACCTGTAATTTTCGCTGAACTTCCGCCTTTTCTGGAAAAAGATGTTCTCTTAATCGGAAAATATTTTCTGGATAAATATACAACAACTTTGGATTATAAGCATAAACAAGTATTGCTCAAAGAAGCCGAACCGAATAACATTTCCTTAAATTATTCTTTTGGATTGTATG
Source organism: uncultured Candidatus Cloacimonadota bacterium (assembly GCA_964521025.1). Lineage (GTDB taxonomy): Bacteria > Cloacimonadota > Cloacimonadia > Cloacimonadales > TCS61 > DRTC01. The sequence continues at coordinate 1,914 of CAZFPK010000081.1, read as the reverse complement.
TTTTCAACGCCGGAGATGAGTTTAAAATTAAAGGAATCTGGGAAAATAGTCCTGCTGATAAATCCGGGATTTTATTATCCGATAAATTGATCTCTGTTAATGGCAGGAAATGTGATGAAATAACGAATTTTGAATTATTTGATCTGATGAATAATAGAGATCACAAAACTATTGAATTGGTGATCGAGCGGGAAGGGAAGAAGGTTTCGATTGAACTACAGAAAAGAAATCTTTTCTGATGAATTATTGAACATAACTTCATCAATTTATTGATCTAAAACCTTCAAGGTTTGGTAAACCTTGAAGGTTTTAAAAGATTTAAATTTCGATCAAAATAAATGATCCAACCTTTTTTGCGGGAACTGTGATCAAATTTCTTGACACTACATCAAATATGATGTGATTTGTCTTCATAATGAAAAGAGAATGGAAAATAATTTATTATGAAAGTTCTGAAAATAAATGTCCGATTATGGAATTTATTGATTCGAGAAGTAAACGAAATCAAGCAAAAGTACTCGGTCTGATTTCTTTATTACAGGAATATGGTCCAAATTTACCAAGACCTTATGCTGATTTACTTACCGATGGAATTCACGAACTTCGGATCAAGTTATCAGGAGAAGATGCAAGAATTTTATTTTTTTTCTGTTATCGGGATTTTATTGTATTAACTCATTCTTTTATCAAAACTTTCAGAAAAATACCAAAATCGGAAATCAAAAAAGCCAAAAAGTATCGTGACGATTTCCTGCAAAGATTTAACAGAGAGGATTTAAATGAGAACTTTTAAGAACCATCTTGATAAAAAAATAAAAGATAAAGAATTCCAAACTTTATTCAAGGAAGAAAAAATACTGCTTGAAATATCTCTCAAAATATCAGATGCCAGAAAAAATTCAGGACTATCGCAGCAAGCACTTGCCAAAAAAGCACACATAACCCAGCAGCAACTTTCCAAAATTGAATCCGGATTAAACTGTAATATGAAGACTTTTCTTAAAGTCTGTTATGCTTTAGGAATGAAAATGGATATCGATTTCCATGGTTATCAATTTGCCGGTTAGAGTATATTCGAGAAGTGTGAATTTTTATTTCCATCTTCGATTTCTTCCCTTTTTTGCCAATGACAATATCCTTTTTTAAAGAAGATAACAAAACTTCTTGACATCAATAATCCGGAAATTGAACTAGAAATATGAAAAATAGAGATAAAATATTGCAAGATCTTAAAACCAAATTGAAATTCAGATTTGGTAACGATGTTTCCAAAATAATTTTGTTCGGTTCTCGCGCTAATGGTAATCCTAAAGAATATTCGGACTTTGATATATTGATTATCCTAAAGAATGACTTTGATTGGAAATATGAAAGAGAGATTTCTGATTTATGCTATCAAGTTGAATTAAAATATGGCATTATAACTGATGAGCATTTGATCTCAGAAAAAGAATTACAGTCTGCTCGAGGACAACAACCGGTTTTTTTGTCCGCTATTAAAAATGGGATTTACGCATGACTTTGCAGGAAAAATCGAGAGAAGATTTGATAAAATACAGATTAGAACAAGCAAGAAATACAATTTCAGTAGTGGAATTGTTGGTAGAAAACAATGAATTACCAACTGCTGTGAACAGAATTTATTATGGAATGTTTTATTCATTACTTGCCTTGGGCTTAAAATATAAATTTGAAACATCGAAACATCATCAACTGCTTGGATGGTTCAACAAAAATTTTATTCATACGAAAAAGATCGAAGTACGATTTGGCAAAATGTTGAGAAATGCTTATAAGAACAGAAGAAAAGGTGATTATGAAACATATATTGGGTTCGATATCGAGGATGTAAAATTGATGTTCAACCTAAATATCTAAACTAATAGACAATAAGTGCTCCAATTATAAATTGGT
>CAZFPK010000080.1:0-12625 GCA_964521025.1 uncultured Candidatus Cloacimonadota bacterium | reverse complement strand
AATTTCAGGATATTAAATAAATGCTATTTACCCATTTAAAACTAAAAAGAGCCTTAAATAAGATCGGAGTAAATTCAATATCAATTAAGGAAAATATAAAATCGCTATATGATGCGGGAAAATTTCCATTTTGCATTCTAAATTCCGGAAAAATCCTCTTTCCCCAAAAAAGAGGATTGTTCAGGAATATCAGAACCAGGATGATCGCTGTTATGATGAGCATAATTATCATTTTATCGGTTGTTTATGTTTTTTACGGAAAGAACTGGTTTGCTGACCAACAGCATCTTCTTAAACAAAAAAACAGGGAATTCAGGCAAAACGAACTGATGGATACTCTCCTGAAACTGCAGGAACAAGGACAGGAAACGCTGAATGAGATTTTCCAACAGAACCTGGAATTGGAAATATTCCCTCATCAGAAAATTACGATGCGAAAAAACTGGACACAAAATATTCCCTTTTTCCCAACTCTAAAACCGTTTTTTGATTATAAAATGATCTACCTGGTTTCGGATAATAAAATCATAACTTTAAAGAAGAAGACACAGAAAAAATGTTGGGAAATTATTCTTATGAATAAGATCGTCAATCTCGAACTTCTGGATGCCAACCGTTTGCTGCTCATTTTGGAAAACCGGGAAATTCTCTGTTTAAATCGAGATTCGGGAGAGACGATCTGGACAAAAAAATGCGATATCGAAATCAATAGACCGGAAGAACCGAAAACCGCTTTTCAAATCTCTCTCGATAAATTCAAAAGATTGGACAGCAGTCTGATCTTACTCCATTCAAAAGATTCGGTAACTCTCCTTAATACGATCAAAGGAGATTCGATCTTTACATATAGATCAGATACAAAAATCGATTTGATCAGCGATTTTGATCTCCTGGAAAAATGTATTTATATCATCGAAAATAAAAGGATTTCAAAGATCTCGATCGATGTGATGAGCTAAAAATGAGGGGAGAAAGGAGAAAGGAAAAGGGAGAAGGGAAAATTGAATTCTTATCTCAATCAAATCTGCTTTTTATCAGCGTCTATTCGCGTTCATTAGCGGTTTAAATTATAAAAAATGGAAATTACAAAAGAAACTTATAATAATGTTAATTTCTGCCTGAAATGCGGAAGCAAACTGATCTTTAAAACAGATCATGAAAAAAAATTAAGAAAAATGTGTGAAATATGCGGTTGGACTTTTTATAAAAATCCGATTCCTGCAGCAGCGTGTGTGATCTTAAATGAAAAGAACGAGATTGTGATCATCAAAAGAAGTATCGAACCAAAAATCGGTGAATGGGCTTTGCCAAGTGGTTACATCGAAATAAATCATTCGCCGGAACAAACTGCAATCGAAGAGATGAGAGAAGAAACAGGACTGATTGGTGAAGTTGAGAAATTTCTTGGTTATTATCACGGACATTCCCCGATTTATGAAAGAATCATCTCGTTTGGTTTTTTGATGAAAATTGTCGGAGGGAAACTGCAGGCAGGCGATGATGCTGCGGATGCGAAATTTGTTTCGTTTGACAAACTTCCGCCAATTGCTTTCGCTGCTCATAGGTTTTATATCGAGGAAGCGAGGAAAATGATCAGCCACGAAGGACACGAATGATCACGAAGGACAAATTATGCAAGATTATAAAAACAGAAGTTACTTATCAGCAATCGAAACTGCAAAAATTCTCGGTATTTCTGTAAATTTATTGCATGATCTTGCCAAAGAAAAGAAAGTACCATTTTTCAAATCTGCTAGTGGACAATACAGATTTATATTAAAAGAAATAAAAGAATATGAAAATATTTATAATGGACTAAAAAAAGAGAATGAGATAATTTTTGATGAAGTGAAAAGAATTGAAGTAAATAAAACTACTCAAAATATTTTTATTAAAAATGCACAAGAAATGATCGATATTAAAAATGATTCGATTCATTTAATGATCACTTCTCCACCATATTTCAACACAAAAATGTATTCAAAAAATCCTAAAAAAGATGATTTGGGAAATATTCATGATTTGGATAAATGGTTTGATGAAATGGAAAAAGTATGGAAGGAAGTATTCAGAGTTTTACAGCCGGGAAGAAAAGCATTTATTAATATTATGAATTTACCTGTTCGTTTGGAAAAAAGTTTTAAGACTTTAAATCTCGTTGGTAAGACAATCGATAGTTGCGAGAAAATCGGTTTTATTTTTAAAAGGGACATCGTCTGGCAAAAAACAAATTCCGTGAGAGCACATTTCGGAAGTTATCCATATCCTGGTGGAATACTGATAAATCATGCTCACGAATACATTCTGGAATTTGAAAAACCTACTTCCTCAAGTTCTAAAAAATATGCTCATTTAACAAAAGAACAAAAGGAGTTATCAAAATTAGATAAAGAATTCTGGACCGAAATCAAAAAAAGTGATGTCTGGAAAATGAAACCTGAAATCAGTGGTGATAAAAGAAATCATGCTGCTCCTTTTCCATATCAATTACCTTTCAGATTAATCAAAGCATATAGTTTTATGGGAGAAACTATTCTCGATCCATTTTTAGGTTCAGGTACGACTCTTGTGGTTGCTCGGAATCTGAAAAGGAATGGAATCGGATATGAAATAAATCCTGAAATTGCTTCTGATGCGATTAAAAGAATTGAGAATTTGGAAATAAAACATTAATGAAAGAAACCTGGTGTCGATTCGGTTTTGAACTTACGGAGATTCATCGAAACAAAACAGGTTTTAAGAAGAAGAAATAAAAATTTCGAGGTTATTAATTATGGAAATCAGTAAAACATACAATCCCCAAAAAATCGAAAAAAAATGGTATGCTCACTGGATAGAAAAAGGTTATTTCACACCTAAAATAGACAAAACCAAAAAACCTTTCACCATTCTCATTCCACCGCCTAATGTAACCGGAATCCTGCACATGGGACATGTTCTGAATAATACACTTCAAGATGTTATGATCCGCTACAAAAGAATGACCGGAATTCCGACACTTTGGGTTCCCGGAGTTGATCATGCGGGAATTGCTACGCAAAATGTGGTTGAACGGGAACTGAAAAAAGAAGGAAAAACCAGGCATGAAATTGGTCGGGAAGAACTCGTTAAACGGATCTGGAAATGGAAAAATGAAAAAGGCGGGAAAATCATCGAGCAACTAAAAAAACTCGGATGTTCCTGCGATTGGACAAAAGAACGCTTCACTATGGATGAAGGTTTAACAAACGCGGTGAAAGAAGTCTTTATCCAGCTTTATGAAAAAGGTCTGATCTATAAAGGAAAAAGAATTATCAACTGGTGTCCTCGCTGCGTAACTGCTCTGGCAAACGATGAAGTCGATCATGAAGAAGCTAACGGACATCTCTGGCATATCAAATATCCTTTGAAAGAGCCTGTCATCCTGAGCGGAGTCGAAGGATCTCCAACAATAAAATATATTACTGTTGCCACAACTCGTCCCGAAACCATGCTTGGAGATACTGCTGTTGCGGTTCATCCAGAAGATGAAAGGTATAAAGATTTAATTGGAAAAACTTTGATCTTACCATTACAGAATAAAGAAATTCCTATCATCGCTGATGAATATGTCGATAAAGATTTCGGAAGCGGCTGTGTCAAAGTTACTCCTGCTCATGATCCGAATGATTTTGAGATAGGAGAGAGACATGATCTCGAACAGATTCTGGTTATAGATGAACGCGGTATAATGAACGAAAACGCCGGAAAAGATTTTGCTGGATTGAATCGCTTCGAGTGTCGTAAAAAAATCATTAAAAAATTAAAAGACATGAATTTATTAGAAGATATCGAATATCATAAACACGCTATCGGACACTGTTATCGTTGTGAAACTGCGATCGAACCATATCTTTCGGAACAATGGTTCGTTAAGATGGAACCGCTGGCAAAACGAGCGATCGAGGTTGTTAAAAATGGTCAGGTAAAATTGAATCCGCAAAGATGGACAAAGGTTTACCTGCATTGGATGGAAAACATCCGCGATTGGTGTATCTCGCGGCAGATCTGGTGGGGACATCGGATTCCGGTTTATTATTGTCAAAATTGTGGAGAGATGGTCGTAACCAAAGAACAACCGGAAAATTGCCCGAAATGTAATTCATCAGAATTCATACAGGATGAAGATGTTCTCGATACCTGGTTTTCCAGTTGGCTCTGGCCCTTTTCCGTTTTCAATTTCCCGGAAAAAACCGAAGAATTGGAATATTTTCTTCCCACAAATCTGTTGGTTACTGCTCCGGGAATCATCTATCTCTGGGTTGCGCGCATGATCATGTCAACTCTCGAATTTACGGATAAAATACCGTTCGATACCGTTCTCCTGCACGGAATGGTTCTCGACGAAATTGGGAGGAGAATGAGCAAATCTCTGGGAAATTCTCCTGATCCGATCGATATCATCGATGATGTTGGAGCAGATGCATTGCGTTTCGGGATGATCTTCAATACACCCAAAGGTCAGGATAGTTTTTATTCAGAAAAATATTTGGAATCCGGCAGGAATTTTGCTAACAAAATCTGGAATGCATTTCGCTTCATCATTTCCAATGCAGATAAAATCGAGGAGATTCCAAACCAGAATGAATTAAAATGGGAGCTTGCGGATAAATGGATCTACAGCAGGTTGAACCAGGTTATTACTGAGGTTCAAAATAATTATGAAGATCTTCGTTTCAATGATTCTGCCCGTATTTTAATGGATTTTATCTGGAAGGAATTTTGCAGTTGGTATCTCGAACTTTCAAAAGACAGAATTTATCAGGAAGATGATAAAGAAGCACAATTTACTGCAAAATTCATTTTATTGGATATCCTGCAAAATTTTCTCAGAATGCTGCAACCTGTCATGCCGTTCATTTGTGAAGAGATCTGGCAAATCTTGAGAGATTTTTTTCCAGATTTGGAAGAATCGGTAATTATCGCTGTTTTTCCAAAACCAGATAATTCGCTAATTGATAAAAAGATCGATGAAGAAATGCTTCTCATCCAGGAAACGATCACAGCGATCCGCAACCTGCGAAAACAAGTCAATCTTGCTCCCGGTTTGGAGGTCGATGTTCTGATCAAAGTTTCGGAAAAAACTCAAAAAGAATTATTGAAATCATATTTGGGTTATCTCCAGAAATTGGCAAAAGTCAAAAATGCCAGAATCGGAATCGATATCGAAAAACCAGAATCAACGATTGCTGAAGTTGTACAAAATATTGAAGTTTATCTTCCGCTCAAAGGTTTGATCGATGTTGAAGAGGAAATTCAAAAACTGCAAAAACAAATGGAAAAACTTGAGAAAGAACTTCAGAAGATTACAGGTGAATTGATTAATGATAAGTTCTTGGAGAAAGCACCGGAAAGCATCATCAAAAAAGAAAGAGAAAAACACGAGGAAGTAAAAACCAAACTTGACAAAACAAAGGAGATTTTGAGAGGTCTTTTGTAGAGAATCGCTCACGGATTACACGGATTGAACGGATAAGACAATTGAAGGGATAACAGGATTTACGGGATAATTTAAAAAAATATTTTCTTATCCGTTCAATCCGTGTAATCATTGAGCAAAAAAGGAAAAATAATGATATCTAAACATAAAATCAATCAAATCATCAAGATCATCAAAGATAATATTAAACCTGAAAAGATCATTCTTTTTGGATCTTATGCAAACGGAAATCCTAACGAACATAGCGATTTAGATTTACTGATCATCAAAGATTCTGATATTCCAAGATATAAAAGAGGAAGAGAGATCAGGAAATATCTGCGGGGAATTGGAGTTCCTCTGGATATTTTAATTTATACACAAAAAGAGATTGATAGATGGAAAAATGTAGAACAAGCATTTATTACTCAAACAATGAAAAATGGAAAGGTGGTGTATGGATAAAAAGGACTTGATAGAAGAATGGTTGAAAAAATCCGAACATGATCTGGGAACTGCAAAAATTACTTTTTTGAATAAGCTGGAATATTCAGACACAATCTGCTTTCATTGCCAACAGGCTGCTGAAAAATCATTAAAAGCAGTATGGATAAAACTCGGAATAAAAGTTATCAAAACTCACGACCTTTTATTTCTTCTCGATAAAATTTCAGAAATTGAAAATGTAGAAAGCGAAATTTATAAATATTGTGAGATATTAAATGATTTTTCTATTGAAATTCGGTATCCGGGAGAAATCATTGAACCCACAAAAGAAGAAGTTATTGAAGCCATCGAAGCAACTGAAAAAATAATGAGTTTTGCGATAAGTAAAATTTAATGAAAAAATTTATTTTATCATTTTCAATTATTTTTCTTCTAATTTCCTGCACCAAGAAAACTACAACTCCCGAAGAAATTAATTTGCTTCCTACCGATAATTTTCAAATAGAAGTTATAGACTTTACTTCAGTAAAACTCTCCTGGCAAGATATTAGCGAAAATGAAGAAGGTTATTTGATCTATAAAATCTCGACGGGAGTGATTCAAGATTCTATCAGTTTACCGGAAAATTCTGTTGAATATATTGATGATAACATTGTTCCGGGACATAATTATACATATGAAATTTTTTCCTATTTTGAAGATGATTTTTCTTACGGTAGAGAAGAATCAACAAACACTTTTCCTGTTCAAATAGAAAATTTGGATATATCTGTAATTGATTCTGTAACTGCGATATTAACCTGGAATGACAATTGCAATTTTGAACACGGTTTTAAGATTGATAAAAGTTTATGTTGGGATAATTGGAATAACGAGGTTGCTGTTTTGGATTCAAATTCTACGGAATGGACAGATAATCTCTTTGTAGAAGGACACAATTATTATTATCGCGTATATCCTTTTTGTAACGAATATATTGGAGAAAAAACAGGTTTTCATTTGTTTGATCCATTACCTTTAGAACATTTTGTTGAATTAACAAATTTTAATACATATTGGCAAAATGATATTGTTGTTAATTGGACAACAGAAACAGAAATAGATTGTGTCGAATGGCATATATACAGAGGTATATCTGAAAATGCAATTTGGAATAATGAAGCGAATATAGTAAACTCTGTTTATATTTACGGATCAGGAACGACTTTTGAACCAACTGAATATCAATATATAGATGATTATTATATAGAGATTGGACAAACTTATTATTATTGGTTAGATTGCAAAAACTCATCAGGTTTTAAAATGCTTTTTGGTCCAATGATTTTTACAATGCCGTATTAAATAATTTTTTATAAAATTGATTTGTATTTTATAAAAGAAAGGAAAATTATGAACGAAAAAGACAACATCGAACAATCCGAAGTAAAAGAATTTTCCAAAGCAGAATCCCAAAAAATAAAAGAAAAGATAATTTTCACAGATGATGATAAAAAACTGAAATTCTATGAAAAACTCCGTAAGAATATAACGAAATTTGTGAAAGATAAAACAGGGGAAAAAACAGGAAAATTTACAGAATATCTACTCACTTTACCGGATTTTTTCATCTTACTTTGCAGATTAGCGATCGATGAACGGGTTACCAAAACACAGAAATTACTGGTTGGTGGAATTATCGGATATGTCATCATGCCGATCGATATTATTCCCGATTTTATTCCGGTTATCGGTTATGTCGATGATCTGGTTCTCGTTGTTCTCGGATTGAACCTGATCCTGAATGAACTCGATCAAAAAATCATTTTCGATAACTGGAGCGGAGAAGAGAATGTTCTGGAACTACTACAAAAGATAACTGCAACTTCCGAGAATTTCCTGGATAAAAATATTTTGGGAAAGATCAAACATTTAATATCGAAATTGAAGAAGTAACTCAAATCAACTCGAGTTGCTGCGAACGAAGTGAGTGCGACTTGAGTTGATGATTCGAGAGATTTCAGTCACAACTCGCATTTCATAGCAAGTCGTGACTGAAATCGGAACAAGTTCCGAACTACGAAAGCACAATCAAGATTGATTGTCATACATCTCTTCGTGAAATTTGTGTAATTCGTGGATAAAAATGAAATTATTAATAGCATCCAGAAATAAAGACAAGATCGCTGAAATAAAAGATATTTTAAAGAATCTTGATTTAAAAATCGTAACAGCTCTCGATTTTCCCGATCTCCCGGAAGTGATCGAAGATAAAGATACTATTGAAGGAAACGCTATCAAAAAAGCAGTCGAATGTGCAGAATTTACCGGGCTACTCACGATTGCCGACGATACAGGACTTTTTATAAAAGCATTAAATGGTGAACCGGGAGTTTATGCAGCCAGGTATGCCGGAGAATATTGTACTTATAAAGATAATCGGGAGAAATTACTAAAAAACATGAACGGTAAAATCAATCGGAAAGCAGAATTCCAAACAGTTTCTGCTCTCGCTTCACCAAAAAGATTGATCGGAACCGCAGCTGGAAAAGTTGACGGAAAGATCACGAAAAAAGAAATTGGAAATAACGGTTTCGGATATGATTCCATCTTTCAGGCAGACGAAAGCGATAAAACATTCGGGGAAATGACCGATAAAGAAAAACATAAGATCAGTCATCGGGGAAGGGCATTTCGAAATATTATCCCGATTTTGGAAGGATATGTTAAGAATAAATAGTTCGTTTTGTTAGTTTTGTTCGATGCTGTTTTTTTTGTGAAAATTCGTGTAAATTCGTGGTAAAAATAATAAGGAGAATAATTCATGGTAAATCCGCAAATTTTCAGGCAATATGATATCAGGGGAATTGTCGATAAAGACCTGACAGACGAATCGATGTACCTGATCGGGAAAGGTTATGGAACTTATATCAAACGAAAAGGATTGAAAAGTGCAGTTATCGGTGGAGATGCAAGGTTAAGCACACCGCGTTTCAAGGAAAAATTCATCGAAGGAATTCTTGAGACCGGGATCGATGTCATAGATGTTGGAATTATGGCAACTCCAACACTTTATTTTGCTATCTGGAAATTGAAAACAGACGGCGGAATTATGATCACAGCCAGTCACAATCCAGCTGAATATAATGGTATCAAGATGAATATTGGACTGCAGAGTGTTTACGGACAAGGGATTCAGGATGTTTTGCAATTGATCCTGAACGAAGATTTCGAATCAGGAAAAGGAAACCTTTGTTCAAATGATAAAATAAGTGAAGAATACATAGATTATGTAGTGAATAGTATTAAATTGGAACGACCGGTAAAAGTTATTATCGATGGAGGAAATGGAGCAGGTGGACCTTATCTTCCGGTAGTATTGCGTAAACTTGGCTGCGAAGTTAAGGAAATGTATTGCGATCCGGACGGAACATTTCCGAATCATCATCCCGATCCGACTGTGGAAAAATATATGACCGATCTCATCAAAGCAGTCAAGGAAAGCGATGCTGAAGCAGGACTCGGTTTGGATGGAGATGCGGACCGGCTCGGAGTCATCGATGAAAACGGGAAGATGCTTTACGGAGACCAGATATTGAATATTGTAGTGAGAGATTTTCTCGATAAAAATCCTGGTGAGAAAGTCATAGCAGATGTCAAATGCTCCAAAAATCTTTTCGATGATATTAGAAATCATAATGGTATTCCGATCATGTATAAAACCGGTCATGCCAATATCAAAAACAAAATGATGCAGGAAGGGATCAAGGTCAGCGGGGAAATGAGCGGACATATTTTCCTGAAAGACCGTTTTCTCGGTTTTGACGATGCGATTTATGTTGCCTGCCGTTTTGTTGAGATTATTTCCAAAATGGATAAACCGGTCAGCAGGTTTCTGGAAGATCAACCAAAGATGTTCAATACCCCGGAACTTCATATCTTGAGTACGGATGATGATAAATTCCATCTCGTGGAGAAAGTCCGTGATTCCTTCCAAAAAGAAGGTTACGATATCAATGACATCGATGGTATGAGAATAACTTTCAAAGATGGTTGGGGACTTTGTCGTGCATCAAATACAACTCCGGTTCTGGTTCTTCGTTTTGAAGCGGAAACAGAGGAAAGACTGAATGAGATCAGGAACCTGGTAGAAGAGAGGATCGAGCAGTTTTCCTAATTTGAGATTGTAATATCCAAATTTAGAAATACTTTATCTTGCAGGAGGAAAAATGGGAAGAGTAGTTGAGAAAATTTTAATAAAAAACTTTATCGATGAATATCAAGCACAACAGGGTTTGATCGAAAAAGAAAAAATCAGGAAATTTGAACTCGATGCTCTGGTTGATACTGGTGCGACTTATTTATGTTTACCGCCAAAAGTCATCTCAAAACTTGGTTTACCCTTACATAAAAGTGTTGAAATAAAAACAGCAAACGGAGTTGCTTCCAGAAAAACATACAAAGGTGCGGAAATCGAGTTGAAAGGTCGTTCTTTTGTAATGGAAGTTATGGAGAACGATAAAGAAAATCCTGCTCTGATCGGTTATCTTGTTTTGGAAGCAATGGATTTTGTGGTCGATCCGAAAACTCAAGCTGTGATCCCGAATCCGGCTCATGATGGAAAATGGACTGCTGATCTTTATTTCTCCGAATCCTGATAATAAATCGAAACAAGAATATGCAAATTGTTGAGAAGATTTTTATTCAAAAAAAGGAGTTATATTATGGGTAGAATAACCGAAAAAATAAAAGTCTATAATTTAGTTGATTTAATAAATGCTGAAACCGGTCTTATTAAGAAAAATCTAATTCGCAGTGTAGAAATAAATGCGCTGCTCGATACGGGAGCAACATTTGTCTGTTTACCAAGAACCGAGATAGAAAAATTAGGATTGAGATATCATAAGACTACGAAGATAAGAACTGCAAACGGAGAAGCACAACGAAGAATATTCGAAGGTGCAAAAGTTGAATTAAAAGATCGAGCCATCGAAATGCCGATCATGGAAAACGATGATGCAACTCCTTCCTTGATCGGATATCTGCTATTGGAAGCATTAGATTATGTTATCGATCCACAAATCCAAAGAGTTATCCCAAATCCGGCTCATGATGGAAAATGGACTGCTGATCTTTATCTGGATATTACAGAATGATTATTCTATTCATAAAAAGAAAAAGACATTTTTCTCAAAGCAGGAGCTTTGAGTTACTGAGGTCTCAAAGCAGGAGCTTTGAGTTACTGAGGTCTCAAAGCAGGAGCTTTGAGTTACTTTGGATTTTTACATCGATAATTACCATTTTTCAGATGAATTTATGGTGATTCCCAGTCTTTCGGAAGAAGTTATCATCGGTGCAAAAACTATGCAGAGCTGGAGATTGACTCTCGATTTTGAAAACGATAAAGTTATTTTCGATCCGCGTGTGACAAAATTGAGATTACTTTAAAAAACTTGAATTAAGTTCCTGTAACGGACTTGATTTAAGTTTTTTCATTCCTGATTGATCTGCAATGATTGCAGTTTTCTAATCCACATAATCTAAAACCAAATTATTCGGTTGTTGCCTAATAATCAAGTTTTCATTTTTAAGGAGAAAAATGTACTTAAAAAAAAAATTTTTATCATTGTTCATAATGCTGATCATCGTATCTTCACTTATTTCCGAACAATGTATCCATTTTGAAGAAACGATCCATGATTTCGGTGATATAAAAGAAGAAGATGGAACTGTAGATTGTGAATTCTATTTTATCAACATCGGAGATGAGCCGGTAAAACTAAAAAATGTCAAAGCCAGCTGAGGATGCACTACTCCCGGTTGGTCAACCGATTTTATCGAACCCGGAGAACAGGGATTTATCAATGTGCAATTCAATCCTGAAAACAGACCCGGGATCTTTCAGAAGAAAATTACTGTAACAACTGAAAACGAAACCCTGAAGCTGACGATTAAAGGCAATGTCATTCCTACCCCGAATAAATTGAGATCCGTAATTGGAAAATTAAAGACTAAAACCCGGAATATCGCCCTGGGAAAAGTATTCAAAGGTAATATCGTAATCGATACACTTGCTATCCAAAATACTTATCAAAGAGCCATAAAACTATCATTTGATTATGATTCAACTTACATTAAAATCATATCCGAACCAGAAGTTATAAAACCTGAGGAACGAGGAAACATCATCACTACCTTCGATACTTCCAAACAGGACAAATACGGACATCTCACAATTCCTAACAAAATCTGTTTTACATCCCTGAATGGAACTTTCAAACATGAAGACAAACTTTCGATTCTAATAAAAATTGAAGAAGATTTTTCCAAACTTACTCAGTTTGAGAAGAAGAATAAACCGCAGATACACTTTTCTGATTATCTTAAAGAATTAAAACTGAACCGGAAAAATATTCCAGACCGGATATTCTTTGAATTTTCCAATAAAGGAAAAAGAGATTTGATCATCAGAAGTATCAATCCGACCAAAGGTTGCTCCGTTGGAAAATATGATAAAAAAGCAGCACCCGGAGAATCAGGAAAAATTGAGATTATTTTAGATAAAGAATTAACCGGCAGACCATTTTACAGGAATATAAATGTCATCACCAACGATTTTAAAAATCCGCTGAAAACATTGAAAATCAAGGGAGTAAAGTAATGTAACACAAAGCTCTGCTTTGTGACCAAATTCATCTCAATGCAGAGCAAGGAGTTACCGTAACGCACAGCTCCTGCTTTGCGACCGAATGCTTCTCAATG
>CAZFPK010000079.1:0-12662 GCA_964521025.1 uncultured Candidatus Cloacimonadota bacterium | reverse complement strand
CTCATATTTATGAAATTACTTTTCATAATCTTTCATAAATTATGTTACACTACCCTTTTAAAAATTTTATATCGAACTTCCCTAAATAATTCTCCTCAAAAATAACCAATCATTAATTTGTGGTATGAATCAAATTAGAATAAAATTAGTCAAGAACTTTTATTTTAAAATGGGACTTCATTCAAATTCCCCATTCTTTTCCTTAAACTATTCTTTAAAATTACGAATTAATACTTAATTTTCAATTTTACGGAATAATTGTTCCAAAATGATAAGAATTTTAAAAAAAAAGTAAAAGATAAATATAACATATAAGCCTTTATATATAAAATTGTGAGAAATGAGGAAAATACTAAATGTAATTCGCACCGGAACAGTTACAGAAAATGTACCGAAAATGGTTTATAGTAATTTATAAAGCCCAATGAATTCATCAGTTCTTGAAATGAGATGATATGAATGGATTTGTGAAAGTCAAATATTGTCATTTAGAAGCGTCCTCTTGTGTGAAGACTTGTATTTGCAGACACTCTGGTAGTCGAGGAATCTTATAACTTCTTTGTATTCTTTATCTTTCGAGTTCATTCAAGATGACAGATTTAGCTGATTTTTATACTTCTCACGCGATTGACTATATTGATATTTTAAAAGAACATATCCCTGTTATCTTCAATTTTTGCACCGGCTTTTAATTTTTGATACCACTTTGAGAGTTTTTCATTTTCGGCTTTGATTTGAGCTTCTTCAATCAATTTTTCTTTTTCTTCTTCAAATTTTTCCATATCCGGGTACGACCTTTTAGTAATAAAAGCTATGTATGCCCCTTTTTCACCTTTGATCAAACCCGTATTCTGATTTTCATCCAAATCGATGATCGCTTTGTTCAGTTCTTCAACTAATCTGATTTTCGGAATGGACTTCTTTAGATTAATATCAGTAGCTTCTATAATTTCCCAATTCTCATCTGCGGCTGCTTTTAAATATTTTTCTACATCATGATCAGCTACAAATTTTTCTGCTTTTCGGAGAACTTCTTCCTGCTTTTTCTTTGTTTCGACTGTTCTCTTGATCCTGTTTTCAGCACTGGTTAATTCTTCATAATGTTCACCAATTTTATAAGATAATTCTGATACATAAAAATCACCTTTTTGAGTTTTTATCGGTTCGGGTACAAAGCCGACTTTTTCTTTAAAAGCGATTTTTACTAATCCCTGTTCTTTTCCAATTCCTGAGATATAAGTAGATTTTTCATTGAATTCTCTGGTTTCTTCGATTTGAAAACCCAGATCTTTTGATGCTTCATCCAATCCTTTTTCCACTGCCATTTGGAAAAGATCATTAGCAATGATCTCATGATTTTGGGCAGTTTCATCGGAGGTTTCTATCTTTAAGAGAATATGACTTGCTTTGACTTCATCCTGGTTTTGGTCATTTTTCCGCTTATCGAATGATTTGATAATATGCCAGCCGAATTGGGTCAACACTGGTTCGCTGATTTCTCCGACCTTGAGTTTAAAGGCAACTTCCTCAAATTCTTTAACCATTTTACCGTTCGTGAAATAACCCAGATCTCCACCTTTGGGAGCAGAAGGACCTTCGGAAAATTCAATAGCAGTTTCTGCAAAATCAGCTCCGGATAGCAGCATTTGATAAAGCGAATCAATACTTGTTTTGACCAGGTTTTTATCGGCTTCGCTTGGGGTTAGAGCAATTTTTACATATTCATATTTGCATGCAGGTTCTCGTTTAAATTCTTCCTTGTTTTCTTCATAATAATTTTCTATTTCTTCCTCAGTAGCTGTAATGTCGGTTATTTTATTAGGATCAAAGAAAATTATTTTTGCATCGGCTTTATCATTGTTGGTTTTATAATCTTCAAGAACCTGTTCTTCAGTTACAATTGTATCGGATTTTATTTTTTCATAAAGTTTTTCGTAAGGTAAGGAAAGTTTGATATTATTTTCCAACCAGTTGGCAAAATCATCATTTGTAATCAAAAGTTCATGATATTTTTCATAATCAAATTTGCCGTCTGTTTTAAATTCTTCGAGGGAAGTGATATCAGTTCCGGGATTCTTTAATTTATCCAAAACATCAGCAGTTTTGACCTTAATTCGATATCTTTTTATTTCTTTATCATAAAGAATTTGTTGCACAAGTTGATTCCAGACTTCGTCATTCAACCTTTTAATTGTGCTATCATCGAGTTCTTTATCAGGATTTTCCTGAACATAATTTCCGATCTTGTTCCTGATCATCTGGCTATATTCGCGATAATGGATTTTTTTACCGGCAATTTTTCCTACATTAAGGTAAGGTTTGGGATTCATGATACTCGATATACCCATAAATCCGCTTCCAGCAATAAAAGCAAAGGCAACTATATAAATTACGATCTTTGCATTTTTTCTCATTCCTTCAAACATCTATCCTCCGTTCATTGAAAAAGTTTTTATGGATGCAATAACTTTGATGGTTGATTTTTCTTCAAGTTTTTTTTCTATTAATTTTTAGACGAGAAATTATTTATGATTTTAAAATGTCTATTTGTTTGTTTCGTAATAAATTCCGTGGCAAAATGAAATCAGATGAAAAAAACATTTTAAAGGCAAGACTATCTTCAAAAAAAAACGGATTTATGAACTTTCAAACTTGACAGTAAAAATACAAATTTTATTTTTGAGAACTACTTTAAAAAAGGAGGTGAGAATTAGTGCCGAAAATTATTGCCAAAGAAGGTGAACCTTTCCAGGTAACTTTGAGAAGGTTCAAGAAATCCTGTGAAAGGGCTGCTCTTTTGTCTGATATTAAAAAAAATCAATATTATGAAAAACCGACCGTTGCCCGTCGCAGAAAAGCAAATGCAGCCAAACGAAAAGCAGTGAAATTACAGAGAAAAGCAGCGAGATACAACAGATCATTTTAATAAGCATCCTGATCGATAATCAGTTAGAAAAATGATAAACAGAATCACAAATGATATTAAAAAGGCTCTTCTGAATAAACAAAAAGAGGAGTTACTTGTTCTTCGTTCCTTAAAATCTGCTTTGAAGTACATAGAAATAGAGCAGAAAAAAGAACTTACTGAAGAAGAAAGTATCAAAGTTTTACAAAACCAGGTCAAAATCAGGGAACAAGCGATTGAATTATATCTTCAAGGTAACCGTCCGGAGCTTGCGGAAAAAGAAAAATTTGAGATTGAGATAATTAAGAAGTATCTTCCGGAACCTCTAAGTGAAGCTGAAATGGAGATTGAAGTGAATCAAATCATTTTAGAACTTCAAGCCGAATCCATGAAAGATATGGGAAAGGTTATGAAATCTCTCACTCAAAAATTAGGCATAAGAGCAGACGGTAAAAAACTAAGCAATTTAGTTCGTCAAAAATTAGTTTAGAATTAAAATATCAATTTTCTTGAGAGGGGGATTTGATGCTCCCTTTTTTGTTTGAAATTTCTTATAAACTGCTTTTTTTGAAATATTTAACCAGAGGAAAAGATGAATTTCTCTACAATTAATATTACTGATATAATTCTTGGAATTTTTTTAGTAATATTACTTATTAACGGGATTAGAAAAGGTTTTATTGCTTGCTTGATACATTTACTCGGTCTGATCGCTGCTTTCTTTTTGATCACAAATGTAGGATTTCTCGTTAAAAGAAATCTTATTATCCGACTAAAAATGAGCGATAACCTTGCTCACATATTTTCATATCTTATAATCTTCATTTTAATTCTGATTTTAGCAAGAATAGTCATAATCCTACTTCATAAAGTTATTACAGAATTAAATCTCAATTTCATCAATAGATCTTTAGGAGCAGTTTTCGGATTAGCCAGTGGAGCGTTTATCATTGCTCTTCTTTTGATTTTTATAGATGTTACTCCGATGAAAGGTTTTATTCGGAAAGAGACGAGTAATTCCAGGATTGTTTCATATGTCAGGCTCATGACTCGAGAAATCCTGGATTTATTTCCTGAAGTTGAAGAGCAGAAAGTGAGATTAAAAAAACAGATTGAATCAAGGAAGAAATCTGTTTAAATATGTCTTTTCTTGAGCAACTTGAATATCATAAAATAAAAGAATTATTGGTTCGGGAATGTCAATCCGAACCCGGGAAAACAGAAGCATTAAAATTACATCCGTTAATTGATAAAAAAGAGATTGATCATAAATTAGAACTTACATCGGAAATCAGGGAATGTCTGAATAATAGAATTTATTTCAATTTTGAAAATGTTTCCGAAGTATCGGAACTATTTCAAGATTATCCTCATCAAACCTATGATTTTGAAGAATTCAGGAAAATATATTTCAATATTTCAGCTGCTAATATTCTAAAAAGAGAAATCGAAAAATTAGAAGAATATAAAAATTTTCATGAATTAGTGGAAAAAGTTTTTATTCTTTCCGAATTGGAAAAAAGATTTAAGGAAATATTCTATGCGGATGGTGAAATTAAAGATTCAGCTTCATCCCAATTATTGACAATTAGGAAAAAAAAGAAGGAGATGAGAAAGAGGATAGTATCTTCCTTGAATCATAAGATAGAAGATTTTGCAGCAAGTAACTTTTTGTTCGATAAAGTAGTAACTCAACGGGAAGGAAGATTCGTTGTTCCTATTAAAGAAGGTTCGGTTTCTTTTGTAAAGGGGATCGTGCATGGAAAGTCAGCCAGCAAATCATCGATTTATATCGAACCGGAGGAAGTTGTCGGCTTGAATAATGAGATCGAGATCCTGGAAAGCGAGGAAAAGCAGGAAATTTTCAGAATCCTGAAAAAATATAGTTCTGATATCCGAAATTCTAAAAAGGATATTCTGAAAAATTGTGAAGTTCTCAAACAGGTTGATTTTTATTATGGTTCCGCTCGTTTTGCGAACAGGTTGGAAGCTGAAAAACCAGAGATCGTTGAAAATCCTTATTTGAACCTTATCGAAGCATGTCATCCGCTTCTGCTCGAATCTTATGATGATCATGAAGAAGTAATTCCTTTTAGTCTTGAGATTGGAAAAGATTTCAAATTATTATTGATATCAGGTCCGAATACCGGAGGAAAAACAGTTACTTTGAAAACTGTCGGATTATTGACATTGATGGCTCTTTCCGGACTTCTGATCCCGGCAAAAACAGATAGTACAATTGGAATTTTCCCGGAAGTTTTTGCAGATATTGGAGATAATCAATCACTGGAAAATGCTATGAGTACTTTTTCTTCTCACATGAAGAATATCGAAGAAATGGTTTCCAAAGGAAATTCCAGATCCCTGGTTCTCATCGATGAAATCGGAGCTTCGACCGATCCGGAACAAGGTTCTGCTTTGGCTCAAGCGATTTTGGAAAAATTAGTAGAGAAAAATGTTGTCGGAGTGATCACAACTCATTATACGGCTCTGAAAGTTTTCGCAGAAAAAACCGATAATTGTATGAATGCCAGTATGCAGTTCGATCCGGAAAAACATCTACCGACTTTTAAATTCAAATTGGGATTACCGGGAAATAGTTTTGCCATCGAAGTTGCGAGTAAACTCGGCCTCGATGAAATGTTGATTATGAGGGCAAAAGAACTGACAGGAAACCAGAATGTCGAATTAACGGAACTTCTCAAAAAAATGGGAGAAGAAAAAGCAGAACTTGCTCGTAAGAATTACCTCTTTTCTTTGAAAACGAGTCTGTTAAATCAGAAGATTTCAGAGTACCAGGAAAAAATAGAAAACTTTGAAAAGGAAGGTAAAGAGCGGAAAAAGAAGGCTATCAGGGAAACGAGAGAGTTTTTAACATCCCTGCAAAAAGCACTTAATACAGAAATTTCCGCTATCAAAAAAGAAGAAAAAAAGAAGAAAAAATCTCTTTATGAAAATTCTTTGCATAAGATCATAAAATTAAATAAAGATTTCGGAATACAGGATGAGTTGTTGACTGAAGAAAAAATACCTCTCCGCAAACCGCAAACAGGTCAACTGGTCTGGGTCAAAGATATCGCTGCTCAGGGAGAGATCATCGAAGTAAAGGATGACAATATCAGGGTTGAAATTAATGAGATGGTTTATACAACCGGTAGGGAAAATCTTTTTCAGATCGAAAAGACGGAAACTCATAAAAATGATCTAATAAAGAAAATAAATATCCCGGAAAAAGAAACAAAATTCGAGTTAAAAGTGCTGGGACACACATTTGAGGAAGCATTGCCTTTAGTCGAAGAATTAATCGATAATGCTCTTTTAAAAGAATTGAATTTGGTTCGTATTGTGCATGGTAAAGGCACAGGAGCTTTGCGTGCCAAGATCAGGCAATATCTGAGAAGAAATAAAAAAGTTGATAGTTTTTTCTCTCCTCCACCCGAAGCAGGTGGGGATGGAGTAACTGTCGTGAAACTGGGAAATTAATTTTTCTCGCAATAACATATTGTAGTTCGGAATTTATTCCGATAGTTATTCACTTCAAAAGAAGCAATGAATGCAAAAGGATTGTAAATATCCAATCTGTTTAAAAGCCGGATACGGTACCGAACAAGGAATTTCCAATGATGAAGGTTCTGGGAAATGGGAAATAAGTAATGGAGCAATCTCAAATAGACAGCATTCTCGAACACAATAATATTGTCGATGTGATCGGCAGTTATTTTCCTCTTAAAAGATCGGGAAGTAATTACAAAGCCCGTTGTCCGTTCCATGATGAAAAAACTCCATCCTTTATGGTGAGCGAGAAAAAGCAGATATTCAAATGTTTCGGTTGCGGAAAAGCAGGAAATGTAATCACATTTGTCCGGGATTATGAAAAACTCTCTTTTTTTGAAGCTTTGAAAAAACTCGCACACAGAGCGGGAATTCCACTGAAAGAAACACAAGTCGATAAAAAGAAACAAACACGGAAGGACCTGATCTACAAGATCTATAATTTATCCAATCATCATTTCAGGGAAAACCTGGAGAAATTCGGGAAATCTGCCAAAGAGTATCTCCTCAAAAGAAACTTATCTTCGGATACCATTAAGAAATTTGAGATCGGTTATGCCCTGGACAGTTTTGCAGGACTAAAGAATTACCTGATAAAAAATAGTATCAATGAGAAAATTTTACTCAAAACAGGTCTATTTGGAGAAAATGAGAAAGGAATTTATGATATTTTCCGGAATCGTCTGATGTTCCCGATCCATTCCGTGAATGGAAAAATCGTTGCTTTTGGAGGACGAACTTTAACAACCGACCAATCCGGTGGAAAATATATAAATTCACCGACAACGGAAATCTATACTAAAGGAAATGAATTATACGGACTGTTCCTGACTCGTTATGAAATTTCCAAAAAAGATTTTGCTCTCGTTTCCGAAGGTTACCTGGATTTCCTGCGTCTTTATGAAAAAGGTTTCACCAATTCCGTTGCTTCTCTCGGCACCTCCCTGACAGATTCTCAAGTATATGTATTGAACAGGTACACGAATAATTTTTATATCTTATACGACGGAGATAAGGCAGGCAGAAAAGCAGCGATCAGGGCAGCCTCGAATGTCCTCAAAAAAGGAGCAAATGCAAAAATAATCGAACTGCCGCTCGCAGATGACCCGGATAGTTTCCTCCTCAAAAAAGGAATTGAAGCTCTGGAAGAAAAGATCAGGAAAGCAAAAAAACTACCTTTATTCATCTTTGAAGACAAACATCTCGGTCTCGATCAGAAAGCGAAATTGGAACTGTTATTCGAGGTTCTGGATGATATTGGCGATGAGATTTCCCGCGAACTATTTGCTAAGGAAATTGCCGAAACCTTTAAAATTTCAGTACATTCCATTCTTTCCAGGAGAAGAAAAAAGTCTTTTCAGAAGATCAAAAAAGAAGAGAGAATCGAAATTTCCAAATTCCAGGAAGAACGAGACCTTTTGAAAATCATTTTAAATGAAAAATCTTATTATAAAAAAGTTGCTGAACAACTGAATTCGGATTATTTTTTATCAGGAATTTATAGAAAAATCTATGAGCAGATCGAGGAACATATTGAAAATGTAAAACAAGTTGCCGGGCTGCTGGATATTATCAAGGATGAGATCATCCAAAAAACTTTAGCGGAATTGCTGATGGAAGATGTTCCCAAAATCGATCCTGATGAGATTATCAAAACAGTAAAATTAAGAAAATACCAGGATGAACTGAAAAAAATAAATAATAAGATCCACAGTGGAAAAGACTTCGAAGAACTATTTAAGAAAAAAAGCGAACTGAAAATGAAAATTCTTGATATTAATAAAAAAGTCGTTAGAAAAACATTATATTAAGGAGTGTTAATGCTTAGTTATAATGAATGTTTAACCAAACTGGTCGAACTCGGGAAAAAAAATAATGACCTGCTGACATTTAACCAGATCAATAATATTTTACCGAGTAGTCCTATTTTTCTCGATAAAATCGAGGAGATCATTACTCATATAACGGATTCGGGAATTGTCCTGATCGATGAAACCCATAAGAGGGTAACCAAGAAAAAAGTATCGATCAAGAGGAAAGCACCGAAAAAATTCAAGATCAAGAGGTATTATGACGATCCGGTCAGGATGTATCTCAAAGAAATGGGAAGAGTTCCCTTATTAGATAGAGAAGGTGAAGTCCGAGTTGCTAAAAAGATCGAAAGCGGTCAGAGATACATCAATAAATATATTTTCATGTCGGGAAGTACTTTGCGTGAAATGGAAAACTTTTTTCACAGGTATAATGAAAAAAGAGTAAAAGTCGATCAAATTTTCAAAGTCGAATATGGTAGCTGGGTAGATAAATCGCAGGAATCAAGATTAATCAATGAATTTTCCATGGTTATCAAAGAGGTCAGAACTTATTTTGAAGAGATCGGTGAGATCCTCGATAACAGCGAATATGATGAGACAGGACATGTCCTGAACCAGGAAGAAGTCGATAAAAAAAGAGTCAAGATATATGCGATATTCAATCGTTTAACCTACAATGAAAAACTTTTAAAAAGAATGGTTTACAGGATCAGAAGCCTGGTTGATAGAATAAATGACAGCCAGAAGACGATCAAACAACTATCCAGAATTCGTAGATTTTCCATCGATGAGATCTGCACTTATGGTAGAAAAGCAAATAAGTCTGATGAAGAATATAAATTGGTTCATAAAGAAACAAATGTTGAACCTACCGTGTTTATCGAGACTCTCAGGAAAATAAAAAACGCGCGTAGAAAAATCCGTAGAGTTGAACTGGAAACCAAGATGACAGCCGCTGAAATGATTTATCTCCTCGGTGAGATCGACCGCGGCGAAAAGATGAAAGAACGCTCCAAAAATGATATGATTGAGGCAAATGTCAGGTTGGTTGTCAGCATTGCGAAACGGTATAATAATCGCGGACTCGATTTCCTGGATTTGATCCAGGAGGGAAATACAGGTTTGATGCGTGCTGTTGAAAAATACGATTATCGGAAAGGATTCAAGTTCAGTACATATGCAACCTGGTGGATCCGGCAGGCAATAACAAGAGCCATTGCAGACCAGGCAAGAACTATTCGAATTCCGGTTCATATGATCGAATCGATCAATAAAGTTAAGAGAGCGAGCAGGAAACTACTCCAGGAACTCGGAAGAGAGCCGTATCCTGAAGAAATTGCCAATAAACTTGATCTTCCTATTGATAAAGTTAAGAGTATCCTGGCTATCACCAAAGAACCTGTTTCTCTTGATAAGCCGATCGGGCATGACGATGAAGACAGCATGTTGGGAGATTTCATCGAGGATAAAGGAACAATTTCTCCTGAAAGAATGGCAGAAAGAACCTTACTGAAAAAACAGGTCGATGAGATCCTGCAAACTTTAACACCCAGAGAGGAAAGAGTGATCCGTCTCCGTTTTGGTATCGATGACGGATATCACAGAACTCTGGAAGAAGTAGGAAATATTTTCAATGTAACCAGAGAACGAATTCGACAAATTGAAGATAAAGCTCTGCGAAAACTTCGACATCCAACCAGGAGTAATATTTTGATGAAATTTATCGAAAATTTCAATGTTAAATAACTCAACCAAACCGTCGGTCAAACCAGACATGGTCTTTTTAAATAGAAAAGGAGTTTCTTGGTTCAACACTCTGGATTTTTTCATCTTACACTCCTGGGTGGGAATGTTTATTATTGTATTAAATTTGTGTATAGTTCGGACTATTCAGTTATAGAACTCGTCTGAAGAGGAAATCCTTGACAGTAAAAACAGCAAAATAGTTTTAACGATTTTATAAATTTCAGAGGGGGCTTATAGCTCAGTTGGTAGAGCTTCCGGCTCATATCCGGCAGCTGCCGGACAGAGGTTCGATTCCTGAAATGTTTTTTGTATTTTTTAAGATGTGGGGCTTATAGCTCAGTTGGTAGAGCTTCCGGCTCATATCCGGCAGCTGCCGGATAGAGGTTCGATTCCTCAAATTTTTTTTGTATTTTTAAAGAAGTGGGGCCTATAGCTCAGTTGGTAGAGCTTCCGGCTCATAACCGGACGGTTAGAGGTTCGATTCCTCTTGGGCCCATAAATTAAAACCTTCAAGTTTTTAAATCTTGAAGGTTTATTTTTTTACCTCACGATTATCATCCGTTTCGTCATCGACCTTTCCCCAACCTGCAAGCGATAGAAATAGATCCCGGAACTAACCTCACGATTCAGATCATCTTTTCCATCCCACACAATCGATCCTTCGACTCCGCTCGGGAAGACAGAAATAGTTTTCACTTTCTGTCCTTTGATATTGTAGATTAAAATCTCTGTGCTTCCGTCAAAAGCCGGACTTCGCTCCGTGTTCTCTGTGGTTAAATTAAAAGAAATCGTCGTCTCGGACATGAACGGATTCGGGTAATTATTGTAGAGTATAAATGGAGCTTCATTAATTTCTGCTTCACCAACAGTAGTTTCCTGAAATTCGATATCGATCGCTGCATAATTCAGCATGCCGCCGTTATTTAAACCAAAACCATGGATGGAAGAACCATAACTGTAATCATCGAGGAAGAAGAGATGAAGCCTGCCGTGATTATCTCCCAGATCCTCGATCTCATCTCCCGGATAAACATAGATCGGGATCATATCGATAAGTTCGGGAGTATCGATGGCGTTCATAAAAATCGGATCGCTCCAGTTTGCACCATTATCCGAAGAAACTGAAATCGCTATTTCCGGAACTTCGAGCCAATCTTCATATCCTTCTTCTCCGGCATTTGCCAATTTTGAATTTAACCCGTCGTGCCAGACCGCAGCCAGCCAACCGTTTTCCTCATTCTTCACTATCTTAAATACATTTTCATGAAAAGCAGTATTATTATCATAAAAATAAATGGGCCAACCGCTATACCAGAGAACATTACCATCAGTATCATATTCATCGACATTTCCGTCTTCATCGATATCCCAGGGGATCATTGGAATATTGTCATCGGGATTTGCCCCTGTATAATCCAGATCATAAAAACTGAAAGTCTGAGTAGCAATATCAAATACGAATTCTTTCGGATAGATCGCATAGGGCCAGTAAACTCCGTCACCTCCGTCTGGGTCTTCTCCTTGCAATCCCAAGGCACCGCTTATTCTTATCTTTGTATCATTATCGGTAAACACAGCATTCATATGTCCGGCATGGATCATCCCAAAATAAAGATTGTAGGGATTTCCGTTATCATTCGTAAAAGTATATTCCGTTCCTTGCTGGTTCATGGGATTATCGATCCAAAATCGTAAATCCTGTGAATAAAAAGTATATTCTCCATCTCCGTAATTATCATTGAGAAAGACAAAAATCCTATCATTATATTGCTCGTCATCACCGACCAGGTAACCCATAAAAGCGATCTTTCCATCATTAGAAACAGCACCTGCTTTGAAAGGTCGTGTCCAGGTATCTGCTCCGTTCCATTCATCCATCAAAGGAATCGTTGAATAAGTCCATTCTAATGATGATTGATTATCTATGTCAGCAGTATTAAAATCAGCGATCGCGATCAATACATTTTCCGATGGATAACCATCTGCTCCGTGTCCTTGGTAATTATTGGCATAAATATAAATCCTGCGATAATTTTCGAGCGGAGATGGTCCGATAAAAGTGTAGGGCCAGCAGAAACTATCATCAGGATAAGGAGTCTCAAGTTCGCTGTTCTCGATCACAGGAAATGTTTCCCGCCAGAGACCGGATGCTCCAAGCATATGATAAAGGTCATAAGAAAACAGGACGGTTGCATCGAGAGTTCCAAAATTAATATGATATGAAATAAACGGGTCTGCCGTAACCGGGTCGATGTCAATGCCACCGTAACCTTCCCACATTGGTGTAGTGCTGATCGGAGATGTTGTTAATATATTTCCTTGCTGATCGACATAACTGTAGTATTCTCTTCTATCTGCGGCGGATGTTTCGCGCGTGTGAAAAAGAATATAAACGCCACCGGCAGGATAACCGAATGGTTCGGATACAGCAGGCTGTACGCGAACAGGAAGACTGTTATAACTTCCCGGCATATAATCGTAATAAGTCGTGATCAGGTTGGTCGGATTAACGACAAATTCCCATTCCGGAACATCGCGGGCATGTTCTCGAACCAAACCACCACCTGTATCGATCGCTTTTTTATTATGGATTATAATGGATTAGCAAATTAGGACAGAGCATTAAGGTGTAATTTGACAGGAAT
>CAZFPK010000078.1:0-12696 GCA_964521025.1 uncultured Candidatus Cloacimonadota bacterium | reverse complement strand
GGAATTCAAATATCGGGATAAAATTATAGATATGATGTATAAAATCCTAAAAGTTAAAGTTACATCATATAATCCGGGTTCGTCATAAATAAAAACATCTGTTTGTTCTTCAGAATCTATGATTCCATCACTGTCGAAGTCCCATTGCCAGCTAGAAATGGGTCCATGAATATATGGGAAGTTATGGTCAACTGGAGTAGAAGTATCTTCAAATATGACTACTAAAGGAAATTCTCCTTCAGTATATGTAATAGCGGTAAAATCACCGTTAATGTGTTCAGGAGTAATGTTTACTATTGCCCTGTGATCATATTCCAAATAATTTTCAACATAAAAGTACGACCCACCACCTCCACCTCCAGAATTTTCATGAAAATGATATTCACCCTGAAAGCCATCAATTACACGAACGTGATGATTGGGAAAATTATGTCCATATGGAACTGGTCTTGAATTATCCAATTCATTCTGTAGGATTTCATTCCATTCATCTAAAGTAAAATCATCAAAATAAAGATTTTGATAATCAGAATCATAATAAAAATATGTTTCTAAAGCGTATGATATTGAAAAAAAACTAGCAGATGATCCTCCAGTACTATACCAGCCATAGTCCATGTTAACGGAAACACCACACTGATATAAAAAAGTTGCAATTGCACTTATTTCTCCTGGATCCGATTCTTCATTTATACTATCCGGCATATCATCCCAATCATAATAAGTATTTTCGAAATCAGCAAATTGTTCACCTAAATCAGGATAAGTATTAGGAATATAAGAATGTGTTCCAGAACCATGAAAAGGAAAATACCAATATTTCATAAACTGACCTTGAGCTACTGCAACACATCCGACAATAGTTTCACAAGGACATTCGTCATTATATGGAGAATATTGATGCCATAAAGTTGTTAGTAACGGTTCAACTTCTCTAAAATTTAAGTCTGGCACAAAATCATTAGAATCTACATTTAGCCTAATCCATTCATTTTGGATATCTTCTGTTGGTTCAATGTTATTTTCTTTGATGTAAATAACTAGTCCCTTAAAATGATCTAATAACTCTATAAAATATTCAGGATTGTCATCTGGTGAATAATCTGTTTCAAAACTATACATAAGCACAGGAAAAACTGAGAAATCAGCCGCTACTAACATATATCCAATCTGATTAAAATTAAAGATGTAATAAATATTTAATGAATCTTCAGTTTCAATAAAAGTCTCAATTATTTCCAATCCACTTAAATCTTCCCTTCCACTTCTTTCAATATACAAATTGAAAGCTACCTGCTCAGCATCATTAATATCTACAGGATCGCCAATTAATCCGTACATAGAGATAATGATTAACATTAAAAGCATAAAATTTTTTATAACTAAATCCTCCTAATTTTTTTTATTTGAATTATAATATCTCTTTTCAAATATATAAAATTATTGTCAATACAATTTACTACTCATCTCTCCCGCCAATACTCATACATCTCATCCAAAGAACACAACCAGCCATTATGCTTTTTCCCGAATTTAATGATCTTCCTGTAAAGTTTTGCCCAACCCGGAAAATGCAACCAATCAAAAACCTGGTTACTAAAGGAAATCGATAGATGAGAATTATGCTTCAGAGAATTTTTGAGCAAATCAATTGTATTATTTTTTGCTCTTTTCAGATCATTTCCAAATTGATAAAAAAGCATCTCATCCGAAATTATCGTTGGAATTTCCAACACATGAAATTGCCTGTCTTCTTTCAGATAATACGGATAAAACGGGTAAGAAATTCCAGCTCGAAAACCGATGTTTTCTGTAAATCCCATGCTCGCGTCATATTTAATTCCTGCTTTTTCCACGATCTTAAATAATTCCAGGTATATGAAATTCATATTGGAAATCTGGAAACCTTTTACTGAAAATCCAGCTAATTCTTTTAATTCTTCCAGCAGCTTATAGTATTGATTTCCGGTATGTGAACTTCCCAGCAAGTTTACTTCATAATCCTTTAAAAAGCTCAAAACCTGCTGTTTATCAAAGTCATCTGCTAGATTATCATAATTTTCACTATTACTTAGCGAAATCGAAGGAACGAAAAAAGTTGAGTTAATTTTACAATGTTTTTCTTGTTTATGAATCTTTAAAACCGGATGACTGTGATGCAACAATTTTGCTTTAATTATTTTTAGATTATTTTCACGGGAATTATCCAAATTTATTGAAAATTTAATATTATGAGAAAATGTAATGGCAAAATCTTTATTTTTTTTCCATTTTTTCTGAGGATTAAAATCAGGGAAAACTTCTTTGAGAGCAAAACTGAGAATTTCACAATATATATCGACCGGAGCGATTTCCGAAAAAGGAAGATTAGATTGCAAGGAAAAAGCGTGGTCATATCCTTTTTCAGTTGTTATTTTAGGTGAGACAACATATTCCTGCCAGCAGGAAAGAAAATAAAAAGCAGAAGAAATAATATCTTTCCTGATCTCCGTATTTCCCGGTAATGAATGAAAAATCTCTCCGGTTTGGGAGAATAGAAAAGGAACATAATGCTCACCGAATTTTACGAGGTTAACATTTTCAGCCGGATATAACTCTTTCCGCAAAAAAAATTCCGCCACAGAAGGATAATTAAAAATTTGAACTGGATATTTATTTTCGTTTTTTAATCCATAACAGAGATGAATTTCAGAGGTCGTAAAACTATTGTAAAAAATTGGAGAAAAACCAAGGATCTTCCCAAAAGTTCGAAGCACATACTTCGCTTTATTCTCAAATCTCTCGTCGATATTCAAGAGAATATTTAATTTGAATTTTTTCAAGAACTCACCCCTGCCCTCTCTTTAAAGAAAGAGAGGGAGATTAAGAGGAGCGAGAAGAAAAAAATAAATAACTTTGATCGATAAATCATATAATTTCCTTTTCAAGCAAAGACTTTGTCCTGCTGCCGCTAATGGAATCGAAAGAATTCAACTTCTTCATATCCAAGTTTTTATACCTGCATATTCTCCAAAAATCTCATCAATAACTGATGTCAAGTTAAGATTTATAATTTTCTTGAAAAAAATAAAGACACAAATTACCGATTTTTATTTTTTTGTTCATCAGACTATAGCGGAAGGTAATAAGATGCGGGCAATGATCCTGGCGGCAGGAATGGGAAACCGGTTGGGAAAGATCACTTCTAAAATTCCGAAACCATTGATCAAGATCGATAAAAATACACGGATAATCGATATTATCATCGGAAAACTGGAATCTGTTGAAATCGACCGGATCGCAGTAAACCTATTTTATCAAGGGAAAAATATCGAAAAATATCTGTCGGAAAATTATCCGGAGATAGAATGGAATTTTTTTTATGAGAATGAACTTCTCGATACGGGCGGCGGGATTGCCAACGCTCAAGAATATCTGCAAAAAGATGAACAAATCATAGTTATCAATTCCGATATTCTCTTTTTCTTCGATCTGAAAGAATATCTGGAAATCCATCAAAGTTCAGGAGCAATCGCGAGTTTATTGCTTGTTCCCGATGGATCTGAAAAAAATGCCTGTTACTTTGATTCGGAAATTGGTCTGACCGGATTCTCAGATGCAAAAGGCAGGATCCTGTACCACCTGGAAAACCGCATTTCTTCTAAAGATCAGAAAGGAACTTTCACCGGAATTCATATTTTCAATAACGATTTTTTTGCTCATCTACCTGCAGGAAAATACAGCATAATCGATGTTTATGCAGCATTGATCAAACATAACATAAAAATAAATGCGATCCCCATCGGTCTTGATTATTGGTGCGATATCGGAACTCCCGAAAGACTGAAAAAAGTGCGAAATCTATATTCAATTTTGAATTCTCTGAAACATTTTAAGAAAATAAAAAATATAGAAAAAGTATTTGCAGGAGCATCCAGCAAAACCATTTTGAGAATTGTCGGGGAAAATATTGATTCTGAAATTTTAATGCTCTCCGATGAAATTAGAGAATTAAATGCCTGGAAAAATTTTTCAGATTTTTTTGCGGAAAGTAAATTTAAAGTTCCGACCGTTTTGAAAAAACAGAAGAACTGGCTTTTGATTGAAGATGCCGGCAGAAAATCTCTTTGCGAACTGGTAAAAGAATTAGGTTTGGAACATCCTCGGGTTCAAGATATCTATCAGGGATGTATCGAATTGCTGGTAAATTTAGAGAAAATGGATGTGAATAAATTTCCGCTCGATGCCTGTTTCCCTGTGAAATATTTTGACTTCGAGAATATTAAATTCGATCTGAATTTGTATAATGATCTTTATTTGAAAAAACATCTTTCCAATAATGAGATCGATGAATTTTCAGCAGAAATTTTCAAAGAACTGGATAAATTTCCGAAAGCAATAATGCACCGTGATTTCCAAGCGACAAATCTTCTCATCAAAGACAGGAAAATTAATGTGATCGACATTCAATCGATGCGGATCGGGTACTCCATTTATGATGCGGCATCACTTTTATTGGACTCGAATATTCCTTTCGATGCGCAATTCATCGAAAAATTCAGAAAATATTATTTCAGGGATATGTCATATTCTGCAAAACAGGAAAATGGCTTTTGGACAGCTGCATTCCTGAGGATTGTTCATGATCTTGGTATTTTTTCCGATATTGGAAAATCCAAGCCGTATTTCAAGGATAGGATCAAAGCAGCAGAAAAAAGATTGGAGTATATTTTGAAATTCGTTAAATTCAAAAATATTCATCGTTACCAATCCCCTGATTGATAATACAAAATTACGGGAGACGAAATGAATTGCGAAAAAAAAAATGAAAAAATAAATGTCCCGACCGATTTTCTCTGGGGAATCAAAATCCCAATGCGGGACGGTATTTCGCTTAATGCAACAATCTACAAGCCAAAACAAGAAAAACCGGTTCCTGTGATCTTTACGATGACTCCCTACATTGCCGACACATTTCATTCACAGGCGATGTATTTTGCTCAAAACGGTTATGCTTTTGTTATTGTCGATTGCCGCGGCAGAGGAAATTCTGAAGGAAATTTCATCCCGAACAGCGATGAAGGAAAAGACGGATTTGATATGATCCAATGGCTGGCAGCTCGATCCTGGTGTAATGGTTCAGTCGGAATGTTCGGAGGTTCTTATTGCGGATTCAATCAATGGATGACCATGAAAGAATTTCCCCTGCATCTGAAAACGATCGTTCCGGTCGCATCCTCGCACATGGCTATCGACTTTCCCATTTACAGGAATATTGTCTTTCCCTACATTTTGCAATGGCTGACCTGGACAAGCGGGAGAACTCCAAACACGAACCTTTTTAAAGACCAGCAATTCTGGCGGGAAAAATTCCGGGAACTTTATTTGAACCATCTTCCTTTCAAAGAATTGGATCGAATCGTTGGTAATACTTCGACATACTTTCAAACCTGGCTCGAACATCCTTTTCCGGATGATTTCTGGTCAACAAGAGCATTGACTTCCGAACAATATCAAGAAATCGAGATACCGATTTTAACCATAACCGGGCATTACGATGCTGATCAACCAGGAGCAATGCAGTATTATAAAATGCATAGAAATTATTCATCAGCGGGGAATTTCAACCATTATTTGATCATCGGACCCTGGGATCATGCCGGCACCAGGAACCCAAAAAAAGAATTTGGAGGATTGGAATTTGCTGCAAACAGTATGCTCGATATGAACAAACTTCATAAAGACTGGTATGATTGGATTTTAAGTAGTGGGAAAAAACCGGAATTTTTAAAGAATAAAGTTTGTTACTATTTAATGGGAGCGAATAAATGGAAATATGCGAAAAACCTGGATTCGATTTCCAATAAAACGGTAAAATTGTATCTTGATTCGGAAAAAGGTCATGCAAATAGTATCACCGAATCCGGAAACCTTTCAAAAAATATCGCTGAAAATTCCCAACCGGATAAATATGTTTACGATCCTCTCGATACCAGACCCGCTGAACTGGAAAAAGAAAGAATTGAAAATTACCTGACTGACCAGCGATTTATACGAAACCTCTTTGGAAATGGATTGATCTATCAAAGTCAGCCCTTCGCGAAAGATACGGAAATTACCGGGTATGTAAAATTAACTGCCTGGATTTCCCTCGATGTTCCTGATACGGATTTTGAAGTAACTCTTTTTGAGATCTTTCCGGATGGTTCGAGTGTTTTTTTGACACAGGATTTTATGCGCGCTCGTTACCGAGAATCTTTGAAAAAGGAAAAGCTGATCAACTGCGATGAAATCAATAAATTCGAATTCACGGGATTCACTTTTTTTTCTCGTTTGCTCCGGAAAAACAGCAGCTTGCGATTATTGATCAAATCACCGAATTCGATTTTTATCCAGAAAAATTACAACAGCGGAGGAGTTGTCGCGAAAGAATCCTGGAAGGATGTTCGTATTGCACATATAACTCTTTATCACGATTTGAAATACAGGAGTTACCTGGAAATTCCGTTGATGGTTTAATTGAAATAAACAGGCATTTTTTTTGAAGATTTGATCAATTTCAAACTATCCTGAACTGAATTTAGTAAGTTATATTAGACAATTCCGTAAAACTGATTTTACAATTTTCTGTTTTTTTATTATTTTATAAGATTGCAGCATAAACGATTAGATAAAGAATTTTAAGCACTATTTTGCTTCTATTTTAGTAAATTCCTTTTAAGAAATCATTTATCATAAATCAAGATAATATCCTAAAATCCTGATTATTGCAGGAATCAATTCAAAACAAAAGAATTTCATCAGATCCATCCAGCAGAATAAGAATTTTGACGATTTCTCTCAAATTAAACCTCAAATGAGTAGATTCATTACACATGGCATATCAATTGCAATAATAACCGATAAATTTATTTTGGAGGAATTTATGTTAAAAAAAATCATGTTATTGTCATTAGTAATTACATTTTCAGTTTTAGCAGCTGAATATGAAATTGTCGGATTGGATAAACTCCAGCAGATTGCCGATAGAAATGCGGAATTTATATGGGGAAATGTCTCTCCGGCAGAAGCAATTCCGTATTATTCAACTGACGAGGAGATCGTTGCTTACCGGTTCAATTATGCACTTGGGAAAAATTTTCCTGGTAAACAGAATTTGATTGAAGAATGTAAACAGATGAAAATTGAGGGAAAAAGAGATTCACAATGGGGAGTCGATGAATACGGACAACTTCTCATCAGTGCCAGGACGAATATGCCTGTTATCTTGGAACATTCGAAATGTCTTTCCCCAGAATATGCTTTAGGTTTTAGAATGCAGGAGTTAGCAAAGAAGGATCTTGGTAACAACTATCATTTCAATAAAGCATATTATCTGGATTATGAAAATATCTGGTATTCAATGAGTAATGGTTATTCCGAAATTTACATTTGTCTAAATCCTGTAGAAAAAGTAATATCGGTTAGTGAATTTACAGAATTAAAATCGTCATCAGAATTTTTTTGCGAAACGAAGGATTATAGTAATGAGTGGAATGATTTTATAAATGGACGGATGATTACATCAAGGTCAGACACATTTATTTCTAATTATGAACTTTGTCCTTTCTATGATTGGAGTTATGGTTGTGGTCCAACTGCTGCTTCGATGGTTCTTGCCTGGTGGGATTACAATTCAATTAACACAACTAACAATTATGCAAAGTTAGTAGATTATCACTTTACAAGATATGATGATATCCAAAATGAATGGGATTATCAAGTTCCAAATCTGCTGGAAGAACTGGCAGATGCAATGGGAACAGATTCATCAGGCAGCACACAAATTTCAGATTTATCTCCTGGAATTGAAGAAGTTGCAAATACTATAAACGGTTATAATTTTTCAGCATCTCATATTACAGCATCGGATACGGATGCTCTTTTCTCATTAATCGAAGCTGAAATTGATTCAGATAGACCTGTATTAACAATCAGACCAAATCATGGAATGTGTTGTATTGGATATAATTCCTCCAACGGTGAGGTAATCCTTCACAATACTCTTAATTCATCACTCGTTTATCGTGATAAATCGGTCCTGACTGGTTTTATAGAAGTTATTCCAGGTGGTTCTTCCGGTCTGGCAATAAATCTGACTTCTCCATTAGGAGATACAGGATATAACCATGATGGAGATGGAGAAGAATATATAGCCGGTTGTAGTTATGATATCACCTGGGACAGCGACTCTTCTCCAGGTTCTTATGTGAATATTTTTGTTTCGACAGATGAAGGTGTCGATGGAACCTGGACTGCAGTTGCGACAGGAACTGATAATGACGGATCACACCCTTGGACCATACCTTCGACAATGGATTCCGAAGGCTGTCGTATTATGACAAGAATATATGATTCGGGAACATTAGCAGGTTGCGATGCCAGTTTTGGAAATTTTATCGTTCGCCCCAGTAGTATTATTGGTACCGAAGTAGTATATGATGCCGAAGATGAAGGTTTTTACAAATTCTGGCACACTTTCAGTAGTTGGTGCGCAGTTGGGATCAGAGCAAATCCGGATTATCAGGATTGGGATATTAAAATGTATTCCGATGAATGTTTCAGCACCGAACTCGAATCATCAGAAACTTCTTATAATGTGGATTTCATAGTGATGGACGGAAACCATTCTCCCAGTCAATGGCGAGGAATAAAAACCTGGATTTCTACGGAGAATTATTATACTTCCGACAAAGATCTGGAATTCGAAGGATTTGGCGAAACCTTATCGATGGGCAGTAATTCACTTTC
This sequence comes from uncultured Candidatus Cloacimonadota bacterium, assembly GCA_964521025.1. GTDB lineage: Bacteria > Cloacimonadota > Cloacimonadia > Cloacimonadales > TCS61 > DRTC01. The sequence goes on along the minus strand of CAZFPK010000078.1, from coordinate 3,927 downwards.
CTGGCCAGCAGAAGATGTTGTGGAAATGCGTGATATCCAACTTGATGCAGGAGATTATGAATTTATCCTCGAATATGATGCAGGAACTGCAGACCTCGATTTTGCTCTTTTCGGTTCTTCCGGTTCTGCTTATTACGGCAACCGCAATGATTATCTAGCCCGTTCCATCAATTCCGGCAGCGGAGTCGATGAATCTTTTACTTATACTGCTACCTCAAATGATTTATACGGACTGTGTATTTGGGCAAACGATAACAACACAGCAGATTTTTTTATCAAGATCATTCCCACCAATACCTGGGAAGGAGATGTTTCCGTGAACTGGCATAATCCGAATAATTGGAGCAATGCTGCTGTTCCGACCGAATATACAAATGCTTACATTCCTTCCGGAACTCCTTACAGTCCGAAAATATACACGAATGATGCGGAATGCAATGATCTCGAACTCGAATCCGGAGCAGACCTTTTAATTGCTGCAAAAACTCTCGATGTCATGAGAGATATGGATATAGATGGTGCATTACGAATGAACAATACCTCCGGTGTTTTGAATGTTTACGAAGATTTGGATTGGGGATACAGTTCCACAGCAAATATTTCTGCAGATGCAAATATTAATATCGAAGGAGATTGGAGATTTGGAACAGGATCTGATGCACTATTAGAAAATGGAACTGTAACTTTTACCGGTAGCGAAGATACAAAAATCCTTTGTTTTATGGGCGATTGTGGTTTCAACAATGTAACGATCGAAAAATCGAGTGCAGAAGTGAATTTTTATCATACTTCTCTCGATTCTTTGCTCATCGAGGGTGATCTGCAAATAAATTCCACTGCATCTTTTAACAGTGATTCCGATTATCCGATCGTGCTTACCGGTGATTTCACCAATAACGGTCATTACTATTTTGATGAAGGAACATTTGTCTTAACCGGAACTTCCAAGACGATCGACTCTGATTCCTGGGATTATTTTCATGATCTCACCATTAATACCACTGATTTGTGTGTTCTTTCCTACAATATCACGATCGAGGGTGATTTGTTATTAGAATCAGGAGGACTCGATACCGGCAGTTATGATATCGATATCGGTGGAGATTGGACCAATAATATTGGCGATACCGGATTTGATGAACGATACAGCGATGTTAATTTTATCGGGGAAGAAGAAGCAGATATAAACACGGATGAAACTTTCTATCATCTGAATCTCGAAAAAACTTTCACCGGCTATGAGGCTCTGGAATTAGATTCCGGAATTACAGTAAACATCGAAAATGATTTGAACATCCTGGACGGAACCCTGGAGATGAACAGTAATTCAACTTTGAATATCGGAGATGATCTGACTATATCTCTCGATGCCGGTTTGAATGCTAATTCGGATACAAACTTGAATATTATCATCGAGGGAGATTGGAACAATGAAAATACAACTTATGATACGGAAATAGGATTTCATCCCGGAACTTCCTCGACAGTTACATTCGAAGGTGCGGAAGATCAATATATTTACTCGGATTGTTCTGCTGAAAATTTCTTCAATTTAACTATCGATAAGGATTTAGCATCTACCCGTTCAAATCAGGGCACAGCATTTTCCAACCAGGAAGAAAAGGAAAATGACAGAGATGTGACCAGATCCAATAATGTTATCTCCGACTGCGACCTGAATATAGATGGCGATTTTTCCATCGATAATGGGATTTTCTTTGCTCCGAATGAAATGTATGTTACCGGAGACTGGTATAATTATTACAATGACTTAACATTTGTCGAAGGAACAGGGACCGTTGTCTTTGACGGAAGCAGCACTTCATATTTCTATTCCGACGAAACATTTAAACATTTAGAAATAGATAAATCCACAACTGTTAGTCATGGCGTTGTGATTTCGGACTCGCTGACTGTTAGAACTACATCTGATCTGGATATATCGAATGGCTCACTCGAAATGAATGATTACTCAACTTTGTTTATTGGGAATTGCCTGACAATTGCCGGCGGAGCCGGTCTGAATGCCTGCGATGATACAGGTTTGAATATCTCTGTCAAAGATGATTGGACAAACGATAATACAGGGTATGATGAATTCTACGGTTTTAATCCGGGAACTTCGACTGTTACTTTTGATGGAGGTGCGTACCAGGTTGTAACGACAAACTGTCCTCAAGAAGAGTTTTATGACCTGAATATCGAAAAATCGAGCGGCGATTTCCGACCTGGCAGCAGCATCGGAGTTTTGAATGACCTGGTCATAGATGGAAACTGGCATTATGATGTCTCCGGGTTAACTCATTATTTCCAGGGAGATGTCTTGATCGATACGAATGCTGTCTGGACTGATAATGTCGGAAGCATCTCTTTTTCCGGAACTTCAGACCAGACTGTCGAAGTTATTCCAACTGCGAATATCTTTAATAATGTTTGGATCGATGTGACAGCAGGCTCGACTGTTTCTCTCCTCTCCGATATGAATCCTCACAGCGGCGGATATTTGAGAGTAAACAGCGGTACACTCGATTTGAATGGAAATTCCTATTATTGCGATGCTTGTGTCGATGTCCTCGGCGGAACTCTTTCCATCGAAGACAATGAATGTTTGTATATTGGAGGAGGATACGATCTGACAGTTGATTCAGGCGGAACATTGGAAACAAAAGGTACGAGCGGAAACGAAGCAACAATAACCTGCATTACTACTCCGTCTTATTACAATTTTTATGTGGAAGACGGTGGTATCCTCGACGCGGAACACACGATTTTTGAATATATGTCAACGAGTGGTGTCTGGATCGAAACCGATGGTGTTGTCGGAGGTTCCAATCCTTTCTATCACTGCACTTTCCAAAATGGAGAAACTGGTGGAACTTTGCTTCAAATCGATAATGCGGAGACATTCACCGCTGATGGGGTTTGTTTCCCAACAACCGGTGGTACTTTTAATGTCGGAAAAAGTTATGATACCGGAGATGTCACTTTTACCGGCTATAGCGGAAGTTTTGCCGGAGATCCATTCGAAAACGATCCTTATGCCCGAATCCATTGGGGAACTTCGACTCCAAGATGTAATTTAGTCATAGCGGCCATTATTTTTCCGGGAGTCAGGCACTCCTATTATGCTTGTGATGTGATCGATATCGAATTGAAAATCAAGAATATCGGTAATGAAGATGTGTGGGATACATTTTTCGTCGATATGTATTTTAATCTGGATGATCCTCCGGAACAGCAGCAGCAAGGAGACAGAACGATACAAATTGACAGTCTGGCAGCCGGAGATTCTTTATTTATTGTTTTCGACAACATCTGGTCGGAAATTCCCATCGAATGGCACACTTATTTCCAGATCGACAGAGGTGATCAAATTCCGGAATCTGATGAAAACAATATTCCGCCACCGGAGATTATTAACTGGCAGCCGCTTCCGGTAATTTCAGATTTGGAAATTTCAATAATTCCGGGTGAAAGAGATGAAGATTCTATCGAGTTGCATTGGAGTTACCCGATCGGAATAAATAGATTTAAAGTTTATCGTGGTTTGAATCCCGAATTTCCTCTCGATGAACTGCATTTTGTCGGAACTACTATGGAACCGATGTTCATCGATCAAATTCAGGGGGATAATAGGTTTTATCGTGTTACTGCTGAAAGAGATGCTCCTCGTACGGAGAGATAGATAAATTATCTTTATGATGTCCACATCATAAAGATTATCAGGAAAATGAATGCAAATATCGGAGACAGAAATGTCGTGATTAAGATTTGATCAAGAAAATATCGAGTCGGTTTAATTCCGGTAGTTCAAATACTAAATTCACAAAAAACTGCTTGTGTGAAGGCAAGCAGTTTTATTTCTTATAAAGAAGGCTCTTTTTAGTTTTAAATGGGTAAATAGCATTTATTTAATATCCTGAAATT
>CAZFPK010000077.1:0-12777 GCA_964521025.1 uncultured Candidatus Cloacimonadota bacterium | reverse complement strand
AAAATTGAGAATTACCGATGATATTTACAAATTCTTTTTTTGCGAGATCGTCAAATTTTTATTAAGGATTATCTTGCCAATCTTCTATTCTGTTATTTCAAACCAATTTGATAATTTTACTGTTTCGGAATTCGGTATTTTCTCTTATCAAACCTTCAGAGTTTTAAATAACTCAAGTTTCGCAGTTTAGAAAAACAGTATTAATTACGGAAAAACAAATCATTAATATTCACCGGTCTTTACTTCATTAATTAAATACAAAAAGTCATGTGATGTTACAATTTTCGCATAATTTGATCGCAGCAATCTTATAAAAAAACATTAAAATGGTTCTTGATAGTCTTTTTGATTTTCACATCACCACAATAAATTGTGGTGTTATTCTAATTAAATCTCATTGTAATTTTTATTTTTTTACTAGAGTGTATGAAACTACAGAATATGATAACATAACCGTTTTAATGGTTTTATATTTTACAGGGAAACTTTGAATTAAATTATGTTTCATGATAATTAGAAGATCAAGCGTTTACTATTTTTTTGTATTTGATATTTCCTTTTTCAAGAACATATTTTACTAAATTATGGAGATTGTTTTTATACCCTGAATCAGGCAACGATGAAATGTCATGCAATGCCTTTTTGCCGAATATTTTTGCCTGCAGGAGAAGATTTATCTCGAAATTTTGGGGCTGCTCTTTATCAAGATAATCATCGGTTAATTGGTAGGAAATCCCGAAGTTTTTGCCGAATTCTCCAAGAAAACCTGTTTCACTCTCTTTTGCTCTGGATAAGATCGCTCCGCATTTACAGCATACAGACATGAGATTTGCAGTTTTATCATCGAGATAAGAAATATATTCTTCATAATTGGATACGGGTGAGATGATTTCCTTGATCTCACTTTTACACATTCTCTCGACGCACTCCGATAAAATTCCCGAAACCTGCGGATTATTTATTTTATTGATGATCAAAAAAGCATGAGTATAAAGCAAATCTCCAGCCAGAACTGCGATCTTATTATTGAATTTGTGGTTCATTGTCAGCTGTCCCCGCCGTTTTTGTGAATCATCGATAATATCATCATGGATCAAGGATGAATTATGGATCAATTCCAGAGCCGCAGCAAGTTCGATAACTTCCTGTTTGATGGGATGTTCGGGAGCGACAGTTCCTGCAGAAAGTATGGTCAAAATCGGGCGGAGTTTTTTGCCCGGGATTTCAAAGAAATAATTGATCACATTGTGCATGTCGATCTTGTTTTTGGTGATCGAATACAGTTGTGTCTTTAATTCCAGATCCAGTTTCTGCAATTCCGCAGCGATCGAATCGTAGATATTTTCCAGATAAAAATTTGTTTCGGAATGATTGTTCATATCAATTTATCCAGGACATAACCAATACTCAAAAAAATTCCAAAAATGAGATGAAGTCCGATAGTTGAAGCATTTGCCGGAAGTAGTTCCCTGATCTTTTCGTAATTTTTGCTCGCAACCTTTATTGCTTTTAAGCAGATTGGAAATGTTAAAATAATGATGAGAGTATAAATTGGAAAATAATTAAGGATAACACCAACCAGAACCCAGATATAATTGGCGATCATAAAAGCATAATAGAGTTTGATCGCTTTCGTTTTTCCTAAGATCACTACCAGAGTTTTCTTCCCGACTTTTTTATCTGCTTCATAATCCGGAAATTCATTAATAAAGAGGATCAATCCAACCAGAATCCCGATCGGAATAGAGATCAAGATCGGCTGTAATGCATGATCTTGAGCTTGTACGAAATATGCTCCGTAAACAATAAACGGACCGCAGGCAATTGTTGTGATCACTTCTCCTAACGCAGTATAACCGAGTTTGAATGGTTTTGCCGTGTAAAAATAACCGCAAAAAAAACCGATGATCCCGATATGAAGGATCGTGTTTCCTGTTGTGAGAGCATTCAAATAAAAACCGATGATCGCTGCTGAAATAAATGAAAGCAATCCACCAAATAAAATACTTTTCGCTGGTAATTCCCGGTTCTGGATAATTCTCGAACCACCGCTGAAGGGAGTAAAATCTTTATTGATCTCGTCGAGTTTGGAAAGATGGTCAAAATAGTCGTTGACCAGATTCGTTCCGGAATGAACAAGAATAACGCCGATACTCGTGAGAATGAATTTGAGCAGGTGGAATTCTCCGGTCATATTCCAGGCAACGATCGCTCCAAGAATAACAGAAATGATCGATGCTGTGAAAAACGGAGCACGCACTGCTTTTAGCCATAATTTTATTTTGTTCATTTTATTTTCCTTTAATTTCATAAAAACTTGTGAAGTCTTTGAGACTTAACAAGTTTGAATAATTTATGTTAATATCCAGGCAAAATCTGATTTTTTTCAAACTCACAAAGCATGAAGATTTGGTAAGTTTATTACCATCGGGGCGATGGGGTTACTAAAACTCATCGAACCGAATATTCTCTTTCTCCACACCGAGTTCGTAGAGCATTTTATTCACTGCTTTCATCATCATGGGTGGTCCGCAGAGATAATACTCGATCTCTTCCGGCTCCACATGGTCTTTCAAATAATGCTCCATGATCGCATCATGAATAAATCCGGTCATGCCGTCCCATTTATCTTCCGGTAGAGCATCGGAAAGAGCAATATGAAAAGAGAAATTGGAAAATTCTTTTTCTAATTTACGGAAATCTTCTTCATAGAAAATCTCTCTTTTAGATCGCGCTCCATACCAGAAGGTAACTCTCCTTTTCGTCTTCATAGCATAGAATAAATGCATAATATGAGAACGCATCGGAGCCATTCCTGCTCCACCGCCGATATACATCATTTCACTATCCGATTCTTTGATGAAAAATTCGCCATAAGGACCGGAGATCATCACTTTATCACCGGGTTTTTTGCTGAAAATATAGGAAGAGGAAATTCCTGCAGGTACTTTCTGCAGCATATTTTTCTTATGATCCCAGGGCGGAGTTGCGATCCTGACATTCAACATCACGATATTTCCTTCTCCGGGATAATTCGCCATTGAATATGCACGCGTGATATTTTCGGTATTCCTGTTCTCCAGTTCGAGTGCATTGATCCTTTCCCAATCCTCTTTATATTCATCCTCGATCTCGATATGCTCTTTGAAATTGATATGATAATGCGGAACTTCGATCTGCACATAACCACCGGGCTTGAAATCGAGATATTCGCCTTCCGGAAGTTTGACCACAAATTCTTTGATAAAAGTCGCTACATTTTTATTGGAAATAACTTCACATTCCCATTTTTTTGTTGAGAAAACTTCCTCCGGGACTTTGATCTCCATATCTTCTCGCACTTTTACCTGGCAAGCAAGCCGCCAGTTATCTCTCGCTTTTCTCCGGTTGATAAAAGTTTCTTCCGTAGGCAGCAGATCACCGCCGCCGGATTCGACCTGACAGGTGCAGTATCCGCAAGTTCCGCCGCCGCCGCAGGCAGATGGAATGAGGATATCATTATCTATCAGGGTATTGAGAAGTGTGCCGCCTGTTTCTACTTCTTTAACATTTTCCAGATCGTGGTTAATTACCAGTTTTGCTTTCCCATGTTTAACGAGAAATCTTTCGGAGATCACGATCGTTACCGTTAGAGCGATCATGATCGCTACGATCATGGAAATTCCGCTGATTATTACTATCATTTAGACTCCGTCAATATCTAAAGTTTATTTTTCATCCTTAAACGGACTTTCTTTTACAAATTCACCGTTTGGCAGTTCCCAAATTGTTTCTCAATTCATTCGATAGACATTTGGAATACCTTTTTTCCGGTGCTCTTTTTGTGCTTTTTTTATTGCTCTTTGAAAGATTTTAGAAACATAAAAAAATCTTTTATACATCTCCTTAGTTATCATTCAGTCCTCCTTCAAAAAGGTTGAACATTCCATCATTGATAATTGTCAACTCATCCTTTTTCCCAAAACCAATATGAATTAAATTATCTTCTCCATTATAATACAGCTGCCATTCATCAGCTTTATCTTTATAAATATTTCAAAAATTTTTCGGACTTCTGGAAAACCTTCGAATCAAATCATTAGTTGGAATATCATGCCCACCTTCTTCAACTCTAACACGAACTCTGTCTATAGCCTGCTCATAATCTTCCAAAAAAATATAAATAATAACAACTTTATAACCTTTTGATTTTATCCGCTCAATGATCTTGATCAGATATCTGCCGGAAAGCGTCGATTCAATAACAAAACTCCGATCAGAATTTATTAACTTTTACAGCGATTTGAAGAATTCTCTCCCAGATTAGATCCTATTATCGCCAGATCTCAATGAATCAAATTTTTTGAAATTTCATCTGCATTCAGAAAGAAAATATTTCCTTCTTTGATGAATTCTTTGGCAAAAGTAGTCTTGCCTACTCCATTCGAACCACCGATGATATAAACAGTTTTTTCGCTCATTATTAATTAATTATGCTTACAAACCGAACATCCGCCACTGCAAGATGTTTCAGCTTTCTTCTTTTTTAAAGATGAATTTCGCTTCAGCACAAATGCTGTTGCCAGCAATGAAAAAAATACCGCAAAAGCAACCATCCCGATTATTACTGATAACATGTTTATCCTCGTTATAAGCCGCCAAGAACACGAAGTTTCACCAATCTCTCTTTTTTTCTTTGGGCTTTTTTTGTGCTCTTCATGGCTTTTCCCTTCTTTGAACAATGACAGTATTATTCGTTTTTGCTTGTCGGGGCGCAGCGTAGCGAAGACTGATTCGCTGTTTATTCTCCTACAAACTTATCCCGGAAAACATCATAAAAGCTATCGCGATCAATCCTGTCAGAAGCATGGTAATTCCCAACCCTCGTAATGCTCTGGGAACATTCGAGTATTTCATTTTCTCGCGAATTGCTGCCATCGAGATGATCGCCAGCATCCAGCCAATCCCGGAGGAAACACCGAAAACTGTTGAATGAGCAATATCATATTTGCGTTCCACCATAAAAAGTGAAACTCCGAGGATTGCACAATTCACAGTGATCAGCGGTAGGAAAATTCCGAGAGCAGTATAAAGTTTCAGGGAAATTTTCTCAATCGCCATTTCCGCGATCTGCACCATTGCCGCAATTACTGCGATGAACGCAATATAATTGAGAAAACTCAAATCAACACTTTTAAAAGCAGGATTCAACCATTTCAAGGCTCCGTCCCGCAGCAGGTATTCGTGAACCAGCCAATTTACCGGAGTTGTAATTGCCATCACAAAAATTACGGCAAAACCAAGTCCGATCGCAGTTGTAACTTTCCTGGAAACTGCCAGGTATGAACACATTCCCAAAAAATAGGCGAGCAGGATGTTCTCGACAAAAATCGATTTTATCCCGAGATTAAATAATTCTAACATGATCTATTTTCCTTAATATTTAACAACTAACAAAACCAACAAAACGAACAAGAAGAACTTGAGTTAAGTTCCGGAACGGAATCTTGGCTTAAGTTTTTCGCTTATTTGAAACCTTAAATCAAGCACTCTGAAGATGACTTAATTCAAGGTTTCTAACTGTATCCTTCATCATTGAAAATTCCTTGTTGGATACCGTGTCCGGCTTCTGACGGATTGGATATTCTACTCTTCCTCATAATGTCCGGTAACAGCTCGTTGGATCCAAACGATAAATCCAAGCAGGAAAAATGCTCCAGGCGCAAGAACCAGCAGTCCGTTGTTCACATATCCCGCTTCATAAAGAAATTGCGGAACAACCGGGAAACCGAGTAAAGTTCCTGATCCGAAGATTTCCCGAAAAGCACCTACTACTACGAGGATCAGCCCATACCCGATCCCATTCCCGAATCCGTCGAAGATGGAAGCAACCGGTTTGTTGGTCAATGCAAATCCTTCCAATCTGCCGAGAACGATGCAGTTCGTGATGATCAAACCGACAAAAACAGAGAGTTGCTTGGAAACATCGAACATATAAGCACGCAGAATTTGATCGACGAGAATGACCATCGTTGCGATGACCGTCATTTCAATGATGATCCTGATCTTTTTCGGAATGAAGTTCCTGATCAGGGAAATTACCAGGTTGGAAACAGCGATGATCACTGTTACTGCGATTCCCATTACCAGGGATGGTTTTAATTGAGTTGTAACAGCGAGTGCCGAACAGATCCCGAGAATCTGGACCGTAACGGGATTATTATGCACGAGAGGTGCAAAAAAAGTTTTTTTATTGGACATAAAGCAGATTCTCCTTCCTGGTATTCTTTACCCGGATTTTACGGAAATAATTCTCGTATTTTAAGAGGTCTTTCAAAAGCAGGTTCATCACCCCTTCCGAAGTTTTGGTGGCTCCGGAAATTCCGGCAACTTCATGCTCAAAGTTGGGAGAATCCTTGCCTGGTTCTCCTTTCAGAATGGTGATAGAAACCAGGTTTCCATTTTTATCCCAGATCTTTTTTCCGATAAATTTCGATTGGAAACTCTCTGTTTCCACTTCCGAACCGAGTCCGGGAGTTTCCGCCTGTTTATAGAAAGTCATCCCGATGATCTTTTCGAGTGTTGGTTCCAGAGCGAGATAACCATACATCGTTGACCACAGACCTTTACCGATAATGGGAATACAATAGGCAGAAATGTCTTTATTTTCCATTTTTGTAAAAACCGGGTAAAAGCGTTCATTTTCCGGTTTAACTTCTTCCTTTTCCGGGTCGATGTTTTCAATTTCCGCTCCGTCTTTGATCTCTAATTTCTCTCCATTATGATCGACTGCAAAACTTTTGATAGAATTTTTATAAATATCTAATACTTCTTTTTTAGACAATTTTTTATTTTTCACCAAACCGACTGCTTTCAGGATATTTTTTTTCATATCCACTTCTTCGTTGATGCGCTGTTTGTCCTTCAAAAAAAAGGCTGCAGAAGAAAGAAGTCCGGCACAAATAATGGTTACAATTGTGATGAAGATAAATGTGTAAGTATTATTGTGACGCATATTTCAACCTCCTCTTTTTATTTGCCTGCACAACGAAATGATCGATCAGAGGTGAGAAAGCGTTCATAAAGAGAATTGCCAGCATCATTCCTTCCGGATAAGCTGGATTCAAGGTTCTGACCAGAATTGCCAGCACTCCGATCAGGAATCCGTAAATGAATTTTCCGGTGTTGGTTCCCGATGCTGTAACCGGATCCGTTGCCATAAAAACCGCTCCAAAAGCAAATCCGCCCATGACAAAATGATAATAAAAAGGGATCGCCAACATGCTTGCTTTACCGGGAGCAGCAGCATTCAGGATCAGACTCATCACCAAACCACCAGCAAAAATGGAAAAGATGATCCGCCAACTGGCTATTTTAGTAAAGAGAAGAATACCGAGTCCGATCAGGATAGCGAGAGTCGAAGTTTCTCCGATACTTCCCGGAATGATCCCGAGAAACATATTCCACAAAGTATATCCTTTATCTGCCAGAATTTCGATTATATTGCCGGAATCAGCAATTTTATCGGAAATAACAGCCAGAGGAGTTGCGGAAGTGTAAGCATCGGCGATTTTATCACCAAAGATCGTCCACGCCGAGTTTCCGGAAATGGATTTTGGAAAAGCGAAAAAGAGAAACGCCCGTGCAACCAGCGCCGGATTGAAAATATTCATCCCGACTCCACCAAAGATCTCTTTTCCGATCACGATCCCGAAAGATGTTGCCGCGACCAATTGCCAGAAAGGAATTGTCGGAGGAACGATAAGCGGTATGAGAAAACTGGTGATGAGAAATCCTTCGTTGATCTCATGTTTCCGCACGACTGCGAACAGGACTTCCCAAATTCCACCCGTAACCAGTACAACCAAATATATCGGAATGACAGCAATTGCTCCTTTCAGGATTATCTGCCAGAAAGTAGCAGCAATTCCCAGAGAGAGGAAATGCTGGTATCCTGAATTAAAAATCCCGAATACAAAAGCCGGTACAAGAGCCACATAAACCGTGATCATAAATCTTTTCATATCGATCGCATCGCGGATATGAGAACCGGTTTTCGTTCTATTGGGAAGAATAAAAAGGAAACCTTCTCCCATTTCATAAAGGGGATAGAGTTTTTCAAATTTCCCGTCTTTTTCAAAAAGCGGTGCAAATTTTTGTACAAATTTTAATAAGAAATTCATTTATTTTCCTATTTATTTTTGTCGGATTGGAGATTCAGTTGTTTCCTTTCATCATTGGAAATTTCTTGTTGATTATTGGATATTCTACCCTTCCTTCTCCATCAGATCCAATCCCTGCCGAATTATCTGCTGGAATTCTATTTTGGAAGGACAAATATATTCACACAAAGCAAAATCTTCTTCCGCAACTTCATAGATTCCCAAACCTTCCATTGCTTCGATATCTTCTACCAGGATGCTTTTGATCAGATAACTCGGTAAGATCCTCATCGGCAGCACATCTTCATAATTCGAATTGATCACGAAGGCTCGATTTCCACCGAAAATTTTCGTATCATGATCGAATTTCTTTTTCGGGAAGAGGAAGGCAGAAACAAAAGTCCTCCACCAACTCGGTTTGGAAAAGCCCGGATTTAGCCAACCTAAAAATTCGGCATCTTTCGCTTCCGGGATGATGGTAACGAGATTATCATTAAACCCGATAAAACCGTCATTCTCGATTTTTTTTCCGGTCAGAACATTACCCGAAATTATCCTCGCATCAGCGGAAATATTCCCGGTAATCGTGGAAACTTCCGCTCCTATAGCAGTTTTGAAATATTTCTTTTCAGGTGCGTTACTTCCTGCAACTTTGACGATTATTTGCGGATCGAATTTCCCATCGAGAAAGAGTTTTCCGATCCTGATAACAGATTGCACATTGCAGGTCCAGACGATATCTTCCGCATTTTTTATCGGTGAAATATGATGGATTTGAACTCCGGCATTTCCGGCAGGATGTGGACCTTTGAAAGCTTGGAATTCACAATTTCGGAAATTTTCATAAACCGGTTTATCCTTAATTTTAAAAGAAAGGTGAACTTTCCCGGAAGTAAGGTTGGATAAAATCTCCAATCCCTTTTGGAGATATTTCTCATTCCCGCTCAGAATGATCTTATCATCCGCAGCCAGAGGAGAAGTGTCCATCGCAGAAATAAAAATGTCGCGGGGAGTGTTATCCGGGTTTGCTCTTTTATTGAAAGGTCGTTGCTTGAAAGAGAGGAAAAGTCCTGTTTTTAAAAGAGTGTCGATTATCTGTTCCCGTTTGGGTTCTTTTACTTCGATCTTTATTTTTTCTGAAGTCTGTTTTTCGTCTGTTTGGATCACGATCGCTTCGATACGGCGTCTTTCTCCGCGTTTTATTTCGGAAATTTTCCCGCTGACCGGAGCGATCAATTTAATTTTTTCATTGTATTTATCAGAAACGAGCGGAGTTCCGATCTTGACCTCATCTCCAACATTTACCAATAATTTCGGTTTTAATCCGACAAAATCGGTTGTTTTGATCCCGACTCTTTTCGGGAATGGAGTTTCGGAGATTTCGGAAGTAGCATCTCCAATCAATTTTATATCGTATCCGCGTTTTAATTTATATTCTTTCATTTAAGATTTTCCTGTAAATATTTTTGGCGATCTCGTAAAAATTCAGAAATCATTACAATCTCTGACTTTTTACTAAACCATTATATTTTATTCTAAATTTGAGTCTCCTCTAAAAACCTTTTTTAGAAAAAGTGAAACTGTTGAAACAGTTAATGTGTTTTTCTTTTTTCATTAACCCCCAACTTAAGTTGGTGGTTAATAATAAGATAGAAACCTCAAACCGATTTATCGGTTTCAAATTAATTAATGAATTTTCTAACATATCAACAATCATAACCTTTTAGAGTAAATTCAGATTTGTTCAGAAAATTTTCTTCTTTTTTTCGCATCAATATTTATCATTATCAACTATTTCTAAATTCTTTCTCTCATTATTTTTTTTGCTTTCCCACAAAATTTTATGCTCGATTTTGTAAAGGATTAATTTTTAAAATTGACCTTAATTCAACTTGCAGATTTATGTAGATCGTAATCGCAAAATCGGTGATCTGTCAATGCCGGACAAAATCCTGTTTGTGTTTTCCCGGGAAGGATTGTTCGATATACATAAAAAGGAATGATCATGGATCTGGAGAAGATGAAAATTAAGGATCAAATCGAAAAAATAGTCCGAATGCAAAACAACATCGATAATATTTTATTGGAAAAAGCATTGTTTTTTTCAAAGAAAGCCCATCAGGGACAATTGCGAGAATCCGGCATATCGTATTGGGAACATCCGGTCGATGTCGCCTGCATTTTAGCGAGTATGAAGATGGATGCTCCGACTATTATTGCCGGACTCCTGCACGATATTATCGAAGATACGAAATATACTTACGAAGATATAGAATCTGAATTCGGTTTGGAGATCGCAGAATTGGTGGAAGGAGTTTCCAAACTAAAAAAGTATCGTTACAAAACTCATAAATCGAGGAAAGAGCAGCAAGCGGAAAATTTTCGCAAACTACTCATCTCGATCACGAAAGATATTCGCATCATCCTCATCAAACTCGCTGATAGACTGCATAATATGCGAACGATCAAATACCTGGAAAGAGAAAAGATCGAAAGAATTTCGCAGGAAACTCTTGATATTTACGCTCCTCTTGCTAACCGGTTCGGTCTGGCAAAGATCAAATGGGAACTGGAGGATCTGAGTTTCAAATATCTCTATCCTGCGGAATATGAAAAGATCAATGAAGTTATCAGTCAGAAAAAAGAGGAAAGAGATGCTTACATCCGGGAAGTTATCGAACCTTTGCAGAGATATCTTGAGGAAGATGGGATTTCTGCCCGGGTTTTCGGTCGCAGTAAACACTTTTACAGCATTTTTCGGAAGAAGATCAGGAAGAATTTCGAATACGAAGATATTTATGATTTCGCTGCTATCAGGATAATCGTCCAAAAAGTCGAAGAATGTTATGAAATTCTGGGTATAATACAGACTTTGTTCGAACCCATCAAACAGAGATTCCGCGATTATATTGCGCGTCCCAAACCAAATAATTACCAATCTTTGCATACGGTTGTGATTGGTCCGCATGAGAGAAAGGTCGAAGTTCAGATCCGCACACAGGAGATGCATCTGGTCGCAGAAGAAGGAATTGCCGCCCATTGGCATTATAAGGAACAGGAAGAAACTTCCGATAAAAATTTTCAGAAGAAACTGGAGAAGGTAGAAAGGGAAAATTCCTATCATAATCAAATCGTCTGGATCAGGAAATTACTGCAGCAGGAAAAAAGTTCGGATGAATTTATGGATTTTATGCGGCTGAATCTTTACCCGGATATCATGGTCGTGCAGACCCCGAACAGAGATTTCATCAAACTGCCGAAACATGCGACTCCTATCGATCTGGCTTTTGCGGTGCATACGGATGTCGGTTTTCATTGTATCGGAGCAAAAGTAAACGGGAAATTTGTTCCCATCAGGACTTTACTGCATACCGGCGATGTGGTCGAAGTTTTGACATCCCCGCAGGGACATCCCAGCAAAGACTGGCTTTCCTTTATGAAATCTTCTAAAGCAAAACAGAAAATCAGGACTTATTTCCGGCACAAAGAACTAGATGATGCGATCCAACTGGGTGAAGATATTTTTCTGAAGAATTGCCGCAAGATCCATTTCAAATTCAAACAAGAAGAAGATATTATTGAAATCGCCAAAAGATTCAAAACGAATGACCTGAAAACCTTTTTTGCGGAGATCGGGAAAGGTGATATTCTCTTTGCTCAAATCAAGAAGATCATCGAGGAAAAACAGGTTGAGGAAATTCAAAGCGAGGAAGAAGAGGAGCTCGAAGAACTGCAGGACGGTTCATTGGAAAGGAGAGTTGCCAGAGGAGTGAAGATCGGAGGTATCGATAATTTGATGATCCATTATGCCAAATGCTGCCATCCGGTTCCGGGTGACAAGATCATTGCCTACACAACGCGGGGAAGAGGAATTACCATCCATCGTCAGAAATGCTCCAATCCCGGATTTATCCACCTGACCACAAAAGAACCGGAACGGATAATGAGCGTTGTCTGGGATTATTCCCTCCGCAAAAAGAAAGAAAAAAAATTGCTTCTGAAAAAGATCAAAGTAACCGGGATCAGGAAACCGAATTTCCTCATCAAGATTTTAGGGAAATTCACCAAATGCCGCATCGATCTCGATGATATCGACCTGCTGAAAAAGAGAAACCAGTCTATCGGAATTTTCTCATTTCATGTGAATGATGAAAGCGAATTCCGGATTTTGCGGAATGAAATATTGGAATTGAGAGGAGTTTTTAAGGTAGAAGAAATTTAGATGGAAATTTCTAAATCCGAATGTCTAATTTCAAATAAAATTCCAAAAAACAAAACACAAATCTTAAATAAATCACAAAATCCCAAATAAAAATTCCAAACATAACTCTGGAAGAATTGACTATTTGTAACAATCGAATGTTCTGATATACAAAACTCCGAAGGAGTTTCCTGTTAAGGTGAAATATAGAAAACTCCTCTGGAGTTACATCAGTTTTATGTTGGATAATACAAATAGAGAATTCCTCTGGAATTAACGGAAACTTGAGTTAACCCATCCATACCATCGAAAAAAAAATAAGTTGTTATATTGAGATTTCATCAAAATATAAGTTCCATATCTCGATTTTAAGAGCATATTTTTGACGATCTCGCAAAAAAAGAATTTGTAAATATCATCGGTAATTCTCAATTT
>CAZFPK010000076.1:0-13013 GCA_964521025.1 uncultured Candidatus Cloacimonadota bacterium | reverse complement strand
TTACCCATGCGTCCGGTTTAAAGTGTAACCTATGCGTAAGTTGTACAGTGAGTTTGTGAAAATAATCAAATTAAGCATCAACCGTCCGATCACGGTTTTGATGTTCTATCTTTTAATCATCATTACCGGCATTATCTCGTTTTTGCGACTTCCTGTCGATTTCCTGCCCGAAGTCGGTTATCCGCAACTTACGGTGATCACGATTTATGAAAATTCTTCTCCGCAGGAAGTGGAAACACTGATTTCCCAACCTATCGAGGAAGTAGTTTCCACCCTTAAAGGAGTTCGAAAAGTATCTTCGATTTCCCGCGATGATGTCTCTATAGTAACTCTCAAATTCAATTGGGGAACGGAGATGTCTTTTGCGTCTTTGAGTTTGCGGGAGAAACTGGACAATATCAGATACAGCCTGCCGGAAGAAGCGGAAAGACCGAATATCGCTCATCTCGATCCTGCCGCAGAACCGGTGATGTATATTGCCTTAACGAGTAAGCAGACAAATAACATTATCCAACTTCAAAATATCACGGAAAACCTGATCAAAAGAAGATTACAGCAACTGGAGGGAGTTGCCAAAGCAGATATAATCGGGGATTTGGAAGAGGAAATTCAAATAATATTGAATGAAGATAAGATCAATTCTTTTGGTTTGAGTTTGGAAAATATCAAAGATCAGATCGAATATTCCAATTTTAATATTACCGGCGGTACGATCAAGGAAGGACATTACAAATATAACCTGAAAATCGTCGGAGAATTCCAAACCGTTCAGGATATCGAGAATACTCCGGTTTTTTTCGGAAAAAACGGAAGCATTATCTTATTAAAAGATATCGCAGAGATCAGTTCCGGTTTCAAAGCAGAAAAAAGCATCACCCGTTTGAATTCGAAGCGTTCACTCGGTTTATTGATCAGGAAAGAAGCGAATACCAATACCGTAAAAGTCTGCTCGACATTGCGGGAATCTTTGCAGAAATTACAGGAAGAATATCCAGCCATCGATTTTGAGATACCGGTCGATCAATCCGTGTTTATCAAAAAATCTATCAAGAGCGTTTTGGAAGCGATTTTGATCGGCGGGTTGCTGGCATTCCTCGTCTTATTCCTTTTTCTGCGGGATTTAAAAAGCCCGTTTTTTATTTCCATCGTCATCCCGATCGCTATCCTGGCTACTTTCATCCTGATGTATTTCAATAAAATTACTTTGAACATCATCTCTCTTTCCGGCTTGGCTCTCGGCGTGGGAATGCTGGTAGATAATTCCATTGTTGTTTCGGAAAATATCTTTCGTCATCGCCATAACGGTGAAGATAGAAAAAAAGCAGCCTTTTTCGGCACCAAAGAAGTCGGAATGCCGATCGTCGCTTCCACTTTGACAACACTCGCAGTTTTCCTGCCCATTCTGTATGTCAAAGGAATCGCTTCCACGCTCTTCAAACAACAGGCACTAACCGTTACTTTCTCGCTTCTCTCATCGCTTTTCGTGTCATTGACGATGCTTCCGCTACTCACTTCACTCAAAGCAGAACGGATAAGATCAAAACGACAACATCGAAGATTTATCAAAATAATCCTCAAAATTTTAAAGGTTATATTTTTCCCGCTTTTATCGATCAGAAAAATTTTCAAAGTATTTTTCTTAGAAGTTAGGAAATTCCTGCGTTCCATTCTCGATTGGTTTTTTCATAAATACGAACTTTTCGCAAAATTATATTTTAGATTTTTGAATTTCTCTCTCACTCATCGCACTCTCTTCATCATCATTTTTGTTTTCCTTTTTCTCTCCGGTTTAGGAATTCTGAAGACTTTGGATCGCGAATTTTTCCCTGATTTCGAGCAATCGAGTTTTACGATTTTACTGAAATTGGATGCCGGAACTCCACTCGAAAAAACCGATCAAACCGTTCTCTTGATCGAAGAATATTTGAAAAATGACGCGCGTGTGGAAAACTTCTTTACTTCGGTCGGGAAATCGACGGAAGATAAACTTTCCTTTTATTTGGAAGATACTTCAGCCGAAAACCTGGCAGAGATCAAAGTCAACCTGAAACCGAAGAATAAGACCGCCGATGTGATCGAAGATTACAGGAAATTATACGGAAACATTCCAGCCACGATCAGTTTCCAAAAAGGAGAAAATATCCTGGTTTCTTTATTGGAATTTGAAGAACCCGGACTTTCGGTGATTATCAAAGGTGAAGACCTGGAACAAATGAAAACAAAAGCACTGCAGGTTAAAGAGAAGATCATTTCCGAGCCTGTTTTCAAAAATATTCGCACCGATTTTGAAACCGAAGCACCGCAAATCAGGTTGGAAGTGGATCGTGAAAATGCTGCTTTGTATAACATTCCTATCAAGCAAGTTTCCCGATTCATCCGTACAAATATCGCGGGAGAAAAAATTTCGGACTTCCGGCAATTCGATAACAAGATCGATATCACCTTGAAGATGTCCCAAAAGATGAATCTAACGCAACTTCTGGATCAACATTTGAACTGGCGGAACAAAAGAATTCCCTTACGAACTCTGGTTAGCGAGAAATATGTCAGAACTTTCGAGGAGATCAAAAGAACAGACCAGAATCGTCAGTTTACTATTTCTACTTCCTATAACGGAAAGATGAAAAATGCCCTGCAAAAATTGGAAAATGTCATCGATCAATTTCCCTCTGAAAATAAGAAAATCCATCTTGCTGTCGAAGGTATCAACATCGAGATTTCCCGTTCACTGCGCTCATTGATGTATGCCTTGATCTTTGCGATCGTGCTGGTTTATATGATCCTCGCTTCGCAATTCGAATCCTTGAAATTGCCGTTCATTGTGATGTTTGTCGCTCCGATGGGAGTTATCGGTGTTTCCTTTGCTTTGCTCATTTCCGGAACTTCTATCAGTGTAATGTCAACTCTCGGCATGATCGTTTTATCGGGAATTATCGTTAACGATGCCATCCTGCTGGTGGATTATGTGAACAGGTTAAGAAAAGAAGGTTGGGAATTATTTGAAGCAGTAAAAGTCGGAGCCCAAATCCGTCTTCGACCCATTTTAATCACCACTTTCACGACTGTTCTCGGTCTGCTTCCGCTTGCTGTCGGCATCGGCAGCGGCGCAGAACTGCAATCCGCAATGGCAATCGCTGTTATCGGTGGAATGCTTGCTTCAACTTTTTTGACCTTGATCCTAATTCCAATTCTCTATACGGTTTTTGAAAAATGAAACAGGAAGAAGTTGAATTGGAATCAGTAATCCCATCGTCTCGATGGGAAAATAGAATAAGAACTAGAGAGATTAGGAATGAATATCCAATATACAACAAGGAATTTCCAATGATGATGGAAAAGAAACACACCTCCCGGCTAAAGCCGGACTCCTCTCAAGAGGAGATTTTCTCGATGCACTCAGTATTTTCGGTGGTTATTTTGTTAGTTCGTTTTGTCTGTTATTGTTTTCTTTGCGTCTATGCAATAAATTCGTTGAACTTGTTGAATCGATTGGATCAGGATGAATTAGTTGAATTTTGAATCAGTAACCCCATCGTCCCGATGGGGAAAATAGAACTTGTTTCAACTTCTATTAAAACCGGAAAGTCCAAAAAAAGGAGTAATTACCTATGAAAAAAGCAATATTCATAATAATAATAATTCTAGTTTTATTAGGATGCAATTCCTCAAAAGAAAATTTTACGGAAGAAATCAAAGACGGAATTACTTTCATCCGCAATAAAAGAATACCGGTTTCGGATATCAGGCTGGAAGCGGAATTAGTAATTGGTGATGAAGATAAAGAAGAAGAAATTTTCTCTCAAATCTCCGATATCAAGGAAGATAAAAACGGAAACATCTATATTGTCGATAGAAAAAATCACGAGATAAAAGTTTTTTCTTATGAAGGAAGATACATCAGGACAATTGGTAATAAAGGTGAAGGACCGGGAGAATTCAATGAACCGGAAAATATCGGTTTTATCGACGATAAAATCCTGGTATCCGATACTCAAAACCAGCGTTTTCAAATATTCGATTTTAATGGTAATTTTATCGAGTCTAAAAAATTAGAGAATGACAAACCGGAAAGTTTTGCTATCTCTTCTAATAATCGGATATTCAACAAATCGATCTCTTTTTCTTTCAGTTTTGATGAGGAAAAATCCGAAAATTTCCTATTCCGCATCTATGATCGGGATTTTAAAAAGACTAACGAATTCGGTGCTGTTAAGGAATTCAAAGATCCGTTTGAAACATACATTATGAATCGTTCTTCATTTGTTTTGGATTCTCAAGATCGAGTGATCGTAAATTATCATATCGAGAACCGGATCGCTATCTATGAGAATCAAAAATTGATTTCTCAAATCGAACGGGAACTTTTTTTCACACCCAAAAAACCGGATATAAAATCGACCGGCAGTAATGATAGTTATAGTTTTAATGCGAATTATGAACCGGTTTCTTATGATCTTGCCGTCGATACAAACGATAATATTTACATCTTAACAGTTTATAAAATTAAACCTGAAGAAGAACATAACTACAGTCCAATCATCGAAGTATTCGAGAAAAGCGGAGTTTTGAAACAGGTCGTTCCCGTTCCGGAAATGGCTGCTACCAAAATTTATATTAATAAAGAAAATAAAATCTATCTCGTCGATTCGAACGAGATGAAAGTGATTCGTTTTAAAGCGATTATATAAAACTTTCCGGATGGTTGGTGGTTGATGGAATTCTACAAAAAGGAAATAAAAAATTGAAAGGAACATTAATCGTCGTATTAATAATTACAGTTATTTCAGGATGTTATTCTGATAAAAATAAAAACATATTTTTATCAGCAACAGATTCACTCGGTTGGCAGGATAACGAAGAATACAGTTTCACCAATCCTATAGATTTGGAGATCATCGACGATCTGCTTTATGTTGTCGATATGAATTTATCGGAAATCAAAGTATTCGATCCGCAGACGATGAAATATATTTCTACTCTTGGAAAAAAAGGAAACGGACCGGGAGAGTTTTCCAGCCCGATAAGTATTTGTGAATATGAAAACGGAACTCTGGCTGTGAATGAAATCGGAAATCGCAGAACTCAAATTCTATCCAGACAAGGTGAATATCTCAAGAAGATCGATTATACAGGGCAATGGAAGTTATCCTCTCATAAAGATCAATATTATACCGGCAAATTACCGCTTATTCCCGGAACTGCCGGAATTTATAAAATCGAAAGTGATTCAATGCAGAAAGTTTTTGATTTGGCATCTTGGTTAGAGACTCAAAATCTACCGCAATTTCCCAAAAACTTCTTTTCGTTTACAACTTTGGATGATTTTTTCGTGATTTCTTTCAATTATTCTCCCCTGATCATAATGCTCGATAAACAGGGAAATTTGATTGAAATAGAATTTGAGAAAATCGATTTCCTGAATAAAAACAGGAATTTGGGTCAACCGCAGCCGTTTAAGAGAGGCTTTCTGATTCCGACTAATTCTTACGATGAAGAAAAGGAATCCAAAATCGACACGAAATTGATCTATTATAATCTCGCTGGTTCGATCGAGAAAGTTTATCATCTTTCTGATCTTGAAACTTTTGTCTTCGAAACGATGGCAGTATCGGGTAATAATGTTTTCCTGATTAACGATGCTGTGATTTACAAGTATGTTTTGGAATGATGAAACCACTAATTAACACGAAATGGCACGAATTATTTTTATGAGTAAAATTTGGAGATTTTAGAAATGAAAATTGTAATAACGATTATTTTATTCTGTTTACCACTCCTTTCGTTAATATCTGAAGAAATTTCCCTTTTCGACTGCATCGATGCTGCTTTGATAAATTCGTATGAATTACAAAGTGCAGAACAAAATGTGAAAATATCCGCTTCCGAAAAACTGGATAAATTGTATTCTTTTTTCCCGGATATTTCTGCCTATTCCAATGCCAAACGCGATATCGACGGCAACGAGATCGGAACGAACAATCTTTCAGTTTCGGAAAACCTGTATTTATTCGACGAGCGGTTTTCCAATTACACTCTTTCCAACCTCGATTATAAAAAGGAAAAACTGAATTATGAGGAGCAGAAGCAAACGATAGTTTTGGAAATTTTACAGTTATATGCGGATATTTTAATTTTAAAGAAGTCATGGGATTATTATCAAAACTCATCAGAGTTTTATCAAAATGAAATTGAATTCATCGAAGAGATGATGAAATCGGGCAAAAAGACAGAACTCGACCTGTTTTCGACTCAAATCGAACTGAAGAACTCCGAATTGAATATCTCTCAAACACAAAATGAAATCGAAAAGAAGTTGATGGAACTTTCTTATAAAACAGGAAAGAACTTGCATCGGAAAATGAATTTTCCCGATATTTCAAATTTGATTCCAGCGGAAATCGAAGATAATTCCTTTGAAAAAAGTTTTGAATGGAAAATCTCAGGCTTATCCAAAAAAAGCAGAAAGATAGAAAAGAACATTTATCTGAAAAGGATTTTTCCCGACCTTTACCTGAACGGTTATTATAATTGGAGAAATGTTAAATACTGGAAAGATGCAAATCAAACTTATGATTATGAAGGGAATTTCATCATTCGAGATCAGGAGACAAAATACTGGGAAGTATCGCTGAATCTTTCTTATTCTCTCGGTTCTTTCGCTCAAAAACTGAATGATTATGCAATCTCGAAACGAAGACTCAAGCAGCAGGAATTCGAGCAGAAATCGTTAGAGGAGACTTTACAAACAGAACTTGCCGGAAAAAAACTCGACCTGAAATTAAAGCAGGACGAAATAGATATCTGTAATGAAAAACTAACACTTTCCGAAAAAAAACTTACTCTTTCGCAGGAAAAATTCCGACTTGGTTTGATCAGTTTTCTCGATTTCAAAACTGCCTTTAATGAAACTTTGAACGCCAGGCTAGAATTGTTGCAAGTCAAATACGATTTGATCATTGCTTATGCGGAATGGCAGAAAATCAAAGGAGAGAAGATTTTTGGGAAATATTAATGAATTCCTATATTATGAAGTTCTTTAATTAATTGTTGCTAAAAAATAAGAGAATTCAATGTAATTCATAAGAACATAACTTCGTGAATTGATTGATTAAAAAACCTTCAAGGTTTGCCAAACCTTGAAGGTTTGGAAAAATTTCATCATTGCTTTTGCGGAATGGCAGAAAATCAAAGGAGAGAAGATTTTTGGGAAATATTAAAAACCTTCCGAACGACCTCTGCCAGGGGAATTCTCTCGCTTGACATTCGGAATGGTTGTTATTAACGGTTTAATAAAATTTCCTGAATGATTTCGGAATATCAACTTTAAAAAAACGGAGGGTAAATGACCTTAAGAAAAATATTGATTATAGAAATAGCATTATTGTTTTTCTCAATAATGCAAGCGAAAAACATATTCGATTCCTACAAAGGAAAAGTTTACTCCAATTCAAAAAAAACATATAAATTGGAATTGATCGAAAAAATCGGTAGTTATCAAACCGAATCCGGTTCGGAAGAGATGACGACTCGTATCGCTACTCTTTCCCGGAAAAACGAGCAGTTGATAATTTTAGATAAATATGAATATCAATTTATTATCTTCGATCTTAATACATTCACGAATAATACAAAACCGCTAAAAATAATCAGGAAAGCAAAAGGCAAAGGTCCGAACGAAATGATTTTCCCCATCGATATTATTTACGATGATTTTCGAGACCGGCTCTATATCGCGGATTTGAATAATTTCCGTATTTATATTTATGACAATGAATATAATGAAATAAAAAGGATAAAACTCGATTTTAGACCTTATCGCATGTTTCTCTCGGAGAATTTCCTCTATTTGAATCATTACGATTCTCCAACCGAGTATTGTATCGAACGGATCGATCTAAATTCCAGTGAACAGATCGAAGGTTTATTCAAACCTTCCGGAAAAGGAGATTTTCTGGAAGAAGAAGCACGAAACAAGTTTTTTATCGCAAATTCAAATGAAGAGGAAAACAAATTTTTTATAGGTAGAAATCATCCGAATTTTACAATTTATGAAGTTAATTCAGGAAAAATACAAAAAGCATTTTGTAATCCTCTCCTTAATAAGAAAAAACTTCCGAAACCGGAATACTTTATTTTTGAAAACGATAAAAAGGTAAAGGGAATTTATTCCTTTAGTAATTGGGAATATTCTCATTCACAAAAATTATTATTTACCCTGACGACTCTCGGTTGGTATGAACTGGTAGAGAAAAAAGGATTAGATCGTTATATATGTATTTTCGATGAAGCAGGAAATACTTTGTGTGAACACAAAATTTTACCCTATGGAGGTGAAGAAAATAATATAATTTTCGATGAAAAAAACTCGGTTATCTATTATGCGACTTACGGTAACATTTGGAAATTCAAGATGATAGAAATATCGGAACCTTAATCTTCTCTCGAAGGGTAATGGTAAAGGCAGAGATAAGAAAAAATAGGAGAAAACAATGAAAAAAACATTTTTTATGACAATCATCATAATCTTTATGGTCACATTATTTTGTGAAGTAAAAGAAGTGATGAATCCTTCCCGACCTGATGTTCCGAACAGAGCATTGAAGTTGGAAAAATCTTATGAATTGGATGAAGATATGGATTCGATCCAAAATTTTATCATTACGAACGGGCACATTTATTTTGTGAATATGCAAGTGAAATCGTTTACAATTCTCGATTTAGAAGGAAATATTATCAAATATCTCGATCAAACGGGAAGAGGTCCGGGAGAATTCTCATTACCGACCAATCTGTTCAATGATGAGAAAAATTCTCGCATCGGAGTTGTCGATCAAATGAACCAACGAACTTCTTATTTCGATTATGATGGAAATTACATCGAAGATGTGCTTTTTGAACAAATGCAGGTTCCTTTGGAAATCCAATATTTCGATGGGAAGAAATTCTTTGCTTACATCGGATTTGATATCGATCAAGCAAAAGGTTCCATTCTCTCCAAACCGACCATCGAACTGATCGACGATGATTCGGTAAAAACCATTTATTCGGAAAGTTTTAATCCGTTAGCGATGAATATCGGGGAAAGTAAAGTTCCGATCTTTGCGATCAACGAACAAAATATTTTTATCACACATAATTCTATCGATAAATATCAAATCCAGGTTTTCGATCTAAATGGTGAACACCTGATGAATATTACCAAAAAATTCAAGAAAATCAAAAAGTCGAACGAAGATATCAAGGAAATTGAAAATACTTTGAACGAGATGACAAAGCAGGTCAAGGCATCCGGAGCAGAAGTAGATCTGGATTATTCAGGATACGAATATGAAAATTCGATTGCTTCTTTGATGATCGGGCCAAAGGGAAACTTGTGGGTTCGAACTACCGATCAAGATGGAAATTTTTTCGATATTATCGGTGATGATGGAAAAATTATCGGTCGGTATCGAAAAAAAAATGAAGATTTTGGAAATTGTAAATTCTATAAAAGTAAATTGTATGAAATCTCTGGAAATGAAGATGAAGGATTTGTTTTGAATGTTTATAGTTTGAAGGATTAGATGAGTGGGAAAGAATTAGCAACGAATCAGACTTCTCTCCGCTGCACCCTGACAAGCAAAACGAACAAAATTGAATTTTTGGATTTCCATTTCTCCCTTCTCGTTCATCATTGGAAATTTCTTGTACGATACCGTGTCCGGCTTTTGACGGATTGGATATTCTCCCAACATTTTCCGCCTTTAATTTTTTATTCGCGAAGATTAGTGTAAATTAACGGTTAATAATATGCTCCTGACAAAACTCGCTCTTGAAAAACCGATTACAACCACAATGCTTTATTTAGCGATCATTGTTATCGCTGTTTATGCGGTTTTGAACATACCTTTATCTCTGCTTCCGAATTTGAGTTACCCGCGTTTGACGATCGTCACTTATTGGTCGGATGCATCTCCGGAAGAAGTGGAAGCGAACATCACATCTCCTATCGAAGCGATCGGCAGCACGATCCCTAATATTACAAATGTAAAGTCAACTTCGTATAATCAGCGTTCTGTGGTCAGCCTGGAGTTAACCAGAAATGCCGATATGGATTTTGCCCGTTTTGAACTGAACGAAAAACTGCAACTTCTACAGGATGAACTTCCGGACAATGTAACGCCGCGTATCAGGGAATATGTGCCGCGTGAGTTCAGTGAAGATGAATTCCTGAAATATGGTATTTACGGTCCTTACCGGATCGACGAACTCGAAAAAATGATCGAGCGAACTTTTAAATATCAACTCAATTCCGTGGAAGGAGTTTCCAGTTGTGAGATCAGCGGAAATCGAAAAAAAGAGATAAAAATAATTCTTAAACAACCAGAATTGTATCTAATTTCGTCTTCCGGGATCAGACAAAAACTGCTCGATTTTGGTAATAAAGAATCGATCAGTGGATTCAAGGAAACCGGGCTTTCATATATCGTCCAATTGGAAAATTCTTATCAATCACTCGACGAACTTAAAAATATCAAACTGGATAAAAGCGACGGAACAATGATCAAGTTGGGAGAAATAGCAGATTTCCAGGAGACATTTCAACCTGCTTTTAATTACCTTCGTTATAACGGAATGCCGCAACTTTCACTGACCATTCAAAAGAAAACAACCGCAAATGCTCTTCGACTCGCAAAAGAATTGAAGTCTATCATTAAAAAGCAAAAGGAATTTTTGCCGGAAGATCTGGAAGTGGTCAAACTCGAAGATGAGTCTGAAAAAATTTCTAAAGATATGGGAATTTTATACAAAAGAGGAATTTTTGTGGTGCTCATCATTTTTGTCGTACTCCTGGTTTTTTTACGACATATTCAATCTGCTTTCCTGGTTTTGACGACCATCTTCTTCTCGACGATGCTGACTTTTATCTCGATGTTTTATTTGAGGATCGGTTTGAACATCTTGTCACTGGCGGGTTTAACACTCGGTTTTGGAATGATGGTCGATAATTCGATCGTTGTGTATGAAAATATTTTCCGATATCAAAATCTCGGCTATGATCGGAAAAAAGCTTCCCTTCTCGCAGTTAAGGAAATTTCTCTGCCGATTTCCGCTTCCACACTCACGACCATTATTGTTTTTGCTCCGTTCCTGTATATGCAGGGTGATGTGAAAATATTTTACCTGCCTTTTGTTTATGCAATGGTTCTTTCGCTTTTATCTTCGCTGTTTGTATCGTTTACATTTATTCCGCTGGCTGCCTTTAAATTCCTGAAGATCAAATCTGTTCACATTCAACCGGATGAGAAAATCCGGTTCCATCCCGAACTGACTGTTTTCCAAAAAATCCTGAAATTTATGCTTCGCTTTCGCTGGGTCTGGTTGATTTTAGTTTTAGGATTCCTGGCTTATTCAGGCTGGATTTTCATTGAAAAAGTCGATAAAGGTTTTACCTGGGAATTTCCGAAAGATGATTATCTCGCCATACGCATTAGTTTACCGATCGGCTCGAATATCGAACAGACCGATGAAATCTCTCGTATGTTCGAGGAGAAAGTTCTGGGTGATGAAAATGTATTTTCCATCAAAACGCAAGTTTGGACGAGATATGCTTATATCAGGATCGATTTTGACGAGGAAACAAAACAAACCGCATATCCGCTCATAATGAGAGAGAAACTAAAAGCGTATGCCACAAATTTTGGAAATGCTAATGTGCGTATTTGGGGATTTGGTCCTTCTTTCGGCGGAGGAGGATATACAACCGCAAATTTCTCGCTCGAGATCAGGGGGTACAATTATCTTAAACTAAAAGAGATTTCCGAAAGGATCAAAACTTTTATGATAAAAACGAACAGGCGAGTTCAAAATATCGATACTAATGCTACCGGTTGGTGGAAAGAAGATAAACTTTTTGAATATCAAATTCGTTTTGACCGTAAAAAATTAACCTCTTACAGGATGAATATTTATACTGTTATGAGCCGGATTTATAATAAAATAAACAGTGCTCAAAACAGATTTTACCGGAAAATTTCGGATCAGGAATCGGCTTTTGTGATTTTAGATGAAGATTTTGAAAATTTCACCATCGAGGACGTAAAAAATCTGGTCATCAAAAATAATACAGGTTCACAAGCAAAACTGATGGAAGTCGCGGAAATTACAAAGCAGGAAATTTTATCTGAAATAAATCGAGAAGATGAACTTTATACCCGTCGTATCAATTTTGATTTTCGAGGTTCATATAAAAAAGGAAAGAAATTCCTCGATGAATTCAAAGAAACTTACCCGATGCCTGATGGGTTTAACTTTGTCGAGGATTATACGGATTTCAGTAGTGATAAGGACAAAACGCAATTGCTTTATCTTCTCATATTTGCTATCTTTCTTGTTTATATGAGTTTGTGCTCTTTATACGAATCATTTAAATATCCCTTGATCATTTTGTTGACTCTTCCACTCGCCTTCACAGGTGTTGCTTTGATCTTCCATCTAACCGGCGAAACATTCGATTCTTATGCTCGCATCGGTCTGGTTCTGCTTGCCGGTATTGTTGTTAATAATTCGATAATCCTGGTTGATCATATTAACAAGTTAAAGAATAAAGGTCAACAAATCAAAGAAGCCATTTTGCAGGCAACAAAAGACCGCATCCGACCAATCCTGATGACATCATTGACCACAATTACCGGTTTGCTCCCGATGCTGATCGCAACCGATATTGGAAAGAGCGATTTCTGGAGAATGCTGTCCCTTTCAACTATAGGTGGTTTAGTAACTTCCACTTTTTTTGTACTCACTTTTATTCCGGTTTTATACTACTTTTTTAGTAAGAAAAAATAAATCTCTAAAACATTTGACACATATTCATAAAAAAAAAAAACTGTTTATTCTGCATCAAATATGCTCTTTTTAAGCATAAATAGTGAAAATTATTGACAGTATAAAAGTAAAAAATTCTTTTGTTTGGAATTTTTTGCCGACATGGCTCAACGGTAGAGCACTCGACTTGTAATCGAGCGGTTGTGGGT
>CAZFPK010000075.1:0-14301 GCA_964521025.1 uncultured Candidatus Cloacimonadota bacterium | reverse complement strand
TGAAAAAACTAAAAATATCGGCTCAAAAAGATTTAATATTAAAACCTGCCCTTTTTGAAATAAATGAGAATATTCATAAAGTTTATAATGATGATAGCAATGAATTAATCAAGAAAATAGAAGGAGATATTCTATATCTTGATCCTCCATACAACACTCGACAATATGGAGCAAATTATCATTTACTCAATACGATTGCAAAATATGATAATTTCATTCCGATCGGAAAAACCGGATTGAGAAATTATAAACGATCGAAATATTGCAGTAAAACTTCTGTTGCTAACGAATTTGAAGATTTGATAAAAAAAGCAAAATTTCAATACATTTTTTTAAGTTATAATAATGAAGGATTAATGACGGAATCTTTAGTTAGAAAAATTATGAGTAAATATGGTTTTTATGATATCATCAAAAAAGAATATCAAAGGTTCAAAGCAGATAAAACTGAAAACAGAAACCATAAAGCGGATTCAACAGTTGAATATTTACATATTTTAGAAAAAAATAAATAAGGAATAACAAAACATGGAAGACAAAATCTTCGTAAATCAATTAAATACTTTTCTCAATAAAGAAATAATATCCAACTTTCTCGTTGTTCAGAAAGAACTGCGTGAAGGAAAAAAAGATTTTTATATGAGATTGAAATTAGCGGATAAAACCGGTTCGGTTTCCGGGAATGTCTGGAACAATGCCAAACCGATTGCGGAAATGTTCAATGAAGGTGATGTCATTAAGATCAAGGGAATTGTAAAAAGTTATAAATCCCAGATCCAATTGGCTATCACTAAAGTCAGAGTTCTGAAAAGCGAAGAATATGATCTTTCCGATTATATCGAAACTACTTCCAAAGATATAAACAAATTATCGGAAAAATTATTTCAATTTATCGATAATATCAAAGATAAATATCTGCAGGAGTTATTGCTTTCCATTTTTGAGAATAAAGAGTTCTTTACGCTATTTGCTCAATCTCCGGCTGCGAAAACCTGGCATCATAATTATATCGGCGGGTTGCTCGAACATACGATCACGATCTGCATGATCTGTGATTTTCTAACTCATCTCTACCCGGTAAACAAAGACCTGTTACTGAGCGGAGCGATCCTGCACGATATTGGAAAAGTCTATGAATACAACATCAAATCGATCATCGACTTTTCCGTGATCGGCAGGTTGATCGGACATATTTCTCTCGGAGACCAATTGATCTGCGAGAATGCAGCGCAAATAAATAATTTTCCAAAAGAAATTTTAATGAAACTCCGTCATTTGATCCTGGCCCATCACGGTGAATTTGAAAAAGCATCTGTTCGCCTTCCGCAAACCCTGGAAGCAGTTATCCTCCATCATGCGGATAATCTCGATGCTCAAACAACAGGCGTGCAGCAGATCATCAAATCCGTTCAAAACAAGGAAGCGGAATGGTCGGATTTTGATAAATTGAATAACCGGTATTATTATATAAAATAAGCACAAGGAACAAGGAAAATGGACAATGGAGATCGGGCTTCGTTGAACTATGCTCCGACAAGTAGGAGATAGGAAACTGACATTCCGAGGATTTCTCTTTCCTGAAAGAGACGTTTTCTTTCAACAACATCCTGAGAGGAATCTACAACTTTAATATTAAATTCTCTCTGCGTTCTCCGTGAACTCTGTGGTGAAAATAAAAAAATGTTCCAAACAGCAGTCTTAGCCAGCGGCAGTAAAGGAAATTCGATCCTGATCAAAACCGGATCCACAAAAATATTGCTGGATGCAGGTTTGAGCGGGAAAAAAATATCGGGATTTTTACGGGATCTGAACCTCGATGAAACAAAAGTAAATGCTTTGCTCATCAGTCACGAACATGGCGATCATATCAAGGGAGCCGGAGTTATCTGCCGGAAATTCAGGATTCCTCTTTATATAACGGAACAAACTTATTTATCGAGTCGTCATCGCATCGGTAATGTACCGGAAGGAGTACACTATTTTGAAACCGGTGAGACTTTCAGGATTGGAGATATAATCATAAATTCTTTTTCATCTTCACACGATGTTGTGGACGGAGCAAATTTTATCTTTCAAAAAGAAGAAGACAATTCACGAAAACTGGCTGTAGCAACCGATCTTGGATTCAGCAGCAGGCTGATGTTGAGGAAATTCAGAGACGCGACTTCCATTATCCTGGAAAGTAATCACGATGAAAAAATGCTGCTGGAAGGACCTTATCCCTGGGATTTGAAGCAAAGAGTAAAAAGCAGGCACGGACATCTTTCCAATGAACAGGCTGTCGGTGTTGTCAGTCGGATCATTCATCCGGGATTAAAAAACCTGGTTCTGGCGCATTTAAGTGAAGTGAACAATGAACCCGAAATTGCCCGATCGATCATGGAAGAATATTTAACGAGTATTAACTTTGATTTGAACCTGTTCATCTCATCGCAGTATGAAGTTACTCCTTTGATCGATATTTAATGTAACTCAATTTGCTAAATTGAGATTAAGAGTTTTTGGAGGATTTTTTTAGAATAATTCAGCGAATTGTTTTACTAAGAGATTAAAATGTTTTTAGCAATAATCTTATTGATAATAGGTTTTGTTGTTTTGATCAAAGGAGCGGAATTCCTGGTCGATGGCTCATCATCATTAGCCAAGAAAATGTCTATTTCGCAATTAGCGATCGGACTGACCATCGTTGCTTTTGGAACATCAGCACCGGAATTGATCGTGAATGTAATCGCCAGTTTCAAAGGTCATGATGCGATTGCTTTTGGTAATATCATCGGCAGTAATATTTTCAATATTTTGATGGTTCTCGGGGTTGCCGGCTTGATCACTCAAATAAAAGTTCAAAGAAACACGGTTCTGAAAGAAATTCCCATCTTACTTATCAGCACAATTCTTGTCTTTTGTTTGAGCAATAATTGTGGATTTTCCGGAAGTTCGCTTTCCCGTTTTGATGGGATAATCCTGATTTTAGGATTGCTTTTATTTTTCTATTATGTCTCAAGAATTTCACAAACAAAAGAATTAGAAGTCGATGTTAGAATATTTTCCAATCAAAGAACTACTATTTACATAATTTTGGGAATGATCGGACTTTTCATCGGCGGGGAATTAGTTGTTCATAATGCAGTTATTATTGTTGAGAAACTCGAAGTTACGGATAAATTTATTGCACTGACGATTGTTGCTCTGGGAACATCTCTACCGGAATTAGTGACTTCCGTTCTGGCAGTGATCAAGAAACATAATGATCTGGCAATTGGCAATGTTGTCGGTTCTAATATTTTCAATCTTCTTCTGGTTCTCGGTTTAAGTTCGGTTATTCATCCAATCAATTATGAACCTGTTTTGAACATAGATTTCTTTCTTTTGATCCTGATCACGATCATTCTTTTCTTCACTTTCATAGTTGGCAAAAGAAGGACACTGGCACGCAATGAAGCCATTTTCTTTCTTATTCTTTATGCCGGATACTTGATCTTTATTTTTAACAGGAAGTAACACAAACATCCTGTTTGTGATCCCAAAAAAGTGAATTCGAACAAGATTGGAACCTTGTTTTACATTAAAAGGAAATATCTATGAAACAAAGAGACAATTAAAAAAACAGGAGGAAAAATGACCAAAGAATTAAAAAAAGAGATCTGGAGTTATTTCAAAGATACAAACATCATTTACCTGGCAACAAGTGCTAATAATAGACCTGCTGTCAGACCCGTAACTTTAATTTTCCATAATGAACGATTTTTTGTTGCTACAGGTTCCAAAGATGCCAAGATCAAACAAATCAATATCAATAATAATATCGAGTTTTGTTTTAGTATTTCAGACGGCAAAAATGCAGGATACATTCGCGGATTTGGACAAGCGATGTTCACAGAGGATATTCCCACCAAAAAAGAGATAATGGATGTTTTCGAGTATATCAAGCATTTCTGGAAAGAACCTGATGATCCGGGATATATTCTTTTGGAAATTAAATTAGCAGAAATCGAATATATGAAAATAGGGGAGATGTGGGCGAAGAGAGAGAAAATATAAATAAATCTTGATGAGAAAATATTGTTTCCAAAAGGTTTATTTGTTTCATATTAATAACAGCAATTTGCTGGAGTACGAGAAGATATTCTAGGATTAGACAGGCAGGGAACAGGCATGCCTGTTCCTTACATAAACAATTTGACACATTTATGCTTTTCTGCCTTTTGTCTTTTTGATTTCAATTGGGAGGATATTATGAAAAAGACAATTTTATTTATTTTATTTATTTCGATAATTTTTTCGGTATTCACGACCATTATCAATGTTCCGTCAGATCAGCCAACAATTCAAGAGGGAATTGATATTGCTGTTAATGGAGATACTGTTTTGGTTCAAACAGGAATATATTACGAAAATATAGAGTGGTCTTCTTTAAATGGTATTACACTTCAAGGAATTAGCACTGAAAGCACAATTATTGATGGAAATCAGCAAGGCAATGTTATTTATATGTGGAATAACCAAATTGATACATTAACTGTAATTAGGAACCTTACATTAACAAATGGATTAGCACAATATGGTGAACCTATACATCGCAAAAACGGAGGAGGAATTTGCTGTATTGAAGGGAGCCCAAAGCTAATAGATTTAAATATTTACAATAATTCAACTATTATGAATTACCGGGGTGGTGGGATTTATTGTTTCGATTCTGATATGATTATCAGTTCTGTTAAAATTACAAATAATTCTTCCGATTTCGGCGGTGGAATATTTTGTTATGATTCTGATATAATTCTGCGAGATATATTTATACAAAATAACAATGCTATAATATCAGCTGGTGGTATTTATTGCTGGCAATCTAATCCCACATTACATAATGTTATCATTTCTGATAATATCGGAGGTTGGGGTGGAGGAATACACTTTACAGAAGATTGTAATGCAATAATTATTAATTCAACAATTTGCAGTAATGGATGCTATGCTATTTATTGCAATAATAATTCAAATGTACAACTTGTAAATTCCATATTATGGAATAATGAACTAAACTCAATCTTGTTTCACTATAGCAATGCTCCAAATTTTACATCAATATCTTATTCTGACATAGAAGGTGGTGTTACTGGTATTGAAACAAATGACAATGGAGAGGTAATCTGGCTTGAGGGAAATATTGATTCAAATCCATTATTTATTGATGCTGAGAATGGAGATTATCATTTGACTGATGATTCACCATGTATAGATGCAGGTGATCCTAATACTCCATTAGACCCAGATGGAACTATAACTGATATGGGAGCATTTTATTATAACCAAGCTTTATCAGCAAATTTTTCTGCTAATCCAATTTCTGGATATGCTCCCTTAACAGTAAATTTCACAGATGAATCCTTTGGTAATATAATCAACTGGAAATGGTATTTTTTTGATGGAGATAGTTCTTTTGTGCAAAATCCAACTCATATTTACCAAATGGCTGGAACTTATGATATATCTTTAACTGTAACCGATGAAAATGACTCTACTGACACAGAAATTAAAACTGATTACATTACTGTTTTTGTAGTTCCGCCTGCTCCACCTACAAATGTACAAATAGAAATATCCGGAAACGATGTTATCTTAAATTGGGCAGAAGTAGATACAACAATATTCGGATCTCCGATCGATGTAGATTATTATATTATAGAAAATTCAAACTACCCATATAATGATTTTATACCTCTTGGTGCTACTCCTGATACAATGTACACACATTATTTTATTACACCATTAAGTGATAAAATGTTCTATCAAATAAAATCTTTTGTAGGAACGAGACAGGAGCTTGATGAATATGTTGAGAGATATGGGAAGAAACCGGAAGATAATTATCTGATTGAGTGGTGATGAGATAAATAACCAGGAAGATAATTTATTCCTGTCAACACATCCTGCTTCTCAACAAACAAATAAATCCTTAACACTGTCTTTTCCTAAAAAGAGCATTCCCCGGAATAAAAGGGGGTGCCCCAAATTTAAAAAAGGAGCTCCCGCTGGTTCTCAGCGAGCTCCCAGAGGAGTTTTACGAGCTCCCAGAGATGCTCTACGAGCTCCCAGAGATGCTCTACGAGCTCCCAGAGATGCTCTACGAGCTCCCAGAAATTCTCTACGAGTTCCCACCAGTGCTCTACGAGCTCTTCGAGATACTCAGCGAGCTCCCGCTGGTGCTCAGCGAGCTCTTCGAGGTCCTCAGCGAGCTCCCGCTGAAGCTCCGGGTGCTGCTGTTTATTATCGCATCACTGCCCAGCGCGGTAATCTGAAATCATTGCCCTGTGATCCTGTGGGTATCTATACTTAATAGGAAATGTAGTTCGGAACTTGTTCCGAGACAAATTATTGATAGGAAAATAAATAAATTAAACTGGTTATCAAGAAAGATCATGCAAGATTAAAAATCCCTCTAAATCTCCCCTTATGAAGGGGAGTTAAATGGAAATTTTAATCAAAATCCGAATAATCTCCCTTTTTAAGGGAGAATTAAAGAGGGTTAAAAAAGTTCCGTGAAAAGTCTGTATATCTAATTAAATTTAATAACTCCGGAAGTCCCCGCAAGTGGATTTCCGGAGATTTTTTTATTTTGATGAATTAAAACTAATTCTAAAGGACTAATTTTTTCAGGAAACTTTTCTCTTTTTCAGCAACAAGGATATTATTCCTACCTGAATTTTTAACTTTATACATAGCATTATCTGCCAGACCAATGATTTCATCCGTTGTTTTGGCATCATCCGGATAAACTGCGATCCCAAAGCTCGCTGTGACTTTGATATTATAATTTTCTTCAGTAAAAAAAACCGCTTTATTCAATCTATGTCTTATTCTTTCTGTCAAATGTAAGGCTTCTTTTTTTCCTGTTTCAGTTAAGATCAAAACGAATTCATCACCACCATATCGAATTGCCCAATCTGATTTTCGAATGCTCGATAGCAGTATATCAGCAATGTTTCTTAGAAGCTGAGATCCGATTAGATGTCCGTAATTATCGTTTACATTTTTGAAATGGTCGAGATCGAGAAAAACAACTGAAAATTTATACTTGTGTCTTTTAGACCTAGTTAATTCTACCTCAAATAGTTCAACCATATACCGGGAATTAAAAAGTTTCGTACAATCATCACGAACCGATAGTTCCTTGATCTGTTCAAGGTAACGAGCATTCCCCAGTGCGATAGCCGCAAAATCAGCTAGTGATTCCAGAAGATCCAGGTAAGGTTCTCCAAAGAGTGAAAGATCAACATTAATTAGTTCAATAACTCCTAATGCTTTACCTTTGTTAATAAGAGGAACACAGATAATCGTCTCCGTTTTAAAACCAGATTGTTTATCAAAATTTTTGTTGAATCTTTTATCTTCATATGCTTTTTTTATGGTCACAGTCTTATTGTTTTTAACCGACCAACCGGCAATCCCATCTCCGATTTTCAACCTTTTATCTTTGATTTTATGACTCGATTCACCAACGACAATAACAAAAAAAAGATCGAGTTTCTCCTCGTCAACAAGTAACAATGACCAATTCGAAGGTTTATAATATTTCCCAATTGAGTCCATAATCAATTTAAGGACATCATTCATTTCCAGAGATGAACTTAGAGCTTTGCCGATGTCTCGTAGAATCTCATATTGAGATAATCCTATGCTCTTGAATTCTTTCTCATTTCTCATGATAATTTCCTATTTTCAAGAATGCAAAATTTTATTTATTTATTTTATGTCAATAATTTCTGTCGTGAATATATGTATTTTTATAAGAAAATTCAAGTTTGATGAACTCTCAAAAATCATTTATATCTGTGATCATGGGTCTTTCGACAGGCTCTGGAAAATGCATTGTAAAGCCGATACTAACAAAAAGTTATGAGATTCTGCAACTAAGCTTTCATCCTTCGCAGTTTGCTACGGAGAATGGACAGAATGACAATATCTGACTTTTTAGGAAACCATCAAACAAACTTCCTTCTGTTTCAATTCTCTCTATAAGAAGTTTTCAGCAAATTGTTTGACATACAAACGAGTCCAAAAAGGATTGTTCAAAATTTATCAGGTGTCGATTATGTTGAAAGTTTTGACCAAAAAGATATTTGGAGATCCTTATCAAAGGGAAATGAAGAAAATATCTCCAATCCTGCAGCAGATCAAAGAATTTTTTCCCGGTCTGGAAAAAATGTCTGATACTGAACTCAAAACGAGGATCCAGGAAATTAAAAAAGATATTAGAAGCAAACTCGAAGATCAAGAGAACGAACTGAGTGAACTACAGAAAAAATACCAGCTCGAACCGGATGAAAACAAGAAAAATTCGATTGGAAATGAGATCGATAAACTCAAAGAAAACTTGAAACAACTTACTCAAACGATTCTCGATGAACACCTTCCCGAAGTTTATGCGATAATCAAAGATACCTGTCGGCGGTTGATCGGCTTTGAATATGAAGTTCGCGGACATAAAGCTGTCTGGAATATGATCCCTTTCGATGTCCAGCTGATCGGAGCGATTGTTTTGCATGAAGGAAAAATTGCGGAAATGGCAACCGGCGAAGGTAAAACCCTGGTGGCGACGCTACCTTTATTCCTGAACGCTCTCATCGGTCATGGGGTTCACCTGGTTACGGTTAATGGTTATCTTGCTCAACGAGATGCAGAATGGATGGGACCTATCTTCGATTTTCACGGAATGAAAGTTGGAGTTAATATCGGCGGTTTATCTCCCGAAGAACGCAACGCCGCCTATAATTGTGATGTAACTTATGGTACGAACAGTGAATTCGGATTCGATTATTTGCGGGACAATATGGCGATTTCCGAACAGAACCTGGTACAGAGAAAACATCAGTATGCAATCGTGGACGAGGTTGACAGCGTTCTCATCGATGAAGCGAGGACTCCTTTGATAATCAGCGGTCCTGTTCAGGAGAGTAAGAATTTTTACAAAGAATTGAAACCTGTAATTTTGAAACTTGTTAATGCTCAAAATCTGCTGGTTAAACGCTTTTTATCAGATGTAAAAAATGAACTGGATCAGGAACAATATGATGCGGATGTTGTTGGGAAACTGCTTTTGTTGATCAGCAGGTCTGCTCCTAAAAATAAATCTTTTATGAAGTTGATGAAGCAGGGAGAACTAAAAAAGTTAACACTCGATCATGAAGGATATTATATCCGGGATAAAAAAATGCACGAGATCGATGCGGAACTTTTTTATGTGGTCGAGGAAAAACATAACAGTGTCGAACTTTCCGAAAAAGGGAATGATCTTGTTTCCAAAAAAGAACCGGATCTTTTTATCCTCGAACAGCTCGATGAAGCTCTCGATAAAGTCGATCGCGATGAAAAACTTTCTTTCCAGAAAAAAGCGAGATTAAAAGAAGAAGTAACATCCAAATTCATGGACAAGAACGAGAAACTTCATAATATCAAGCAGCTGCTGAAAAGTTATACTTTATTCGAGAAAGATGTGGATTATGTGGTTGTCGAGAATAAGGTCCAGATCGTCGATGAATTCACGGGCAGGATGATGCCCGGCAGGCGGTTCAGTGACGGTCTGCATCAAGCCCTCGAAGCAAAAGAAAGTGTTACTATCGAAGAAGCAACGCAGACATTTGCCACGATCACTCTGCAGAATTATTTCAGAATGTATGATAAACTTGCCGGTATGACCGGAACAGCGGTTACGGAAGAAGCAGAATTTATGGAGATTTACAAATTGCCCGTAACTGTTATCCCGACAAATCTTCCTATTTCCAGGATCGATCATAATGATGTTATTTACCTGACAAAAAATGAGAAATATCGAGCCATTATCGATGAAATAGACTACTGGCATCAAAAAAGAAAACCGATCTTGGTAGGAACTGTTTCCGTTGAAGTCTCGGAAACTTTGAGTCGTCTTCTTCGGCGAAGGAATATCAAACATAATGTTCTCAATGCAAAATATCATGAAAAAGAAGCCGAGATCATAACTTATGCGGGAGAAACCGGTTCTGTTACGATCGCTACGAATATGGCGGGAAGAGGAACTGATATCAAACTCGGGAAAACTGTTGTTACGAAGGAAAAAGAACAATACCTGAAATCGAGTGACAGGATCTCGGAGGAAAATCCTTTCGGACTTCCTCATGACGGACTGCATGTGATTGGAACGGAAAGACATGAAAGCAGGAGAATCGACAGGCAGCTGCGGGGAAGAAGCGGTCGCCAGGGAGACCCGGGAACTTCGAGGTTTTATCTTTCCTTGGAAGATGACCTGATGCGGCTTTTCGGTTCGGAACGAATCGCTCCTATGATGATGAAAATGGGAATCAAAGACAATGAAGCAATTACTCATCCCTGGATGACAAAAGCAGTCGAGAAAGCCCAGAAAAGAGTCGAAGCATACAACTTCGAGATCAGGAAGCAGTTGATCAAATATGACGAAGTGATGAATCAGCAAAGGGAAGTTATTTACACTTACCGGAAAAATGTACTGAAAGGGTATGATCTGAAATTCGAGATCATCGATATGATCAAAGATACGATCTCTGAATTGATCGAGACCAGCATCGGAGTTGAGCAATACCAGGAAAACTGGGATATCGATGGTATTTTAACCTGGATAAGAACAAATCTGAATGTCAATATCAAGAAATCGGAAATTACCGGTGATAATCTGACTTTATCAAATCTCACAGAAAATATCGAGAATGCGATCTTGAAAGCTTATGAAAAAAGAGAAGAAGAATTTTTGTCCGAACAGATGCGGGAAATAGAACGCAGATCCCTGTTGATCGTTGTCGATGAGTTATGGCGAGATCATCTGCATGAAATGGATCTTTTAAGAGAAGGAATAAGCTTCCGAGCGTATGCTCAAAAGGACCCATTAATAGAATATAAAAAGGAATCTTTCAATCTTTTTCAGACTCTCGTTTCCAATATCAACCGTAATGTTACCCGGAGAGTATTCACAACTTACCTGATCGCTCCTGATAGAATAAACGACTTCCTCCAGATGGCTCAACTGCAGCATGCTGAAAGTTCTGCCTTCGATAAAAGAAAAAGTTCCGCATTCAGACAAGCGGG
Source organism: uncultured Candidatus Cloacimonadota bacterium (assembly GCA_964521025.1). GTDB lineage: Bacteria > Cloacimonadota > Cloacimonadia > Cloacimonadales > TCS61 > DRTC01. Next base: position 3,210 of record CAZFPK010000075.1, on the reverse strand, counting down.
AACAGCACCTCCCAAACCTCCGACTGGAGAAAAACCGAAATTAAAACCGCGGGTCGTGGAAATGAAAGTCGGCAGGAATGAACCTTGTCCTTGTGGAAGTGGAAAAAAATATAAAAAATGTTGTGGTAGAATCGTAAATGATTAGATTTAGAAATAAGCAAATATAAGTTCTATATTTTTTAGGAAATAAATGTTTTCATAGAAAAGAATTCTTGACTAAATTCGGGAAGTCGAGAGATAGATACTCGAAGAAAAAAAATACAAGGATGGAATAATGGAGCCAGGTAGATTTGAAGATCTATTAGATGTAGTTTTGGAAGATAAACCATCAAAAGCAAAACTGAAAAGACTCGGAATGACCGAAGATGAACTGAAATTGTTTATCGAAGCAATTCTCGAGGAAAAAGAACCGGAAACTTATAATCGCGTTTTATCAGCCGATGAGAAGAAAGTGTTATCTACCGAAGCATTCGGTTATTTAATGCATCTTTTGGAGATAAAATCGATTGATAAATTCATGTTTGAAAAAATTATTTCATTATCTATGCAGTTGAATACATTTATGAAAAGAAAAATTACCAAGAAGATGATGGATGACATCGTCAATTTTCTGATCTTTTCCGGGCAGGGAGATGTATCTATCAAGGATCTGATGGATATCTTTTTTTTACAGGACAGCGAAATTTACTTTACCGAAGATGTGAATTAGGAAATTCTTATGAGTAAAAATCTAATTATTGTTGAATCACCTGCAAAAGCAAAGACGATCGGTAAATTTTTAGGAAAAGATTTTGTGATAAAAGCTTCGATGGGTCACATCAGGGATTTACCGAAAAAGGAATTCGGGGTTAGTGTCAAAAATAATTTCAAACCGAGATATGTTACAGATCAAAAAAAAAGAAAGATCGTTCTCGAATTGAAGAAAGCAGTTCAAAATGCCGAAGAAATATTCCTGGCATCCGATCATGACCGCGAAGGAGAAGCAATTGCCTGGCATCTTTCTGAATTACTGGAAAAAGAGATCGCAGGCAAACCTCTGCACAGGATCATTTTTAATGAGATCACGAAAAGTGCCATTCGCAATTCGGTAAAAAATCCAGGACAGATAGATCAGAATAAAGTAGATTCCCAGCAGGCGAGAAGGATCCTTGATCGAATCGTCGGGTATAATATCAGTCCGCTTTTATGGAAGATCATTACGACAAATTTAAGTGCTGGAAGAGTTCAATCGGTTGCTTTGCGTCTGGTTTGTGAGCGGGAAGAAGAAATCCAAAAATTTGTTCCCCAGGAATATTGGAATATCGAAGCATTTCTCAAAAAAAAGGACCTTCCTCCGTTCAAAGCAGTTCTTCAAAAATGGGAAAATAAAAAAATAGAAATTTCCAAAAAAGAACAAGCAGATAAAATCCTCGCTGAAATCCGGGATAAAGATTTCATTCTTTCCGAAATAAAAGATACTTCTCGCCAGATACAACCATCTCCTTCTTATATAACCAGTACTTTGCAGCAGGACGCAGCCAGACTTCTGAATTTCTCTCCAAAAAATACGATGCGGATTGCTCAGCAATTATACGAGGGAATCGATCTGAAAGGAGAAACGGTCGGACTGATCACATATATGCGAACCGATTCCTTACGCATTGCCAATGAAGCTCTCGATGCGTGTAGAAAGTTGATTTCCGATAGATTTGGAGATAAGAAACTGAATCCGAAAACAAGAATCTATAAGAATAAAAGTTCGGCTCAAGATGCACACGAAGCGATCCGACCGACCGACCCTTTCCGAACTCCGGAAAGTCTCTCAAATTATCTCGATAAGGATCAACTCAGACTTTATACTCTCATCTGGCAGAAATTTGTTGCGACTCAAATGCAGCCTGTTTTCCTGAAATCAAAAAAACTCGAGATCAAAGTGAGAAAAGCAGAATTCAGTGCCGTCGGGAGTACGATCGAAGAAAAAGGTTTTATGGAAGTGTTTCCGCATCTGAATGTCAATCTCGGGGAAAATATCGATCCTGCTTATCAGCAAAATGATGTTCTTTATCCTGAAAAGTTAGAAGGAATACAACGCTTTACCAAACCTCCTTCCCGCTTTACGGAAGCATCCTTGATCAAAGAACTGGAATCAAAAGGGATCGGAAGACCTTCGACTTATGCCAGCATTACTTCGACCATTCTCTATCGCAAATATGTTGTTCTGAAAAAAAAACGGTTTTTTCCAACTGAATTAGGAATTACCGTAAATGGCTTCTTGATCGAGAATTTCGAGGATTTTTTCAATGTCGAATTTACTGCTGAAATGGAAAGCAGCCTGGATGAGGTCGAGTATGGAAATGTTGTCTGGCACAAATTACTGGAGGATTATTATAATTCTATGAACAACCTGATCCGAAAAGTGGATTTCAAGGAAGCAAAGAAAAATATCACCGAAGATACAGATATTAAATGTGATAAATGCGGTAATAAAATGGTTCTCAAATGGGGAAGGAACGGACAATTCCTGGCTTGCTCAAATTTCCCTTCATGCAAAAATATAAAGAGTTATTCCAGAGATGAAAAAGGGAATATCCAAATATTGGAAGCGGAAAAATTACAGGAAAAATGTCCGAAATGCGGAAATGATATGCTCATTAAAAATGGTCGGTTCGGGAAATTCATCGCCTGCTCCGACTATCCTAAATGTAAATTTACAAAACCTTTCACTCTCGGAATTAAATGTCCGCAATGTCAACAGGGAGAAATAACCGAAAAGAAAAACAGGAAAGGACGACTTTTTTATTCCTGCTCAAAATACCCGGAATGCAAATACATCTCCAACAATAAACCAATCGATTTGAAATGCCCGAAATGCGAGTATTATTTCCTCGAAGAACGATATACCCAGGGAAAAGGTAAATTTAAAAAATGCCCCCAATGCGGAGAAGAGGTTTATTGATCATTCCCGTAGTTCGGAACTTATTCCGAAATCTGGATTACAAAAAAAGCGATAATTACAATTATCGCTTTTTTAATTGGGATGATCACTAAATCAATGTATTGTTTAGCCAAATATCAGAAATCAAACTACTTCGGGATATGGCTTTCCCCCATGCATTGCGGTTTCAATCCTTGTTTTGCTGGAAATCAGAAATAAAACCGGAGAAAAATTAATCGTTCCGGTTTATTTTTCATGTTTCAATCCTTGTTTTGCTGGAAATCAGAAATCAAACA
>CAZFPK010000074.1:0-14377 GCA_964521025.1 uncultured Candidatus Cloacimonadota bacterium | reverse complement strand
AGCGAGGGAAGGATTTGAACCTTCGTCCGGCATTTGCCGGATATGAGCCCGACTTCAATGATGATCCTGAACTCACAAAAAAAGATAGCGAGGGAAGGATTTGAACCTTCGTCCGGCATTTGCCGGATATAAGCCCGACTTCAATGATGATCCTGAACTCACAAAAAAAGATAGCGAGGGAAGGATTTGAACCTTCGACCTTCGGGTTATGAGCCCGACGAGCTACCAGACTGCTCCACCTCGCAACAAAATTTGGAACATGTTTTTTACAATTATTATCATGTCAAGTAAAAGTAAAAAGAAAATACTTGACTATAAAATTGCCTAAATCTTCTTAAATCTGGAGATTGTAAATCAATGTATAATGAAATAATCGTTAATGTTCATTCCTTTGAAAAGCGAATTGCTATTTTGGAGGACACAAAATTAGTAGAGTTGTTCACAGAAAAAAAAGAACAAAAACTGGTTATGGGGAATATTTATAAAGGTGTAATCAAAAATGTTCTTCCGGGGATGGGAGCGGCATTCGTTGATATTGGCTTGGATAGGACAGCATTTCTGCATTATAAAGATCTTGATCCTAATTTTCTCTCCGCAAAACAGAAAAAAATTTTCTTTAATAATAATTCTGCAAAAATCGATGAAATATTAGCATCGGGTGCAGAAATCACCGTTCAGGTAAAAAAAGAACCTTTAGGGAAAAAAGGTGCAAGATTGACCTGTAAATTGTCGCTTCCAGGTAAATTTCTAGTTTTTATCCCAAAGAATAATAAAATAGCCATCTCGCGTAAAATAACATCAAGTTCAGAAAAAAAAAGAATCAAATCAATACTTGAGTCGGTAAAACCTATAAATTCGGGAGTAATTGTCCGCACAGAAGCCGATGGGATTTCAGAAGAAGATTTTATCCAGGAATTGAATGGTCTTAATAAAACCTGGAAATTAATCAAGAAACAACTGGAATTTGCACAAGCACCTGTTTGCCTTTTCGATGAGAATGACCTGTCATATACTCTAGTTCGAGATTTATTCAGTTCAAAGATAGATAGACTTATCGTCGACGATAAATCTTTACGAAATTCCATTGTCTCCAGATTGCGTGATGTTTCTCCCGAACTTGTCAAACGCATCGAACTTTATGACGAGGACTCTCCCATTTTCGATGCTTATGGTATTGAAAGTGATATAGAAGAAATATTTTATTCCAAGATCGATTTACCGAGTGGAGGTAATATAACTATTCAACAAACCGAAGCTTTAGTCGCAATCGATGTCAATACAGGGAGATTTACGGGTATAAACCATTACGAAGATACGATCAAAAAAACCAATATCGAAGCAGCTTATGAAATAGCAAGACAGATCAGGTTGAGAGATTTAAGCGGCATTATGGTCGCAGATTTCATCGACATGAAAAACGAATCTAATAAAGAAGATGTTTTTCAATTGCTGAAAAATTCCCTGAAACGAGATCGTGCAAAAAATAGAGTATTTCCATTCAGCTCATTAGGGCTGATTGAGATATCGAGAAAAAGAACAAGACCAAGTTTACTCCTGACTTATTCCGAACAATGTCCTTATTGTAATGGAAGCGGTCGCCTTTTATCAAAAGATTCTGTTGCGGTCAGGATTTCTCGCTGGTTAAAGCGAGCTGAATATTTCTTGAAAGATATTCCTTTGAAAATCATTGTTCATAAAAATGTAAAAACTTTTTTTGAAGACAATTCCGACTTTCTGCAGCATTTCGCAAATAAAATTGAAATTGTTTCAGATGGTAAAATCGGCTTTGATAAATTTCGAGTAATTTCTCTTAAAGACAACAAGGAACTTACTTCAAAATATAATACTTGACACAGTAATTGTATTCAAAATTTTGATTTCCAATAATTTACAGGATATGAAATTAAGGAGAGGAAAATGTATGCAGTAGTTGACTTTAAAGGAACTCAATTCAGAGTAGAAAAAGATCAGACTCTGAAAGTTCCTTTTCTGAATGATAAAGATATCGGAACTGAAATCGAACTCGACCGGGTTCTGTTCCTGAAAAATGAAAAAAATGCTATTATCGGTCAACCCGTGATCGCAAAATCAAAAGTGATCGCAGAAGTTATCGCTCATAAAAAGGATAAAAAAATCATTGTCTTTAAGAAGAAACGCAGAAAAGGGTATGAAAAAAAACAGGGACACAGGCAGAATTACACGGAAATCAAAATAAAAGATATCATAAATTAGATTTTTTTTTTGGAGTAAAAAATGGCACACAAAAAAGGAGTAGGCAGCAGCAAGAACGGAAGAGACAGCAATCCCCAATATTTAGGTGTAAAGAAATATGGCGGTCAGAAAGTTCTCGCCGGAAATATCCTGGTCCGCCAAAAAGGAACCAGAATTCATAATGGTCTGAATGTTGGTTTGGGAAAAGACTATACGCTTTTCAGCCTGATCGATGGATTTGTCAAATATGAAACTAAAAAAGCAGGAAGGAAGTTCGTTAGTGTTTACGCCGGAAGGGCTTAATTACTACGACATTGAGTTTAATAAAACAGTCATCGGGCTGTTTTTTTTGTTTTATAACAATTCATTTTATGTGTATTGATTCACAGTCAAAAAAAGAAATAATTATTTAATAAAAAAATCATATTTCAGGAGGAAAGATGTGTGAATGTCTAAATATGAAGTTTAAAGACGAATTGTCACAGATTTTGAAAGATCATGCACATATTCTGGATAATATTTCCAGGAAAGAGATGATCGAACATGCTGTCAACAACCGGGAAGCAATTGTCTCGGCAAACGGAGCTCTCGATACCTGGACTCCGGTCGAATCAACAGGAAGAAGTCCGAAGGATACCTTGATCGTGAAAAGACCGGAAAATGAAAACGAGATCGATTGGGACTCTCCCAATAATATTCCTGTCGATCCTGAAACTTTCGACATGGTGATCGAGGATGCTCTGAAAACTATGAAGGGAAAAGATAAACTATATATTACGGATCGAGTTCTCGGTGCAGATACTTCTTATGCTCTTCCCACGAAAACAATTTCAGACAGAGCATTAACAGTCCTGTTTACGGACAATATGTTCAGACCTGTACCCGCTCAGATTCAAAACAGTATTTTTTCTGCTAAGGAATTTACTGTGATCGCCTTACCTTATGATAAACTCGACCGGGAAAAATATAAAGGTCGTCTGCGGGTTCTTCCCGACGGACAGACTTCCAATATGATCGTGGGCATGGATTTTGAGAGAAGGCTTGGGATCGTTTTTGGTTCTGCTTATTGCGGAAGCGTTAAGAAAACTCTATTTACCGTAATGAATTACTATTTACCGTCTGCAGGAATTCTCCCTTTACATTGTTCTGCAAACGAAGGATCGGACAGTGAATCCGCCATGCTGCTGGGACTTTCAGGAACAGGAAAAACGACCCTTTCAGCGGATCCGGATAGAGCTTTGCTCGGAGATGACGAACATGGTTGGAGTGATAACGGGATTGCAAATTTTGAGAACGGATGTTATGCAAAATTGATCAACCTGAGGATCGATAAAGAACCGGAGATCTTTAATGCGGTTTTTCATGGTGATGATTATTTGGATCATGGAGCAATTATCGAGAATTGCATGATGTTCCCGAATGGTAAATATAATGTCGATGATGAAAGATTAACTCCGAACTCCAGAGGATCATATCCCTTAACTTTCTTGACCAACATCAAACCTTCTTCCACCTCGAAACACCCGAAAACGATTTTGTTCCTGACCGCCGATGCTAACGGAGTCCTGCCGCCGGTTTCCAAACTCGATCCGGAACAGGCAATGCTCTGGTTCTTGATGGGTTACACCAGCAAACTTGCCGGAACTGAAACAGGAATTACGGATCCTGTCTCGACTTTCTCAAGATTTTTCGGACAACCTTTTATGCCCAGGAATCCCGATGTTTATGCTTCCATGCTCGGGGAAAGAATGAAAAAACACGGGACTCAGGTTTATCTTGTAAATACCGGTTGGAGCGGAGGTCCTTTTGGAATCGGAGAGAGAATGGATATCAATCTTACGCGAAAACTGGTCAGTGCGGCGCTGAATGGTGATCTTAAAAATGTCGAGTATTATGAGAACAAAACTTTTCACATTTTTGTCCCAAAATCGTGTCCCGGTGTTCCGGCTGATATTTTAGAACCGAAAAATACTTGGGAAGACAAAGCAGCATTCGAAGAAAGAGCAAAAAAATTAGCGAGTGATTTCAGTGCATATTTTGATAAAGCCTACGGTAATAAAAATATCGATCAGGAAGTTATCAGACAATGCCCGGGAAAATAAACCGATAAATATTATGAAAAAATGTAAAACTCCTGCTTGTTGAGTGGGAGTTTTTTTGGTTAGAGAAATCCACAACTTCAGTTGTGGGAAATTTTATCCGGAATTGAATATTAACCATTTCAATGTTTTTTGCTAGTTCCAATGCTCCTGCGTTGGAAAACAGTACTTAATGCTCTGGGTCGTATCAAAATAACCGCAGAGCAGACAAAAATAACATTCCTACGCAGGAGCGTAGGAACGAGAAAAGCTGGGCTTCTATCTGAATATAAAAATGAAAAATAAACACATCCTCGCTGACGATAATATTGGAAAATTACTATTCAAACTTTCCGCACCTGCCACACTTGGAATGTTCGTGATGGCATTATACAATGTTATCGATACGATTTTTATCGGTCATGCTGTCGGCAGCTTGGGAATAGCCGGGATTTCGATTGTTTTTCCTTTCCAGATGTTCGTGATGGCGATCGGTCAAACACTCGGTATTGGCGGGGCTTCTTTGATCTCGCGCAGTCTGGGAGCGGGAAATATCGAGAAAGCAGAAACAACTCTGGGTAATGTCATTTTTTCAGTTGTTATTTTCGGGATCACTCTCGCAATTTTCGGATCATTTTTTATCGATAATATTCTAATACTTTTTGGTGCTACGGAAACAATCCTTCCTTATGCCAGGGAATATATGCAGATAATTCTTTATGGCACAATATTGTTCACTTTTCTCATGACCAGCAACAACATCATCCGCTCGGAAGGTAAAGCCAAAGTTGCCATGGGAACAATGATCATTGCCGCAGTATTGAATATCATCCTTGATCCGGTCTTTATTTTCGGTTTTAAAATGGGAATTCGAGGAGCAGCGATAGCAACAGTTTTATCTCAATTTATCAGTGTAATTTATATAATTTTCTATTTCCGTTCCGGTAAAAGTGTACTGAGATTTAAGTTAATTAATCTAAAATTAAATTTCCCGATCTTAAAAGAGGTTTTCGCTATTGGAACCTCATCCTTTGCCAGGCAATCAGCACAAAGTCTTCTGATCATCGTCTTGAATAATTCTCTCGGAGCGTATGGGGGAGATGTTTCCATCGCTGTTTTTGGAGTTGTCAGCAAATTGATCAGGTTCATCATTATGCCGATTTTCGGAATTGCTCAAGGATTACAACCGATTGCCGGTTTTAATTACGGAGCAAAGAAATATCAAAAAGCCTGGAAAGCAATTAAATTAGCATTGATCAGCGGAGTTTCGATCTCAACTTTAGGATTTTTATTGATCCTCGCGATTCCCGAAACCTTGATGATGATCTTTACAAAAGAAAAAATACTTATCCGGCAAGGTGTTCATTCCATGAAATTATTCATTCTTGCTTTTCCGGTCGTGGGTTTCCAGATTATTGGAGCAACGGTTTTTCAAGCTTTCGGAAAAGCGATTCCTGCTTTGTTCCTTTCTTTGTCGAGACAAATTCTTTTCTTCATTCCCTTGATCTTAATACTTCCCCGGTTTTTTCATCTCGATGGTATCTGGTATGCATTTCCGGTTTCTGATGTTTTGGCGACGATGGTTACGCTGTTTATGCTTTACAGTCAGAAGAAGAAAATATCAGCATAATTTTCCCTTCAGAAGCCTTCTTTCAATTTTTCTAATTTTTTTTGATTCGGAAGGTTATTCGACGGTGATTTAATCATTCATTAAACTTTCCGAATTTTAGGGGAGAGAATTTTTAGTTCTCTTTCAAAATGTGTAGGTAATCGTTTTAATGATCTTATTAAGATTTTTAATCATTAATTCAAGGTCATTATGATAATATTAAATCATAAAAAAAACTCTGAAAGAGTTAAATGTTAATTACGACAAGAAAATCTTGTGGAATGTGATTTAACGAATGATGCAACTCTGAAAGAGTTGAATATAAAAGGAGATTCAATCTATACTCGTTTATATACTGCAGTTACTTACATTCAATCCGACAACTGCCGGATTGTTATTTTCCAGAATCATTCTCCATAGATTCCATCTATGGCTATTAATATTCAATCCTTTCAGGATTTGAAATGAATTAACCATTTCGAAAATTAATTTCATATATCTAATGAAAAAATCTCTTTTTAGAGTTGAAGACAAATTCATAATAAATATCTTACCTATAGTTTTTGAAAGAGAGCCAATTTTTTTATAGGAAACTTAAGAGTTCTGCATAATTGGGTATTTTTGAGAATTATATTGAAATATCTGAAATTCCAATTACTTAACTCAACCCCTAACCCCTTCTCTTGCAAAGAGAAGGGGCAACATAGTCATCCCTCTCTTTGGGGAGAGGGACCGAGGGTGAGTTAGATATTGAATTATGCAGAACCCTTATAGGAAACTTCGGAAAGGAGATGAGAATTCTCCAATTCAACTAATTCGACAAGTTCAACGAGTTCAACCGAAAACTTTCCGAAATTTATTTAGAGTATTTCTTTGAAGAAAACTGCGAAGATAATTTTTCTTAATTCATCCCAATCTTTGCTCTTTGTAAAATATTTGTTGACAGGTTATGAAGAAATCCAAAAAAAAGAATTCGAGTGTATTTTGAAATTTCTAAGCAGTGAATTTTTCTCAAAAAACAGCTTTGGAAAATTTATTCGCATTTACACTTGAAAATTAAAAAGGGGAGGATGTTTATGAAAGTAATGAAAGTTTTATTGATGCCGATGATCTTAATAATTGGTTTATTTTCGTGGTCATGCATAGAAAAATCACCAATCGATATCCGACAACTGGAACTGAATTTACCGGGTTCAAATCCAGGGATCAATACGGCAGATCTAACCGATGGAACGGATTTTTCTATCGGCTATTACAATGGGAATATCCAAACTGACAGGATATTCCTGGAATGGACTGAAAGTAATGACGGAGATTTCGCTTATTACAAGGTCTATAAGGCAATCGGTCAACTCGAGGATGACCCGCCATTTGTTCTTCTACAGGTTTATAATGATCGGGACAGCACTGCAATCGTTGATTCCACATTAGTACAAGATCAGTATTATGTCTATAAAGTCGCAACATTTACTGATAATGGAATGTCCCAAACGGAAAATATCGAAATTAAAACACCGCTCTGGCAGGCACCGGATAATTTCACGATTAACGGATTTACAACAACCGCAATCGAGTTAGCCTGGAACGATAACACAGAGTCGGAATCCGGTTTCAAGGTTTATGTTGATACTCTACTTACTTTACGAGAATATGTTACCATTGATTCTTTTACTTTAGAGCAGGATGTTACAAACCTGTTTTTTAATGATCTTCCAACAACTGCAGAATATTTGTTCAGAATTTATGCGTTTGGGGATTGGGAAGAAGATACTCCAATTGTTGGGAGTGCTCCTTTTTCATTTACAGACCTTGTTTTTAATGCTCCGAGTAATTTGAATCTCGCTCAGGAAGCCGAAACAATTGCAGTTTTACTTAATTGGACAGATAATTCAAATTTAGAAACAGGATTTGAGATCGAGCGGAAAATCAACAGCTCTGATTACGAAGTTCTAACTCTAATTCTCGATTATAACACTATCGAATATACCGATGACGACACGACAGCTTATGGAATCGGAGATACTATCTATTACAAAGTCAGGGCTTATAATCCCAATGAAGATCCGCAATATACTGCTTATTCCAACGAAGCATCCGTCATTATTGACGAACCTGCATTTGTTCCCGATCCGGAATATTTTATCAATGGAAACACCTGGATGAGTCTGTCTATTGACTATTCAGGTGAAACAGACATTTTTGAATGGACGAGTAATGGAAGTGATCTGGATGTTGAAATTTACAACAATTCCGTATCAATGGATTTAGCAATTAGAGTATGGGATGAAAATGGTGTTTTTCTCGGTGATTTTAATACTAATGGAACTGGATTAAATGACTATTTCTACAATATAGCAGATGGAAATATTTTCATCGCCGAAGTTTATGATCTTAATAACACATCCGGTAATTATGATATTTTCTTTTATTAAAAGGAGTCTATGATGAAAAAAATAATAATCTTTTCAATAATTCTTTTAATTGGGTTTACAGTTTCCTTGAATCCCCAAAATCTTTCTTTCCGAAGCAGAGCATTAGGTTCTGTGATTAATGACGATCTCGATCTTATCTATGATCCGATCGAATTGAAATTCGTGAAGGGAAGCAGGCTTTATACTAATTTAAGTAACCTGACTTCCGGAAATGAACAGCTCTTCGATAACATCTCCGATGATGCTTTCCTGGTCGGTTACTCGACCCAATGTCCTTTTTTGAAGAACCTCTGGTCTGCCTTCCTGATCCAGTTTCAAAATACGGAAACTTCCAATCCAGTATCACTTGATTCTGATCTCGATGGTTTTAACGATATATGGGGAAACGGAACTTTGATGGATGAATTTACCTCTTATGAAGATACGGATCAAGACGGCATTTATGACCTAACCAGAAGGATTTCGCAAGAAGAATCTGATTTCACGGAAACCTGCATGAAGGAGTTTATCTTCAACAATACATACGATTTCGGTAATATCATCGGCGGACTCAGGATCGCGATCAATGAAATGGATTGGAATATATACGATGATTATAGTCTTAATTTCGAGAATTACAGGATAGAAGAAGATTATAATGATCAGGTGCAGACGGATTTAATAGATAATGATATGGAAACAGAAAATTCAATAACGGAAATAACCGCATCTGTTTTGTTCCCGGATATTAAAGGTTACGAAGTGCGAGGAGACCTGCAATTCACTTCCGAAGAATTATTATTTGATACTACCGACAAAGAAAATACCGGATTAGAGTTCTTCGATCCTGAAATTACCGATTTCGAGGATTCCTTATTCGAACAAGATGTTGTTACCGGTTTTGATAATGAAAGCGGTAATACCTTTGGATTCGGAGGTTCGATCAGGAAAACATTCAAGCAGGCTCAGGAAAGGAAAAACGATGGTTTCTGCAGATTTGGAGCTGGCATAAATTTCGGTTCTTATGATTATGACTTTTATAACAAGAATTATCACCGCAGCATAGAAACCGAATTCGACGGAGATGATACTCTCGGTGTTGATTTTACCAGAATTATTACGGAAAACAATTACCAAACCGATAAAGGAACTGATAAAAGATTTGGATATTCTTGCGGAGGAATTGTCAATATTCCTCTCGATGAAAGAATATTCATTGGGATCGGCGGTCGCCTGGATTATGATTCATCCAAAAGAGAAACCGATTTTTATGATGCACAGGAAGATATCGAAGATTATGAAGAAACCGATGGAGTCGATGATGCTAATGATTTTACCATTACCGAAACATTCTCTTTAACTGCAGACAGGACTTTTGAAACTTTCAATACAGTTCTGACATTCCCGGTTGGGATCGAATATAATTTCACACATAACAAAAAATGGGATATGAGATTCGGGGCGATTTTCAGAAATGTTTACACGACCGTTAATGATGCCATGCAGATAACCGATTCCGAACCTTTGACTACAATTACTGAATTCGGAGACGGAACGGAAAATGTTGTGATCAATGATAATTTCTATGATTCGACCAGCGAACATACAAAAACAACAACCAGTAATACCGATTATTTCTATGGACTTGGATTCAAACCGACCTCAAAATTGCAGATCGATCTGCTGGGATTCCTAGAAACCGATTATGCTACCCTGCAGGATTTTGTCCAGGGATTGAAAGTGTCGTTTACTTTATTGTTGCCGTGATCATTCGACTCGAAAGCAAAGAGTCGAGTAGTAACTAAATATAACAAGCGTTGTTCCGACAGAATGACGCTTGTTTTTTATCACCTATCATCTTTTTCTATCATCTTCAATATGAAAATCCTTGCCAGATATTTCCTTAAAAATATTTGGTAAATTGTTTTCCAATATTTGAAAAAGAGGAGGAAAAATGGGATTCAGTGTTTTTAATACTTATAACATAATTGGAATAATTCTTTTACTGCTTCTGATAAAAGCGATTAAAATTATCAGGGAATACGAAAGAGCAGTTGTCTTTCGTCTGGGAAAATTTCAGAAAGTTAGAGGTCCGGGTTTAATTATCCTCATTCCATTCATCGATAAAATGGTCAAAGTCGAATTGAGAACCGTAACTTTAGATGTTCCGCCGCAGGACATCATTACCAGAGATAATGTCCCGGTAAAGGTAAATGCGGTGGTTTACTTTAAAGTTGTCAATCCGGAAGATGCAATCATCAAGATCGAGAATTATAAGACAGCAACTTCCCAGATCGCCCAAACAACACTCAGGAATATTTTAGGAAAATCAGAATTGGACGAACTGCTTTCCCAAAGAGATAAGATCAGCCGGGAATTGCAGCAGGTCATCGATGAACAGACCGATCCCTGGGGAATAAAAGTCAGTGTCGTCGAGGTCAAAGATGTGGAATTGCCGGCAACAATGCAGCGAGCAATGGCAAAACAGGCGGAAGCAGAACGGGAACGGAGAGCGAAAGTTATTCATGCTGAAGGCGAGTTTCAAGCTTCGGCAAAACTGGCGGAAGCAGCCGATGTTCTTAGCAAAAATACTGCTTCCATCCAATTGAGATTCTTGCAAACTCTGACGGAAATCTCGACCGAGAAAAATTCGACCATCGTTTTCCCGGTACCGATAAATTTGATGAAAGCGTTTTTGAATAAAGAGGAAAATCACAAATGAAGAAAATCACTATAGTAATAGTAACTGTAATTTTGATTTTCAGCGGATATGCCGAACAGAAAACAGAAAAACCTGCAGAGCCGGAACTTCCCAATTTCGATATTCTCTGGGATTACCAGCATCCGGATTCTACGGAAATGAAATTCAGAGCATTACTTCCTGAAATCAAAAAGTCAGGAGATACGGATTATTACCTGCAATTACAAACGCAAATCGCACGAACACAAGGTTTACAGAGAAAATTTGAGGATGCTCACAAAACACTCGATAAAATAGATTCACTGTTAACTGCAGAGACAAAAACTGCCAGAATCAGGTATTTACTGGAAAGAGGAAGAGTTTTTCGTTCATCCGGATTTCCGGAAAAATCCGGAACATATTTTATGGATGCTTATAATTACGGACTGGAAAATAAACTTGACCATTTTACTGTCGATGCCATTCACATGCTGGGAATTGTCGATCCCCCGGAAAAGCAGCTGGATTGGAACCTGAAAGCTCTCGAAATTTGTGAAAAAACTGATGATAAACGTACCAAAGGCTGGATCGAACCGCTTTATAATAATATCGGTTGGACTTATTACGATCTCGGAGAATATGAAAAATCCGTCGAATGTTTCCAAAAATGTCTTGAACTTAATGAAAAATCTGAAAATGAACGCTATATCAGGATCGCCAAATGGTCGATCGCTAAAGTTTATCGAGCCTTGAATAAATTGGATGAAGCCCTGGGAATACAGCTTGCTCTTAAAAAAGAGTTCGAGGAAAAACAGCTCGCACAGGACGGATATGTTTTCGAGGAACTCGGTGAGATTTATCTCCTGAAAGAACAAAAAGAAGATGCGAAAAAATATTTCGCTCTTGCTTTTGAATATCTTGGTAAAGATCCCTGGCTGCAGCAAAATGAACCGGAACGATTGGCAAGGTTGAAAGAATTGAGTGAGTGATTTTTGAAAACTTACCAAATTTTCAAAAATTTGTGAAGTTTTCAATCTTAATTCGGATTTTATTAGAGTATCATAAAAAAAAATGTTAAATTATTACACTCTAATTATTTTTTGAGGAATATAATGAAACATTCTATCTTTTTTTTGTTAATTATTTTTTCTTTCTTTCTTATTTCCCAACAGCTGGAAATAACAGCAGAGGGGCAATCATATTTTGTCCAATCATCACCTGATGAGAAATGGTTGATAGTCAAAGATAACGATCAATTTCAAATTTATGAAGAAGATTTTGATCCGGTTACGACCTTCAATCTGGGAGCACATCAAAATTCCGTGCAATGGATTTACGGAGCTGCTCGTGATTTTGATACTGATAATAATATCGAGGTTTTATACCAGGCTAATGATAATGGTAATTACTCTGTTTTTTTGAAAGATATTTCAACTACTCAAATTCAACTTCAATATACAGGAACTTCCTCTTACTGGTATTATTGTTTTAGTTTCGGTTATTTAGGAAATGAAAGGATTTTCGTGATTTCCAGGTACAATCTGTCATCTTATACTTATGATGTTTCATATATTTACCGTTCCGGGAATCCGCAGAATGCAGTCGATGAACCATTTACTCCAATCCGGAAAAATTCTATTTTTAATTATCCGAATCCGTTTTCACCAAACCGAACAAATTCCGGAACAACGATCAAATTCGATCTCGGTTCTACTCAAAAAGCAAGCTTAAACATTTACAATGCAAAGGGACAATTAGTGAAAAACCTGATTGATTTCCAATTTCTTCCAAAAGGAGAGAATACTATTTTCTGGAATGGCCTGGATGAAAATTCAAAACCCTGTCCCAGCGGAATTTATTTTTATAAGCTGGAAACCGCTGATGAAATTCTCATCGATAAAAGTTTGATCATTAATTGAGTTATTTCCTGGATGAAAAAGAAACTTCACAAATTCGAGGAAATTTGTTAAGTTTTTCTGTTTGTTTCCGTTTTTACAGTTTATTTCAATGAGAAAAATGTCGCTTCAAATTACCTCCATCCAAAAGAACAGTTCAGCACAACAACACAATTTTCAGAAAACAGACAAGATCATAAAAATCAATAACCATCCAATCCACGATATTCTCGATTTTCAATTCTATAATGCAGATGAAATTCTTCACTTTGAAATATTGAAAAGAAATGGAAAAACAAGGAAAATAACAATTCTCCGGGATTTGAAAACTACGCTCGGGATCGAAGTCGAACAACCAAAATGTCGAAGTTGTATCAATAATTGTATTTTTTGTTTTGTTCATCAAATGAAAGCTGGTTTGCGAAAACCATTATATTTAAAAGATGGAGATTACAGGTTTTCTTTTATTTACGGGAATTTCATCACACTGACCAACCTGACCAAAAAAGATTATCAAAAAATCATCGAACAAAGATTATCTCCGCTTTACATCTCCGTTCATACGACAAATCCGATTCTTCATCAAAAAATGCTGCGTTATAAAAAAAAATTCAACATTTTAGAAAAATTGAGATTCCTATCAATGAATAATATTGAACTTCATACTCAAATCGTGGTTGTCCCAAAATGGAATGACAGGAGCAAACTGGAAAGAACTCTTAAAGATTTGACTTTAAATGAATTAAAAACAGCATCCATTGGAATTGTTCCGGTTGGCTTGACAAAATTCAGGAAATCACTACCAAAATTGGAAACTGTAAATTCCAAACAAGCAAAAGAGATATTAGAAATTTCCCGAAAATATCCGAAAACATATTGTTCGGATGAGGTTTATATGCTTGCCAATGAAGAAATCCCCGATATAGATTTTTATGATGAATTTCCACAATTGGAAAATGGAATTGGAATGATCAGATTTCTTCTGGAAAATTGGAAAATCAAGAAAAGTAAATTCATAAGGGAAATTGAAAAATATCAAAATGATTTTGTATTTATAACCGGAATCCTGGCTGAAAAATATATAAATAAAATTGCTGATGAAATCAATAATGAGTTAAAAAATAAAATCCGAGTACAAAAGATCAGCAATCATTTTTTTGGGGAATCGATTACTGTTTCCGGTTTGCTTTCTGCTCGGGATATTATTTCTCAAACAGAGTTAAATGAAAATGAAATTCCGGTTGTGAGCAGTAATATTTTTAATACCGAAGGATTTACTCTGGATAATCTCCAACGAAAGAATATGGTAAAAAAATTCAATGGAAAACTTTTGATTGTGAACGAACAATTTTCCGATTGGAAATGGATTTTATGATTTTAGAATTTTTTTATTAAAGATCTTTCCGAAGAACTGTTATTTATCGACAACAATCGTATAACTAATCTTTCCGACTTGTCTTAATTGTTTATGTAATAAGTAATTAAGTCAAAAT
>CAZFPK010000073.1:0-15055 GCA_964521025.1 uncultured Candidatus Cloacimonadota bacterium | reverse complement strand
CGACTAAAAAAGAGGGACGTCTTTTAATTAGAAAGATACTTTAGATATTTAGGTGGAAAGTATAAATGTTATTTTCAAATATAATCCAAGAACCATTAAAATTTTCTCCTAAGTCTTTCATAAAATTAAATACTCTGTGCCTACTACTTTTACCTTTGAAAGAAATAACTTCTGGTAATAAATGTCCTATAAATAATTTTTCAGGAAAAGAAAGCTTCGCTAGATTTGAGTAAATATTTTCTGATTTTTCATTAGAAATAATGTTTTCCCATTCTTCTAACTTTGTGAATTTTCCGTTATATGATTTTTGGAGAATGGACCATATTTTATTAACATTACTATGGCTTTTTATATGCTTTGCAAATAGGTCTGCAAAGTCTAAGTAGTTTGCATGATAATTAAATTTAATATTACTTGGTAAATTTTCTAATTGATTATCAAAATTTTTATTGCTGGCTTTTGAATCGTTTCTTATAATAATAAAAAATAATTCATTAATCTCTTTATCAAGATTATTTGAAACAATTTTATTTATTGTTTCTTTGATTTTTGATGCTGAAGAATCGCTAGTCACTTGAAATCCAACTTTTTTATTTCTATCAAGTAGGTCAATTCCGGGGAAATTTGATTTTTGCCTGTTAGTATTTTGAAGATTAGAATCTAATAGTTCGTTTAAAAGAGGAATTAAAATATCTTCCAAAATACAGTTGAAATCGAGTAGATTTGCTTTAACAGCAAACTGGATTTCAGTGCTAATTTCAGATAATTTCTGTTTAATTTTTACAATCAGTTCTTGTCTGCTCAAAAGTTCCTTCTTGTTTTATTTCTTATCGAGCCAACCATTTTAATAAAAAACATTTCTCACAAACAAAAATTTCAGAATACTGTCAAATTATTTCCCGATTTCAACCTTAAACATCGAAAAATCTACTAATTCTAAGATAAGCATTTTATTCAGCAATTGTGGTTTCCTAAACAGATTATTAAGAATTTCCTGTGCCATTAATGAACCAATCGTTTGCACAGTTGTAGGAATAATTGGAATAGTCGAATTTTTACCTTTCATATTTGGATAAATCTCTTTCAAACTTTGAGTTTTATCAGGAATTATCGTCGTGATCTGACCGAAATTTTCTTCAACTCCACCATGAACGATAAATTGATCTTTTTGTATAACTTTTTCCAGGATAAACCTGCTCTTAAAATTGTCTAAACAGTCTGCGATACCATTAAATCTATATTTTTTCAATTGGAATAGATTTGATTCTGTTATTTTCATTTGGAGAGATATAATTTCTGTATGATCAGAAATTGCTTTTAATTTGTTACGAGCAACTTGAACCTTCTGTTTCCCGATATCATTCTGATCGTACAAGATCTGCCTGTTCAGATCGGTCTCTTGCACGATATCATCATCGACCAATACCAGTTTCCCGATCCCGGAACGCACGAGAATGTCCGCAGCCGTACAACCGAGTCCGCCCATTCCGGCAATGAGCAGCGAGGATTTACTGATGATCTCCTGTTTTTCCTTTCCATAAAAAAGGATGTTTCTCGTCAAGATTTCGGGAAGCTCCATTATCCTCCTCCTCCGGGCGGGAAGATCGAGATTTCGTCTCCATCCGATACGATGGAATCTAATTTCTGCATGTGAAAAATATTCCTGCCGTTGATGAGGATCATTGTTCCCGGTTTCAGTTCACCTTTGTTAGTAATGAGTTTGAACAGGAATTTTTTCCCTGTCTTTTTTTCTGTTTCTTTTAACAGCTCGAATATTGAAAGGTCTTCAAGTTCCAGATCGATTTCTTTTAATTCCAAGAACATTCTTATCAAACTGTAAAATTTTATTTTGATCATGATTTGATTTTAAAAGGTCGGGTTTTGTGTCAATTTTTTTGTAGTTCGGAACCTTTAGTCCGGCTTTGACGGATTGTTCCGAGAATCTTCTTCCTCGTTCCCGCGCTCCTGCGTGGGAACGATTTTGCAAAACGCTCTACATTGTTTTAGGATTTGACGCAGGAGCATTGGAACACTTAGAAAAGTAACTCATAGCTCTGCTTTGAGACAAAATAAAATATTGTATTAAAACTAATAATTGGTCACAAAGCAGGAGCAATGTGTTACAAACAAAAACAGCTTCTCGTTTCCGAGAAGCTGTCTTTGCGTTTGAGGGAGGTATATTATGTCCTCAATGGATTATTGCATTAAGATTTATCCTTCATGGTTTTAACGAACAAGGATCATTTTTTTTGTTGAAGAATAGCTCTTTGACCGTAGTTTGTAGAAATAAACTCCGGAGGAAACTTTCCTGTTATTATCATCATTTCCATCCCAGGTTATGGAGTGTGATGATGCTGTAATATCATGGATATTGCATTCCAGAGTTTTCACTTTCTGTCCTTTACAATTATAAATATTTATCTGCGTGTTCTCCGGGATCTCCGTGGTTAGATGGAAAGATATTGTGGTTGAGCCACGGAATGGGTTAGGATAATTTCCTATTAACCTTGCCTGATCATGATCGGGAAGTTCATTGTCGCTGCAGATGGTTTCATTATTAGATTGTCCGGGTGAAGGTTCGTTAAAGAACTGCCAATCCTCATATCCGTCTTCGATCCTGCCATAAGAAATATCAGGTTGCTGTTCGCCGAATACTATACTGTCGAGCAAGGTTGTTCCGTCGATATCGTATAAAAGGATAAATTCACCTTCCGAACAGAGTTTGAAATTAGTATGCAGTTCCCCTTGTTCTTCATCATTATCCGCCCAGACCAAAAGGTAACCGTTTGCCGGAATATTCACTTCGGGAAATTGCCATTTACCGGGAACTGCCGGATCATCAGTTAAGGATAAACCATTTAGATTACACGCAAAATTATTTTTATTATAGATTTCGATCCAATCGTCATATTCGCCGTTATCATCATAAATAGTGGATTCATTTTTTGCCATAAATTCATTGATGAAAAGACTTTCCGATAATTCCATCATATTTGAGGATAAAGGTGATGGAATGATGAACTGCTGCCATTCGACTCCACCGTCGGGTAATGAGCCATAAGAAATATCCGTTTCCTGTGAACCGTAACTGAGACTATCGATAGATAAAACACCATTTACTCCATATAATCCGATGAATTCGGCATCACTGTTCAGTTTAAAATTTGTATGCAGACTACCTTGCTCGATTTCAGCATCTGCCCAGAACAGCAAATATCCGTTTGCAGGAATTTCAATCTCCGGTAATTTCCATTTATCAGGAATCGAAGGATCATCACTCAAAAATAAATCGTTCATATTTACCGGGAAATCATTATCGTTATAGATTTCGATCCAGTCTTCATATTCGCCGTATTCGTCTTTCAGGATCGATTCGTTGTCTGCCAGAAATTCATTAATATGCAGATTGGAAATTTGTTCCGGGATTTCTACCCCATTTAATTGTTCGTTTATTTTTACTATCCTTTGCGTGATCAGATTCTTTAATCCGTACAGAATACCGTTTTCGGTTTCGATATTGTCTTCAAGATTGATCTCAAATTCCTCATTTGTGTACATTTTAAGAGTATCAGCGTAAACCGCATCCCTGATCAAATCAGAAAGGGTATCTATCCTCTCAAATAAAAGTTCTTCATTAAGTGCTGTTTCTATCAAGTATTTATAATTCATCAGGTAAATTTGTCTGTAATGATCTATTTCAAATGTTCTGTTGACAAGAGGTTTTGGAGATTGAGGTGGAGCCATATAAAAAAGTGGAAAATCATAGATTTCATTTTCTGTCATTCCACCGCCGAGAGTCGCAAAAGAATAATTAAAATCCCAGGGAATATGAACAAATTTATCCGTATCTTCCCGATGGTAAACATAATAATTATGACAACCGAGAAAATAACTGTCCATATTTACAAGGAAATTATTAATAACATGAAAAAAGAGATAATTCCGAATATGAAAAACTTGTTCTAATTCAAACGGATATGATTCGATATCAGTATTGTTTAAAACATCGATCAAATTCACCAGATCAGACCAATCATTTTCATCCTGGTTGGTTTTCAGTTCATACTTATCATAATAAGATTCGGGTTCCGCACCATACCAGACAAGATCTCCGTAAGGATCGCCTTTGAAGAGGTTTCCGTCTTCATTATTACCAAAATTTTTCTTGATAAATCTCTTGTTTATTTGTTCGACATTAGTATAAACACCCCAATAATCTCCATTAATATATAATTTAACGAAATTTGCCCTGGGACTTGGAATGTATTGATTGACCAAATCACAAAATATTTTTTCTCTGAGAAAACTCGGATCGGAATATTCGTTGCTTAAACTTAATTTTGTTAAACCATAAAACTCCTGATCTTCAATAAACTCATTGAATTTGATTTTAAAAGGTTTTTTGTTGGAGGGATAAGACATGGATTTATTACCTTTAAACCTAACTCCAACATTCTCATATACTTCTCCGTTAAATTCAAAGGTTGCCATCACATATTGGTCATTGTCATTCTCATCATTGAACACAAGAATTTCCCAGAAATTTTCCTCGTAGAATGTCAGGTAGAATCCGTAGATCTGGGTATCATCAAAAACAAGATCGGAAATATGAGAATTACAGTTGATGAAAATGAAGTAAATAAAAAGCGAAAGTAAGAATTTCGTTATGGTAAATCGTTTTATCTTCATAACTCCCCCATCTATTCTGTTATCCAAAGTAGCATAAAATATGCCAAAAAAGGGGGACAGGTTATAAGATATCAAGTGATGCTAATTTCTTTTATATTAATGAGTTAGGGATGAAGAATTTTAATAAGATTTCAGGGATGATTTATATGCTTTTTAATTTGTGTCGATAAGAGGACAAAGAGGAAAATTTTGTCTCAAATGCAAAAATGTAAAACTTGAGTTAAATGGTAACTGCCGGATGACTTAAATTTTTCCGGTCATTCCAACTCTTACGGTAATTTCCGGAGAAGTTAACTTGTCATATCCCAATGGATTAGAAAACAGCAATTATGGGCGGTTTCAAGTCATCATCGATCGTCAAACGCGTTTAACACCTTCTTACAACTCGAAATCATTGTTTAGGGACAAACTTTAATTAACTGCTTTCACATAAAAATATTTTTTTGTTTCAGCGGGAGAACCGACCCAAGAAGTCGTGATAATTCCTTCGGTTTCAATCGTAAAACCGGAATACGGATTTGCGGACGAATAAATATTATAGGAAGTAGCATAATTCACAGGATCCCATTCTAATCGAATAGAATCATTTTCAATTGAAATGGTGATGTTTTGTGGTGCAAAAAGATGATACGGACTTTCCGAAATTGTGAAAAAAATAGCAGTTTCATCTGATAATGATTGAGAAGTTGGCACATAATTGTCTGCGAAAGTCAAAAGCAGACCTTGAGTTTGCGGTTCGTTCTCGATGCCGACAGTTGCGTAATTATCGTCCAGATCGATGTTGTTTATTTCATTGTATTGGAACAGGATTTCTCCGTCTCCGGTCGGGGTTTGATAGTATTCCGGATCATAGAGAATAACTTCGAATGTTTCTTCATAAGAAGGATCATAGACATTCTCCATATCCGACCATTCGATGATGAAATAATGGTTTGCCGCATCATAAAAATAATACAGGTCTCCGTTTTCCAGATCATCCCAGAAAGGAGCGATCATTGCCGGCGAGCCGCTGCCCGAGGGAATCGTACGATTGCGATGGAACATCAATTCTGTTTCTCCCATGCATAAATATCCGTTTGAACAGACCGAGATTTTATCATAAATTTCTCCAAAATACTGGAAATCAAAAGGAAGATCAATCATGCGGATAAATCCATCTTCAGTTGAGTGACCTCCTGTTATTTCGGTTCCTGAATTTTCGATTTCGATCCAGTTATAAACCGGAGGAGTAAAATTCCCCGAATCATTGCTTTCGACAGCATAATATCCGTATTCGCAGAAGGTCGGACTGGATTCGCTGATAATTCCAATGGGAATAGAAAATTCAATAGTCTGCAAAATGGTTCTGCTTTCAGAGATTTCCAGCCTGAAAATTGCTTGTTCACCTGCGATAACATCTCCTACGGAAACCTGGAAATAACTGGAGTTAGTACCATAATCATCGATCGAAATATTCGCGTAATTTCTGTTTGAGATCAATACTTCTGTTTTATCGTTAAGGCTGACCAGATCAGCGGAAAAATCTCCGCTTTCATAATTTCCGCAGTTTTGCAGCTCGATATAAATTTCTTCAGTATTATTCTGGATCAAACAGGAATCTGGATTATCCACGATAAAATCTGATAGAACCAGTTCCGCAGCATTTATCTCGACCGGGATGAGGAAAGTTTCTTCTTCATCTCGCATAAGTATTTTACGGCTTTCAAATTCATAATCGATATCCAAAAATAGTTCCGAAACTTGAGTATTAAACCATTCTTCTCCAATTTGAAACCGGAATTCACAGATTTCCGAATCTCCTGCACCGAGTGATTCGATATATTCATTTCCAGCAATAATGGTAAGATAATTTTCATTTGAAGTTAAAACTGCTTGAATATTGGATGCAGTTTGATCTCCGAGATTTTTTAAGACAACTTCCAGATCTACTATTTGTGAAGGAATTAATGAATCTAAGAAAGTATGATTAAATAAACTAATTATGTTTCCATCGATAACCGAGAGAGTTTCTGTTTCCGGTATGAATCCGTATTTGGATGCGGTTATTTCATAATCACCGATTTCAAGATCGAGAGGAATATTTACTTCCCCGTTTTCATCTGTAAAACCGGTCGTGATCAAACTATCTGAGTTTGTAACAGCGATCGTGAAACCGGATTTATCTGATTCTGATGTAGTTATTTCGATATTCAGACAATTTTCACCTGTGATCATTTCACCTGTAAAATCCAGCGATACTTCTTCCGGAGTATCTGTCCAAACTGAAAGCCCGGGATCTCCCAACAAACCGTAAACATAAAAATAAAATTGATCGGAATTTGTCGCATCTCCCCATTCATGGCAATCCGGGAAATTATTATAGAGTTCCATCTTTCCGCGTAGCAGCATTTCCCCGCATTTGAATAAGTTTTCCTGGGTAATTCCCTGGTAAATTCCCATATCATTGGCATTATTGAATCGTGTTTTAGTATTTAATTCACTCGGTCCGATGAATCCGATCGCACCTTTGGGAACCGAAGGTGAACCTGCGATCAGCCAGGTTTCTCCAAAAGCAGACGGATAATCATCGGAAGCAAAATTACCTCCGCCGCACACGATACTCGTGATCATCGGAAGCATATAACCGTTCGTTAGATTATCGATATTATCGAGATCGAACATCGGGTTCGGTTCTCCCCACCAGTAATGAAAATCTCCAAAACCGCGATAATTAACAAATGAATGACCTTCGTTGATCTTATTTTCTAATTGAGTTTGTCCGACCTGATAAGGAGAAATCAGTGTATCGACGAATGTATATCCGAAATTCAGGAGTTTTTCACGAACTGCCATTTTTGTTTCCCGCGCTGAATAATAATGCCATGATTGTTTGATAACTCCACACATCAAAGCATGTTTAATCCACTCTCCGGGATACGGATCACTTTCGTACTTGATGATCTTGTTGATGACAGTTGCCAGTTCCGTCAAAGAACGAATCGAAATTCTTCCGAGCATGATATCCGGGAAATAATCATCACCTTCCAGCAAAGTGTAAGGATGATCCGTTACATCCCAGGGAGTCCAGTAACCTTCGACATAAAATGACGGAAGTACGATCGAGCCGTCCACATCTCCAATTAAGATGACATTTTCCGGTGGATATTCCCAGTTATCATAAGCATTCTGTATATAATTTTTAATGGCAGTATTGCTCGAACCGGTTTCGGTTAATGTAGCGAGTTTGGTTTTATAACCCAGTTTTTCTTTATGTCTCAATAATGATTGTAGATAAGCAACGCAATTATCCGGCGCGATCAAAAGGTAATTTCCATTATTATAGGAAGGTGTTTCGGTTCTGGTTCCTTTTTCCAAAACAATATTTGAAAATGGTTTAAGGTTGGAATTTCTAAAATTTGAAGTCGGATTTTCATTTATGGAAGGATCTATTTCAAATTCAGCAGCGATATTTTTCAGGATCCTGATCTTATTCAAAGCCGGATTATACTGGACTGCAGTTATCGAGATTTGAGAAAACCTGGTTCCACGCATAATATTCGGTTGGGAAATTTTTACGATTTCTTCAGGAAGCCACTCGTTTTTATCATAAATTTCTGAATTTACAGAAATATTATCTTCCCAGCCAAAAGGGATGATTTTTTTATCTAAATTCAATTCTTCAAAATCATATTTAAAATCTTTGAGGATATAATTTCCTGTTTCAGGAAGTTCAGTAATTTTTGAAAAAACCGGTAATTCCGGTTCTCCGGGTTTTCCGGAAATACCGAGATCGAGAGTATTTATTTTAAGAAATTCCTGTTCTTGAACCCTGATCGATTTCAATTCTTCAATTTCAAAACTTCCTGTGATCTTGATTTTAGATTCAAAATGTGAAACTTCCAATCCTGACAACAAATTTATCAGAAAAAAGATGATCCCTAAATTAATCATTTTCATTTAACTTTCTCCAATATACAAACTATAAGCCGAAAAAGAAACTCACAAAATCATTTCAAGTTCGATCTCGTCCCTGATGGGGATACTATCCAAACCAAATAATGGGATTTCCGGTTTGATTTTCCTGTATTCGGCGATCATATTCGGATAAACTGCTACCAGATGAAACCTGCGGGTTTGATAAAACCGGAGCGCTTCAAAGTTGTCATTAGTTGTGATAAGCCAAAGTCTTTTACAATATCTTTGAAAAGCAACTTTCGAAACTGCATTCAGTAAAGCAGTACCGATTCCGACATTTTTTTCCAGACTGTTGAGAGATATGATCTCACATTCATTATCTTTAATGTGATATGTCAGTAAACCTGCTTTTTCATTTTGAAATTCAGCGATGAATCCGGGATATTCATCTGCCTGATGGATTTTTCCTTTGGTTATGATCTTGGGAGAACCCCAGTTTTCCGCCAGGATTCTGGTTACCCAATCCTGGTCTTGTGCGTATGTTTTTCTTACTTCTATTTCATTCATTATTGTTCCTTTTTTTCTCGATTTTGGAAAATCGAGTTACATTTGTAAAACAATTCGCCTGAATTGTTTATAAGTAACTTTTTTATTTTTTCAATTTAGCAAATTGATTTACATCACCTCACCAGCAAACACTTCTTCGTATCGATACTTTTTCCGTCAATTCTTAAATTATAGAAATAAATCCCTGAACCGACCGGTTTTCCAATATCATCCAATCCATCCCAGATCACTGAATACTGACCTGCTGAACGCTGATCGCTGACAAGCTGTTTCACTTTTTGTCCTTTGATGTTGTAGATGTTTATTTCAGTGCTTTCCGTGTGCTCTGAGATTAATTGGAATGAGATGGTTGTGGAAGGATTGAATGGATTGGGATAATTTGCGACCAATCTTCCTTTTGACGAGATTTCCGGTACTTGGTCATCATTATGAACGACGGGTCCTTCACCATAATTTTTTTCTGTATAATCGAGTATTGCATGACCAAGCTGTGTTCCGGCTTTGACCTGCAGAAAATAATAATCACTTGGATTCTCGATTTCAGCATAATCCTCAAAAGTTTCCCAATCCGACCATTCGATAATTCCAACATTGTCAAACCAGGAAAGTGCTTCTCCTGATGCCGGCATGTCGCTGTTTGTTCTGATATCGAAGAAATTGCAGTTTCCCGGAACATCCAGATTCTTCCAATAAAAATTCCAACCTGTATCTCCATCGACCAGAACTCCGATATTTTCCGTGTCTATCCAGGGATAATCACTTCTGGTTTGATAATACCTGGCTTCGATGGTAACATTACTTCCATTCTGGGTTTTGAAATATCCATGCAAAGTGAAATCTCCATCAGAATATCTTTTTAGGCGATTGGTGAAATTGGTAACGATGTTATCTCCCGAATCAGGATATCTGCGATGACAGATAGAACGCTCTCCTTCATAGAATTCGGTTTCATCATACCATTCGTCATCACTGTTCAGGTTCCAGAGAGTGCAGCCTTCATCTTCACAATTCCCGAACCAGACGATCTCTCTTCCTAAACGATAATGCCAATTATTTTCGGGAGTTACGGAGTTGATAGAAGAAATATGCCCGTTTCTTGCTAATTTCAAAGGAGAAGATATCCATTCTCCATTATCCACAGTAAGAGATAAAATTTCCACATAATTTTCGGTGTTTATTTCCATATTCAGAGTATCAAAAATAACTGAAGCCGTAATTTCTTCACGATCGACATGGAGGTAGGTATTCATATTTTTGGAGCGTCCGGCAATTTGATCGAGGATGTGAAGACCGAGCTCACCTTCCGCTCTTTGCGGAATATAATCATCGATGAAAACAGGAGTCAATGAGTAGCCGTAAAAACCATTTTCATCGATCTTTGAATTCAGGATCATAGTCGGCATTGTTTCCGCATAAGAAAGATCGAAAGCAAAATTCCCGAGCGAATGTGCGATCAGTTTCCCGTTATAAACTTCTACCCCTTGAATAATATGCGGATGATGACAAATAACCAGGTCCGCTCCTTCATCGATCATAAAATGCCTGATCTCGATGTCCCACATGTGCGGAATATCCAACCTGAAAGTGTATTCTTCATCTTCCGGGAATGTTTCTTCATATTGATATAAGGGATTGGATTTGTCATAATTTTCTCCCGGTTCGGTGGAATATTCGCTGCCGGAATGAGTTTCGATCACGATCAGATCGGCTACATCCTGAACTTCCTGAATTTGTTTCTGCACATAATATGGAGTCATATAAGCGAATCCCGGTTTATTGAATCCAGCTTGCAGATATGGTTGATAATTGTTGTATTGTCCTGTTCTGTCGCTGGAAGCGAGAAAAGCGATGTTCACACCTGATTTATTAAAAAAAAGAGGTAAATATGCTTCGTAGGAATCTGCTCCCGCACCTGAATACAAAATGTTATTATCCTCCAAAACCTGCTGTGTTTCCTGTATTCCGGGCAGCATATAATCATAAACATGGTTGTTGGCAAGCGTGATCACATCGATCCCGGCATAAGTTAGTCCGGCGACATATTCCGGAGAACCTTTGAAATAGATAGATTTGGTCGGATGATGTTCCCAATGAGTCGTGAGCGGACATTCGAGATTGGCGACTGTGATATCGGCAGCATTTCCCAAAATATCGAGTGTTGGTTCAAAGATCGCTTCTACTCCGATCGCATCGATCAGATCATTATAGCCGCGAGCCAGCATAACATCTCCGACAAAATTCACAGTGATAGGAAAAGTAGTTTCTCCTTCATCGACTTCGATCTGACAAACCGCCTGTCCGTAACAATCTGTTGTATCCGAAACTTCACATAAAACCGTGTAAGGATGATCATCTTCAACTAAAAAAGTATGGAGTGGATTCTGTTCGACGCTGGTGGAATCATCTCCGAAACTCCAGGAGAAAAGAAAATCCTCGCTGTCAGGATCGAAAACTTCGGAATAAAATTGCACATCCACATTGCGTTGTCCATTTTGTTTACGATAAATCTCACCGATCTCATAAGTTATCTCGATTTCCGGAGGAACAGGAAGGTCTTCGGTAATGTTCAAGATCTCATCAAAATAGACGACTCCCGGTTCTCCGTCATCCTGGTCATTGACGAATACGATAGAAGTGATGGTCGGATAATAATCGAACCAGGCAAACCAGTCATCGGCAACCGGAAGCTGGATCAGATTCCAGGTTTCTTCCTCGAATGCTCCCTGATAGACCGGAACCCATTCTTCGATGTCGAGCATTTGCGTCCCGAATATAGAGTAGAAAAGGACATTTGAAGAATCCATCAGACCAAAACCCTGGATTTCGCTTATTTCCTGAACAAAAATTGCGATTTGCCAGACATTTCCCGAGTCGATCACAGTTGGTTCGATATCTTCGATTTTCCAAGTGTTGCCCACTAACCGGAGCGAGTAAAGGGAATTATTGTAGGTATTTAACTGATCGAGTGCCCAGCCGCCGGGATCATTATCTTCCCCGGGAAAAGAGTAGAGTTCGATCTCGCCGTCATCGAAATTTTCAATGATCTCATATCTTGAATTAAGTTCTTGTGAAATTAAATTGATGAATGTAAATAAAAATAAAAAAAGTAAAAAGTTTTTCATAATATAACTCCTGAATTTATTTGATAAATCATGATGCAAGTTTGATTCCATAGAGACCGGACTTTATCTGGCTTTTGACTGATGGAGTTCAGATGAAAAAGTACAATAATTTCGTCTAAAATCCATTCTTGCTTTTGGATGCAGTTATCGTCTCAAGTCCATTCTCACTTAGCTCTTATGAACTCGAGTCTCATTCAGCTATCCTTTTGATCATATAAAACTGCTTGTCAAAGCGTTTATTTCCTGATATATTTTCTCTCCAGAGACTATCTTCTATAAATTCTCCGTCTGTATTTATGACAAAATTATCGTAGGGATTTGCCGATGAATAAATCTCATAATCATAATCTACTTCATCGTCCCAATCTAAATAAAGTGAATCATTATTTGTATAGATTTCGATATCCGTATTCTTGATAAATTCCGGTTTCAAGCAAATATCAAGATTTGTATTTGCAGCCTCATAAACCTGAACATCATAGTGCCTGATATCCGCATAATCTTCATGATGAAAGGTGAAAGTATAATCTCCCGGAAGAAGCAGACGATAATACCTGCCAAAAGTAGAATCACTGCGAACAGGCTCTACTTCGGTCATTCCTCCAACGCTGTCGATTTCCGTAACATAGATTTCAGCGATCAAAGGTTCATCATTTTCATTTGTTATATTCCCGGTTACAGTAGAATGATTTACTCTATCGAGCATTATCAGAGCAGCCTGCAGATTATCTTCGCAGATCTGTTCCACTTGCGATTCAGGAGGAATAAAGGTTGTAGCCAGTTCGATCGTATAGGAAAATATTCGCTGTTCCGCATAACCCCAATCTCCCATTGTTCCCTGACATGTGTATCCAAAATCTACTGCTTGAATGGGAGTGTAATGCCCGGTTCCATTTATACTGGGAATTGTTTCCGCCATTTCGACTGCCAGGTCGTCCATGATTTCGTGATCGAGGGAACAGGCTCCGGGCAGATGACCAAGCGGATACAGTACCCATTCCCCGTACGAATGATAAGTTATTCCTGCATAAAATTTATGAGCATAGATCACATCACGAGCATAAACTGTTTCCTGTTCCGACCAGGCATAAGGTCCATGATAAATCGATGAACTCGGAGAATTCGATGCTCCGTTATTTCCCCAGACATAACCGAAATTACGGTTCAAATCCACTCCATCTACTGAACTGTAATCAGGTAATCCATTTTCATTATTATCCCGCATATTCTTACGATGCATAGTATGCCAACCTTCGGTTACGAGTTTGTGTCCGTCGGGATTCATTAGCGGGATGAACCAGATTTGAGTGCTGTCAATCCAGGCAGTAATGCTATCGACAACTCCATAATTAGAAACAAGGTGATTCAAAATATACATATCGACTTCCAGGCTGATAGGTTCGCGTGCATGAATTTCCGCAGCATAAAAGACATTGGGTTCGTCTTCATTGGTTTCGGGATTATCGGACAGTTTCAAACACCAGATCTCGAATTGGAAATCGGAATAATCGTTATCTCCGTCGAGATAATAATCATAGCAGGTGGAATTTCCAAGGGAAGTCAATTCTATTATACCGGGATAATCTATAGCAATTTGTAGTAGTTCGGATTTAACATCTTCGTAATTTCTGTAACCTTCAATATCTCTTGATCGCTGTTCTTCTGTGGAGAGGAATTTAATATCGAAATGATTATTTTGAAGAAAATCCAATTGTTCTTTATCGATTATAAGATCGATACTTTCATTTTTGCGGAAATTAACGATTTCGATATTCTGTTCCTCGATCCATTTTAAAAGAAATTTATTCGGTTTTGAGATTGAAATATGCATTTCATTTGCGGAAAGAATAGAGATCGATAATAATAAAACGATTGTAATAAAATATTTCATAAGCACCTCTTAAAATTTGAATTTATTATTTCTGATGGATAAAAACTGTCAAAAGAAATTTTTATCTTAATTCAATCACGACTTGCTACGAAGTGCGAGTTGTGATTGAATTATTATAATAAAAGAAATAAAAATTTATAAATTATTGTGTTTAAACATATTATTACTCCAAAGCCGTATCGAAAAATTTTGATTCAACTCGCACTTCGTAGCAAGTCGAATCAAATTTAATTTGCATAACAATAAAGACAATTATGAAAACAAGTGTTGTATTCTCCAATATCTATGCTCTGAACACAATTACATTCTTTCCGCTGATTTTTGTCCTTTGTGACATCTAGTATCTGATCTCTAATTTCTATTATCAGTTCATCATCGATACATTTTCCGGGAAGAATTCCGGATCCGGTCAGATCGAATTTTTCCGCACAAGTTTGGATTTTCAGATCATAATTTTTTCCAATTTGAGCAAATTGTTTAGCAATTTCAATTTCCTCAATTTCTGAAATTTCAATTAGATTCAGATGTTTCGTTTTTTGTTTTGTCTTCCGATAGAAATCGAGAAAACTGATGATACATTTATCTATAAATTTATGAAGTTTTTCAGATAAAATCTCGAATTTCTCATAATGGAATTCTTTATTATATTTTTCCGAAATCAAGATCGGATCATATCTCCAGATCACTTTTTCTTTTCCGATCATTTGCGATAATTTCCGGAAGGTTTCGATTATTTCTGATTTTTCAGGAACATTCGTTTCAATATCTTTTCCGTAAGGATTCAAAGTAAATAAAAAATAATATGAATAATCTTTCAATAAATTTAACTTCTCAATCATGACGAACTCGTAAAAAATATGCTATATAAGTGTTCAGAAATAAAGAGATTTAG
>CAZFPK010000072.1:6147-15483 GCA_964521025.1 uncultured Candidatus Cloacimonadota bacterium | reverse complement strand
TTGACTTAATTACTTATTACATAAACAATTAAGACAAGTCGGAAAGATTAGTAAATATCTATCTCAAAAAATCGGAATTCCTGTGAATCTAAAAGGTTTATCTCCGGAATTGATCAATGATATTAGTCAGCGATTGATTGATCTCAAAAATAAATATCCTGTCTTTTGGGATGGTATAAAAACTGTTAATCGGAAAAAAGATTTCGATGTTTCGATGATGAATCGTACCAGACCAAATCAAGATAAAAAAATCATTGAACACATTACTTATAAACCGTGCACACCTTGACCAATTTAAAGATTTGTCTGAACTCAAAAAACATATTAAAGACGCATATAATTCAAAATACTGGACATCTCGAACCCCTTCTGATTTACTGATCCATGAATTCGCTCATTGTTTACAATACCAGGATTACAATAAATTGCCGGAATTATCACAGATACGCAAGGAATCTGCCGGCAGTCTTCCTTTCATCTCAACTTATGCAAGTGAAAAACTAATCGAATATACCGCAGAAACATTTGTAAAATTTTATCATGATGAAAGATTGGATAAAATCAGTTTGTCTATCATGAGAAAACTATTAGATTTTTAGAAGAGGTAAGAATGCTGATCGACAAAGAAGAATACAAAAAACTTAAAAAAGAAGGAAAAATAAAACAAAGACAAACTATTTCACTGTCTGAATTTATTAAACTTGCCAAACAAAAACCAAAAAAAATATTGATTAAAGAAGCAAAAAAAATATTAAAAAAACTAAACGAATCTTTCTGAAAACCTCACCAGGTTCGTTTCCTGAAACTAACTGCTTTTATTTCTGCTCTCTCGTGTCGCAAATACTCGATTCCATAGCGTAAAGCACTCATTGCATCGTTCTTAAAATCAACCGGTTCTTCCTGCACATTCCCGTCTCTGTCTTCTCTTTATTTGAATGTTTGAATTTCCGCATCTTGTAGATATTGACCGTTGACATAAATATTTACGATCTGACCGGCAAAATAATTCTTTGCTGCGAATTTTCCTCTGATTGTAGAATATTCTTCATTCTTCAGTTTGTCGTATCCATGACTGAATATAAGGTGATGTTCGATCATGTTTTATTTTCCTTCTTTTTTTGTTTCTCTTTCACATCATATCGCAAATGACATCTCTGGCATAAAGCTCGCAAAATCTTCGGATCATTATTTTTTATATCGTGATCCAGGTGAGCAATTGTAAGAACAATAACAAAAGAATATGTATCATCGAAAATATTGTAAATTTCAGCAGATATTTTAGCCTTTTTATGAGTTTTATGTTTTGATTTAATTATCAGCATCCCTTTTCCATTTGCTGAATATACAGAGCGAAAAGTAAGACCGAGTGTCTTGATTTGCGTATCAAAAGACAAATATAAGGATTTAGTAGTCGCTGCCATTAGTTCAGTCGTTCCTGCAGAATTAAATAAGAATGAAATACTGATAAATCCGGACAAAAAGAATAGTTTAAGAAAAAAGTCCATAATCAAAATCGATAGAATTGTAACTGTCAAATCACAAGATGTTTTAGCAATCATCGGAGAATTGGATAAAAAAGATTTAATAGAGTTTAAAAGCAGATTTAAACAACTGGTTGATTAATAACATTCAGATCAACAAGTTTATTATTGGAGGACTTAATGAAAAAAATAAGAAATCGATTAACAATCATTTCTCTTATCGTGTTATGTAGTATGATTTTTGCTGATAATTCCAACTTCAAAGAAATCTATTTCAAATTCGAGA
The DNA here is from genome assembly GCA_964521025.1 of uncultured Candidatus Cloacimonadota bacterium. Classification (GTDB taxonomy): domain Bacteria; phylum Cloacimonadota; class Cloacimonadia; order Cloacimonadales; family TCS61; genus DRTC01. The sequence goes on along the minus strand of CAZFPK010000072.1, from coordinate 13,716 downwards.
TCGGGCAAAGAGCAGAATTGGAAAGTCTGACAAAAGTCGTTTCCATCGATAATGTAAAAAAACAAACCGTTTTTGCGTATGCCAATCCAAAAGAATTCAAGGAATTTCTAAAACTTGGATATAGTTATGAAATCCTTCCTCATCCGGGAACTTTGATCGATCCTGTCATGGCTACAACCAAAGAACAAATGAGAGATTGGGATACTTATCCGACTTATGAAACCTACATCTCGATGATGAACGATTTTGAAACAAATTATCCGGAGTTATGTGAAATTGTCGATATTGGGAATTCCATTAATGGACGGGATATTTTGTTTGCAAAGATTTCGGATAATGTCGCAACCGCAGAAGATGAACCGGAATTTATGTACACCGCAACCATGCACGGAGACGAAACTGCCGGTTATGTCCTGATGTTACGATTGATCGACCATCTGCTGACGAATTACGGCACAGATCCGCAGATCACTAATCTGGTCGATAATGTCGAGATCTGGATCAATCCGTTGTCCAACCCGGATGGAACTTATGCCGGGGGAAACAGTTCGGTTTCGGGAGCAACACGCGGTAATGCCAATCTTATCGATCTGAACCGGAATTACCCGGACCCGGAAGATGGCGATCATCCGGATGGAAATGCCTGGCAGGCGGAAACAGTCGCGATGATGGATTTTGCGGATGATCATCATTTTGTGATGTCGGCGAATCTGCATGGTGGCGAAGAAGTTGTCAATTATCCCTGGGATACCTGGGCAACTTTGCATGCTGATGATGATTGGTATCAGGAGATTTCTCATACTTATGCCGACGCTGCTCAAGCGAACAGTCCTGCCGGATATATGGATGGATATGACGATGGAATTACCAATGGATATGCCTGGTATACAATTAGTGGTGGACGACAGGATTATATGAACTATTTTCAAGGTTGTCGGGAAGTTACGATCGAACTATCAAACACGAAACTTCTTCCCGAATCTGAACTGAATAATCACTGGAATTATAACAGCGAATCTTTCCTGCTTTATATGGAAGAATGTCTTTATGGAGTACGCGGGATTGTTACAGACGAAAACGATGATCCGTTTGAAGCAACGATTTCTATTGTCAGTCATGATGTCGATAATTCGGAAATTACGACAGATCCTGCTCTCGGTAATTATCATCGATTGCTTTATGCCGGAACTTATGACCTGACATTTACTGCTTCAGGTTATGATCCGATCACGGTCGAGAATGTAGTTATTACAGATAATGACATAACTTATGTTAATGTCCAGTTCGGAGTTGGAGATGTTACGCAAAGCATCGATTTGATTACAGGTTGGAGTTTGAGTTCACTCAATGTTCATCCACCTGATATGTCTCCGGTTTCGATTTTCAGTCCCATCGAAACGAATCTTGTACAGGTCAAGGATTTAACCGAATCTTATGATCCTGACCTTCCTCCTCACATGAACACTCTCGATGAACTGACAGACGGTTTCGGTTACTGGATCAATGTCGATGCAGATGTTATTCTCGATATAACTGCACCTGCTGTCGATGTTGCTTCAACTACGATCCATTTAAACACAGGTTGGAATCTTGCCGGTTATGTCTGTCAATCAGCCCAGGATGTGGAAATTGCTTTAGACGGAATTATGACCGAACTTGAGCAGGTGAAAAGCCTGACTGAAACTTATGATCCTGATCTTCCTCCATATATGAACACTCTCGAACAGATGTCTCCGGATTTCGGATATTGGATAAATGTCAATGCACCTTGTGATCTTGTTTACCCAATTCCGGTTCGAGAAAATGAACCAAAAATCTCGAACTTGCGGAATTTTCCAAACTGGGAACCGGTTATTTATCCTAATAATAGTGCGATACTTTACGGAACTGTCGAGATAGATGGACTCCCGGCAACAGAAAATGATCTGATTGGAGTTTTTGTCGATGATGAGTGCCGGGGAACTGCAAATATCAATGTTTATGAAAATACTGCTTACATCACAATTTTGATCAATGTAGCGGAAAATTCGGAAATTGCTTCTTTTAGATTTTATCATGCAAGTGAAGACAATATTCTTGAATTAGATAACACCATAGAAATTAATATCGGAGAAACGATTGGTTCTTATCCGGAAGATCTGGTTCTTTTTGAAATCTTCACAACCGGAATCGATGAGAACGATGTAACAGTTCCTGAAATAACCGGTTTCGGAAATTACCCTAATCCATTCCAATCATCAACTACTATTTCTTTTCAAATTAGCAACGAACAAGACGAACAATTAAAACTTGAAATCTATAATCTGAAAGGACAGGAAATTCGGCAATATTCAATATTCAATCCGTCAAAAGCCGGACACGGTAATCAATCTTCAATTTATTGGGATGGAAAAGATACTGATGGACAAGAAGTCAAATCCGGGATCTATTTTTCAAAATTGATAACAGGAAAGAGCGTTAAATATAATAGAATGGTTTTAATTCGTTAACAAAATTCTCTCCTTAAACTCTCCCTCAATCCGAAAAAATCGAGGATGCAACGGCATCCTCTTTTTTTATTAAAATATATTTGACGATATTTCCTAAAAATAAAAAAGTATATTCCGGAGTTTAAAAAGAATGAAAAAAATTACCGATAACATCCAAAAATTAGAAAGAGAATTACAAAAAGCAAGAGAAACATTCAATGATAAAAAGATCATTGATACTCTTGATAGATTGCTCTCAGAATATAATAAATTAAGAAATGATTCAGAAATACAAAGGATTGCATTAGAATTATTTCCTCTTTATGAAATGAAAGGGGAAAAAGAAAGAGAAGCAAAAGTTCTGTTAGTACTTGGACAAACACTTAGCCTAACTGCAGATTACGATAATTCCATAAAATATCTTGAACATGCATTAGATATCTTTCATGAACTAAATGATTCTCCGAACATAGCCATTTCCTATAAAGATTTGGGTTCGACCTACAAAACTTTAGGAAAATATGATGAAGGTCTTGGATATCTATTATCCGCTGTTAAGATTTTTGAAAAGAATCATAAACTTCTGGAGAAACCGGAAAATAAAATACCGAAAACAAAATATGCTGAATCCTTGGAAAGTATTGGAATAATTTATAGTGAATTAGAACAACTTGATAAAAGCAGGGAATATTTTTTCCGGGCTATAAAAATATACGAAGAATTAAATGAATCCTTTGGCATCGCAAAAATTTTGAATAATATTGGTGTATCTTACAGTAATGATGAACCTTATAAATCTATGGAATATTACAAAAAAGCACTTAAAATAATAAAAAAATTGAATATGAAAGTTCAAGTTGCACTTTTTACCAGCATTATCGGCGGTGCTTATGAAAATCTTCACCAATATGACAAAGCCCTGAAATATTATAAAAAAGCTCTGGAAATATCAAAAACGACTATCAATAATAAGAAGTATATCCCTTATTACCTAGAATTTATAGGTAGTGTTTATCTAAAAAAAGAAAACTATGATCCGGCAATAAAATATATAAAACAAAGTCTTAATCTATCTCAAAAGCAAAAAATCCAGGATCAGATAAAAAATAATTATGGATTACTAAGTGAAATCTATGAAAAAAAGAAAGATTACAAAACTGCTCTTAAATATCATCAAAAATATTACGAACAAAATGATAAAATCCTGAACAAGGAAATGATCGAAAAAATCTCCGGTCTTCAAAAAAAACATGAAGAAAGCTCGAAAAAGATCACAGAACTTAAAAAACATAGTTCCCTTATCTCCGCAGCTCTGAAAAAAGCAATACACATGGATTTAATTGGAAACAGCAATAAAATTAAAAAAGTATTGGAACTAACTATGACTGCTGCTGTCCATCAAAATACAAATGTGCTGATCATGGGAGAAAGCGGGACCGGTAAAGAGATCATTGCCAATATCATTCATTATGCAAGTATTCGTAAAGATCATCTTATTGTTGCTGTGAACACCGGTTCGATCCCGGAAAGCCTGGCGGAAAGTGAATTCTTCGGTCATCTGAAAGGAAGTTTCACCGGGGCAATTTCAGATAAAACCGGGTACCTGGAACTCGCTGATAAAGGAACTCTCTTTCTCGATGAAATAGCCGATACTCCTGCTTCATTGCAAGCAACATTTCTGCGTGTGCTGGAAAATAAGAGAATAAAAAAACTGGGATCAAAGAAAGAGATGCAGGTCGATTTCAGGATCATTGCTGCCACTAATAAAAATATCGATGAACTGGTCGAGAAGGAAAATTTTCGTCTGGACTTATTACACAGGCTAAATACGATCACGATAAATATTCCACCTCTCAGGGAAAGACCTGCGGATATTAAACCGCTACTCTATTATTTTATCCGTGAATTCTCCAAAACCTTAAAAAAACCTGTTCCCAAAATAAATGCTGCTGTTATCGATAAATTGAAAAAATACCATTTCCCGGGAAATGTCAGGGAATTGAAAAATATGGTTGAAAAAGCTTTGATCCTGATCAAAGGCAATATCTTGGAACTGGAACATTTTGAGATAAAAGATATTGAACCTTTAGAAGAAATTTCGGTTGAGAGCTTTAAACCCAGAACCATCGAGGATATGGAAAAACAAATGATCCTCGATGCCCTGAAACAAACAAATAACAACCGCACGGAAGCTGCGAAAATACTTGGTATTTCTTTTTCAACTTTAAAAAGGAAGTTGAAAAAGATATAATAACTCAAGTTTCGCAGTTATTGAAAACTCCATCATATCTGAAAAAATGAATCTAAACATAATTCTTAAAACTTTTATAAATTATTATTATTGAAAAAGTTATACAAGTTTTACTTTTTAAATTGATTTGAGTTTGAAAAATTTACAAAAACCATTGAAATGGTTATGGATTATTTTTTTTACTGTCCACCACAATAAATTGTGGTGTTATTCTGATCAATTTTCATTAATATCGATTTCTTTCGTTTAAGTGTAACACCCTGATTCATCAGGGTGAACAAGACCATCGAATACATATACATAACCGTTTTAACGGTTTACTATTTTACTGCGAAACTTAAGATCTAATAATTTGCTCAGGTGTTGTATAAGAATGGAAAACCTTCAAGATTTTTGAAACCTTGAAGGTTTATCTTCATGTTATTCGTTGCTAAAAACTAACGGTCCATTTTGAACGCAACTGTTCAGTTTGCCTATTCAAAATGAACAGTCACCAATTTTTCAAATTCATAAAATCATATCTTATAAATTCTCTTTTCTATCATAATTATTTACTAAATATAAAGTTAAACAATTCCCACATCTGCTCGAACCAATCTGGCACAACTTCTGCTAATATAAAACAAAAAAATGAAAGTAATAAAAAAGGAAATCGAGAACTGATGTCTGAGATAATAAATATATCGGATAATTTTAAAATAAATATCTCTGAAGTTTCTGAAATCGGAAAAATAATCGAATTAAAAAAAAACAGCCCGATGTTCAGCTTTACAATTGGTTTTAAGAATGGCTCCTTTAGAAATGTATGTCTTCATTATAATGAAGATAATAAAACTCTGATCAAACAGAAAGCAAAAAAATTGCACCGGAAAATAGAAGAAAAGGTTCAAGGTTCATAGGTTCAGGGTTAGTAGTTCGGAACTTGTTCCGATACCAAAGATTCATTGGTTCTGGATTCAGGAAAAAACAGTTCTTTAATAAGCTTCATATAGTGAAATTAAGTGTAAGAGAATATAATAAGATTTTAAATTTTTAAATCAATGAAAGAGCAATTTGTGTGGTTTTTCGACAAATTTCCACACAGAACCTCTCCTGTTCCTTGCTCTTTCTTTTTAAAAAAGGGTTGAGTGGATCCCTTCTATACTCGACCCTGATTTTGGAAAAAATTCACCCAAAGTCGCAAAGACGCAAAGTCCAAAAAAAGGTTCAAAGGTTCAGGGTTGTCTTCACTTTCCGAAGCTTCCTCCAAAGGAATTCTTTCAATTAAGATTCGGAAAGTTAAGGTGTAGTTCGGAACCTTTAGTCCGGCTATCGACGGATTGTTCCGAGACTCCGCAAATATTCCCAATCCAACTTATCTCAAGATGATTTTCCAAGATATTATGAAAGAAGAAAAATCATTTAAGACAAGTTTCCCTACTCAAGGCTTGCCGCAATGCCGAAACCTGGTAATGATCCGAAACTTGTCACAAGTGATTTCATCATCTTGTGATAAGTTGACCTGGCTACCGGGGGTGAAATTAAGATTCGGGAAGTTGTTGTTCATCGATTCCCTAAAGTCATGGGCTTCTTAATCCTGAAAGGATTGTGAACGAGACACAAAAATCAAAATACAAATTACAAATAGATAACAAAAAAACAAACAAACACCAAATAAAACAATGACCTAAACATAAATAAAGAAAGATAAAATTGAAATGTTAATGTCGAAAAAAGGGACAAGTTACAAGGGACAAGGTTGAATTGGTTGAATTGGTTGAATTAGTTGAATTGGTTGAATTAGTTGAATTGGTTGAATTGGTTGAATTGGTTGAATTAGTTGAATTAGTTGAATTAGTTGAATTGGGGAAATATTCAATCTTCAATATTCAATGTTGTCTATTCTGTAACTAAAAAAATGAAAAATAATCGAGCATTTATTAAAATGTGTTTATCTAACAAAGGTTCAAGGTTAGTAGTTCGGAACTTGTTCCGAAACCAAAGGTCAGGATTCAAAGGTTCAGGGTTCAGGGTTCAGGATTCAAAGGTTGAAAGAATCAATAACCCCGCTTGCCTTGCGGTAATTTTAATGAAGGCAGGTCCTTCAGGGCGGGGGACGAAACCTTAAACGCCTTTAACCTCCCTAAATTCAACTTAACACAAGACCTTATATCTTGTTCCAAGACAATGGCTTGTGTCAAGTTTCACAAACCGGTTTCCGGAAAATAAAAGAAACTCATTCCGAAAACCTACAAACTCCACGAATTTAATGAAAGAATGAAAGAATTAAGGAATTAAAAAATGAAGCTTGGATTTGACTCGTGGCAAAGCATGAGTCGAAGATAAGCGATTGCCAATTCTCGACTCACATTCATTTCACTCATTGCGAGTCAAGTCTTGTCATTCCGATGTTTTCTTAATTCGTGTTTCATTCGTGTTAATACGCCAAAGGCGTACAAGTTCGTGGTTAAAAAAAAGTCCGGCTTCGGTAAGGATAAGGCATGCCTTTTCCTTTCTTCGCCGGGACAAGGGAGAAAAAAATGAAAAAATTAATAACTTTACTCGTTATTACACTTTTTATAGGTGTATTATTTGCCGGTCCGATGGACGAAATTGACGATTGGGCAAAAAAACAAACTGAAGATTTCGATGCTGAAGATGTGATTACATTCTTAAATGGGAACAGAGAAGGCGATATTACTTACGGCTCGGAATATGTGTTTAATAGTGCAGGTACAGATTATCATTCCGCTGCTGCCCTGGATGCAACTCACTTCGTGGTTGCTTATGGGGATAATGGAAATTCCGATTACGGAACTGCGGTTATCGGCACGGTTTCCGGCTCCACCATCAGTTACGGCTCGGAATATG
>CAZFPK010000072.1:0-6047 GCA_964521025.1 uncultured Candidatus Cloacimonadota bacterium | reverse complement strand
TCCACCATCAGTTACGGCTCGGAATATGTGTTTAATAGTGCACCTTCTACATATAATTCTGCTGCTGCCCTGGATGCCGCTCACTTCGTGGTTGCTTATACGGATAATGAAAATTCCTCTTACGGAACTGCGGTTATCGGCACGGTTTCCAGCTCCACCATCAGTTACGGCTCGGAATATGTGTTTAATAGTGCAGCTACTTATTCATCTGCTGCAGCTCTGGATGCCGCTCACTTCGTAGTTGCTTATGCGGATTATGGAAATTCCAATTACGGAACAGCGGTGGTAGGCACTAAAATAGATCTACCCGGAGCACCAAGTAATCCTTCACCTGCAGATCTGTTAACAGATGTATCAGTAGATGCGGATCTAAGCTGGACAAATGGTGCAGATACGGACACAATCGACCTTTATTTTGATACAAATAATCCACCTACTACAAAAGTCATAGATAATACGCTTGCTACAACTTATGATCCGGGCACAATGGATAACAGCGAAACATATTACTGGAAAGTAGTATGTAAAAATGGAGATGGAGATACGGAAGGAAGTGTTTGGAGTTTCACTACAATAATGTCAGCTCCCGGAGCACCATCTGCTCCAACACCAACAGATACGGCAACAGATGTTTCTATAGATGCGGATTTAGGCTGGACAAACGGTTCCGGTACTGCAACTATCGACCTTTATTTTGATACCAATAATCCACCAACTACAAAAGTGATAGATAATACACTCGCTACAACTTACTATCCGGGCACCATGGATAACAGCGAAACATATTACTGGAAAGTAGTATGTAAAAATGCCGGAGGAGATACGGAAGGAAGTGTCTGGAGTTTCACTACCGAAGAACCTACCGCTATCACTCTTTCCTCCTTCACAGCCACTTATGCAGCAGATGAACTGGCAATATGCTGGAGTACTCAATCCGAGAGCAACAATGCCGGCTGGAACATCTACCGTGCGGATAATGAATGTATAGAAGAAGCAATGCAGGTTAATGGTTCTCTTATCGAAGGTGCAGGCACAACGAGTGAACCCACAGATTATACCTTCTATGATCTTATCCCGGTTCAAGCAGGAACTACCTATAACTACTGGTTAGAATCACGAGATTACACAGGTAGCACCGAAACTTATGGTCCTGTCTCCTTAACAGTACCGCAACCCGGTGATGATCCGAATGATCCGGATAATGCGGAATTCTTCGGTCTTTACCAGAATATTCCTAATCCTCTCGAAAATAACACTACGATCAGGTATAACCTGAAAGAAGCTGCTAACTGCAAACTCGTTATCTATAACACCAAAGGTCAGACAGTAAAAACATTCACAGCTAATAACACAGATAGCGGTGAATTCGTCTGGGATAGAAAAGATACCAAAGGCAATGAAGTAGCGAGCGGTCTTTATTTCTACAGGTTAGATGCAGGTGATGATTTCTTTATTAAGAAGATGGTGGTGAGTCAGTAACCTATTCGAGTCGTAAGAACTTCGGCAGACTTTCTGGTCTGCCGAAGACGACGACTTGAAACAAGACGACGATTCGAAACAGATATATCAATCTGGTTTCGACTCGTCGTTCCTCACGAGTCGAATAATGGACGCAAAGATGTGAAAAAGGTTCAGGGTTCAAGGTTCAAAGGTTAAATGAATCAATAGATCCGTCCTTTAGGGCGGGGAATTAAGAAACAAGCCCTGAATATTGAAAACTTTCCCGATAACAGGTTATTGGGGAAACTATTAAAAGGTTTCGGAACAAGTTCCGAACTACAATGACCAAACCGGTTTCCGGAAAATAAAAGAAACTCATTCCGAAACCTACAAGACCAGGTTTGATGAATACCATAGAAATTCATTAAACAATTTCCCCGTTTTCGCGTAATTTCGCGTATTTCGCGGGAAAATAAAAGGAGAAAAAATGAAAAAATTACTTTTATCCTCGATGATGTTATTGTTTGGATTATTAATAACAACCAACCTTCTGAGTGTTGATTATTATGTAGATCCAACAGGAACAGACGATGGTTCACACGGATCAGGTCCAGGAACGGATGCCTGGCAGACAATCCAATATGCTGTTGATAATGTATTAGATCCAACCACTGCCACAATTGTTATCCATGTATCAGGTGATACTTATACGCTTAATAATGATGATATTAACATCGACCGGGATTTCACTGATCTTACAATTGATGGCGAAGGCATCGGAAATACAATTGTACAAGCACAAACAAGCTCAGGTGGAACAGATGAGGTGTTTTATATTTATGGATCAGATGGATCAGAAACCGTTACCATTTCCGATATGACTATCAGGAATGGTACTCGTGGTATCTATTTTTACGCAGGACCTAGTGGATGGTTTAACGGTACGGTAAGCGGTTGTGATATTAATAATAATAATACACCTTTGAATCACTCAGGTGGTGGTATTTATGCTTACGGTTATTACGGAGCATCTACGCTGACAGTGATAAATAGCACCATTCATGACAATTCGTGTTACTATTACGGAGGTGGTATACAGTGTGAATGGAATATGACATTGACAATGACTAACTGCACCATTAATGATAATAGTAATGATTATTACGGTGCCGGATTAACCGTCCGTAGGGATTCTGATTCGGCAACACTTACAAATTGCACAATTACCGGCAATGATGCTGCCGATTATGGTGGTGCATTTGCAGTTATGAGTGGTGCTGAATTGACATTAACTAATTGTACTGTTACAAGAAATAATTCGACTCGATATGGAGGATTATATTGTTATGGTGCTACCAATACCATCAATACCATTAACACCATATTCGCTGATAATACAGATACTGCAAGTAGTTATGATGATTGGTATTCCGGTTCGTCCACTGTTAATGACAATGGCTATAATCTAGTAGAACATAGTGATTATAATTTCAATGCAACTGGTGATATTACTGGAGAACAAGCAAATCTTAATATAAGTTCTACTCTTGCAGATAATGGTTCTCTAAATGAAACATATACTTTGGCATTGCTAACAGGTAGTGTGGCTATAGATGCAGGTACTGATACTCAAGGTGGTCATCCGGAAGCAATTCCAACAACAGACCAAAGAGGATTAGGTAGGAATAGTACTACTGATATGGGAGCTTATGAATATGAGGGAGGTGAACCTACTGCAGTTACTCTTTCTTCTTTCACTGCAACCTATTCCGCAGATGAACTGGCTATTTGCTGGAGCACGCAATCCGAGAGCAATAATGCCGGCTGGAATATCTATCGTGCGGATAATGAATGTATCGAAGAAGCAATGCAGGTTAATGGTTCTTTAATCGAAGGAGCAGGCACAACGAGTGAACCTACGGATTATACCTTCTATGATATTAATCCTGTTCAGTATGGAGAAACTTATAACTATTGGTTGGAATCGAGAGATTATACAGGTGCAACCGAAACTTACGGTCCTGTCTCATTAACAGTTCCGCAACCCGGTGATGATCCGAATGATCCGGATAATGCAGAATTCTTCGGTCTTTATCAGAATATTCCTAATCCTCTCGAAAATAACACTACGATCAGGTATAACCTGAAAGAAGCTGCTAACTGCAAACTCGTTATCTATAACACCAAAGGTCAGACAGTAAAAACATTCACAGCTAATAACACAGATAGCGGTGAATTCGTCTGGGATAGAAAAGATACCAAAGGCAATGAAGTAGCGAGCGGTCTTTATTTCTACAGGTTAGATGCAGGTGATGATTTCTTTATTAAGAAGATGGTGGTGAGTCAGTAAGACCTCACCCCTAACCCCTCTCCAAAACAGGAGAGGGGAATTATGGACAAAGTAAAACAACCTTCCAGGTTTTTCCTAATGAATAATGAATATCGAAAGATGATTGATGAAAAATGAATAAAAGGGAAAAGGTGAAAGGGAAAAGGAACAAGGAATCAAAAGCCTTGTCCTTCAGGATTGTGTAATTAGAAAAAATTTAGAGGAGAAAAATAATGGGAATATTATTTCCGAAAATTGTCTATAGTATTTCATTAGTAATAATCATTTTATTACTTGTAATTAATCATTTTACCGGGATTCACAGGAACAAAAAATTAAATAATAAAAATTAAAGAAATAATTTATCAAAATATGCAGTAATCCTCCTTCGTCCCGAATGCTTTCGGGACTACGAAGGACAAGGGAGATAAAAATGCTCGAATTATTAAATTTACTCGGTTTACTATTAGTATTTGTTTTATTTATTTTTGGTGCTTATTACTTTATCCACCTGAAAAAAAATAAAGAAAAGCATTTAAATAGCTTTGCTAATTCAAAATATAAATACAGGAAGATCGATAGTTATAAACACAGGTTACAGAGAAAAAAAGCAGGTTATTTGAGAAATCTTGATTTGAATGCAATTTAGAATTAGCATAATTGTTTTTTTCTTTTTTTTAATGCTAACATTTTATAGTTAACTAACATTTCCCACTTCAAATTATGCATCTAATTCCTTTAAAAATAAACAAGATAAAACTTGCATTGATCGACTCTAATATAATTATTGATTCGTATCTAAAAACAATAATTGAGGAGGAATCAATGCAAGATACGGGGAATTTAATTTCGGTGGAAAGTGATGTCAACAAATTTATGGATCAGGAACTTTTTGCTTTAGATTCGGATTTGGCTTTTGCCTTCCGAGAACTGAAAGTAAAGTCATTGCTCAATCGGAGTAAGATCACAAAGAGGAGCGGAAGGTCAGCATTTATGATTGTTTTTGATTTATGTACAATTCCTTTTCTTATGTTCAGCACTGTTTTCATTTTTGCACGAAATCAATTCGATGAAGTCAGATCAGGAAAATCGAGTTATTACCGATTTTTAGAGAATGCCCGTTATAATTGGAGTTTCTTTATTTTTTGGCTTTCAGTTCATCTTGCCGGCAAAATGCAGACGGTTTTTAATACGGAAAAATATTTTGCGATTGATGATACGATCAATGAAGTTACAGGTAAGTTAACAGAAGGAGCTTCCTATTTGCGTGATCACTCTCAAGGAAAGACAGTTTTGGGTTATCAAAAACTAGTTCTTGGAATGTTCAATGGTTCTCAATTCATCCCGATAAATCAAAAATATTGTATTGGAAAAAAGAAACCCAATGCGAAAAGCAAAGTAAATAAATATCGAAAAATATCAAAATCGGAACGCATCCCGAAAAATTGTGCAGGAGCAAAAGAAAGGTCTGAAGCCACCAAGACCAAATTGGAAAAATCTATTTCTATGTTAAGAAGAGCGAGAAGGCAATTTAGAGATGTCGGAACTGTTCTTTTTGATTCTTGGTTTTGTTTTAATAGTTTCATTATAACAAAAAAAAAGAAATTGGATTTGGATGTAATCTGTCAGTTGAAAAACTTACCGGGACCGAACAAATATATCTATAAAGGAAAGGCTTATTCTCTCTCGCAATTATATACCTTTTATGCAAAACCGAAAATGAGAACTGTTAAGAAATACAATCGTAAACAGGCAGTTTTAACAGTAACACTTGCCAAGAGCGATGTTGCTATGAAGATAGTTTTTCTCCATAATGAAGGATTTAAGAATTGGCATGCTTTTGGTTCAACAGATAAAAGTCTGTCAGCGAAATTAATATTGGAAAAATATTCACAGCGTTGGAGCATCGAAGTATTTTTCAAAAACTGTAAACAGTATTTGAATTATGGAAAAGAGCAGGTTAGCAATTTGGATTCAATGATCGCTTCTGATGCCATGGTCTTCTTGCGTTATTTGCTTCTGACTTTTCTAGCGTACAAAGATAAAATCGATTTTTATTCCACACTTGAGAGAAACAGAAATCAGAGAAAATTTATTGAATACGGATTGAGATTGTTGAACTACTTTATGAAAAGACTGTCCGTATTTTTTGAAAAGATTGTTGAACTTATTGAAAACAATGAAAAGGAAACTGCTTTAGAAATGATGAGATGTTTCATTAAAAATATCAACAGATTCGATGAGCAAGTTGCGTTAATTTGAAGTGGGAAATGTTAGT
>CAZFPK010000071.1:0-15709 GCA_964521025.1 uncultured Candidatus Cloacimonadota bacterium | reverse complement strand
AAATCTCTTTATTTCTGAACACTTATATAGCATATTTTTTACGAGTTCGTCAACTTTATTTTTTTGCGTTTTTATTTTTTTTTATTTTTTGTGGCCTGGTTTTTCCATAAGAGCCTTTAAAAATTTTTCCTTTTCTCGATTTGCGATCACCTTTACCCATAAGAATCTCCTTTTGATTATTTTACAGGCAGTTTTAAAAACTTTTTTCTATTGTCAATGATAATTCATCCTCAAAAGATTTTTTTGTCAGGATTTGCTTAAAATTTTACGAAAAAAGTGAAAGTTTTCTGATTGACAAAATATTACCCTGTTTTTTTTTCTCATATAAAAAATTGTTTAATACTGGGAGTTAATATTGAAAAACATTTTAGTAATGGGTGCTGCTGGCCAAATTGGCTCGGAACTTGTTCCTGCCTTGAGGAAAATCCATGGAGATTCTCATGTGGTTGCTTCCGATATCCGAACAGATATTGATGAAGACTTTAAAAATGCCGGTCCGTATGAAGTTATCGATTGTATGGAATCGTATAAATTAAGTCAGGTTATTGTTAACTATAAGATCGATACGGTCTTTAATTTAGTTGCCCTACTTTCCGCTGTTGGAGAAGCTCAACCGCAAGTTGCCTGGAAGATCAATGTCGGAGGACTTCTCAATATTCTGGAAATCGCCCGTGAACTAAAATTTGCAGTTTTTACTCCCAGTTCAATCGGTGCGTTCGGTCTGTCAACTCCGCACGATAATACTCCCCAAGATACGATCATGCGACCGAATTCGATTTATGGAGTAACTAAAGTTGCCGGTGAACTTCTCTGTGACTATTATAATCAGAAATATGGGATCGATACACGCGGAGTTCGCTATCCGGGAATTATTTCCAATGTAACTCTCCCTGGTGGAGGAACAACCGATTATGCTGTCGATATATATTATAAAGCAATTCAAGAGAAAAAATTTACATGCAATTTGAAAGCCGGAACTTATCTCGATATGATGTATATGCCGGATTGTATCAGAGCAGCAATCGAACTGATGGAAGCAGATCCATCCAAACTGAAACACCGGAATTGTTTCAATGTTGCTGCTATGAGTTTCGAGCCGGAAATGATCGCAGCCGAGATTAAAAAACATATCCCTGATTTTACTTTGGATTATAAAATCGATCCGGTTCGTCAGGCAATCGCAGATAGTTGGCCCAACAAAATGGACGATTCTGATGCATTAAAGGAATGGGGTTGGAAGCATGAATACGATCTTCAAATGATGACGGAAGATATGTTGAAGATCGTATCAGAGAAATTAGACAAACCGATTGGAGGTTAAAGTGAAAATTCTAATTCGAGTAATATTCATGATTTCGATTTCGATGTTGATAAATTCCTGTGAACAGCTGGTAAATCCGGGTGATGTTACCATTGTTATAACTCCTTCTAACGAGGATTTTATCTGGGAAAATGAAATTATTATTTCCGTAACTGCTACAAAAGTTGATAAACTGGACAATATCGTGATCTATATCGATAATGTGGAAGTGATCGATGATCATATCGAACCCTATGAATATACCTGGCAAACTACCGGAATTAGTTACGGCGAACATAAGATCAAAGCGATCGGTCATTATGAGGGTAAAACCAGCAGGGATGAAATTGTTGTTTATTTCTCACCTTGTGCCATCTTTGCTGAAGATTTACAGAATTTTACCGGGATCACGGAAACTGATGCGTTAGGAGAACTTACCGGTAATATCGATCCGGATGACTGGCATTTTGAAGTTGCAAAAGATTATGCTCTCAGTTTCGGTCCTGCATATCCAAATCCTCTCGATGAAGCCTGTTTCATTCCCTTCTCTCTTACTGAAGCAGAAGAAATTACGATGATCATCATCAATCAAGATCACGAAATCATCGATGTGTTATTAAATAATCATCAATACGATCCTGGAACTTACTTTAAATCATGGTCTGCTCCTGCAAATGTGAATGACATATTCCGCTGCATTTTCCATGCTGCAGATAGTCTTCACTGGTATGGTGATTTGCTGGTTGAATAAAGAATTAATCTTTGTGTCCTTCGCGTCTTCGCGGTAAATACAATGATCTACGGAATCGGAATCGACATCATCGAAGTGGAGAGAGTTCGGAAACTCATCTCCAAAAAAGATAAATATCTGAAAAAAGTCTATACTGAAACTGAAATAGAATATTGCGAAAAATTCAAGAGAAATGAACAGGAATATGCCGGCAGGTTTTGTGCAAAAGAAGCATTTTCCAAAGCGCTTGGAACCGGGATCAGCCACGGTATAAAATTTAATGAGATCGAAATCGTGAATGATAAACTCGGGAAACCGCAAATAGTCCTTTATGGTGGAACAAAAGAGTATTTCGAGAAAAAAGGATTGAAAAACAGTTTTGTTTCGATTTCACATTTAAAGGAATATGCGACTGCTGCTGTTGTGATTGAAAAATAAAATAAGGAGGAATTATGTTCAATCAAGTTTATAGAACAAAAGTCCTTAAAGATGGATTTTTAAGAATACCCGAAATAAAAAATCTGGTAAATCATTATGTCGATGTATATCTTCACGATAGGACAGAAGAGAAAAAAGAAGAAAAAATGACTTTTAGAAAATTCATAAAAACTGGCAGGGAGTAATTAAAGGTGCAGATCCGGATAAAATGAAATATGAATATTTAAATGAAAAGTACGATTTATAAATTAAAAAGGAGAAAATAAAAATGTCAAACATCGGCTCATACAAAGAAAGACTAAAAAATTTCGACTGGTCGATCTCCGAAAAGGAACTCGATTATAAAGAAGGAGATGCGCTCAATATCGGCTGGTATTGTTCGGATCGTATCTGCGGGATGGGAAAAGCAGATAAACTCGCTCTCATCTGGGAAGGATTCGGTGGTAAAGAGAAAAAATTCACTTTCGATGAAGTCAGGATAAACAGTAACAAAATCGGTGCTTTTTTGAGAAGTATCGGCATCAAAGATGAAGACAGGATTTGTCTTTTTATGGATAAAATTCCGGAACTTTATTTTGGATTTCTCGGTATTCTAAAAATAGGAGCAATTACTCAACCGTTATTTTCAGCATTTGGAGATGAATCGCTGCATGTTCGTCTTGATAATGCGGAAACGACAGCGATCATCACCCAAAGAAAACATGTCGGAAAGGTGCGTAAACTGATCGATAAAAGTCCGTATTTGAGACATGTTATCGTTGTCGATCATAATGGGAAAAAACCATTAAGGGAAAGAGAAATTGCATTTGATCTGGAATCTTACGAAGAACCGAAAGATTTCGAGATCTTCCCAACTAAAGCAGATTCTCCTTCAGTTTTGCATTATACTTCCGGAACAACCGGACAACCAAAAGGAGTCAAGCATGTTCATTACTCTTTGATTTCACAATACCTGACAACAAAATGGGTTCTCGATTTACGGGATAACGACATTTATTGGTGCACAGCTGATCCGGGTTGGGTAACCGGAACTTCCTATGGAATTATCGGACCCTGGAGTTTGGGAATTACACAATGCGTTCTCGATACCGGATTTTCTGCAACCAACTGGTATGAATTCATCCAAAAACATAAAGTAACGATGTGGTATTCCGCTCCTACTGCTATCCGTTCTTTGATGAAAGCAGGAGATGAAATCATTAAACAATACGATCTTTCGTCGCTTCGTCATCTGGCAAGTGTCGGAGAACCATTAAATGCGGAAGCCGTGATCTGGTCCGGAAAAGTTTTCGGTCATCAATTCCTCGATACTTACTGGCAAACGGAAACCGGCTCGATGATGCTGACCAATTACCCGGAAATGAAGATCAAACCCGGTTCGATGGGAAAACCATTTCCGGGAATAACTGCAACCGTTCTTGATTCAAAAACTTTTGAACCCATATCGGAAACCGGCAAAATCGGTTTGATCGCTTTCAAACCCGGCTGGCCTGCCATGATGAGAACCTATTGGAATAATGAAGAAACATACAAATCTAAATTCAAGAATGGCTGGTATTTACCGGGAGATCGAGCAACCATCGATAAAGATGGATATTTCTGGTTCGTTGGCAGGGACGATGATGTGATCAATACAGGCGGTCATTTAGTCAGTCCTTTCGAAGTTGAATCTGCTTTGCTGGAACATGAAGCAGTTGCGGAATCTGCTGTAGTTGCCAAACCGGATGAAGTGAATATGGAAGTCGTGAAAGCATTTGTTACCTTAAATCAAGGATTCGAAGCAGGACCGGATCTGGAACTGAAAATTATGAACTTCATCAGGAAAAAACTTTCTCCAATGGCAATGCCGCAGGAAATCGAATATGTGAAAAATCTTCCTAAAACACGAAGTGGAAAAATTATGAGAAGACTTCTGCATGCCAAAGAGTGGGGAGAAGAAATCGGAGATACTTCGACACTGGAAGATGATGAGTGATTTTTTATAACGAACAAATACGAACAAAGATTTACAATCTAAAGTATTTTATTCGTATCTGTTCGCAATTGTTCGCTGTTAAATTAAAAAGGAGGAGAAATGAGATTAAAAGTATTCTTCTCATTTATTATTTTCAGTTTTTCAATACTATCAGGAACGATTATCGATGTTCCGGTTGATCAACCGACAATTCAGTCCGGGATAAACACAGCTGTTAATGGTGATACTGTCCTCGTTGCAACCGGGACTTATTTGGAGAATATCGATTTCGATGGAAAGAACATTGTAGTCGGCTCTTTATTTTTGACAACTCAAGATACGACTTACATTTCTCAAACAGTTATCGATGGAAACAATGTAACGAATGTTGTAGTCTTTGAAAATGGAGAAGGTCTCACCGCAATATTATCCGGATTTACAATTACAAATGGTAATGCTGCTTATGGAGGTGGGATCTATTGCTATTCAAGCGATCCGAGTTTATCAAATTTAATTATTACCGGAAATTTTGCTGATTATGGTGGTGGGATTCATTGCGTTTCATTCTCCAATCCTACTATTAATAATATTCAGATTTCCGGAAATACTGCTACTGTCGATGGCGGAGGAATTCGTTGCACTCAATCTTCCAATCCAAATCTAACGAGAGTTTCGGTCACCGGAAATTCGGCTGCATTTGGAGGAGGAGTTTACTGTGGAACAGACGTATATCCGAATTTAACAAATTTAACAATTTCGGGAAATTCCGTAACCGATAATGGTGGTGGAATTTATTGTCACAGTGCTTATCCGAACTTAGTTAATTCTATCATTTCTGATAATACCGGAAATTATGGAATCTATGTAAATGAAGGCGGAAATCCCGCTATATCTTATTCGGATATCTATAATAATGAAAATGGAAATTTTTATGATTGTGATCCGGCATTGGGAATAAATGTAACCACAAATGCAAATGGAGATTCCTGCGATATATATTATAATATTCAGATGGCACCAATGTTCGTCGATCCTGGAAATGAAGATTATCATCTTACTGTTGACTCTCCTTGTATAGATGCGGGAGATCCAACCACACCGACCGATCCGGATACAACAATCGCAGATATGGGAGCATATTATTTCGACCAGTTTCATAATTACCAGGGTTCTGTCTGGCATATTTCCACAACCGGTTCCGATATAACCGGAAACGGTTCGGAAGATTATCCTTTCGCAACAATTCAACATGGAATAAATTCAGCAAGCACGAGCGATACCATTCTTGTTCGTTCCGGAACTTATCCGGAGAATATCGATTATTCCGGGAAAAATATTATCATCGGTTCTCTATTTTTAACAACTCAAGATACAACTTACATTTCTCAAACTATCATCGATGGAAATCAGAATGGAAGAGTTGTATATTTTAGTAATGGAGAAGATTCTACCGCTGTTTTAACCGGTTTTACCATAACCAACGGTTCTTCATATTCAGGCGCAGGTATATATTGCTATAATTCCAGTCCCAGCCTTTCAAGTTTATCGATAACCGAAAATAATGCTAACCATGGTGGAGGAGGTCTTTATTGCAGGCATTATGCCAGTCCAAACCTAACGGATGTTATATTTACAGTTAATTCGGCATCTAATGGTGGAGGGATTCATTGTTTTTCTAATTCTAATCCGGAATTATCAAATGTTATGATCGATAATAATTCTGCTTCATCCGGTGGTGGTTTATACTGTGACAGCAGTTGCAGCCCGAATCTCACGAATGTAACGATCTCAGAAAATTCTGCTACATCAGGTGGTGGGATTTATTGTTCTATATCCTCCAGTCCGAATCTTATGAAGGTAGAAATTACCGGAAATTCAGCATCGTATTATGGTGGTGGTATTTGTTGCAGTCAGTTTTCCGATCCAAATATGACGAATGTTACGATCTCGGGTAATTCTGGTATTGTATCCGGAGGAGGAATTTATTGCTCTTACTTATCCGACCCGGTCTTAACGAATTCTATTGTCTCGAATAATACTGGTAATTATGGTATTTATAATGATTCAGGAGATCCAGCAATTACTTATTCTAATTTTTTTAATAATGAAAATGGGAATTTTTACGGATGTGATCCGGCAATCGGTGATAATGTTACATCCAACGCAAACGGTGATACTTGTGATGTTTATTATAACATTCAATTAGATCCGTTATTTGCCGATCCGGTAAATGCGGATTATCATCTTACGGCAAGTTCTCCCTGTATCGATGCCGGAGATCCAAGTTCACCTCTCGATCCTGATACAACAGTTGCAGATATGGGAGCATACTTTTATGATCATAACAGCATTTCAACTCCGGGAAATATCGAGATTCAAATCGTTTCGGGATCTGTTCAGATAAGTTGGGATTCTGTCTCGGGAGCAGTTTCTTATTCGGTATATTCCGATACCGATCCTTATGGTAATTTTTCAACGACCGAATGGAACGGTTCTAATACGAGTTGGAGTGAACCGATTCCAGGTAATAAGACATTTTATCGTGTTACAGCGTCGAATTAGGGAAAATTCTGTAACTCAATCATCTTGATTGAGAAAAAAGCACAATCAGGATTGATTGTGATACAAATTGATCGATGTTTAAAAAATAAAAAAAGGAGAAGACAAAATGGAAGAAATGAAAGATGTGATATTGGAGTATGTAAGCGACGAATATCTTGAAGATGATGATGAAGAATTGAACTATGATACACCGCTTATTTCCGGAGGAATCGTAGATTCGTTTTCAATGGTATCGTTAAAGAGATTTTTAGAAAATAAATATAAAATCTCGATCCCGGATGAAAAAGCAACTCCGGAAGCATTTGATACAGTAAATAAAATAGTAGAGATCGTGAAAGAATTTATCGGCTAGAAAATTAAAAAACCATTGGGACAATGGTGATACGGTAACCCTATCATCCCGATGGGATCAGAAAAAACCAATTTTGAATATTAAAACAAGATACTATCTTGCTGTATATTGTTTAGGAAAATTTTTTTATATTTCATTTTGAACAATTTAGCAGATTGTTTTACGAACAATTAGGCAAGTTGTTCTACAATAAGAAAGGAATAAAAATATGTCATTCAATAAGAAAGTTAGAGAAATGTATCAAGAGCAGATCAGAGGAATTCATGATGCCGGTATTTTCAAACAGGAAAGATTTATCCATTCCGCGCAAGCTGCTGATATCGAAGTGGAATTCCCAACCGGTTCTTCCCTGAAAAAAGTGATCAATATGTGTGCTAACAATTATCTGGGACTTTCCAGTCATCCGGATGTTGTGCAAGCCGCGCACGAAGGATTGGATTCTCGCGGTTATGGAATGTCGTCCGTCCGTTTTATCTGCGGGACTCAGGATATTCATAATGAACTGGAGAAAAAAGTAACGGAATTTCTAGGAACAGAAGATACCATCCTTTTCCCGAGTTGCATGGATGCTAATGCCGGAGTCTTTGAAGCTATCCTGACTGATCAGGATGTGATGATCTCCGATAGATTGGTGCATGCTTCCATTATCGATGGAATCCGTCTTTGCAGCGCGATGCACGACACTTTCAAACATTCAAATATGAAACATCTCGAAAAGAAACTGCAACTTCATGCTGATAAAAGACTGAAAGTTGTAATTACAGACGGTGTTTTCAGTATGGATGGAGATACGGCAAAACTTGCTGAAATGGTTGAACTTTGTGATAGATACGATGCCATGCTTCTTGTGGATGATTCCCACGCGACCGGTTTTATCGGGAAAACAGGTCGCGGGACTCACGAGCATTGCGGAGTTTTTGGGAAAATCGATATTATCACAACAACTTTTGGAAAAGCACTCGGTGGAGCATCCGGAGGTTGTGTTTCCGGTAGAAAAGAACTCGTGGAAATGTGCCGTCAAAAAGCTCGTCCGTATCTTTTCTCGAATACTATCGCACCGGTTGTAGTTTCCGGAGTTCTGAAAGTTCTGGATATCTTATCACAAAGTACAGAACGACGCGACAAACTGGAATCCAACACGGAATACTGGCGCAAAGGTCTGACCGAAGCTGGTTTCGTACTCAAAGAAGGTGATACTCCCATCGTACCGGTAATGCTTTATAATGCAAAACTTTCTCAAGATATTTCCCGGGATCTTTATGAGGAAGGAATTTATGCAATTGGTTTCTTTTTCCCGGTAGTTGCAAAAGGACAAGCTCGTATCAGAACGCAAATTTCCGCAGGTCATGAAATCCATCATCTTGATAAAGCACTCGATGCTTTTATTAAAATCGGGACAAAATATGATATTCTCGGGAAATCCAAACAGGAAATTATCGAGATGTACGGACTTTAATCTGAAATACAATCCCTGTTCACAAACTCCAGTTTGGGAACATAATTGTATGAGAAACTCCGTTTCGTAAACAAATATAATTGTTGGAATATTACCGGTTCAAAACAGAGTTTTTTCAAACAAAGGACATTCCCAAACAGGAGTTTGGGAACGAGAATAGTATAAAAGTAGTTCGGAACTTGTTCCGATAATCAGATCTAATTAATTCGATTTTCAACAAAAATTATCGGAACAAGTTCCGAACTACATTAAAAAGGAGAAAATATGAATCACGGTCCTGCCGTAGAACTGGAAAAAGATAATTCCGCAGAACGAAAATCAAAACTCGGTTTGATCTTATTTTTTGTTTATAGTCTGATTTATATCGGATTTGTGGCGATCAATATTGCGAATCCGAAATTTATGGAGACCAAGATAATTTTCAACCTGAACCTGGCAGTAGTATATGGTTTTGGCTTGATCATTGTGGCGATTGTGATGGGATTAATTTATAATCATGTCTGCACGAAATGGGAAAATGAAATGAATCCGAAAGATGAAAAACATCTAGCAATGAGGGGAGAAAATGATCTATAATGCATCTCCCTTTGCTGTCATCATGTTTATCGTTTTTGTTGCTTTCGTCCTCTATATTTCCTATTATTTTGCAAAAAAGACCAAATCTGTCAAAGGTTATTTTGCTTCCGGCGGCACGATTCCCTGGTCTGTAAACGGAATTGCTTTTGCCGGTGATTATTTATCAGCTGCTTCATTCCTCGGAATCTGCGGCATGATCGCAGTTTTCGGGTATGACGGATTTTTGTATTCCATCGGTTATCTTTCCGGTTGGGTTGTCGCTCTTTTCGTTGTTGCCGAACCGATGAAAAGATTAGGGAAATACACTTTCACCGATGCTCTCGATGCTAACTTCAATTCCAAAGGGATTCAATTAATGGCTGCGATCAGCACTTTGATCGTCTCGATGTTTTACCTGATTCCGCAAATGGTGGGAGCAGGAGCATTAGTTACACCTTTACTAGGACTTCCGCACTGGGTCGGAGTGATGATGGTCGGCGGAATCGTGATCTTCATAGTCGCTACAGCAGGAATGACATCCACAACTTATGTCCAGTTTATGAAAGGCGGATTGCTCATCATCTTTTCCATCTTACTGACAATCTTTTTGGTGAATAACGGTTTCTCCAAAAAACCTTATGAAGATTATCATGATTTCCAAACGATAAAAGCAACAGTCGAGAATGGATCGGTTATCTCAATAAACGATACAGATTATAGGATTATCAGCGAGAATACGGAAACAGACAAATATTTCATCAAATTGGAAAAAGACGGAATCCAAACCTGGTGGACTCTGAACGAAAACAAATCAGTTTTGGATGAAGCCCTTTCCAAAACAAAAAAAGCGGACGGAAGCGAACTCTACAACGGCGAACCTAAAGAAGCAGGAAAATTTTATCAAGTCGGACATGCCGGCAAGATCATCGTCGATGGCAAAGAAGTAGAGGAAACAGGTAAACTGAATGTTTTCACCATCCTTTCTACGATCGAAGAAAGCGAGATCGTCAGGTTCACAAAAAAAGTAATTTCCGATGGTGAGAACAAAGTATTTATCTGGTATCAAAATCCGACTCCCGGAAAAACGATCATGCGCCCCGGACTGAAATTCAAGGTAGAAAAAGGAACGCCCATCCAGAAACTGAATTTCATTTCTTTGATGCTCGCCCTCTTTTTCGGAACAGCTGCTTTACCGCATATTTTGATCAGGTATTACACGGTTCCCAGCCAGAAATGCGCCAGGAAATCGACGATCGTTGCCATCGGAGCGATCGGACTTTTTTACATCCTGACGATGTATATGGGTTTGGGAGCGATGGTCAGCGGTGTGATCGATGTCGAGAGCAGTAATATGTCCGCTCCCCTGCTCGCCAAATACTTCGGAATGGGAATTTTCTCCGTCATCTCTGCTCTCGCTTTTGCTACAGTTCTGGGAACTGTCAGCGGATTGATAGTAGCTTCTTCCGGAGCTATTGCTCATGATTTGATGGATAGATTCGGCGGAATGAATTTAAGTGATAAAGGAAAAGTTAGGGCTGGGAAGATCTCTGCTTTCGGTGTCGGTATCGTAGCTATAATTCTCGGTATTGTTTATAAGGGAATGAATGTTTCGTTCCTGGTCGGTTGGGCTTTTGCAGTTGCTGCTTCTGCCAATCTACCCGCGATCTTGATGCTGCTCTTCTGGAAAAAAACGACTGCTAAAGGGATTACTACCTCGATTTTGGTTGGAATGATCTCTGCCATTACAATCATCCTTTTATCTCCGAGTATGTTCGAGCGTTATGGTCTGGAAGCTGCCCAAGCACCGTTTGGACTCGATAATCCGGGAATAATTTCGATTCCGTTAAGTTTCATAACTTTGATCATTGTTTCATTGATGACACAGAAGAAAGGATTGGAAACGGTTAATAAGTAGTTTCATTCTTTCCCTTGTCATTCCGAGAAATTCTCTTTCAAGGAAGAGACGGAATCTTTCAACTGTTCCAAATGAGGGATCTTCTAATGCGATTGAGAAGAAATGCTCAGAATGAAAAAGCTTAGAATAAATGAAAATCATCTTGAACGGAGAAGAAAAAAATCCAAACGAGATCAGGAAGATCCTGGCAGCAATTTCCAATAAAAAAATCTTAAAAGAAAAAGGTGGTTATGTTACTAAAACATCTATCTTGGATAATCACTTTTTTATAGGTATAATTCCTGCTTTTATCGAAGGTCGGAAAAAATATCATTATGATATAAAGCTGGAGTATGAAAATCAGTTCACGCTTATCGGTTCTATCAACGCAGATGAGACGATGACCATTGTTTTCAAACTGGACAAGGAAACTTATTTGAGAGGATTATCAGAAAAAGAGAAAGCGAAAATGCGGAACAATTACATCAAGTTTGCTCGGGTATTCACAGATAACGGCTTTCCGGAGGATTTCAAACTGGATAGTTCTACGATCATGCTATTAGAAAGATCTAGATTATTTGAGAAAACTCCAAAAATTCTGGAAGAAATTTCAAAAGTAGAAGTGCTGGAAGATTTATGAGAAAAGGAATCCTTTATATTGTTCCAACTCCCATCGGATATCTTGAAGATATAACTTTAAGAGCGATAAAAGTCCTGAAATCAGTCGCGATGATCGGAGCGGAAGACACACGAACTTCAGGAAAATTGCTAAAAAAATACGAGATCGAAACTCCGATGTTCAGTTATCATAAATTCAATGAGAGAGAGCGTGTCGAGAAAATCCTGCACTATTTGAAAAACGGAGAAAATGTTGCTATCATTTCCAATGCCGGAACTCCCGGAATTTCCGATCCGGCAAATGTTATGATTAAATCAGCAATCGAAAACAACATAAAAGTAGAGACCTTACCCGGAGCGACTGCTTTTGTGCCGGCACTCATTTCATCAGGATTTGAAACAACACGATTTTATTTTATTGGATTTCTTCCACAGAAAAAGTTGGATAAAGAACAGCTGCTTCAAAACTTGAAATCAATCGAAGATTGTCTCATTTTTTATGAAGCACCTCATAGGTTGGAAAAGTTCTTTCAGGAGATTAAAAAACATTTCGGGAATAGGAGAATCGTAATCGCCAGGGAGATTTCCAAAATTTATGAAACTTATTATCGCACCACACTCGACGAAATCCTCGATAATCCCGAAACAGTTATTCCAAAGGGTGAATTTGTGATCATTATCGAAGGAGCAAAACCCAGGAGATATCAAGATCAGGAACTTCTGGAAATGTTGAAAGATTATATCGATAATGGTGAATCAAAAAAAGATGCCATAACAAAAGTGCATAAATTAACGGGTGAAGCAAAAAATAAAATTTATGATTTAATGTTGGAATTGGGAAACGAGTAAAAACATTTGACGCATTAAGCAAAAAATAGATTTTTGAAATCCGAAAGTACAGAATGTCGTCGAGGAAATTTTTAATGACAGAGAATTGAATTTGGTTGCTTTTCTGTGAGATCTCTTCGCATTCTGTGGTAAAATAAATAAAAAAATTGGAGGATATATGTTTCCAGGTGGAAAAAAAGGAATGCAGGACTTGATGAAGCAAGCAAAAAAAATGCAGCAGGATCTGGCAAAAGCCCAGGAAGAACTGGCGAATACGGTTGTCGAAGGAACTTCTGGCGGAGGAATGGTCAAAGTCCAGATGAACGGTAAAAACCAGGTTCTCTCATTGAAGATTGATAAGGAAGTTGTCGATCCGGAAGATATCGAAATGCTGGAAGACCTGATCATTGCTGCGATCAATGAAGCTCATGAAAAAGTTCATCAAACTTCGGAAGATGAATTGTCAAAATTTACAGGTGGAATGAAGATACCAGGGTTATTTTGATGTAATTCAAACTCCGGTTTGGAAATTGAATGTAACTTTTCTATTTCATTTGTAGAGATGAGTAAGAATTAAATATCATGAAATTCGAATGGAATCCAATAAAAGAAAAGAGTAACATCAAAAAACACGGGATAACATTTGAACAGGCTTCTTATGTATTTTCAGATCCATTTGCTTTAAATAAGTTCGATAATGAACATTCGGATAATGAGGATAAATGGATTTATTGGGAAAATCATTAAGTGGTGCAATATTAATTGTTATTCATACTTTCAAAATTATCAATGGAATCGAAACGGTAAGAATTATCAGTACAAGAAAAGCGACGATAAAAGAGAAACAAGCATATCATAAGAGGTGTCCAAAATGAAAAAAGAATATGATTTTACGAACGCTGAGCAAGGCAAATTCTACAGACCAATAGAAGAATTAGATATTCCTATCTATCTTGATAAAGATGTGAAAAAATTTCTTTTAAAAAATATCTTAAAAAAAGGAAAAGATTTCTCTTTAAATAAAATAATTAATTCTTTGCTCAAGCAGGATATAAAAATCTCAAAAGAACTAGCATCTTAAGATAATTCTTTGTGGACCTTTGTGTCTTCTTACCTTGGTGGTGAAAATGTTCAGTGGATATTTAGAAGATTTAGTACAAAACCTGAAAAGACTCCCAGGGATCGGGAAAAAATCGGCGCAGCGGCTGGCGATGTTCATCATCGGTACGGACAAAACTAAAGCGAATCAACTGGCAGATTCCATTAAAAAAGCAGTTGAGAATTACCGGGATTGCAGCATCTGCAATATGCTGACTGAAACCGATCCGTGCTCTTTTTGCAGTGATCCGGTCAGGAATGAGAAAATTCTCTGCATTGTCGAGAATACGCAGGATATCTATTTAATTGAAGAAACGCATGAATTCAAAGGAAAGTATTTTGTTTTGAAAAAACTGCTTTCACCTCTCGACGGTATCGGACTTGATGAGATTTTTTTCCCAAAACTTCTGAAACAGGTAAAATCCAATAATATCGAAGAATTGATTTTAGCCTTGAATCCGTCTGCAGAAGGAGAAACGACCATGAATTTTTTAGCAACCGAACTAAATGAATTCGTTGGCAATATCACCCGGCTTTCAACGGGATTACCTTTTGGCGGAGATATTGGTTATACGAGTTCACTGACTTTGGGAAATGCTTTGAAAAGACGATATGCTGTAGAAGAAAGATGAAATTTTTACTGATATTTGCTTTAACTGTTTTTCTTTTCGGATGTTCCTCGATTTCCAAAAAGCAACCGGCACTTAATGAATGCGTTATCCTGTTGCACGGATTCGGAGATATAAAACTTTCGATGAGCTTTTTGGAAAGTGAATGTCGGAAAAGAGGATATACTACTTTCAATATTGGTTATTCGACTGTTGGAGAAACGATCGGTTCATTATCGGAAAAACTTCTCAGGGATTTGATCGAAGATTGCAAAAATAAAGGATTTTCCAAAATTCATTTCGTAACTCATTCCATGGGTGGTTTGATCGTCAGATTTTTCTTGCAAAACAATAAATTACCCGAATGTAGCCGGATTGTTATGCTAAGTCCTCCCAACCAGGGAACGGAAGTCGCAGATTTCTTCAAAACGAACATCTTTTACAAAATCATTGCCGGTCAAATTGGACTGGAATTGTGCACCGATTCTGATATTATCAGGAATTTGAAAGAACTGAATATCGAATTTGGAGTAATTGCGGGAAATAAAAGTTTTAACCCGTTTTTTTCGGAGATCATTCCTGGTGCGGATGATGGGAGAATTTCGGTTGATAATACAAAATTGGATGAAATGTCGGATTTCCTGATTGTTAATGATTCTCATCTAACGATCAAACATCGACCGGAAGTTTCGGAGCAAATGGTATATTTTCTTCAGAATGGGAAATTTAAGAGGGAATAGTAAGTTGTTGAAATGGGTGAAGTAATAAATGAAGACATAACATGCTATTCATTTTACTTCTGATCAGGATCGGTGATATATTGCAGGAGGTTAAATGGCAATAATTTCAATGTTTTATGGAATTATTATTTCTATGTATTTTTTTAATAAGAAAAAACATAATCTACCTCACATTCTTATTCAATATCAAGATGAGAATGCGGTTGTTACAATTCCTGATGGGAATGTATTTAGAAGGGAATATCAAAAAGAACAAAATGAAATTAGTTCAAGCCTGGATTGAAATACATAAAGACGATCTGCTTGCTGATTGGGAACTAGCTTCTCACGGTGAACAGGTTTTCAAAATCGAACCTTTAAAATAGGATTGAATCATGAATCCAAGAATCAAAAAAGTAAAGCCGACATGCAATTATCAGATCATTTTAACATTCACAAATAATGAAAAAAAAATCTTTGATGTTAAACCTTATCTTGATTTTGGGATTTTCAAAGAACTAAAAGATTTAAGTTGTTCAATTCCCTAACCCGGATAAACCGGAAACTAAATATCTAAAATTCTAAAAAAAACTAAAA
>CAZFPK010000070.1:1631-15732 GCA_964521025.1 uncultured Candidatus Cloacimonadota bacterium | reverse complement strand
CTCTTTATTATGAAATCTCTTTTCATAATCTTTCATAAATTATGTTACACTACCTATTTTCTTTTAAAGCTTTCTGCATAATTCAATTTCTAACTCACCCTCGGTCCCTCTCTCCAAAGAGAGAGATGACTTTAGTTTCCCCTTCTCTTTGCAAGAGATTTGGGTCTTTAGTCCGGCGAAGACGGATAGGGGTTGAGTTGAATAATTGGATTTTTCAGTTTTTTTCATAATTCTCAAAAACATCCAGTTATGCAGAACTTATATTTTCTTTCTGCAAAAACTCATCTAGAGTAATCGCTTTTTCCCAATGATCATAAAAAGTTGAGGTCAAAGTTTCCGCCAGATCTGGATGTTCGATAACTAAATATGTAAGATTTTCTTCAGGTTTGAACTGATTGCTCATGGAAAACATCACAGTTGTATCATCAAAAACATGAAGTTTGATCGGAAGATGATAAGCAATTTTTATTTCTTCTCCCTGTTCGATAAAACTTTTCATCCTGTGAACAAAAAAAACGAGATTGTCTTTTTCCACTTCAAAGATAGATTTATAGTTGACGCCTTTCTTCATACTTTCCTGCTGCTCTTCATGTATTTTCGGATCGCAGTTCATGGCATAAGGAGCTTTGCAAAAAGATAAAACGATTTCTTTTGATTGCATTTCCAGGGAATGATGTTTTTTGATAATACTTGCCGAAGTGCTGAAAACCTGGATAAAATCGAGGGTTGAAGAATTTTTTTTGTGATTCTTGTAAATAGGAGATAAGTTATCCGAAAGATCGTGTAATTTATCAATTTTCTTTAGCTGTTCTTCCTTTATTTTCTCAAAAGCGATCTTCGGATCGAGCGCTTCGAATTTTCTTACTTTTCCTAATTTTTCAATGCTTAATCCCTTATTTTTCAGGCTGTTCAAAACGGAATAGATCTTGGAGCGATTTACATTAGCTAATTGAGAGATTTCCGATGCAGTAAACTGTTGTTTCTTTAATAAACAATAATAAACTTTTGCTTCATTCTCGGTTAAACCGATATTTATCAGTTGATTAATGTTTTTCTCCACAACACCTCCCCATTAGTGTTGTTCTTTTTGGGGCAACAGAATTAAATTAAAGAAATATGTCAACGAAATTTAGGAGAAACTATCCACGAATTACACGAAAATATATTTTTTGATGTTGGAAACTGCTGCAGATTTAATAACCTTCGGATTGATAACGAATGGAATATGATAAATTGTTTGATTATTCTTGACTGTAATTGCTGAAAAGGAGAAAGGGAGGGAGAGTTGCGAGATGCGAGGTTGCGGGTTGTGGGTTACGAGGTACGAGGTTGAAGATATATGAGAAATATTAAAATTTTATTTACAGATCTGGATAGAACTTTATTAAAAGATGACAATACCTTATCGATACGGAATCTGAATTGTCTGAAGGAATTACAGGAAAAGCAGATTATTACGGTAATTGCAACCGGGAGAAATATTTTATCGGCAAAACGGGTTTTAATAAAGGATATCCCTTTCAATTATCTGATGTTCTCCTCCGGTGCGGGGATTATGGATTGGAAATCGAATAGAGTCATTTATGAAAATCATCTGAATGAAAGGGAAATCGATTCGACTTTTAAGATTCTGTTAAATCACAAAGTTGATTTTATGCTGCACGATTTAATACCGGAAAATCATAGATTCCTTTTTTGGAGAACAGGAAATAAAAATCCTGATTTTGAGAGAAGGATCAAAATCTACAGGCGATCTGCCCGATCTTTGGAACTACCGATGAAGATGAAAAAAGCAAGCCAATTCATTATTATTTTACCCGAAAAGTCGGAAGAGAGATTTTCGGAAATTGAAACAGAAATAAAGGGGTTAAAAGTCATTCGAGCAACATCACCTCTCGATCATAAATCGATCTGGCTGGAAGTTTTCCCGAAAGGAGTGTCCAAAGGTCATTCCGCAGAATGGTTATGTGCTCATCTGAAAATAAAAAGAGAAAATTCAGTTGGGATCGGGAATGATTTTAATGACCTCGATCTTTTGGAATGGACTAAGGAAAGTTATGTGGTGGGAAATTCTCCGCAAGAATTGAGGAGAAGATTCAAAGTAATAAAATCGAATGAAGACGATGGATTTGCGGAGGTTGTGGAGAGTATATTAACAGCGAAAAACACGAAAGTCGGGAAAAATAATAACCACAGAGAGCACGGAGTACACGGAGAAAAGGTATAATTTATTAAACTTGGTAAGTCTCTAAGACTTCACAAGTTTTAAAACTTACCAATCCGGCTATTGACGGATGTGAAGTTTTCCATCTTTAAATGTCCCTTTTCTCAAATCTAATCTTCTTATAAAACCGGATCGAGCATCATCATCCATTAACAACAACCAGGATCAGATCAAATTTACCATCATCGGTTGGATGTATCAAAAGATTAATGGAATTATCCTCATAATCAGTATAAATTGAAGCAGCGACCACAGGGCGGGAGAAAGAGAATTCAGATGCATCGATATTCCTAACTCCGGTCAATTCTTTTATCAAAATCTTCATTTGGTCGGTTATCTTAACTTTTATATCGAACCCTCGTGAAGCAAGATATATTTTACCATCCATATCCATCGCGTCGATCACACCTTTGAACTCATTGAAATAAAAATCCACTTCATGTTCAGCGACTCCCTCATACAATTTGAGAACAAAAACATTTTCCTTCGCTTTACCGCTGCTGAAATATCCGAGTTTAGCGGGATCGAGATTCTCAAAATTATATCCTGAACTGATAAGTAAGTATTCCAAATACGGAATGAAGGACAGTTTTAATAAAGCATCCTCGTTGTGGGCGGCTTGAGAACCGATTCCATTTATAAAACAATCATCA
This sequence comes from uncultured Candidatus Cloacimonadota bacterium, assembly GCA_964521025.1. Classification (GTDB taxonomy): domain Bacteria; phylum Cloacimonadota; class Cloacimonadia; order Cloacimonadales; family TCS61; genus DRTC01. Next base: position 12,855 of record CAZFPK010000070.1, on the reverse strand, counting down.
TAAAATTTGATAAAATCGAGAGGAGAGTATTCAACCTCCTTGATATGTGAATAGCCATCTGAATAGTCATCTGAATAATACACTTCAACTAATACCGTAGATTCATATATGAATTTAAATTTTTCATATTCGTCTAAATTATCGGGATATTTTTCTTTTAAAGTGATTTTTGTTGTATTTGCATCACCGATCAGAGGTAAATAGCCTTTATACTTTTCAGTTTGAAATTCTATTGAAATTATTCCATCTTTTCCAAATAAAGAAATACCTTTTTCGTCATTTTCCAAAAAATCTGGACCAAAACCTTCCTCCAAACTGAAGTTCTCGATCAAAGGTTGGGTTATCGCTTCGTCAAAACTACGGGTGAGATAACATACAATACAGTCCGTTTCGAAACAATCGGAAGGGATGACATCTTCCAATGTCAATTCCCGGTTAGGATCTTCTTCGGCAATGATCTCATGCAAGATCAGAAGATTCAGGATAAGAATTGATAAAATTAGCAGTTTTGTTTTCATAATTTACACTCCAAAATTTAGCATAAAAATTATTCCGGCAGAAGCCGGACTAAATTTCATTTTATCTTTTGAATAATTCGTATAGTAACCATAGTTCAATTCTTTATTCATTTTGGTCAGGTTCATCTTATAAAAGGGCATTTGGTAATATGGAATAATGTCGAAAGTAAATTTTCCTGATCCGATGGAAATGGGCCAGCGCAAGGCAAATGAGAAATAAAATGTATCGTTCGTTCCTTTTTTTTCATTTGTGAGCATATTTTTTAAAGAAGTTCTGAACTGCTCAAAATTGAAACTGAACGAAGGACCTGAGCGAAATGCATCAGCCTGGATAATATGATAGGCATAACTGAAGTTAAATCCGCTGTGGGTAATACTCAATTTCTTTTGATAATGAACACCAACACTGTCTGTGCCTTCTGCTTCAGTGGAATAAACATGTCCTAATAAGTTGAAACCAAGACTCATTTCTTTGGTCTCCATTTTTGCTGCCAGAACCAGCCCCAGCGATGTTCCGGGCAACTCCAGCTTTTTCTTCACATGCTGGGCTGTTGCTGCGTAATGATTATTGAAATCATCGATGATAGTTGCCAAACAGTCATTTTTTCGATAGGTCTCGAAACTGTAACCGACACTTAAATAACTGTATTCTTTGCAGGTGAGACTGACTGTTATGATTAAAATTAGAAAAAATATTATATATTTTTTCATACTTTTGTCCCTGTTTGCGTGTAAGGTTACTGATTAAAAATTAAATTTTTTGAGAAAATTCTTCAATTCATCATAAACTTCAGACTCAAAATTCCAATATTTTTTCTTAGCTGCCAAACCTACAGTTGCACAAATATCTACCATACTCGCTAAATAAACTTGAATTTTCCTTTTTGAAATATTATTATATTTCTCTTTTGCAGGTTTATCGATACATACAAAATAATTATCTACAAATTTTATTATACCATCATCATTAATAGAATTTAGGCACAGATCTTCCAATATCCCGGATTTACACACTTTTCCCGGCATTATGAAAATTCCTATCGAAGGAATTGATTGGGAAAATCTGTTTACTTCAGCTGAAGGTTCCAATCCATTTTTTTTAAGAGTATTAAAAACACTAGCAAAAGCTGCCTTGCTATCATTGTCTGCATCTCTAATACAGCCAATTTGTTTTACCAGGTGAAAATCCGGATGTCTTACAATCGAGGGAATTTCATTTGGAAAGTTATATTTTCCTCCATAAGGAAGAATTTGAACAAAATCGATATTTAAGAATTTTAATAAAGAATCGAAAAAATTAACTTCATCCTTACCTTCGACAAATAGCAATTTCTCTTTTATTAATCCAATCGGCATTATCTAATCTCCCATTCACTTTCAATAGTATTTTGGAGAAGATCATAATCATAATCGATTATTTGGTTTATGCCTTTAAGTGTTTCTACCCGGAAAAGTTTAAGATTGTTAAAGGATAATTCGTTGCTGATTTTGGAAAATGAGATAATATTTTCCCAAGAATGAGTTGAAGCAAAAACTTGCACATTAAATAATTTGGTTGCTTCAAAAATCGTTTTCCAAAGAACTTTCAATGATTTAAAATGAAATCCGTTTTCAATTTCATCGATCATTACAACACCATCTTGATTATCATAAAAGGCTAATATTATTGTTAGTATTCTATTTATTCCATCACCTAACAAATTTAACGGTAATAAGTTTTTTGCTCCAATATCTGCAAAAATATAATTATTATCGAGTAGAGATATCGATTTCAAATTTGGTTCGATATTTCTCAAAATTTTGATGATATCCTCTGTTTTTTTTTCAAATTGTAATTTACTTAATCTTAACGCATTATCACGAGGTGAAGATCGAGGAGATAGAAAAATTCCTCTATACTTCTCATCATAATTGATGGGTTGATCAAGTCTGAAACTTGGTCCAAATTTTCTAATATCGGAATTATATGATTCATAATCACCTTTTTGAGATTTTTTTATTTCAAACTTATGATGTAATCCTTCTATTGAAGATCCATTTATTGCGGTATGTTCATCTTTTGTGATTTCATTCAATTTAATTGTTTTTTCTTTTTTTTGTGAGAATAGTGGTGAAATATATAAATTCCTAAATTCTTTAGGATTTTGTCTCTTTATTTTGATCTCGATAGGTTCTTTAATATTAAAATCGTGAAAAAAAGAACGAAATGTAATATCATCTAATCTATCTAAATTTCTGAATGCATTTATTCTTATTGGAAGTTCGGCATTTGTGGCGCCAATATTTAGAAATATAGATTCCAATATGGTTGATTTTCCACTATTGTTCCGACCTACAAATAGATTTATTTTTTTTAAATCTTTGATTTCAAGATTTTTAAATAAACGGAAATTTTTAATATGAATATTATTTATCATTATTTCCTCCTACTGCTTTTAAAAAAAATATGGTTAAATATGCAAGATATTTTTTTTATAAATCTCAAAAGATTTACAGAGTTTATTGAAATTTATATTCAGATATCCTCAAATCCAATCTTCTCATAAAGCCGGATCGCATCATTATTCTTTTTCGTAACAAATAGAATCAATTCTTCATAACCAAATTCAAAAAGAGAATTCATACTTTTTTGGATAAGATATTTTGCCATTCCTTTCCCGGTATTCTTTTTGGAAGTGAATACATAAGTGATCAGAGGTTTTCCTTCAAATAAACTGAGAAGTATGACGGATGAAATTTTATGATCGACTTCGACCAGGTATGATGCTTCGGAAATGAATTCTCCATACTTTCCTTTGAGAACATTCTCGATCTCACAGCATGCATCTGCGAGAGTTTCTCCCTCGTCATCGACCGTATCTTTGTAAGCATCGAGCATAACTGCACCAATTTCACTGATATCAGTTTCTTTTATATTTCTTGTTTTATACTCATTTTCGATTTTCTGCGGTTGTATTTTGAAAACCATTTTGATCTTTTCGTTCGGCAAGTTAACTCCGTTTTAGGTATAAAAAGATTAATTAAAAAGAAATATTTTCTTCTGTTAATTACAAAAAACTCTTCTCCATATTTTCTATAAAATTATCATCCCAAATCTCTTTAACATTCCCTTCCTGAAGCCAATATATGCGCGGGGGAGAATTCCCGATCAGATCGAAGAAAGTGTTTTCATCGATAATCGCAAAAGGAAACATCGTTCCTGTCGTTTCGTTAAAAAAATCGACAGTTAGGTCACCTTCCTGGTAAAATAGAACGAACATTTCCGGAATATTTAAGTTCTGCTCCTGCAATTCCCAGACATCGGCAGCAGCTTCCCGGCAATGATCACAATCAAGGTTGAAAACTGCCAAAAGAATGTCTCCTTTTGCCAGATCGACTCTACCGTAGCTTTCAAAATGGGTGAATTTGCTGAATTTAAAATCTTTCACATTTGTCATCGGAGCGATCAGGAAAACGAAGATAAAAGAAGCAACTGTTAATGAAACGGGTAATACTGTATTTGTCTTTTTTGTTTTCACACTTCTATATAAAAATATAGCTACAATCAAAAAAACGAGATTCTTAAAGATCGATTCGACCGGAGTCATTTCGATCAATTCACCAAAACAACCGCAATTTTCTTTATCGCCCAAAATTAAGCCGGTATATCCAAGATAAAGTGTAAAACCAACCAGTAAAGCGATCGCAACCGGAAGAACAATTTTTTTTAAGTAATTCGGTTGGAAAATCAGTAATCCTAAAGCAAGTTCAAATCCGATCAATAACCGGGTAAAATAAGCAGCCGGCAATCTACTCGAAAAGAAACCACTATCGAGAAGTAAGATCTCGAACAATCCGGGAGAAATAATTTTTGAATAAGCCGAGAAAATGAATGTTCCGCCAAAAATTATTTGCAGGATAAGTTTGAAGTTAATTTTTTTCATTTATTTCCTTTATTATTTTCAGAAATAAAAATGGTGGCAGGACCCAGAGTTGAACTGGGGACACAAGGCTTTTCAGGCCTCTGCTCTACCGGCTGAGCTATCCCGCCACAATCAAGAGGCAAAAAACTTTTTCCGCTGATTTGGTGTCAAGAAAAAATAAAGGTCCGGACAAAAACTAACTTCATTATTCATCAAATTTTGTTTTAATTTCAATTTTTGCCTTGAATTCTTCCAGCCAATTCGAAAATTCTTTCTCAATAATGTGTTTCTTAAATTTATCTTTCTGCGATTCAAATGCTTCTCTTGAAATTTTCTGCATTCTGTCGATATGATAAAACATTAAATGATTATCGGAAGTCTTGATGATCGGACTGAAATATCCTTCCTTTCTTTTGGAAATATCCTCTAATATACGATCGCTGATCTTGATAAGGGGAATTTCACTTTCAAAAGTCAGGTGTTTTTCTTTTTTCCATCCTCCAAAAAAGAAAAGCAGGGAATCCGCATTTACTCCGGTTATAATTTTATTTCTCAAATGTAAAGAGAATTTATGGGCTGTATCAAATCGTTTTTTCGCATTGAAGATCTTTTTGATTTTTGGTAAAGCATCCTTGAACGGCAATTGTTCAGCAATCTTTTTTTGCAGGAGGAAAATTACAGCACATCCTTTATCGGTGGTGATCAATCCGCTGTATTTTTCGTTATTCCAAAGCCGGAGGAGTTCTCCTTTGTATTTCTCGATCGAACCGATCTTATTAAATTCGGAATCTGCTTCCCGGAAATCCGATTTAAAAATATATTTTTCTTCTGCGAATCGATAGCAATTGCTGAAATAGGTCGTCGAATCAAATATCGATTCTGCTTTGAGTTGTGCAATTTTTTTTGCTTCTTCGAGTTTGAGCTTTCCCGAAATCGACTTTTCCAACTCGATAAAACCGGGAATACCAGCCGGATATTCTTCTAATTTGTGTAAAATCAGCCAACCATTATCGATATAAACAGGTTCTGTAAAATCGTGTACAGGAGTTTCCAAAAAAGCATTTTGGATTTCCGGAGGAAGTGATTTCACACTGACGATTTCATTTTGAGCATAAATTGAATCTTCGGAAAAGCAGTACTGCAGGATCTCGAAATCATAACCTGCAAGAAGTTGATCGTAAATCTTCTCGATCTGTTTCCGGTTATTATGAAAAATATACTGAAAGCGAACGGATTGGTCTCGATAAAAAAAATCCCTGTTATTTTGATAATATTGGAAGATCGAGTCTGAAAAAATCTCGATAGAATCGGGTTCAAACGGGATAAATACTCCTCCGATCCGTAAACTATCCGGACTCATAAAATTCTGAAGGTGAGACTGATAATATCCCCTGAAATCTGTCGTATCTGCTTCAGGAACGATGATCTGGTTCCTTACCTGGGATTTAATATCATCATAATCAGGAATAAACTCTGGGAAATAGGATTCAACATGATAGAAAACAAGATGATCATCCTCTTTAATGGTCCCGAAATCTTTTTCATTTTGAAAGTCTGTAGCGATCTCTTCATCGATCGGAAATGAGTTTGAATATTTCTCTAAGTAAATGACATTACTATTTGATTTCAGATCATTTTCATCTAAAATTTTCTCTAATTCATCCTTTCTCTTAAAATTATTCTTGATTTTGGTAAAGAGTATCGAATCTTCAAAAGGTATGAAAATTTTTCTGGTATAAGCAGCAGGAACGATAAATTGATCGATATTATTCCGGAAATATTGTTTCAATCCTGAAATATCAGTCTTATTTTTTTCCTTGTTTATATACGCTTTCCAGACTTTTTCATACACATTTTTCAAATTTGTTTTTACCGGTTTCTTAATTTCCTTAACTTCATAAACCAGGAATCCGATCTCGAGCTCGACAGGTTCGGAAAAATGGTTTTCCCATATCTTAAATGCATTTTTTATGACTGAAACAGGAATTTTTCCTAAAATATCATTTTCTTTCATAAAGCCGGTCTCCAGCATTGGATAAGGTATCATACGGTTTAAATCAACAAGTCCTTTCATTGCTTTCGCTTTATTCAAGCATAACCTGTTTATCTCTTTTTCCATGAAAACGGATTTCAAACTATCGAGGTCATATTCGGAAAATGTGCTGTCATCCGAGATAAAAGGTGCGATCAGATCATCGATCGTAGATTCCACATAATCTTTAAATTCTTTTTTAGGAACTATAAAAAATCTTAATTTTATTTCCTTATCAGAGAGAAAATTCCTTTTGTTTTTTTGATAAAAGTGAAATGCGTTAGTTGGTGAAAATGTTACCGGAACATTAGCTGCATCGACATTTATCAGAGCATAACTGATATCGACTTCTGCATTTTCCAGGATGAATTGCTGTAAAAGGTTTTCATCGGAAATAGCGAAATTATTTTGGATCAATGATCCGGTTTTGCTGATCAAGATATCCCTTCTCATTTCAGCAAGGATTTTCCTGACCTGGTTTGTTTTTTTCAGGTTTTCAAATTTTTGTGGATCAAATTCGCCATCTGTCAGCAGTTTGGGATCATTTCCCAGTAGATTGATAAAATATGATTCGACTTCGTTCTCATCGACTGTGATCCCGTTTTCTTCAGCATAAATGACAATTATCTGTTCATTGATCAAATCTTCCAAAGCAAGTTCCCGAATTTGAAAGAATGTTAGATCGAAATCACCTTCGTAATCCTGCATTTTTTCCTGCAATTGTTCCAAAGTTATTTCATAGGAATTTACAGTTGCTATTGTTTCAGTGTAAATATTGATTAAGGAAAAAAGCATTAATAAGATAAATATCGACTTATGAAAGAATGTAAAACAAAGAATCTTGTTTTTTATAATGTAAGAACAGGATCGCATCAAATTGAAAATATTTTTATTCATTATAACCGGTTTAATTTATTTAATAAGTTTTTTGTGTAAATGTTGGATAATATCAGGATGATAATTTATTAAAAATTTTTTTGAAAATACTTTCTTTTTTTTCTTTTTCATGAACAATGATTTTTGGAGGACTGGTTTTTAGTCCATTTAAGATTTCATTTTCATTCTTGATTTTATTGAAAGCCATTTTAAGTGTAACATAAAGTTCTCGTTCTCTGATTGGTTTTAAAAGATAACCGTAAGGAAATGATTCGGCTGCTTTTTCAAGGATTTCATCGTCAGCATATGCTGTCAGGAAAACGATTGGAAGTTTTAATTTGGTATGGATTACTTTGGCAGCATCTACTCCGGAAAAATCACTATGCAACCTGATATCTACAAGTAACATATCGGGCATCAATTCTTTGGCTGATTCAATTGCTTCTTCACCGGAATCAACTATACCGACAACATCATATCCAAACTTTATTAAATACTGTTTAATATCTTCTGCGATTATTATTTCATCTTCAACTATTAACATTCTTTTTTTCATTTAATTACTCAGCTTTGAATCCAAAAATTTTATCGGGATTTCAATCTGATCAGATCAGGATACAAGATTTTTTTATCAAAAAGTGCTTTATTTGAAACTGATTTTATCTTTTATTGCTTTGAATATTTCATTGATTTTTTTTCGCTTCCTATGTTTTTCCTTTATCTGTTTTCGGGCAGAGATATCTTGGAAAACTTTTTCTTCATTTTCGATTTTATAAAAAGTCATTCTCAAGGTAGCAAAAAGTTTTTTCTCATCTATAGGTTTTATTAAATATCCGTAAGGTATTGATTCTGTGGCTTTTTCGAGAACCTCATCATCCGAATATGCTGTTAAAAAGATTACCGGAATGTGCTGTTTATGATAGATTTCTTTTGCTGCCACCAACCCTGAATGCTTTTCTTCAAGAAAGATATCAACCAAAACCAGATCCGGTTTTAAATCTTTAGCCTTCCGAATTGCTTCATCACTTCTGATTGCCAGACCAACAACTTCATAACCGAAATTAATGAGACATTGCTTGATATCTTCAGCAATTATCTTCTCATCTTCGACAATCAAAATTCTTTTTTTCATTTTTCCACAGATTAATATCTCTCACTTCTCTGATCCAATCTGTTCAATATCTGCTGATGAAGAAGGGATAGAGAAAATGAAAGAGGAACATTTCTTTGCGAACTTTGAACGACTCGATATGCTTCCAGTATTCGATCATGAGCAAGGTAAATCTTGATCAATTCAATATAATTTGCCGGATCTGTCGGTGATATTCTGATACTGTTGAGGAGGTTATCGATAGCTTGGGATGTTCTACCTATCTTTTCGCTGGCAATACCGTACAATCTATAAAAATGTGATGAATTAGCTTTTAGTTTTTCTGCTTTTTGGAATTCAACATAGGCTTTTAACCAGTTTTTCTGATTTGAGTATGCCAGCCCTTTTAAGTAGTAAAAAGTACCTTGTTTTCCAAAAATACTTTCTGCTTTATTCAAATATCCGATAGCTGTCTCAAACTGCTTTTTCATAAAAAATAATTCGGCTAAAAAAACAAAAGGTATTTCCGATGTTAATTTTAAGGTTATCACTTTTTTTAAAATTTCTATACTATCATCGATACGGTTGATTTTTGAATATGCAAACGCAATATTATAAAGAAGTTCCGGTGTTTCTATTTCAGTTTTTTTATAATAATCCAGGGCAATTCTATATTCGTTTAAGGATAAAAAACAGTTTCCGATTCTTGTGCGTATAAAGTCCTCGTTTTGTTTGAAGGAGAGAGCTTTCTGGTAGATGGAGATGGCTTTCCTGGTCAAGCGTTTTGCATAATAGATTTCAGCCAGTTCCTGATATAGAGAAACCTCTGATGGAAATTCCCGGATTCCGTCCTGAAGAAGTTTTGTTGCTTTTAACCAGTTTCTTCTCTTTTCCAGTTTAGCTTGCCAGATGATATTATTTATTCTTTTCATTTTAAGTGTTCGCCTTGTTTTAAAAACAATTGTTCCAAATGTGAGATTATTTCTATTTCATCGGTACAATAATTAATTAGTTTTCTAACTTCGGCACTATTTTTGTAACCTTTTGTATATTGCAATAAATGTTTCCTCATTTCTCTGATTGCCTTTGTTTTTCCATTATCTAAAATCGATAATGAAAGATGTTCTTTTATTACTTCCAATTTCCAGGCAAAATTTATTATTGAAGTTTTTCCAGTCAATAAAAAATCTTTTATTTCTTTGAAAAGCCATGGTTTTCCAATTGCTCCTCTGCCGATCATGATAGAATCGCATTTAGTAAATTTGAACATTTTTTGGGCATCATGAACCGTTTTTATATCACCATTTCCGATTACCGGAATAGCAAGATTCTCTTTTAATTCTTTGATCAAATTCCAGTCGCTTTTCCCGGAAAACATTTGTGTTTTTGTCCTGGGATGTAAACAGATCAAATCGATTCCTGCCTGTTCAAGTTTTTTTGCGAAATCGATAGCATTAATATTTTGAACATCCCAGCCGGAACGGATTTTTACGGATAAAGGAATATTTGTTAGAATTTTCTTCATTCCCCGGACAATTTCGACTGCAGTTTCAGGATTTCTCATCAAAGCAGAGCCTGCCCCTCTTTTGACAACTTTCCTGACCGGACAACCCATATTTAGATCGATAAAATCAGGCTTTTTTTCAAGAACAATTTCCGCAGCTTTGACCATGATTTCAGGTTCCGAACCAAAGAGTTGAATCCCGAAAGGTCTCTGAAAATCAGAAAACTCAACGTATTTTATGCTTCTTCTTTTATTAAAAAAAAGCCCGTCAGCACTGATCATTTCGCTGACCACAACATCCGCTCCCATTTTTTTACAGATCGTGCGGAAGGAGTTGTCGGTCAAACCGGCAAGAGGTGCCAACCAGATTTTTTTGTTTGTTAAATGAGGAAATGGATTTTTCATTCAGGATTGGAGATTTTTCAGAAAATAAATACAAATACCTGCGGTAACAGATACATTCAAAGATTCGATATTCTTGGAAATCGGGATTTTAATTTTATGCTCCGCAATTTGCATGATTTTTTTTGAAATCCCATCGGCTTCCGAACCAAGTACTAAAATAACATTATTTTTGAATTTTTCCATTTTAAAGAGGTTATCCGCATTTTCTAATGATGCTGCAATTATTTTGCTGTTTTGTTTTTTTAACCACGGCTGATCATGAATTTCAATTGGAAAGGAAAAAACAGTTCCCATCGATGCGCGAATGACTTTTGGATTGTAGATTTCACAACATCCGGGAGAGAGAACAATCCCTGAAATTCCGGCTCCGGTTGCTGTTCTGATGATTGTTCCCAGATTACCGGGTTCTCTGATCCTATCGAGATAAAGTAAAAATCGTTTTTCTTTTAAAGGAATAGGAACAGTACTAACCAATCCGGTAATTTCTTGTGGTGTTTTTGTCGAGGAAAGTTTTTCAATCTGCCATTGTTCAGCAAAAAAAACTTTCTCATAATTAAGTTTCTTCCATTTATATTTTTCCGGACTGGAAATGAGAATTTCATCTAATTTAATTCCATTTTTACAGAGTTGTTCAATTAACCGGAACCCTTCGACCATGACTTTTCTCTCTAATTCTCGGAATTTTCTTTGTTTGAGCCTGACAAGCTCTTTTAAATGATTATTTGATAAATTCATTTGTTATATTAAAGTAACTAATAAGACAGCGTCTGGTAATTGATGAATATTATGTTTTACTCATTTATAATTTATTTTTTTTCCTCACTCCTCACTCCTCACTCCTCACTCCTAACTCCTAACTCCTAACTCCTAACTCCTAACTCCTAACTCCTAACTCCT
>CAZFPK010000070.1:0-1531 GCA_964521025.1 uncultured Candidatus Cloacimonadota bacterium | reverse complement strand
ACTCCTAACTCCTAACTCCTAACTCCTAACTCCTAACTCCTAACTCCTAACTCCTTTATCCTTTCTCCTCTCTAATACATTGCTTTTATTTTCTCAAGGTCAATATTATCTATCTGCTCCGGTTTGAGGAATTTTTTTGCATAGTCTCGATAAACTCCTGAATCAATGAGGATATTTAATATTTTTTTATCGATTTCATTATCTTTTGCCATAAAGCCTAGAATTTTAAAGGTTTCAGATAAAGATTTACCTTTTTTGTATGGTCTGTCTGCAGCAGTTAACGCTTCAAAAAGGTCTGCAACTGCAATTATCCGTGATTGAAGAGGGAGTTTTTCAGCAGTTAAATGGAAAGGATATCCCTTTCCATTCAGTTTTTCATGATGTGCAGAGGCATAAAGAGGAACATTTTTATATTTTTTCGGGAAAGTCAATTGATTCAGCATTTCATGAGTAACAACAGCATGTTCCCGCATTTTATTGATCTCTTCGGAGAGTAATGTTCCTCTTCTGATCGTTAGATTTGTCTTTTCATCTTCGGTAAGTAATGTATGTTTTTTTCCGTCGAACTCATAACAGAATTCAAAAATTCTATCAATCCTTTTGACATCTCCGTCCTTCATAAATTCACCACCGAGATTGGCTTTCTGGAGGAATTCCCAATCTTCATCCAACTGGATTATAAGTTTTTCTAGTTCGGCTTTTTGTTTTTTATCACTTGTTAAAATATCATGTTTGACAGCTAATTTTATCATTTCGAAACGGGTTTCAACGAGCGAAATACGATCGAGCATAGTTTCCAATTTTGTTGCTTTATCCATAATATAGATTGGTGTTGTGATCTTGCCAATATCGTGCATCCAGCTGGCAATGCTTATTTCCTGGAATTCATCTTCGGAGAAATTTATATCTTTGAATGTTTTTTTATCTTCATTTATTTCTTTTGCTAATTGCTCTGTTAATGATGCAACCCTGGAAATGTGTCCTCCTGTGTATGGAGATTTATGGTCGATTGCTTTTGCGATGCTTCTTATAAATTGATTTAAAAGTTTTTCCAGACCTTCGATCAATTTTTTATTTGTCAAAGCGATCGCGGCTTGTGAGGCTAACGAAGTCAACATTGTGATGTGTTGTTCGGTAAAAGATATGATTTTCCCGTTCTTATCCGTTGCGTTTATTAGTTGGATCACTCCCAGGACATCATTCTCGTGATTTTTCAAAGGTATTGCGACAAAGGATTTCGAGTGATAATCATTTGCTTTATCAAATATTTTTGTTCCGCTATTATCATAAATATTTTGATTGTAAACATCATCGATGCTATCGGATTTACCGGTGTTGGCTACATAAGATGCGAAATGTTTCATTATTTTTTTACCGTTTTCATCAAACAAAGGAATACTCGGCCATTTTTTCATATCTGCTATTCCCAGCTTCAAATTCTTTGAGAGAGTGCAGATAATTTTAAAATCGAGGAATTTCCCATCTTCAGAAATTGTATAAATCGTTCCGCCATCGGCATTTGTATAGTTCA
>CAZFPK010000069.1:0-16043 GCA_964521025.1 uncultured Candidatus Cloacimonadota bacterium | reverse complement strand
TATAGATTTTTAATCAATTAATTTTAATTACCCACTCATTTCTACAAAGAGCCTTATTTAATTCTTCAAATTTTGTCGAAGGAATAGTGAATAAAATTTCACCGCATTCAAGTTTGAATGTATGAATTTTTGTAGTTATATTTTTATCTTTTGCTCCGAGAAGATAAAGTTCCAATTTGCTCTTTACAGCAAGATTTTTCCCATCATTACCAATAAATTCGAGTTCTCCGTTCTTGATTTTTCCACACAACATCCTGCCGAATTGGACCAGATAAATTTCATCTTTTACGATGATCATCAAAAGCAGGGAAATTCCGAATTCCATAGTTTGAGTATTTCGGAATTTGGAATAGAGTTGCCAGTTCAATTCAATAAAGAATTCTTTTAACATTTGTTCCAGATCTTTTCTGGGAACATCCTCGAGATTCAAGTGCATAAGTCTTTCTAAAATATGAGAATTCATCTGGTTCAGGAATTCACTTTCCTCGAGATTATGCGTCAGTAAAATGAGATTGATATCCTGTCCCGGAAAGAAATCCGTGAAAACCAGGTTGCTTTTTTCTGTTTCGGAATGAGCAATTAAATTTATCATAATTTTCCAAATTCAACTAATTCTACCGGTTCAACAATTTCAACTTTAATTCCACCATTTGATAAAACTGCGATAAAAAACCATGAACAAGGTTGGAAAATCCATCAACATATTTGTGTAGGAAGCATTTGCCAGCGGACAAAAACATTCCTTATTTTTAACGGAAATTCTCTCTCGATCGAGTTTTTTACCGAACCAGATCTTTCTGAAATTGTAATCGAGGTTTCGCAGATTTCCCATGGATTCCGCTTTGATACAGCAAGACCAGACTTCTCCATCCGGTGAAATTTGAGCAGATGCAATTCCGGCAAAACAGGGAATAATTTGCGTTTTATCTCGAAGAACTTTTTTCACCAAGTTATAATACTCGATCCTGAATGCTTGCGTGATCTTGCTCATTCCTTGATAATTTCCATTTTTTATACGGTGTACAAGGAAATCTATGGCTGATTTGTATAAAAGCCGATCCGGTTTGATCTCCGCATTCATTGTATCGAGTTCGTTTCTTTCTTCGGCAATTTCCGTAATATAAGAATCCGGTTCCAGAGCCATCAGATTATTAGCAATACGAGCAAAATCTTTAACATTAAATTTGGAGATAACAGTGTGGATTCCAACAGTTAAGTTATTTAATTTTAATCCTTTAAGTTTATGGAAAGTAGAAATGACCTTTTTGTAATTTCCCGCGACCTGTCTAATTTCATCATGCTGTTTTCCGATGCCGTCGATGGATAAATTTATAATGATCTGCGATTTTTTACAATAATGAGCGATCGCACGCACATCATCGATAATCTTAGCAGTAAGTATTCCGTTTGTAGGGATATTGATAATTTTCGGTTTGGAATATTTGTAGATTATTTTACAAATCTCGACAATATCTTTTCGTAAAAAAGGTTCTCCTCCGCTCAAGGTTATCCAGTATGGAGAATGACCGATTTTTTTGAAAATTATTTTATATTCGGAAACTGTCAGGTTCTCTGCTTTTTTCTTGTAAATATTACAGGTTTTACACTTGGAATTGCAGGTATAAAGCAGACTGACCGTGTAATTCATCGGCAGGATTTTCGGATGTCTGTAAAGCCTGTTGAGTTTGTATAATAGGATTTTAGGGAGAAGTTCAAGCATTATTGGTTATCCTTCAACATATTCACTGCAATAGGGACAAGTAACTACTCCCCAAAAATCACCCGCTACTCCAAATATTTCTTTGCATTTAGGACATTTCAATTTAAAATAATTCTCAAAAGTATTCATTTTATTATAATCGATTTTATTAAAATTAAAGAGATTATTAATTTTCAAAATTGCATTTTGGAATAGGTAATTTATTCTATATTTTTCATTTTCTTTCTTAACTATTTGAAGAAAATCATTATTTAAAAATTCTAATATTTTTAAAATTTTTTCTTTCGGAACTTTAAGTTGAAGGTGTGATTCACAATAAAAATCGATTCTTCCCTTAATTTCATCGAAAGATTTAAAATTGAAATCCATATTTTTAATAACATTTCTGACTGAATCCAAAAATTCATTTTCTCGATATGTATTTTCTAAAAGATATTCCAAATCATCTTCATTTATAAGTCCAATTTTTGAAAAAATAATCTCTAATTCAAATGGTGAAAAACATCTTTTCTGATTCAAATAATAAAGTTTTTCCAGAATTTCAACAGTTAGTAAACAAGCATTTTCCATAATTGCATCCTGAATAACTGCTTTTTGAAACTTGTCTGCAATTATGATCATATACTTCGCATCGTTCATCTCTCTATGTCTTTTGATTCTGGTAAAATTTACTTTGTTGATCGATGGTAATTTTGTACTTTTTGTATCGATTATGAATTTGTAAGGTTCTTTTATAAGGATATCTGTATTACCTGAACCTCCGATTTTTTCCGAAATAAATCCTAATTTCGAAAAGTATTCAGCGATTACTTCTTCAAAATAATATGAATTTTCGCTATCTTTAGAATAACGCTTGATTCTATGAATTAGACTATCTTCAACTTCAATGTTTTCATCTGAATCATCGTCTTTTTTTTCCAAAATATTTAAAGTTGGAACAAATTTTTGCTTTAATTCTTGTGGTGTAATATCAAAATAATCGATATATTCAGTAATATTGATTTTCTCCAAACCTGTTAATTTTAAGTAGTAGTTATTGTCGTTTTCTTTGAATATATTAAGTTTCCACTGTCCTGATGTTACCTTAATTTTTTCTTTAATTTTATTAAAATCTTTTTGAGAAAAAACTATATAATCTGTCTTTTTTTCAGAAAGTTCGCAAATACAAACGATAAAAACATTTTCATTCGAATATTTTTCTAATTCACTTTGAGTTATTCCAAAATAGAATTTACCTTGAATCTGTTTGCTTGCGTTTAGATTTTTACTAGATCGCAAATATAAAAAAGCAGTGGAATTAATTTTTAGAAAACTCTTTCCTTTCCTTTCAATCTGATGCCACTTTTCTAAATATTTAATAAGTATTTCTTTAGGATTCATTATTCAATTTTCAATAATCAATATTAAATTTTCAATTTCTTCGTCGATTCAGCAATATCCCATTTAAAAGGATTTTTCTTTTTGATCTTAAAATCATACCAACCGAGAAAACGGCTGTAAATTTCTAATAAGATCGTTCCGAACAGAAAATGGATTTTAAAAGGATTTTCCATAATTTCCGAAATCGCTAATTTTAATAAAATTTTCGGATTTTGCGAACTGACCTCATAATTTTCAGTTTCCATCAACCATAAATGCCCGGTTTCAATCCTCCTTCTCTGTTTGATAAAATCTTTGATATTTTCCGGTCCTTTATTATGAACGATCGCTTCCGGAATATATTTCAATTTCAGGTTATTTTCTTTCATTATCGCTTCGATACTCGCTTCATCGACTGCACTTTTTTCCGGGATTGCTTCAAATATCTTTCTGAAAGCAACCATCTCTCCCAATTTTGGTGAGATCAAAGCCATTTTATGATGTAATTTCCATAAAAGGTTCACACTGTATCCAATAAAAGTTTTGGGATCATTTTCCGGAACCGGTCTTCCGCCCGTCATTCCAATTTTTTCTTCAAAAAAAGGAACGACCATCTTCTCGACCGTATCTTTTGCCGGGATCGTATCGCCGCTTTCGATGATCAATATATCCGATTCGGAAGCAGTAATAAATTTATTGATCGCAGCTGATTTTCCTCTTCTTTCAGGTTCTGTGATCAGTTTTATTTTTTTATTTTTTTTAGCAAAATTCTCTACAATTTCGTCTGTCCCATCGGTGCAAGCACTCGAAATCACGATAATATTTCTGATCGCAATTTTATCTAATTTCTGCTCGAGGAGCGCTTCTAAAAGTTTTTCGATATTAGCAACCTCATTATAAACGATCACTCCGATACAACAATTAATTTTTTTTCCCATTTTTGATAAGTAGCTAAGAAAGTTTTCATTTTACTCGGCTGCTGCCGGACAAAATGATACTCAATATCACTCCTGTTTTTTATTCTTTAATTCCCAGGAAATTGCATCCAAAATACCATTGATAAATTTACAGGAATTTTCCGCACAATACTTTTTGGAAATTTCTATGGCTTCATCGATAATTATTGCATGCGGAGTTTCCGTAAAGAGCATTTCATTTACAGCGACACGGAGAATACATCGGTCCAACTCAGCAATTTTATCGATGGACCAGTTAGTAGAATGTTGACTGATATTTTTATCGATTTCAGGAAGATTTTCAATTGTACTTTTCAGGATGGAATCTACAAATTCAAATATCTTTTTACTTTTTTTTATTTCCTTGCGAGTGGAAATATCTTCTAATATTTCAATATAATGTTTCTCAAAGAAATTTAGAGAATAAAGAGATTGCACTGCAATTTCACGACCCTTTCTGCGTATTCCCATTTTAAAGATCCTGTAGTTCGGAACTTGTTCCGATTCTCATTTAGCAAAACAAGATTCCGATCTTGTTCCTGCTATCAAGTTAGCAAATTGGTTTACTTGATATTCCCGAACAAATTCACCAACTCAATAGCAGAAAGAGCAGCATCCCAGCCTTTGTTCCCGATTTTTGTACCAGCTCTCTCGATCGCTTGTTCGATAGAATCGGTTGTTAATACTCCAAAGATGACGGGTTTATCACTTTTCAAGCCGACATTTGCGATTCCTTTGCTGACTTCCGCGCTGATATAATCGAAATGCGGAGTTGCTCCGCGAATAACAGTTCCCAGGCATATAACAGCATCATACTTTTTTAAGTTTGCTGTTTTTTGAGCAGCGATTGGAAGTTCAAAAGCACCCGGAACCCTGATCACAACGATCTCGTCATCTTTAGCTCCGTGCCGAACAAGACAATCGACTGCACCTTCCAATAATTTCTTATTGATGAATTCATTGAATCTGCTGACCAGGATCGCATATTTAGAATTCTTGGAAATAAGGTTCCCTTCGATCACTTTCATGAATTTTCCTCCCTGAATTTTTTATTCATCCAAAGAAGTCAGGAAATTTATCCATATCTTTAATGCAAGATTTTTTTAAGTAAATTCCGAAATTTAAGAATTGACAAAAAAATGGAATTTTGAAAAAAAAATTGTAGGTATGATGAAACTTAAATTCATCTTTATTGAATACAGTTTTTTAGATTTTGTCATCCGGACCGGCAGCTGCCGGATGTTTTCTATCGTAGGAACTCTTCTCTTAACGAGTTTCTTAGGAATAATTAATATTTAAGAAACCTCCGAAAGATATTTATTTATGATAAAATGAAGGAGTGTGAATGAGTAAAAAGACCTTTGTATTGGATACGAATGTTTTGATCCATAATCCGCAGTCCATGTTCTCATTCGGTGAAAATACGGTCGTGATCCCCATAACCGTGATCGAAGAAATCGATAATTTCAAACGAGGATTGGATGAGAAAGGAAGAAATGCCAGACAGATTGGAAGATTTTTGGATGATCTGCGTATTCAGGGCAGTTTACAGGAAGGTGTGAAAACCGAACACGGCGGCACGATCAAAGTTATGTTGAGCCGTCATATTTCGGAGACTGCCAATCATATTTTGATCACAGATACGAATGATAACCTGATCATCGGAACTGCTTTCTATATCCACAAAAAAGAAAAAGATACGAGTGTTATTCTGGTTTCCAAAGATGCAAATGTTCGCATCAAAGCAGATGCCATCGGGTTGAAATCTGAAAATTATGAATCGGATAAGATCAATTTCCAGGAACTGTATACAGGTTCTAGCAAGATCGATATCAAACATGATTTGTTGAAGGAATTGAAAGAAAAACAGTTTATTACGAATAATTTCGGTGAATTCTTTCCCAACCAATTTGTAAAATTTTATACAAAATCAGAAGCGGAACGATCTGAAATGATTACGCGCTATTCCATTGAAAATAATACCTTTTATCCTCTGCAATTTTATAAAGGAGAAGAACTTTACGGCATTAAAGCAAAGAATGATGAGCAGTTAATGTCGTTTGACCTGCTTCTGGATCCTGCTGTTAAAATGGTCAGTCTGGTCGGAATAGCAGGAACCGGAAAGACACTCATCGCTCTGGCGGCAGGATTGAACCAGGTTGTGGAAAATAATAACTACAAACGGCTGGTAGTATCTCGTCCGATTTTTCCTCTGGGAAAAGATATAGGTTATCTGCCGGGTACAAAATCCGAGAAATTCAATCCCTGGATGCAGCCGATCTACGATAACATGGAAATCCTGCTCTCGCACCGAAATGAAAAAGAAGATAATGACAACGGTAAGGTTTTCGGAAAAAAGCAACCCTCCTTAAAAGATTATCTCGATTTCGGATTTATCGAACTCGAACCTCTCACATATATTCGCGGCAGAAGTTTACCGGAGCAATATTTGATCATCGACGAAGCCCAGAACTTGACTCCGCACGAAATGAAAACGATAATAACTCGAGCAGGAGAAGGTACAAAAATAATCCTGACAGGAGATCCGTATCAAATAGATATTCCGTATTTGGATTCAGAAAGTAACGGATTGAGTTTGGTTGTCGAAAAATTCAAGAATGAAGAAATCGTCGGTCATGTAACTCTCGATAAAGGAGAACGCTCACAACTGGCAGATCTGGCTGCGAAGTTTTTTTGATTTTTGCTCACGGATTTTCACGGATTTTAACGGATTTGTAATGACGAGATTTCTTGTTACAGCATTTAACGAGGAACTTGAGAAATTGAATATTTAATATTGAAGATTAAATATTCCTTTGTGGTGAAAAGAAAAGAAGAATAGCGAATATTGATTAGTGATTGAAGAATTATGAAGAAGATAAAAAAAATTAGAATATCCAATAAGGAATACTATGAATTTGAGAATCTTACAATTCCTTTGTGTCTTCGTGTTTTGGTGGTGAAAAAAAATGCAAAACGATAGAAGTTGGACAGAAATTGATCTTACTAATTTTGAGCATAATCTAAACGAATTAAAGAAATTTCTTCCTGCAAATACGCAAATAATGCAGATCATAAAAGCAGATGCTTATGGTCACGGAGCATTCGAAATCACAAAAAAAGCGATCAAATGCGGAGTTAGATTTTTCGGAGTTGCCAATGCCGATGAAGGCTCAATCCTCCGTTACCAGGGAATCTCCGAACCAATCCTGATTCTTTCACCATCTATAAATTCGGAAATTAAATCAATAATCGAAAACAATTTAATTCCAACCATTTCATCTCTCGAATTTGCGGAACATTTGAACAGTTCAACATCAAAAAAGATTCCTGTTCACATCAACATCGATACAGGAATGGGACGCAGCGGATTTTATTATAATGATGCTGAAGAAAAAATCCGGCAAATCCAAAAATTAGAAAACCTGCAAATCGAAGGAATTTTCTCACATTTTTCTGCTGCTGAAAACGATGATAAATACACGAAATTTCAAAGCGATAGATTCGAGAAAATTCTTAAGCAACTCGATTTCCAATCAAAATATATTCATATTGCTAACAGCAGCGGAGTCATAACTTCTAAAAATAAATATGCAAATTTAGTCCGCATCGGCTTACTATCTTACGGAATTTATACGGCTGATTCTCTAAAAACAAAAATCAATTTGAAACCGGTAATGACTTTTAAGTCACGCATCAGTCAGATCAAAACTGCAGAAACAGGTGATGCTATCGGTTATAACAAAACTTATATTTCAGAGAAAGATTTAAGATACGCGATTCTACCGATCGGGTACGCTGACGGTTATGATTTCCTGCTTTCGAATAAAGGAAAAGTCCTCATCCAAAATCAACTTTGCGATGTTATAGGTAAAGTTAGTATGGATATGATCGCGATCGATATTACAAAAATTTCGGAAGTAAAAGTAGGAGTAGAAGTTATTCTTCTCGGAGCTGAAAATAATTCTATCAGAGCAGAAAACCTGACGAAATTGTATCGTGGTTCCAGTTACGAAATTCTCTGCCAGATCGGAAGAAGAGCAAAAAGATATTATTTCGAAAATGATAAAATGATCAGATATTCTCCGCTTCTGCGAAGGGAATTTGTCTCCAAAGATTATTCGGATAAAAAATTAAGCAATATCATCGAAACTGCCATCGCACAGCGTCTGCAGAGCAAAGAAATTTCAGAACTGATCTATCGGGATATTCTCAAAAGATTTTTTGTAGAGAAGGATCGGGAAATCTATTATCGGAGAAATTTTCGACATACTGTTGAATTCCAAATTATCAAAATGTCTAATGAATCTCCCTTCATAAGGGAGAATAAAAGGGAGTTTTTTGATGATTACTTCCAAACCAGCACGACTCTAAGTTTTACCAAAAAACTTCAACAGGAATATTTTTATGTTGCTTGTGCCAAAAATGAAAGACAACTTGAGAAATATTTCCTGCGTCGAGATGTTGAATACCGCTGGCTTCTGGACAATAACTTCGATCTTGATCCGCAGTTTTTCAATGTTACTTCTGTTAAGATTAATGATATCGAATTATATAATGAATTGAAAATTTCTGACGGTTGTATCGAGATAAAATGTTATCATCCGCGACTTCAAGTGCTGATTGGAAAAGAAGTCGAATTCTCGATTTCAACGCAGACTTTATATCCTAAAAATTCGCATCAATTGGGAATCTACATCACGGAAATTACACAAGGTGTGAATATTAAATTCATTTATAATAATGTTCTGGAAGATGTGGAAGCAGTTCCGATTTTTTCTGGACAGATGAAGTTTCCTGATATAAAATACCAGGAAGATTCTATTACAGTATCATCAAAAAAAAAGGAATGGATATTTCCTAATTCTGGTGTCGTGTTTGTTTATTAGTCGCGTAGAACACTAAGAAACACGAAGATGAATTTTTATTTGACATATAATCCTCAAATCTATTGTTTACTTTGGAGGAGTTAATTATGAGCTCGATAAATTTTAATACATCGAATGATTCATATAGAAAACTTTTTGGTAATGATATTTCTTATATCGTTCCCAGATTTCAAAGAGATTATACCTGGTCGGAGGAACATTGGGATGATCTCTGGCATGATTTTATCGGCTTATTTTCTAAAGATGCGGAACCGTTTCATTATATGGGTTATTTAGTTTTACAATCTGATGATAATAAAACATTCACGATTATCGATGGTCAACAAAGATTAACTACTATCAGTTTGATTATTCTAGCAATATTGAAACATCTTTCCGAACTGATCGAGCGGGGAAATGAAAGTGAAAATAATAGGAAAAGGATCGAGCAATTTCGAAATTCATATATTGGTTATCTTGATCCTGTTTCATTAGTAGCAAAAAGTAAACTGAAATTAAATAGGAATAATGATGAGTTTTATCAAAATTATTTAGTCCCATTGCATGAACTTCCCAAAAGAGGTCTTAAATTATCAAACAAATTATTAAAAAAAGGATTCGAATGGTTTTATCTAAAACTCGATAAACATTTTAAACATCAGAAAAATGGACAAGAATTTGCCAGGTTCATCGATACTCTTTCGGATAAATTGGTTTTTACGAATATTATTGTGGGAGATGAACTTAATGCATTCAAAGTTTTTGAGACTCTTAATGCCAGGGGAGTTAAACTCTCTGCGACTGATTTATTAAAGAACTATTTATTTTCAATTATCGATAATGACAGATCGAGTACATCTTTAGAAATCGAAAATCTTGATAATCGATGGCAGAATATTGTTGGAAAACTCGGTGCTGAAGATTTTCCAACCTTTCTTCGATATTTTTGGAATAGTTTCAATCCAATTGTTAGAAAAAGTGACTTATTCAAAACAATACGCAATAATATTAAGAACAAAAAGGATGTTTTTGATTTGCTCAGGAAGATCGACGCAAATGCAGATATATACCTGGCACTTAAGAATCCTAATGACGAATTATGGGAAAAAGATCAGGAAAAATATATCGAACTAATAAAACTTTTTAATTTGCGACAACCTTTTTCCATGCTCATTTCTGCTCATAAAATTCTTAACACGAATGATTTCACGAAGCTTTTAAATGTTATTTATATAATATCATTTCGTTATAATGTAATCGGAGGATTAAATCCAAATGAACAGGAAATTGTATATAATAAAATCGCTTTAAAAATATCTGAAAACAAAGACATTACAATCAAAGAAATCGTCGCATATTTAAAACGAAATATTTATATTAATGATGGTTCATTTAGAGCATCTTTTTCGTATAAAGTAATTAGAACATCGAGTACTCGTAATAAAAAAATAGTGAAATTTATTTTATCTGAATTAGAAAAACACCTTTCCCATAAAGAATATGATTTTGAAAGTGAAAAATATAGTATCGAGCATATTTTTCCGGAAAACCCGGAAGAAGGATGGGAGCAGTTTATAGATGATCAATTCACATTTAGATTAGGGAATCATACTCTTTTATCCAAGTCAGACAATAGAAAAATCGGTAATAAAGACTTCTCTGAAAAAAAAGAATTATACAAAAATAATGAATTTGAAATAACAAAAAAAATTTCAGAGGAATATTCCGAATGGAATGAATCAAATTTGAATAAACATCAAAAATGGATGGCAAGACAAGCTATTGCGATTTGGAAAATTTAGGTTATTCACAATCTAAAAAATAATC
The DNA here is from genome assembly GCA_964521025.1 of uncultured Candidatus Cloacimonadota bacterium. Classification (GTDB taxonomy): domain Bacteria; phylum Cloacimonadota; class Cloacimonadia; order Cloacimonadales; family TCS61; genus DRTC01. The sequence continues at coordinate 5,313 of CAZFPK010000069.1, read as the reverse complement.
AGCAACTCATCCCAGCCGCATATCCCGTACTCCAGGCAATCTGCAAATTAAATCCACCTGTATAAGCATCGACATCGATAATTTCTCCGGCAAAGAAAAGTCCCTTCACCGGTTTTGATTCCATAGTTTTGGGATCGATCTCATTAACATCTACTCCACCGGAAGTAATGATTGCTTCTTTCAAAGGTCGGAATTTTTCCAGTTCAATCGTCAGGTTTTTTAGAACAAGAACGATCCTTTTCCGTTCTTCTTTTGTAATTTGATTGACCTTTTCTTTGCCGGTGATTTCTGACAACTCGCTTACTTTCGGTATCATTTTTTTTGGTAAGAGTAATTTCAAGACATTTTCTAAAGATTTATTTGGATCATTTTGGAAATCCCTTTGCATCCTCTTATCGAGTTGTTCCGGTGATAATGCAGCTTTCAGATCGATTTTAAGAAGATGATGATCGAGATGGCGAACATGAGAACTTGCCGATAGTATGACCGGACCGGATACTCCGAAATGCGTGAACAGCATTTCACCGAAATCTTCATAAACTTTTTTCCTGCTTTTATCAAAAATTTGGATCGCTATATTTTTCAAAGATAAACCTTGCAGAGATTTATAAAAATTTTCCGTTTCAATCGGGACAAGTGATGGCTTTTGCGGAATAATTGTATGTCCGAATTTTCGAGCAAACTTATAACCGTCTCCGGTCGAACCGGTTCCAGGATAAGATTTTCCTCCTGTAGCAATGATCATTTTATCACAAAATAAAATCACATTTCCAGACAAAGTTATTTCAAATCCGGATAAGTTATTTGTAATACTTTTAACTTTTTTATGAATGATCCTGACTTTATTTTTTTTCAGATAATTTTCTAAACACAAAACAACATCCGACGCCTTGCCAGATTTCGGAAAGACGCGATTCCCTCTCTCGATCTTTGTTTCCAAACCTAATTTATTGAAGAACTCGATCGTATCAAAAGCAGAAAACCGATAAAAAGCATTGGTCAGGAATTTTCCATTTACCGGAACATTTTTGATCAATTCGGGAACTTCGCAATATTTCGTTAGATTGCATCTGCCTTTTCCGGTGATGAGCAGTTTCTTTCCAAGAAGCGGGTTCTTTTCGATAATTGTTACTTCCAATCCTCTTTCAGCAGCTATTCCTGCTGCTGTCATTCCGGCTGCTCCTCCTCCGATAACTACTATTTTTTCGATATCAATCTCCTGTTTAGCAACGAACAATACTAACAAAACGAACAAATTTAAATATTTCCACAGTTTCGCAATTGTACATTACTATCAGTATATTTCAGAGTTTTTCGGTGTTTAATTAATTCTTTCATTTCTTAAAGAACATCACATAAACCGGACGGATCCCGCATAAGATCACTCCGAGAATGTAAACCCAATAATCCAATGTAATAATTTGTGGTATTAGTTTTATCAGAATGATCACTACAAACATCGATGCTAATTGGGCTAATTTGATGTCGAAGATTGAAAAGAATTTGATCCTCTCGTTGAAAAATTTTATCATTTTCATGATGACCTCCTTATCCGGGATTTAACTTGCTAAATTTTAAAAATTTGGCAAGTTTTTTCTAAAAACATTTGACCGATTTTTTTCCCTTTCAAATCTGACACAGGAAAAAACGAAGGAGGAGGGAAATGTTTGAAATGAATTTTCACCAGGGTTTTATGTTCGCATGCTCGAAAATATTTCCCATCCATCATCTTTTACTCCTCGTTTGAGGAGATATTACAAATACATAACCACATTTTAAAAATCATCGATAATAATACAGTATCCCCGTCGTCCCGATGGGAATATAGAATATAACTTCGTAACACGATTGATTTAAAACCTTCAAGGATGGGCAAACCTTGGAGGTTTATAAAAGATTGAAATTCCGATACAGTCCAATCGAAAATAAATAAAGAACCACCGGGACGGTAGTGATACAGGAGAAAAAATTATGGAATATCCATTCAATGAAATAGAAAAAAAATGGCAGAGAGTCTGGCAGGAGCGGAAGATTTTCCAGGCAAACGATAATTCGGACAAGCCGAAATATTATGTGCTCTCCATGTTCCCGTATCCTTCCGGAGTTCTGCACATGGGACATGTTTCCAATTATTCGATCGGAGATGCGATCACACGCTACAAATTGACCCAGGGATTCAATGTGATGCAGCCGATGGGTTATGATTCTTTCGGACTTCCCGCGGAAAATTTTGCTATCGACAATAACACACATCCCCGCAAGTCAACAGACGAGAATATCGAAATAATGCGAAAACAATCCGACAGCATCGGTTTTGGATTCGATTGGGAAAGGGAAGTCAGTACCTGTCATCCCGATTATTTCAAATGGGGACAATGGTTCTTCAAACGAATGTATGAGAAAGGTCTGGTTTATCGCAAATCGTCCTTCGTGAACTGGTGCGACGATTGTCAGACCGTGCTGGCGAATGAACAGGTAGAGAACGGAACTTGCTGGAGATGTGATTCGATCGTGCAGCAGAAAGAATTGGAGCAGTGGTTTTTCAAGATCACGGAATATGCGGAAGAATTGCTGGATTTTTCCAAAGTGATAGATTGGCCCGAAAGAGTGAAAACCATGCAGACAAATTGGATCGGGAAAAGTTACGGCACGGAAATGTGGTTCAAGCTGGAAGATTCGGAGGAGATCATCAAAGTTTTCACCACCCGGCCCGATACGATCTTCGGCTGCACTTTTATGGCTCTTCCACCTGAACATCCGCTCGTTACTGAATGGCTGAAAGATGAACCGGTAAATTCCGTGATCAGGAAATTCTGTGATAAGGTAATGAATGAAGATAAGATCACGCGTTCTGCGGAAGATACGATCAAGGAAGGAATTTTCAGCTGCAGATTTGCTCTCAATCCGGTAAATGGAAAGAAAGTCCAGATCTGGATCACGAATTATGTCCTGATGGATTACGGAACCGGAGCCGTGATGGCTGTTCCTGCACACGATCAAAGAGATTTTGAATTTGCTGAAAAATATGATATTCCTATCAAGATCGTTATTCAGAATAAGGAAAAGAGTCTTGTCCTAAAAAAAATGAAGGAAGCATACATCGAACCGGGAATCCTCGTTAATTCGGAACAATTCGATGGAATGAACAGCATCGAATCTCAAAAAGCGATCACGGACTGGATGACAGAGAACAAAACAGGAAAAGCAACCATCACTTACAGACTGAGAGATTGGGGAATTTCCCGCCAGCGATATTGGGGAACTCCTATCCCGATAGTTTATTGTGAGAAATGCGGAACTGTTCTCGTTGCTGATGAAGACCTGCCCGTTACTCTTCCGGAAAATGTGCAACTTGGAAAAACAACCCAAAATCCGTTGCTTTCTGTTCCCGATTGGATAAACACTAAATGTCCCGAATGCGGAGGTGCGGCAAAGCGGGAAACTGATACAATGGATACTTTCGTGGATAGTTCCTGGTATTTTGCCCGTTATGCGGATCCGAAAAATGATACCGAACCGTTTTCCAAAAATAAAGCAGATCACTGGCTGCCGGTCGATCAATATATCGGCGGCATCGAACATGCGGTGATGCATTTGATGTATGCTCGCTTTTTCCATAAATTTATGCGCGATCTCGGACTTGTTACATCCGATGAACCTTTTGCCCGTTTGCTGACCCAGGGAATGGTAACCAAAGACGGGGCAAAAATGTCGAAGTCAAAAGGGAATGTTGTCGATCCGCAATATATTGTCGATCGTTATGGAGCGGATACGGTGCGTGTGTTCATGCTGTTCGCTTCCCCGCCGGATAAAGATGTGGAATGGAACGATGAAGCAGTGAAAGGTGCATTTCGTTTCTTGAACAGGGTCTGGAGATTGTTCGAGGATAACCTGGAACTGATTAAGGAAACTGCGAATACATGCGAATATACACCAACAGAGAAAAATTCAACCGCGAAGAGACACGAAGAAACGCGAAGAATTTCTAAGGAAATTAAAGAACTTCGCTACAGCACGCATTTTACTATTAAAAAAGTTCTGGATGATATTGAAAACAGGATGATGTTCAATACTGCCATCGCTCAAATTATGGAACATCTGAATAATGTTTATTCCATTAAAAAACCGGAAGACCTTTCAGAAACGGAAAAAGATATCTTTGCGGAATCCTGTATGATCATTCCGCGATTGCTCTATTTCTTTGCTCCGCATATTTCGGAAGAATTGTGGTTTAGGATTTATTCCGGCAATTACTATAGTTACGACTTAACACAAGATCCTTCGGAATTGTGCCAAGTCTCCGAAAGTCATCATAAACTCGTTCATGAGATAGGCATTCCCGAATATGATCCTGAATACCTGGTAAAAGATGAGATAACTTATGTCGTGCAGATTATGGGGAAGATTCGCGGGAAAATGTCCGTCTCTCCAACTGCGTCAGATGACGAAATAAAGGAAAAAGCACTGGAACTGGAGAATGTGCAAAAGTATATCGCAGGGAAAGAGGTAAAGAAGGTTATCGTGGTGCCGAAGAAATTGGTGAGTATTGTGGTGAAATAGTAGAAAAACCTTGAGAAAGTTTCTTATTGATCTTTTTAGGAGATTTCATCTTCAGTTATTTATATTCAATCCTTTCAGGATTGAGTTTATATTGTCATCTCTTTTCCGGAGATTCCATCTCCGGCTATTAAAATTCAATCCTTTCAGGATTGGGTTTGATTTGTCATCACTTTTCCGGAGATTCCATCTCCGGCTATTAATATTAAATCCTTTCAGGATTGACAAACGGATATAAAAAGTAGTTCAAACTCTGAAAGAGTTAAATATTAATAGCCGTAAGAGAATCTTACGGAATGAAGATGAAAAAAAAACACAACTCTGAAAGAGTTGAACAAAGAGAGGAATTATGCCATACACACAAATTATATATCATCTTGTTTTCTCTACCAAAAAAAGAGAAAGAACTCTAAAATATGACGGTCACGAAGAATTATTCAAATACATCTGGGGAACGATCAAAAATAAAAAAAGTCATTTAGCATTCACTAAAAATTAAATTGGATATTTCATGTGATACCTAAAACATGTACGAATAATTTTATTTATACATTAATTAAATCATATCGTAAAATCTATGAACGGCAGAAATAATAAAATAGTTAAAAATACTTATTTAATGATTCCTAATATATTAAGATACAATATGTTAAGAAATATTACTAAAGATTTCATCACAGTCGGATTGTATATTTTTATATTAATAACTAACATTTCCCACTTCATTTTATGCTTCTAACTCCTTTAAAAATAAGT
>CAZFPK010000068.1:0-16057 GCA_964521025.1 uncultured Candidatus Cloacimonadota bacterium | reverse complement strand
CGGATTGGACTCGCACCAATTGGCAAAAATACGCTTCTTGGCGTACTAATGTTTTATCCGATTATGGAAATCTCAATAATTTTTTAAGGAAGGAAAAAGTCTTTTCGTATGTTTTCCCTTTCAGAAATAATATTAATTATACGAAATTTCAAATCTAATCCTTTTTATCTAACCACATTAAATATATTCAGCAATAACAGAATTATAATAATAATATTCCCCCAGAGTACGCGGTTCTTGAGGTCGTCTATCTGGCGACGATTTTCCTGTAACTTGTCTTCCAATCTGATGAGCATGTGTTTCAAATCGGAGAATTTATCAGTTACGCGATCGATTTTTTTTGCTTTTCTGAGGTTCTCAAAATCTTTGATAAAATGTTTGGTGATATCAAAGAACATATTGATCGCACCCGTTATGAGGAGATTTGATCTCTGTTTTTCTTTATTCTTTTTCATAAAATTTTTCCTTTATATTTATCCTGTCATTCCGTCCGGCAGCTGCCGGATTCATCTTTTCTTTCGAGGAATCTGCAACGGTTCAAATTTTTCGCTTTTCAGTGATGTAGATTCTTAATCTTGATAAAAGATAGAAAGAATTCCAAGATTCTTCGTGAGAATTCCTTTGAGAGAAAACTCAGAATGACATTAAATTCTTATCTGTAATAATCAGTGTATATCCTCGGCTAAAACCGATATCCAATCCCGAAATGATGCGTATTCCCGATCGTATGTGTATTAAAAGCATAATCGAGCATGATATTATACAAACTGAATCTCGCTCCCATCGAATAACTGGTCGGGTTGTTCCTGATCCCGAACCTGACAAAGAACATTTTATAGACCTTGACTTCCGTTCCTGCATGCAGTTCGGTACCGCTATCTTCGGTTTCATTAACCAAACTCTTCTTTAATTCCACGGAAGTGATCACATCTTCATAAGGAATATAAGAAAGTCCCAATGCTAATTTTTGGGGTAGTTCATGCAGGTTATCCGCCCCGATCCTGGGATTATTGATGTTGGAGAAAGTAAATCCGAGCCGCGTTCTTTGATGTAATATTGCCAGCGCTCCCGCATTTATCCCGAAAGTTGGTTGAGAACCGAAACTATTAATTGAAAGATGATACATATTCGCAGCGTATCCAACATATATTTTGGAGTGGACATCGCTCAAAATCGTAAAGGAATGAGCCAGCGCATAGATCTTTTCGGACATCAGATTCACATCCATATAATCGACATCAAACGCTTGCAAACCGAATCCGAGAGTTCCCAGTTTTTTTGGTAAATCCATGGTTAAAGCAATATTATTCAGAGTCTCAAAATCATTTCCAAATCTTCTTGTATAACTTATACAGAGATTATTTTCCGCAAGAGACAACCCGGCAGGATTATAAAAAATTGCATTTGCATCGTCGGAGATCGAGTAATATACTCCTCCCATTGCTCTTGCTCGCGGAGATGGTTCGTAATCATCGAATACGGGAAACAGATTCATTCCTGATATAATCATGATCAAAGTAATTATGGTTTTCATCATTCACCTCCTCATTTGAGCGGAGCACCGATAACGATCGGTACCTTTGCTGATTTCTTCTTGCCGGTTCCGGTCTCTATCGTTTCCAGGTAACAAATATACAATCCCAGCGGAAGAAGTTTACCGTATTTATTTTTCCCGTTCCATTCATAATACCAGTTATAAGGATCATCCGGCGGAGTTTCCGGATCCGGAAAGTAGTTGAAGAATTCATTTTTAGGTGTGAAGACCAGTTTTCCTTCCGCATTATAGATCCTCAGGATTGCCCTGTCTTTATCTTGAGAATTAAACCGGATTCTGATGGATTCACCTGAATACGGATTGAAAGGTTTAGCAGGTACTTTCAAGATCGCAGTATGGATCAAAACCGGGTAAGTATAAGTTCCCAGATCATATTCATAAGTTGTCAAAGATGAATCATCTTTCGCAAAAACGCCGATACCGACCGTAACTCCCGATGATTGACCGGGAATAGAACCGGCATATAAAGTCGTATCAGTATCATTCTGAAGAAGATCTGTCTCATAAATAATATCGCTGAAATCTAACAGATAAAGCAATTTCTGTTCAACCACCCATCCGTCGGAATCGACGATGTTCATCTGGATATTCAGAGTATCTCCCGCTTCCGGAGTATTTAGCATGATAAAATTGGAAACAAGAGGTCTGTGTTTGGTTACAGTGATCAGTTTTGTATCCTCGATCTCATTTCCATCGTTATCTTCAGCCCAGACATAAACGACATAATTCATTTCTTCATTAGTGAATGTATCAACCGACGGAATTGTTGCGGTATATTCGTGGTCTCCGATGTAAGTTAAAGTTGTATCGCTAAGATCGGTTTCATATTCCAAACGATAAGATAACCTGGTGCTGTCGATCGTACCGTCATAATCGATTATTCTGGCTGTTATCGTTATTTCATCATCAACAAAGGGATTGACCGGAGTATTATTTATTTCAGTAATAACAGGAATTTCAATATCGATGGTAATATCTTCCTGATAACCGGGAACTAACTGAGATTCACCATTATAAGAATCAACAACACCTTGAGCAGTTATCGGTGTATCTTTGATAAGATTAGAGACATCGATCCCAGTCGTATCCCAGACCCGAACAGTTGTCTCGTAACCTTCCTCATCGATAATATTGATATTAGTTCCTCCTCCGGCATAATACGGATCCTCCGTAAGTGTTCCGGAAATACTGATCATCGTTCCTTCCCAGGTATCATAATCCTGCATTTCTTCAATTGTCATAGGAATAACTGGAATTTCCTGATCAGTATCAATCACCTCAAAAGTAGCTGCAAAATCCGTAATTTCCGTTGTTTCTTGATATTGAGTAACTGTTCCGGTTAATTCGATCAAATTTCCGCGAATTATCTCGGTTATTTCATCAAAATCAAAAATATTTATCCCTTTACCTGATTCATCTTGCATATATGCGTTTGTCATCCCTGTTTGGATTTGATTAACACCGATTGTTACGATGCCAAAAACAGTAACTATCTGATCTTCATAAAGTTCATGATTCGCCTGGATATCAGCGATCTGGTCATAAGTAACTTCTTCATAACCGGTGAAAGTTATCGTGCTGTTAGGTTCGATTACATTCCCGGCTAAATCCTGCACATTGTTGACCGTAACCGTGTATAAAAGATCTTCTGTTTGAGTCGAAGTTTCAAACTCGACTGTTTTTTCATCTGCTTGCAGAATTGCTGATAAAATCTGTAATCCATTATCTACGGCATAATTTCCGATGTCTTCGGCTGTTCCTGTTGTAACTTCTTCGCTGTAAAATATTTGAAAAGATGTTAGTGAAAAAGCGATCGCATTAGACAAAGCAGGAGGAGTCGTATCTTCTCCAAAATCGAAAGTGTGATTTCCTATATCGGAGAAATAATCTTCATCATGTATTTCCCATTCGGAATTTTCTTCATTCGTTCCGGCTGATGACAACCAATCTGCATTTCCGCTGGCTATCGATGATTTCCTGATGAGAGTATGGTCTTTGGTAGCATCTGAAACTCCAGCAACATCCCAACCGGCACCGGGATCTTCATCCGGAATACCGATGACATCGATCAGGACTTCCTCTCTGTTCTCAACTTTAAACAAACCACGGGCATCGTCTCCATTAAAAGCAGCAAAATAATCCAGAGCTGCTGACGATAAAACTTCATCCGCTTGATTTAAAATCGTATTCTCCGAATTTTCGTTGGCTATCACCCAGACATCTCCATTTGAGATAGTTGCTCCGACTGGGAATGTATAATGAGTATCTTTCCAGCCACCGCCATTAGTCGAATGTTTGATGATATATTCGGAAAGATCGACTTCCTCACCAGTTCCGTTAAAAATTTCCAGGGCTTTGTTATTTGAAGACCCTTCTATATATTCAGAGATAAAGAGGTCTGTAGCCTGGGCAAGTAACAGTTTTGAAAAAATCATCAGTAAAATTATCAGTACGAATTGTGTTCTTTTCATATTTCCTCCACAGTTTTCCTGGTAAAAAAGACCGAATGCACGATCATGATCGTAAGCGCCACAACAATCGAGCTGTCTGCGATATTAAAGACAGGCCATCTTTCCATAATAAAATCAGGAAAATCACACCATAAAAAATCGGTTACTTTTCCAAGTATTATTCTGTCGATCAGATTTCCGAAAGCACCACCGAGTATCAAAGCATAGACAAATTTATCGATTTTTGACCTTGCTTTATTGCTCAAATAAATAAGCAGAATTATCGCGATAATACTTACACAAATAAAAATTATTTTGTTTAATACTTCACTTCCGAAAGAAAGACTGAAAGCAGCTCCGGTATTTTCTACATGCGTAAGCCAGAAGAATTTTTTTGTGATCTTGAGAATTTTTCCGACTTCGAGATAGTTCCTGATAATAAGTTTAGAGATTTGATCCAGTAAAATCACTAATACTGTTATCCAAATATATTGGATTTTTTTCATCACCTTCTTCTTCTTGCATTTTGTTCTTCCTTTGATTTACATGCAATGCAGAATTTTGCATAAGGAACCACTTTCAGTCTTTTTCCTGAAATGTATTCTCCGCAAATTTCACAAATCCCGTAGCTTTTATCGTAAATTCTTTTCAAGGCGATATTGATCTTTTTAAGTTTCACGATTTCCTGGTTTAGATGATAAACCCTTTTTTCCGCTTCATCGGTATCGGTTCCCATGTCTGCCTGGTGAAAAGAATATGAGGAAAGATCACCGCTACTGTTTTTTGAACCTTTTTTTTGCAGCTCATTGATACTCTGGATTATCTTCGATGTCTGCATTTTCTCTTCCATTAAAACTTTTTCGTATCTTTCTAATTTTTTAGGATTCAAATTTTTTGCTGACATAATTATTCCTTTCTATATTTGTCTAATTAAATTAATAATTAAATTCTCCAGGTTTTTCCTGGCTTTTGCGGCATTTTTATTAATTTCTTCCTGAGTATGTGGTTCTGAATGAAAAATATTACTCAAATTTGTGACAGCAGAAATTGCTATTATTTTCATACCACCGTGAATACCAGCAATAACTTCCGGAACGGTTGACATGCCTACCAGACCAGCTCCCATTTTTGCCATCATCGAGCATTCTGCTTTTGTCTCCATACTCGGACCTGTTACGGCAGCATACACACCGCTTTTCAAATCGAAACCATTTTCTTTTGAGATAGACAAAGCCGTATCTCTCATTTTCTTGTTATAAGGCTCGTTCATACTGGGAAAACGCGAACCTATTTCATCGCAGTTCTTTCCGATCAAAGGATTTGATCCCATCAGATTGAAATGATCTTCGATCAGCACCAGATCACCGGGCAAGAACTCTTTATTCAAACTTCCGGCAGCATTGGTCAGGATCAATTTTCCTGCGCCAAGTGCTTTCAGAACCCTGATCGGAAAAACGATTTCCTGCATGGAATAACCTTCATAAAAATGGAGTCTTCCCTGTAAAAAAATGATTTTTTTATTTTGAACATCCCCCACAACTAATTTTCCTTCATGCATCGGAGCAGTGGAAACAGGAAATCCCGGAATCTCCTGATAATCGATAAAAACAGGATCATTAATGATTTCAACAAGAGTATTTAATCCGGTTCCTAAAATTACAGCAATTTCAGCTTTTGATCTTATTTTTCTTAAGACAAAATCTGCTGCTTTTTCTATTTCAGCTAACATCGAAACACCATTTATCTTATGAAACTCGAAATTATATTGATGAGGATGATCGCAATAAAAGGAGAAAAATCGATTCCCGGAGTCGGAATGAGTTTCCTGATCCTTCCCAAAACAGGTTCGGTAATTTTGATCAATAGTTGATACAACGGATTATAAGGATCAGGTGAGAACCACGATAAAATCGCCCTGATAATAATGAGGATCATATAAATATCGAGAGCTCTTTTCAGCAAGAACCTGAAAAAATCCATTTATCAAAAAACCTCGTGACAATTGCGGCAGCGTGCTTCATATATATCTGATGCTCCAACAATGATCGTATCTTTATCGTGAGTAAGCCGCTGCGTTCTGCTGGCAGGATTTCCGCATTTAACGCAGATCGCATTCAGTTTAGTTATGTATTCTGCGATTGATAAAAGTTGCGGTATCGAACCAAAAGGCTTCCCGCTGTAATCCTGATCCAAACCGGCAACAACAACTCTTTTTCCTGAATCTGCCAGCTCCGTACAAACCTGGAGAATCTTCTCATCAAAAAACTGAACTTCATCGATAGCGACAACTTCCGTGTCATCTTTTACTAATCGCAGAATTTCTTCTGCTTTTTCAACTTTTCGGGATTGTATTTTCAGCTGGTTGTGAGAAACTATATGTTCGTCGTCAAACCTGTTATCTATTTTCGGTTTGAAAACCTGGCATTTCTGACGAGCAAATTCCGTGCGGTGTATCCTGCGGATCAATTCTTCCGTTTTTCCGCTGAACATACTGCCGCAGATAACCTCGATCCAGCCCGTTTTATTACTAATAATATTCATCAAGCAACCTCAACCGAACACTTATTTTCAGATACGGTTTTTTCGTCAAATGATTTCATCAGGTATTCTCATCACAATAAACAGGTTAATTTCCTTGACTTCAAATCAATGAAATTATTTGTATAATTCAAGAATATTGGTAGTAAGAGCTTTATCATTTTGAGGTTTCTTTCAACGATATCTAACTCTGTGTCCAGCGTAGTTTTAACGAGATCGGATGAATCTCAAAAGAACATGTCTTCCGGTAACTATTGGAGATTCCTCGAGAGATAAGCAAGAAGATGACTCGGAATGACAAAATATGAAGAAAATGCAGGAGGATCGATGAAGTTCCTAAAAATAGTTTTATTGATGATTGGTTTTGCGATATTCAGTTGTTCCCAACAGACTGAATTAGGTACTAAAAAAAATCCCGTCAAAATGTATTTCGTGCCTTCGATGGAAGCAGGAAAGATCATTACCAGCGGTAACGCAATTGCGGAATATCTTACGGAAAAAACAGGTTATTTCTTCGATGTTGCAGTCCCGACCAGTTATGCTGCCGTGATCGAAGCAATGGGAACGAACGAAACCGATATTGCCTGGCTGGCTACTTTTGCTTATATCCTGGCAAATGAGAAATATGATGCGGAAGTGGAATTGATGACAGTTCGCAAAGGTTTGAAAAAATACAAAGGTCAATTTGTCGCACTGACGGAGAGTGAAATAAAAACCATCGAAGATATCGAGGGAAAAATGATCGCTTACACGGATTATGCATCCACATCCGGTTATATTTATCCATCTGCTCTTTTGAAGAAGAAAAACATCAAACCGGGAAAAGAGTTCAAAGCCGGAGGTCATCCGCAGGCAATTCTGGCAGTTTACCAGGGAACTGCTGATATCGGCTGCACTTACTGGTCTCCGGATGATGAAAACGGAGAACCGCAGGATGCCAGACTCGCGGTAAAAGATACTTATCCTGATGTTTTTGAGAAAGTAATAATCATCGGATTTACGGATTGGATCCCGAATGACACAGTTACTTTCAGGAAAGGATTTCCTGCTGAAATGAAAGAAAAGATCGTGAATTCTCTTTTGGAATTTGCCGCATCGGAAAAAGGAAAAGAAACCTTAAATAAACTCTTTAATATCAGCGATCTGGTAAAAGCAAAAGATTCGGATTATGATATTGTGCGGGAAACACTGAAAACAATCGGGCAAGATGCGGATTCGTTTATTAAATAAAAATGAAAGAAATCTTATCTCTAAAAAAATTGAATAAAATCTATACCGGAGGAGTTCACGCGATAAAAGATGTGGATCTTTCAATAAACGAAGGAGAATTTCTCATTCTGCTGGGATTATCAGGTTCGGGGAAATCGACTTTATTAAGATGTATCAACCGCTTGATCGAACCGACTTCCGGAGAAGTTTTTTTTGAAGGAAAAGATGCCATTTCTGCGAAAGGAGCTCAACTACGAAAAATCCGCCGCCGGATCGGGATGATCTTCCAGCAATTCAACCTGATCAAGAATTTATCGACTTTGACGAATGTTTTTACAGGAAAACTCGGATATGTTTCTGTCGGGCATTCCATAACTTTTTCCCGGCATCACGAGGATTTAAAATTCGCAACAGAGAATTTGAAAAGAGTCGGACTGCTCGCATTCAAACATAAAAGGGTAAAAAACCTGAGTGGAGGACAACAGCAGCGAGTAGCAATCGCGCGTGCTTTGATGCAGAAACCCGACCTGATATTAGCGGACGAACCTGTTGCCAGTCTCGATCCTGCAACCGCAGATTCGGTCATGAAATATCTCGGGGATTTGAATAAGAACGATAAAATAACTGTAATTTGTTCTTTACATTTTTTGAGCCTGGCTCGGAAATACGGAACCAGGGTTGTTGCACTCAAGGACGGACAGATCGTTTTCGACGGAACTCCGAACGAGATCGATGAGAAGAAATTTAAGGATATTTATGGAGAAGATGCGGAGGAAGTGGAGATTAAATAAACCATTAAAATGGTTCGGGATGGTCGTTTGAATTCTGATCTCCCGAATAAATTCGGGTGCTATTCTGAAAAAAAATCTTACCGGAAAATATATTCGGAATAGCATCATAATTCATTATGGTGTAAAAAATGAAATAGAATATGATTATAACCGTTTCAACGGTTTAAATGAGAACAAAATGACCAAAAAAATTATCCGAATCCTCAAATCAATAATTACCGATTTCCTCTATTGGATTTATATCACCGGCTGTCTTCGCTATCTGGCTTCGCAGTGGTTTGAATTATCTGTTAATATAGAAATCCATTTAATTTCTACTCTGATCTTAACAATTATTTTTTATATTTCAGCAAATTCCATCGGCAGAAAGATTTTCTATCCAGCGACTAAAACCAGACAAAAATGGAAAACTTCAATCTGGGGCTGGATGATCATTTTCGGAATTTTACTCACAATAATCATCGGATGGAATTTGGTGGAGATCAAACCGATAAAATTCTTTACCAAATTCAGGAATGCAGGTAATATTGTCTCCGGTATTTTCGATCCGAATTTAGATATTTTAACCGTATGCTTAACTGCTCTTGCTGAAACGATTTTTCTGGCTTTGCTGGCAACAGTGCTGGCAATTCCATTTGCTTTTATTTTCAGTTTTTTTGCCGCCCGGAATTTGATGCCGAAGACTTTCCTGGGAAATGCTGTTTATCTCGTTACTAGAACAATTGCAACCATCTTTCGCTCCATCGAGGCGATTGTATGGGCAATTATCTTCAGTGTCTGGGTCGGGATCGGACCTTTTGCCGGAATGCTGGCTTTGATGATACATTCTATCGCAGCTTTGACGAAACTCTATTCCGAGCAAATTGAAAATATCGAACCGGGACAGGTGGAAGCGATAAAAGCAACCGGAGCGAGTACTCTTCAAATCTGGATTTACGCTGTCATTCCGCAGATTGTTTCTCCTTATTTAGCATTTACCATTTATCGTTGGGATATTAATGTGCGGATGGCAACGATCGTCGGTTTTGTTGGCGGTGGCGGTATCGGATTACTTTTACTTCAGCAGCAGCAACTTCTGCGCTGGCATAATGTCGGTTTGATCATCTGGTTGATCGCAGCAGTTGTCTGGATCATGGATATGATCAGTGCGAAGGTGAGAAGTAAGTTGATGGAGATTTGATGATAGCCACAAAGATGCACAAAAGTCATAAATTTAAACAAGACTCGATTCGTTATGACTGCAGAGAATGCGAGTTGAGGATTGTGACAATTCAAGTACTAAATGAGGATTCGCTTCTATGAATCTCAAACGACTCAACTCGCACTTCGTAACAAGTCGGGTCTAATTTATAAATTATGAAATTCAAAGCTGTAATTTTCGATCTCGACGGAACACTCATCGATTCTATGGGAATCTGGGCCCAGGTGGATGTTGAATTCTTGCAGAGAAGAAATATTCCGGTTCCTGATGATCTATTCAAAGATATGAAAGAAGGGAATAGTTTTATCGAAGTGGCAGAATATTTTATCCAAAAATTCAATCTTCCGGATTCTCCACAGGAAATTATGGATGAATGGACCGAAATGGTGGCAGAACATTATCGGAAAGATGTAAAACTAAAACCCGGTGCAAAAGAATTCCTCGATTTACTCAAAAAAAATAAAATAAAAATGGGAATCGGTACCAGCAATAGCGAATACCTGACAAAGATCGTGCTGGAAGCAAACGGGATTTATGAATATTTCGACTCGATCGTGATCGGAAAAGAAGAAATTAAAGGTAAACCGTTTCCAGATATTTTCCTGAAAGTTGCTTGCGAACTTGAAGTTGAACTTGAAGATTGTTTAGTGATCGAAGATGTTCTGGCTGGAGTTCAAGCAGCTAAAAATGCCGGGATGACTGTTTATGCTATTTATGATGAATTTTCCGAACCTGATAAAGAAAAGATAAAAAGGAATGCTGATCGATATGTGGGGTATTTTGATAAGTTATTAAAAATAAATCTCTAATAAAAGTAAATTTTACTTGCATAGATTTAATTCATCCATAAACATGACATTAGAAAAAAAAGAGAAGGAGATAATCATAAAAATCAAAAACATTTATCTTATTTTATTCAGTTTCTTTATTGTAACAAATCTATTTTGTACCAAAGAATGGATTCCAATTAATGGTTCAAATCCAGAAAAACCGGAATTAACAATAATAACTTCAAATGAAAATGAGACTATAATTGAAGTTAATTTAAAAGGATTTTATAAAGAAGATGTTATCATAGAAGATGTAACATATAACAAAATTTCATTTCCAGGATATGGAAAGACAGTAGAAGAAGGAAAGCCAGCATTACCGACAATTACTGAATTCATTGGTATTCCAATTGATAAAAATGTCAAAATAAGTGTTATTGATTCAACATTAATAACTTTAGAAAATTATTATGTCTATCCATTTCAAGGATTTCATGAGATGGGTGAAGAGTCAGAATTTATTATAGATTCCACTTTTTACAATTCAAATCAATTTTTTCCAAATTTATCAACGAGTATAAGCCAGCCAATGATATGGAGAGATATCAGAAATATTAGCAAAACCTTATTACCGATAAGAATAATCCAACCACACAAGAGCTCAATATTTTATCTGATTTCACCGTTAAAATTGATTATTACGGAAATTGTGAAATAAATGAATTACTTGCTCAACCTCATTACATCTATCCGGAATATGAAAAAATGTATCAGAACTCTATTTTAAACTATGATTACTTAAATTTAAACCGACTTGATAATCGACCTGAAAATGGATACGAGTATTTAATAATTACTGTTGGGAACTATTTAGACCAAGTTCAGGAATTTCGGGAATGGAAAGAGAAAAAGGGTTTTAGAACAAAAATAGTCGATATTAGCGAGATTGGTAATAATCCATTTTTGATAAAACAATATATTTATGATGAATATTATAACTATGAACAGGCTCTAAATTATGTATTGTTTGTTGGAGACCATAATGAAATAAATATGGCTATATGGCAAAGTTCATATAGTGATTTTTGGTACGGATGTGTTAATCCTGGAGGAGATGATGATTTTCTCGGTGATATAGATATTGGTAGGTTCTCAATTGATTCATTAGACGATATCAACAATTTAATTAACAAAACCATCAATTATGAATTTAATCCCCCATATAATGAATGGATATTTAAGAGCCTTCTAATAGCACATATGGAAGGAGAGGAATTTCAACAATGTAAAGAACTAACATTTCCCACTTCAAATTAACGCAACTTGCTCATCGAATCTGTTGATATTTTTAATGAAACATCTCATCATTTCTAAAGCAGTTTCCCGATATTTTTAACTAATTTCCAAATCTATCCAAAACATACTTCCAAAACCCTTTAAACTGGAATTTATTCAAATCTTTAAAGTTGATAATGACACCCACTATCAAACTAATTTCAAATAAACTCAAATAAACATCTTTTAAATCGAAGATGAAAAATCCTTTCAAAAAGATATAATCCAGGCTTCCTCTCCAAAATATTTTGTCGATGAGTGAACAAATAGTACCTGAGTAGAAAAACAGGAACATCAACTCGATTGGAAGGTTATCTGCTTTTTTCTTTTTGAGAAATCCGTAAATAAAAAACGACACAACTAAAACTATAATTATACATATCACATAAACCGTCATTCCAATCTTCAAATCAAAGAGAGAATTCAACCAGGAATGTGCTCTGATAAAACTCGGCTGAATGGATAAAATATTTTTGATAATATCAAATTCGGAATCCATGAAATAATTTTTTACTACTATTTTCAGGATTTGATCTAAAGATACCAGGATAAAAACCGTCAAAGGATATTTACCGATAATTTTTTTCATCTAAGCGAATATTTGTTAATCCGGTTTTTTCCGGCAATTCGAAATAACAGGATTTTTCTCGAAAAATTCTTCCCTGATTTCCTTTTTAACTCTGTTGAAAGGACAGGCAAGATTCACACATCGAATGCAGAGAAAATGAAATAATAACCAGAAACTGAAAAACAAAGAGAACGAATATAAAACCAGGAAAGTATAATTCTTAATAGAAATCAGGAAAACATACGGGAACCCTGAAACCGAAATCAATCCGAAAATAAAAATAAATTTTTCTAAAAATGACATTGGTCCGGGATGATATTTCCATCATTTGATAGCACCGTAATTTGCCCGACACCGTAACAATCCAAATTTTATTTCTATTTTATTCGCGTTTATTCGCGCCCATTTGCGGTTAAAATTTTCGTCCCGGTTTTTTGCATAATGCGGACAATGCGAACACATCACCCGGATTTCGATAAAACCAAAATAAACGATGAACAGAAAAATCCAGATAAACAGATAAATTGGATTAAAAGAATATAATCCGATTCCTCCAAATACGATTGGCAGTAATGCACCGAGATAGAATTTCAGTAATTGACTGAATTTAAAATGGCAATTTAAGTTTTCTTTGATTTCACAGTTCTGGCAGGAGTTTTCTTTGCAGGTTGGGAGGGGAGGAGTCTGGTTTGAAAGCATATTAAAGATGATGTTATTAATTTTATCTTTTTTAAAAATTCGAACTCACTCGAAAAAACTTCTTATCTGCCAGAATCTCCACAACATAAAAAAGTTCGGATGTCGTTCCTTCCGATACAAAACCATCATCCGGATGGGAAGACGAATAAATATTATAGGAAATAGCATCAGGAACTTCCGACCATTCAAGCCGAACCGAATCTTCCAAAATTGAAATGAAAACTTGCTGCGGTGGAGCGAGCATTCCATTGATCGTGTCATAAAAATACTTCATCATACCGGCAGCATAGCGGATGCAAAGCGGGATAAGTTGATCTGCGTAAATCTCGACATGAGATTTTCCTTCTGTGTTGGCAGCATAAACATCATTTTCCGGATCGGTCGGATCCCAGGATGATTTTTCTATTTGCGGAACTTCCTGCAGCCATTCCAGATAATAATATCCGGGAACATCCGGATTGTCATAATTTGCAGTACATTCCCACCATTCATCGTCTCCCATCGAACCGTCATAATCCGGGTAAACAGTGCCGAAATCTTCATCCCAGTTTCCCAAATCAGGGTCGTCGATATCCCATTGTCCCCAGAGCCAATCCCAGTAAAGATTAGGATACATTTCCTTTAATCTACCAGTCAGGTTTGGAAGGTCGCAGGGATAATAATTGCGGTAATAAGAAAGATTTGCCATGCCGCAGTTTGGAAATGAAGCACCGGGATTTTCCCAGAAGGCGCGCAGAGAATCAAAGCAGATGATCGTATCGTCAGGTTCGGGAACAGGTAGCGAAGAAGTATATTGGTCAGGAGTCATATCATCGCAGTAATTCTCGAAATCGTCACCGCCGATACCGAATGCGCCGGCATGAATATCGAGATGGGTGTGAGCAGGAACATTAAGGTCTTCCAGCAGGTGGATGACATGTCCGAAAGCAAAATAGGCTGCTTCCTTATCTTCATTCAAATAATGTCCGATCGCATCCTGCCAGTCATATTCATTGCATTCGACAGCACCGCTGCCCCACTCATAAGAATTGGGAAAATCAAAAGCAAACGAGAATTGATACCAGGGATAACCGGGACACTCTTTCAAACCGGAATCATCGGTCGGTCGGTAGAAATGCCGCATCGGTCGTTCCGTGACCGGATCGTTGTCATTGTCTTCATTGCCATCACCGATCTCTCCGACAGAACCTGCATCTTCGTGAATCGAACCTTCCGCAATAAAATCGATGTGATCTGCGATTTCCTGGTATTCTCCATTTGGATATTTTGATTGGAGGAATTCATTTCCTTTCCTGGTCAGCCAGGGATGTACTGTGTCGTCGTCGTGACGGATTTCGATCTGTTTGAATTCTTTTTTAAAGATGATTTCTTTTTGTGAATCTATTTGTTTCGACCCGGTGTTTTGTTCCAGGACGATATTCCTTACGGATCGAATGACACGGTCAACATCCCAGACAACTTGAAGTTCAAAAAAATAGTCTTTAATTCCTATTTCGGGAAACCAGGGAAAATGAATCTCTTTAATTTCATCAGGTTTGAGAAATTCCCAAACTGAATCTGATATTTTTGATTCGTCTATTTTCAGTTCCAGTTTGATATTGGAAATTTCTTTGTCTGAAATGTTTTTTATCGAAGTTGTGATGAATGGGATTTGCCCTTCGGTTTTGTAAGTTGTGGATGAGATTTCGAGAGATTCGACAATTATTTTGGAAAATAATGTTGAAATAAATAAACTTAGACATATTAAGAGTATTACATTTTTTTTCATATCTATCTCCAATTATGGATCCAACGGACTTTTCACACCGATCTTTTTCTTCTGCATAACATGCGTATAGACCATCGTGGTTTTTATATCTTGATGACCGAGAAGTTCTTGAACTGTTCTAATATCGTATCCGTTTTCAAGTAAATGGGTCGCAAAAGAATGACGAAGTGTATGACATCCTGCTGTCTTATCGATACCGCTTTTTAGTAATGCTTTTCTAAACTCTTTTTGAACAGCACTGGAATGTAAGTGAAACCTGATTGTTTGTTTGAGTTCATCGCAATAATACTTTCTTGCTGCCGGGAAAACATATTGCCATTTGAATTCTTTAATAGCATCTGGATATTTCTTGCTGACAGCATCGGGAAGATTTACAATTCCATAACCCTGCGATATATCTTTTTCATGAATTCTTTTTCTAATGATCAATTGTTCTTTTAATGGTTCAAAAAGTTTATCCGGTAAAATAGTCCTTCTATCTTTATCTCCTTTTCCTCTACGCACGATCATTTGCAAATAATCAAAATCGATATCTTGAACTCGCAAACTCAAACATTCATTAAGTCTTAAGCCTGCTCCATAAAGTAAATTACAGATAAGATAATAAACTCCTTGAAGATTTGAAAAGATAAGTTCTACTTCTCGTTTGCTTAAGACAACTGGAATTCTTTGAGGTTTTTTAGCCCGTGTAAAATTTGCGAATTTAAAATTTTCTCTTTTTAAAATCTCTTTATATAAAAAAAGGAGGGAATTTAAAGCTTGATTTTGGGTAGATGCCGATACTTTTTCTTCTACGGCGAGATGGTTTAAAAATTCATTAACTTCATTCTCTCCCATATCATCGGGATTCTTTTGTTTATGAAAATAGTAGAATCTTTTCATCCAATTTATATAAGATTTTTCGGTTCTTACACTATAATGTTTTTTTCTCATCAACTCATGAACTTTAGGTAATATCTTCTTATCACTCATAATCCCTCG
The DNA here is from genome assembly GCA_964521025.1 of uncultured Candidatus Cloacimonadota bacterium. Lineage (GTDB taxonomy): Bacteria > Cloacimonadota > Cloacimonadia > Cloacimonadales > TCS61 > DRTC01. Next base: position 192 of record CAZFPK010000068.1, on the reverse strand, counting down.
CTTGCATATTGATATTATGACGCAAAAAAATATTTTTGCTGATTTTTGGCAACATTTATTTTTTGTAATTGACATTATTTTTTCAATTATTTTTTGTCGTATATGATTTTAAAGAAAATAAATGAAAGAGAAGATAGTGTGTTATGAAGCATGTATATAAGAGTATTATGACGCCGGTTGGCGGGTTAATAC
>CAZFPK010000067.1:0-16253 GCA_964521025.1 uncultured Candidatus Cloacimonadota bacterium | reverse complement strand
CTTACTTATTTTTAAATGAGTTACAGGCATAAAATGAAGTGGGAAATGTTAGTTAATTAGTTTTTGCATTTCTCCTACTTGTCAGGGCGTAGCGCAGCGAAGCCTGATTTCCTGCTTCCCGTCTCCTTTTTCCTTGTTCCTTCTTCAAAAAAATCATCAAAGCTGTAATATCCGTATGATTCACTCCCGAAATACGAGCCGCCTGCCCGAGCGAAACAGGCTTTATCTTATTCAATCTTTCCCGTGCTTCATAAGCGATCGTACCGATCTTCATATAATCGATATTTTCGGGAATTATATTGTGTTCCATTTTTTCAAATTTTTCGATTTCGGAAAGTTGTCTTTTCAGATATCCTTCATATTTGACTTCGAGAGAAATTCTCTCTTTTATATTTTCCGAGACATCATTCGGAATTTCATAACCGTATTTTTGCAGGTCATCGAAAGATATTTCAGGTCTTTTCAGGATATTGATCAAGCGAGTCGGCTCCTTAATATCGCTTGTTTTGAGGGAATTATTTTTTTTTAGAAATTCCGTCTCCCTTTTCCGGATTTCTTTCAATTCCTGGAATTTCCGCCACCTGACATCTTCGATCAAACCAAGTTTATTTCCCAACGGCATCATTCTTTCATCCGCATTATCCTGCCGCAGATAGAGACGATATTCCGCCCGGGATGTGAACAAGCGATAAGGTTCTGTCGTTCCTTTGGTTACCAGATCGTCGAGTAGAACTCCAAGATACGACTGCGACCTGTCGAAAATCACTGGGTCTTTTTTATCGAGAGAACGGACAGCATTGATCCCGGCAGCAATTCCTTGAGCAGCTGCCTCCTCATAACCTGAAGTTCCGTTGATCTGCCCGGCAAGATAAAGACCCTCCATCTTCTTCGTTTCCATTGTCGGTTTGATCTCATCCGGAACGATATAATCATATTCGATCGCATAACCATAGCGGATTATTTTTGCCTTTTCCAAACCGGGAATAGTATGCAGCATTTTTATTTGAATTTCCGGCGGCAGGCTGTTGGAAGTTCCGTTCACATACGCTTCAAATGTTTTTTTTCCTTCCGGTTCGATAAATATTTGATGATGTTCTTTTTGGGAAAATTTGACGACTTTATCTTCGATGGAAGGACAATATCTTGGACCTATTCCGCTGATATAACCGCCATATAATGCGGATTTATAGAGATTGGAACTGATAATCTTATGAGTTTCCGGGTTGGTGAAAGTCAGGAAACAACTCACTTCATTTTTCAGTTTTATCTCGCGATAAAAGGAAAAACCTTGTGAATCCTCATCTCCGGGTTGTTCCTCGACCTTGTTCAAATCTATTGATCTCAAATCGATTCGGGGAGGAGTTCCGGTTTTGAATCTCGCCAAATTCAATCCTGATTTTATTAATGATAAGGAGAGTTTTTCCGCAGCCGGTTCTCCGGCTCTTCCGGAACTATAACAAACATTCCCGATATGAATTTTTCCCCGCAAAAAAGTTCCGTTCGCTAAAATCACTTTCGAAGCATAATATTCTTCACCTAAATTCGATCTTACACCTGCAATTTTTTTCTTGTTTTTGGATAAAATGATCTCATCGATAATCGATTCTTTGATGCTCAAACCAGTTTGATTTTCAAGAGCTTCCCGCATTAAAATCGTATATTTTGTTCTATCATTCTGGGAACGAGGAGCCCAGACTGCCGGACCTTTTTTCTTATTCAACATCCTGAACTGGATTCCGGAAATATCCGCAGCCTTCCCGATCTCACCGCCCAGAGCATCGATCTCGCGAGCCAGATGTCCTTTTGCAGGACCTCCAACCGAAGGATTACAGGACATTCTCCCGATCGACTCGATCTTGATCACGAAAATGAGAACATTTGCTCCCATTTTGGCAGCAGCTAAGGCAGCTTCGATCCCGGCATGTCCTGCTCCGACAACGATTACATCGAATTTATTTTTCATAATTTGAATTCCGTTTCCATCTGAAAAATGTTCAAAACGATGTCAAGACGGAACTTTTCAGCAAAGAAAAACAGCGAACAATTACTAACAAAAACGAACAATAAAGTCTATCTGATACAATCTCAGCATGATGTAAAACCTTGCAAAAGTTCGAGGATCAATTTTAGGAAGATATTCTTTTAAAAAAAAAAGAGTAAGAATACTCGGAATTGTACTGAAATTAGTTTTATTGTTAAAAAATTATGATTCTGTCATTCTGAGTCCACTTTCAATGCTTCTCTCGAAGAATCTTAAATTTCCATTTCCACAAAATTTTCAGTTTGAGATTCCTCGTGAGTTAAAGTGAACGAACTTCAAAATGATAATCTTTAAAAATATAAATTTCAAATATTTTTTAAAATGAATATTTTTATGTCTTTTGTGCATTTTCGTGGCTAATTTTCTTCTTCGCACCTTCGCGTCTTTATGGTCAAACAATTTTGGATTGACAAAGATAAAGCCCCGAAAAGTTTGAGAAAGATTTTAAAAAAAATGGAGTAAAGTAATGGCAAAGCAAAATAAAACAGCAATTGTTCCTGTCCGGGCGGAGAATTATCCCGAATGGTATCAGCAGGTCATCAAAGCAGCAGATATGGCAGAAAGCAGCGAAGTTCGCGGTTGTATGGTGATCAAACCCTGGGGATTTACGATCTGGGAGAATATTCAGAAAAACCTGGATGAAATGTTCAAGGAAACCGGGCATGTAAACGCATATTTTCCGCTTTTTATCCCAAAAAGTTATTTTGAAAAGGAAGCCGAACATGTGGAAGGTTTTGCCAAAGAATGTGCGGTCGTAACCCATTCCAGGTTGGAAGATGACGGTAAGGGCGGTTTGAAACCGGCAGGCAAATTAAACGAAGAACTGATCGTGCGTCCGACCAGTGAAACCATTATCGGAGCATCGTTCAGCAAATGGGTAAATTCTTATCGTGATCTTCCGCTTCTGATCAATCAATGGGCAAATGTAGTGCGTTGGGAAATGCGAACACGATTATTTTTAAGAACAACCGAATTCCTCTGGCAGGAAGGACATACAGTTCACGAAACTAAAGAAGAAGCATTAGAAGAAACTTATAAAATGCTTGATGTTTATGCAAAATTCGCGGAAGAATACCTGGCAATTCCGGTGATCAAAGGCGAAAAAACAGAGTCCGAAAAATTTCCCGGAGCTGTTTCCACCTTCACTTTTGAAGCAATGATGCAGGATAAAAAAGCCCTGCAAGCCGGAACTTCTCACTTTTTAGGACAGAATTTTTCCAGAGCATCGAACATTAAATTCCAAAATAGAGATGGAAAAGAAGAATTCGCCTGGACTACTTCCTGGGGTGTTACTACAAGATTGATCGGAGCGTTGATCATGGCTCATGGCGATGATAACGGATTGATTCTTCCTCCAAAAATTGCTCCTTTGCATATTGTCATAATTCCGATTTACAGAAATGATGAGCAAAAAGAAAAAGTGATGAATTTCATAAAACAACTATCTTCAAAAATCAGAGAATTAAGATTTGATGAAAAAAAGATCAGACTAAAAATCGATGATCGGGATATCAGGGGTGGAGAAAAGATCTGGAACTGGATCAAGAAAGGAGTACCGATCCGTCTGGAAATCGGAATGAGAGATATCGAGAATAATTCGGTTTTTATGGGAAGAAGAGATAAAGAACCGAAAGATAAAATCAGTATTGGAACTGAAGAATTTGTGCGTGATCTAACAAATATACTCGCAGAAATTCAGAATAATATTTATCTGAAAGCCCGAGATTTTAAGAAAAAAAACATGATAATAATTGATAATAAAGAAGAATTTTATAGTTATTTCACACCTGAAAACAAAGAATATCCTGAAATTCACGGTGGTTTCTCTGAAAGTTTTTGGTGTGGAAATCCCGCATGTGAGGAAAATATAAAAAATGAGCTGAAGGTTACGATCCGCTGTATTCCGCTCGCGATAAAGGAAGAAAAAGGAAAATGCATTTATTGCGGTCAGAAAAGTGATAAAAGAGTGATTTTTGCTAAAAGTTATTAATTTTGTTTATTCTGATTAGCTTATCATTGTGAGTATTTATTCTTGCTTCTCTCCTGAAGAATCTATAATGTAACGATCTCGATTAACTTCTGTAGATTCCTCATAAGAAGCTTTGAAAGAGACTTCAGAATGACAAAATGATTCATTAAAAAAAATGAACGGATAATTATAAATAATGAAATTCTGGATTGACAAAGGTTCGACCATCTATTTATTCCAGGTGCTGAAAGCATCCGGTGCTTTGGATGATTACGGGAAGATCAGGCAGGTCATCAAAAACGGGGAAGTTTCCGTAAATAACGAAACTGCTTTTAAACAACGAATGGAATTGAAAACCGGAGATGAAGTTCTTTTTCAAAAACATCACATCATGATCGTGGAAAGCGATGTCAAACCGGAAATTTCAAAACAAAAAAAAATCCAGGAAAAACCCGGTAAAACTACTGAAAATATTAAGCACGGAAAGATCAAACAATGGGATTCCAAACCCTTAAAATCGGTTTTGAATATCGATAAACAGATCAGGGAAATATCAAAAAAACTCCATAAAAAATTAATAGAAAATAAAAAAACAATTTGTTTTGCTGAATCCTGTACCGGTGGAATGGTTCAGGAAATAATTACTTCCCATCCGGGATCATCAAAATATTTTTTAGGCGGAATTGTTTCTTATTCGGATAATACTAAAATCAAAATTCTAAAAGTAAGACCTATAACTCTAAAAAAATATGGTGCGGTTTGTAAAGAAACTGCAAACGAAATGCTTCGGTGTGTGCAAAAACTTTTTCATACCGATTTTGCCGGAGCGATAACAGGAGTTGCCGGACCGGATGGCGGCACATTGGAAAAACCGGTTGGAACCGTTCATATCGCAGTTTGGATCGAAGGAAAAATGATCCACAGGGAATTCCTGTTTTCCGGAAATCGCGAAATGGTTAGAAAGAAATCAGTCCTGAATATATTGATGCTGATCGTAAAAGAATTATAAAAAAATAAATTTTTTGTTGACATCACAGCAAGCGAATCAAAATTAACTCCATATTTTTTGTGAATTATTTTTTATATTTACCTATATTCAGAATTATGGATTATATCCTTGTCAAAAAAAGTTTCTGAAAAAAATTAGCATTCTAAATCAAAAAAGATGGAGTCTGATATGATAAAGAAGACAATACTTCTATTGCTGATGATAATAACATTACAGTTAAACTCGCAGCTTTTTGAAATTATCAGCCAAAAAGAAAAGGAACTGATAATTAGATTTCAACTTCCCGGATATGAGTTAAATGAATTTGAAAAAAATGGGGAGGTTTTTCATAAAATATTTTGTGAAACGGCTTTAGTTCATGCTGAACCAGGCTATCCATTACTTCCTTTCTTTTCAGAAATTGTAGGAATTCCAACCGATGGAGATATTCATTTTCAACTATTAGAGAAACATCAGACTATTTTGCCCAACATCAATATCTATCCTGCTGAAGATATAACTTTTAATGAACAGACTCCGGAATATATTTTCTATGAAAATCCTGAAATATATAATAGAAACGAATTTTATCCCCATAAACTTCTTGATAAAGGTAAATCCGGTTTTCTTCGGGATAGAAATTTGGTCGGATGTAAAATATATCCTTTCCAATTTAATCCTCAATCAAGGGAAATTCTGGTAACCGATGAAGTTATTTTCAAAATTCATATAAAGGGAAATACCACCGAAAGCCGTAGTTGGCAATACAGCAATAATTTCATCGATGAAGTAGGAGATTCTTTTTTTCTTAATAATGATTATTCTAAAAAGTGGAGAAAACCGCGAGTTTTAGCAGACGAGTATCCATTGAGACAGGGAAATACGGTTAAAGAAATTCAAATCATTGTCGATTCAGAAGGAATTTATCAGGTTTCTCGAAGTCATTTAATTAATGCTATGGAAGAATATACACAAGAAACCGGAATTGAATTTGAAATGGATTTTGATTGGAATAATATCGATCCTCGAAATCTTGAATTAGTAAATAAATTCGGAACTGTTCCTATCTATTTCGTAGGTGAATCAGATGGTTCTTTTAATGCGGGTGATTATTTCGAATTTTACGGAGAGAGATATTACGGTGAGGAATGTTATTATGATGATTATACTTATGAAAATGTTTACATTCTAAAACTTAGTGATGCTCCGGGAAGCAGAATGGCTGTCGAAAACGGAGGATTACAATTTACTGATCCGGAACCACCAGTCCCGCCTTCATATTTACATGAAGTTCATTTTGAAGAACAAAATACTCGAAATCCTTTGGGAGCTCAATGGTTATATGGCTCTCATGACTTTTATCGAGAAGACCTTTATTTCTGGGATAAAATAACCGCTCCAAATTTAGAAATTTTCCCTTTTGAACTTCAATATCCACACCAATCTTATACAAGACACTTCGATGCATTAATCTCTATATATGGTTCAACATATGACAACGATCCACATTTAATAAATCATCAAGCAACAGTTAGAATAAATTCTTCTCTGATAAACAATCATCAATGGGCGGGACAAACTGAAATGATATTTCAAAATCAAAGTCTATTGACAAACGATCTTCTAACACACGGCACGAATTATCTTTACATCAGTATGCCTGGTATTCCGGATGTTGAACATGAACAAATCTTATTGGATTATTTTGAAATATATTACTGGAGAAGTTATAAAACCGATGAAGATTTTATAAAATTCACCTGGCCTCAAAATCAATCTTTTGGTCTTTATCAATTCGAATTGGAAAATTTCTCATCCGATGATGTTAGTATTTATAAAATTGGTGCCAGTATTATGGAAAACCTGCAGATCGAATCTTTCTTCGAGTATGGCGGATCTCCTTATACAGTTACTTTTCAGGATAGTATCTTACATAGTAATGTTGAATATTACGCTGTTACTGAAGAGCAAAAAAAAATACCAGTTCAGATAAAACCCGATATTCCATCAAATCTAAAACAACCGTCAAATTCTGCTGACTATCTAATAATTACTGCTTCAGAATTCGTTAATAATGAAGGAACTTTGTTGTTTGAAGAAATATGGGAACAGCAAGGGCGTATTGTTGAAATTATTGACTTGCAAAATGTTTATGATGAATTCAATAATGGTATTCCTTCTGCAGAAGCAATTAAAGATTTTATTACATGGGTTTACAATAACTGGTTAGAACCTCAAGTTACTCATGTTCTTCTCTTAGGTGACGGAATATATGATGAACGAGATTTTAGTTCGTCCAGAAAATACAATATCGTTCCCATAAAAAATACCTGGGTTCATACATTAGGTGCCATAGCCAGTGATAATTGGTATGGATGTATTGTCGGTGATGATCTTATCGCAGATGTCAGTATCGGTCGAATCAATATCTGGGAAGGTGAACAAATTTTAGGTGTAGCCGATAAAACAGTTCATTATCTAAATAATCCGAATTACGATGATATCTGGCATAGTCATTTAACATTTGCTGCTGGAGGAAAAGCAGGTGATCCTGATCCAACCTTTGCTTCACAAAGTGAAAGAGTAATAGAAAAATGGATACCGAAAAGTTATAATGTCGATAGAGTATATACACGTATATATGGAGATGATGAGCAGGATTTAATTTTTCCCTCCGAATATAAAGGTTCTACCTCAGATTTAAAAACCAGTATCAATGATGAATCAATATATCTTCAATTCATTGGCCATGGAGGTGGATATATCTGGGCAGATTATAATTTATTGAAGAAGGCTGATATTTCTACTTTAAATAATAATAATTACCCTTTTGTCGCGAGCGTTTCTTGTTTCGGTGCTGCTTTCAACAGCCCTCAAAGTTCTTGTATTGGCGAAGAATTTGTGATAACACCAAATAAAGGAGCGATCGGTCATATTGGTTTTACCGGCTATGGCTACGAAACATCCGACGAATATTTTGATAAGTTCTTAATTGAAGCAATATTTAATAAGAATATCTTAAATACTGGTAATTTTGTTGATTTTACCAAAGCAAAATTCGTTGCTGAATATGAAAATCAATCAGGCACAAATTCAATTGTTCGTGCTCTTGTTCATGGATGTGCTTTGATCGGTGACCCGATGATAAGTCTTAAATTACCAGAAATTATCGAAAACGAAAATCTAAGCTTGAACGATTATAATTTAACATATGGAGATACACTTATCATTACTGCTGATGTAGGTTCTGAAATTTCAAACGGCAAATTTTTAATATTTGATGAAATTGATGTTGAACTGGAAGCATCTGCCGATTATTACCCAATCGAACTTCCTGTAAATGATGGAATACTTAGCACAGAAAGCCTTAACGAATATATTATTCCTGATCCTGAAGAATTTTCGGATTCAATATATATAAGAACAGTTAAACTTTATGCTTATGGCGAGAATAGTGAATTGATAGGAACTACAAATTTTGCTATTGGGGAATCTAATGTTGTTAATATCTCGATTATTCCGGAAAATCCCTCTTATGAAGATCAGATTTTCATATCGGCTGATTTCTTTGATGATAACGGTATCGATCATGTTGAATGCTATATCTCTACTACAGCTGATACAATACCTATGGTAAACATAGGAAATAACAGGTATGAATTGGAAAATCCGATTCCTCCGCAATCTCCCGGTTCTCAGATAACATTCCTTTTTTATATTCATGATCTGAATAATGAAATAACGCAAACAAGGAACAATACAATTAACATAAGTGGTTCCGATCTGATTCTAACACATTTTGAAATAACTGAACTAAACTATCAACCAGCTGCAAAAATTCTGGTGCAAAATATGGGTTCGATTCCCTCTGAAATATGTAATTTGAAACTTTATAATGACTTCACTAATCAATTTATTGTTGAAAAAGCTATTCAACCGGTAGATCTATTTGAATCCCGTTGGGAATATGTTGAAATACCATTAATCGAAACAGTCATTCGGTATAAAACCGTTGTTAATGAAAACGATGAATCATTTGAGGAAATTGACTCTAATAATAATGAGTTCTTTACTGAAATATATGATATTCAGATGTTTAAAGCCGGAATTGTAAATGTTGTGGAAACAAGTAATGATGAGAATTTTCAATGCGAATTTCCTGCTGAGATGTTAGCAGATCACGCTATTTTTTTTATTAATAATTTAGGATTTAAAGAACCTTTAAATCAACCGGATCTTGGAGAAATCAAGTTATTGAATGATTCTTTATCTTTTGCCTACCAAATTGGAATATTAAATGAGAATTTTTTAGCAGATTCTTTAGGTCATTTCCCGAATAATAAAAAAATCAATCTGAAATTTTATTATCATTCAACCGACAGTCTGACTCAAGCCTTAGAGAATAATGGAACTTATTCTGTTTATTATTGGGAGGAATCATATCAGAAATGGGTAGTTAAAGGTGGTGAAATTTCCTTACAGAATGATTATGTCTATTTTGAAGCAGACCGTATTGGAATTTATGCAGTCTTCCAAAATAATGACGATAAGGCTCCTTCTATCGATGCCAATGTGGAAGGTCAGGAATTCACCCAAGCTGGTGAAGGTTATGAATTCTTTGAAGGTGAATTCGAAGGTGGCTATGTATCAAAAAACGGAATAATTTCTTTCTTGTTGACCGACGAAAATGGCATCGATTGTTTCAATCATAATATAAACTTATACTTATCCGATGGTATTGAAACAACTGAAATCAATCCTGATGATTACACGATTTCGTTAGCTTTGGGTCATTTAACAAATGTTCCAATCAAGTATCAACTTAACCTGGATAAAGGAAAATATGGCATAAAAATAGAATGTTCTGATATCAACGGTAACTCAAAATCACGGGAAATAATATTTAGAGTTAATACTGAATTTGATATAACCAATATCGGAAACTATCCGAATCCTGTTGTCTGGCCCGCAGAATTCCCTGAGCACGAAGGTAGAACCAGATTTACATATAGACTAACTGATACAGCAGATGAAATTCTATTGAAAATCTATACAGTAAGCGGACGTCTGGTGAAATCATTTAACCTTCCCGATAACTCGATTTCAATTGGTTATCATGAATTTCCCAGAACTGTTTATGGTTGGGATTGCCGGGATGAAGAAGGTTTTTACCTGGCAAATGGAGTCTATTTCTATAGATTTATAGCAAAAAAAGGAAACAAAACGATTATAAAAACACAAAAAATGGCAATTTTAAAATAAATTATCAAGGTGAAAATTATGAAAAAAATACTTATTCTATTAATAATCCTAACTGCATCATTAAACATTTCCGCTGGAAGATATGCTGGCGACTTCATGGCAATTGGCTCGGGTGTCAGATCACTGGGAATGGGAGGAGCATTTTCTGCTATTGCAGATGATGGCTCTGCCATTTATTGGAATACATCAGGGATAGCTCAGTTAAGAAAAACTGAAATCGGCATATCAAGAGCATTTCTTTATCAAGGACTTGCTTCTTATGATACTTTTAACTTATGCCAACCATTACCGAATGAAGTAACAATAGGTTTTAACTGGACACGGTTGACCATTAAAGATATCCCGATTTTTAAAGAAGAATATCTTATTGGAACAAATGTCGATCAAAGATCATTAGATCCTACTTTGCATCTACCGGGAATACCTGATGGGCAGTTCACAAGTACAGATGATCTATTTCAATTTGCTTTTGCAAAACATGTTCATTACAATCTTAATATGGGATGGTTATTCTTCGAATTACCATTCGATCTATATTTTGGTGGAAATATCAAGTATGTTAAGAGAAAAATGTTGAATATAGTTGCAACCGGAACAGGTTTTGATTTTTCATTTATAACAAAAACCGATTTAGCTACCCTCCTGGATGTTGAATATCTTGGTACAATTTCATTCGGATTAAATTTTCAGGATGTCGGCGGAACTGTGATCTCCTGGGACAAAGAATCACAACATGAAGATGAAATTCTTTTTAATAACAAGTTAGGAACTGCCGTATATCAACCTTTGAATTTTATTGATACAATACTTATTTTATCCCATGATGTTGATTATGTTTATGAAAAAACACATCATTTCGGACTTGAAAGCATTTATAAGGATAGAATTTCTTTCAGATTAGGATATTATGATAAAAATTTTTCAACAGGTTTAAGTTTTAAAATTTATGAATTTACGGTCGATTATGCATTTCTAACAAATGCTTTAGGAAATACCAACAGAGTCGGTATTCGATTCAATTTCTAATCAAGATCTGAATTATCTATAAATTCATATTAAAAATACTTTGATAATACTAACGAGGAGTAAATATGTTTAAAATATTCTCATTAATAATTATAGTTGGTCTGATCGTTGGGGCTTGTGCCGGGAAAGATCCCTTCGGAGATGATTCTAATCCACCATTAAAACCCAATTTGATCGAACATCTCGGTGATACAGGTGATATTGTAAATGATGATCAAGGATTTATCATAGATACATTGAATTATCATGCCACCGATGGTCGTGAAAATAATGGAATTGACGCAGTTCCGGCACCTCCGAGTTCTGAAAAGATCAAAATCCAATGGGAGCTTCTTTTAGACTCGGATATTGATTATATTAAAATTTTTCGGATAAGATTAGAAGATATTTATAATGGAAATAATGCTTCCCTCCTCGATTCGATATCATCTCCAAACATTGTCGAATTCACAGATGATTTTGAATTAGTTTCACCAACTAATATAGACTGGTTCTATTATATGAAGGTTTTCGATACTTCCGGTAATTCATCGATTTCAGATACTGTTTGTTATCGAGTTATTGAATCTCCTGCTTTGAATATACCTCTTTCAGGCATTACTGTAACTAATATTTACGATGTTATTTTTGATTGGGGTTATGACGAAACTGTTGTATCTTATCGAATTCTTTTTTTTGATGAGAATTATAATTTACTCTGGAAATACGATCTTGCTTCAAATGAAGAAATGCCTTTAAACTATCCTCCCGATGCTCCCAACCTGGCTCCTCAAACAATCTATTGGAGAGTTGATGCTTTCGGACAAATTCAAGATGAGGAAATTAATGGGAAAATTTATACTATCTATTCCGGTTCGGAATCTGAACTGAGGACTTTAGATATTCAATAAACAAATTTGCTTGACTGATAAATTCGAAAATTTTTTTTGGAAAATCTGATAAGGAGTATGTATGAAAAAGGTAATAACAGCTATATGCTTTATAGCTATTATTTATGGAATCAAAGCTCAGGTAGAAACAACTACTCCAGCTTATAATTCTGCTTCTATTTATCTATATTCGGGAACTTTAGCCGGTACCGAACAATTGAAAATAAAAACTTATATCTGGGGTCAGGTCCAAAAACCCGGATTATATATAGTTCCGGATAATACGGATCTAATTACTTTAATTTCTTCCGCTGGTGGTCCTACTGAAGTAGCCAAAATGGGGAAATTAAGGATTGTTCGATCAACAGCAGAAGGTGATAAAATAATATATGTAAATCTGAAAAAATATTTAAAGACCGGCAACTACGATTTAATACCGATACTACAACCTGGTGATACAGTTGTAATTTCCGGTACAATTTTTTATGCTTTTACAAAAATAGCTGATTTTTTATCTGATATTGCAATTATATTTAGCGTGTATAGTACAATATCCGGATTACAATAAATGAGGAATTATGCAGAATCTTAATATCGAAACACATGAAGAAGAAAATGAAGTAAAATTAATAGACTATTTTCATATTGCACTAAGGTATAAGTGGCTTGTCACATTTGTTTTTCTCGCCATTTTTTTTGCAGTAAATATTTATACTGCTCGTTCCCCCAGAATATATAAAGCAAGTTCGAGAATATTATTAGAGGACAAACAACCCAGTGCAGTTTTTTTTACTACTATCTCTCAATCAGCATCGTTTATTAATAATAATATCGAAATTTTATCCAGCACTCCATTAATGAGAATAATATATCAAATTATTCAAAAAGATAATAAATTTAGGTCTTTACCAATAAGTCAAATAAAGAGTGATCCTGTTCCTTATTTAAAAAAAAATATTTCGGTAGAATCTCAAAGAGATACGGATATTCTTACTATTAGTTTCCAATCGACCAGTCCGGATGAAACAATGATCATTGCTAATGCAGCTGCTAATGGTCTGATGCAATTGAATACTAATCATGCTCGGGTTGAATTTAAAAATACTCGTGAATTTTTAGCCGGACAATTAGATGAAGTTGAAAGGAGGTTAAGAGGTTCGGAAGAGGATTTAAGGAGTTACAAAATTGAACACGGGATATCATTATTATCGGAAGAGACAATACAATTGATTGAGCAATCCTCAGATTTAGAAGCTATACTTTCAGAAGCTGAAACAGAATTAGAAGTAGCCAATAAACAATTAAATTTTTTAAATAATGAGCTGACAAAACAAGATTCCATCCTTTTAGATGTTAATTCGATTCTAACATCGCCATTGCTCGATCAATTACGCAAAGATGTTGTCACAAACCAAACGAGATATGTAAATCTTTTAACAATATCTGGTTATTCCTCAAATCATCCCGAATTAGAGAGTTTAAAACAGGAAATAGAAAATGCGAAAAGTAAATTAAATGAAGAAATAATTAGAATTACATCTGTTAAAGTTGGTTCATCTGATCCACTTGCTTATCGAGCTGATCTGATCGAAAAAATTGCTACAACTCAGGTGGATCAAAATATTGCCAATTCCAAAGTTATGAGTTTAGTCAAAGCAGTAACTGATTACAATAATAAAATGTTATTGCTTCCGGATACTGAAATCGAACTTGCACGACTTGAACGAAACTATACATTGAATGATAAAATATACTCTATGCTGACTGAAAAATATGAAGATGTCAAAATTGCCGAGAAATCTAAAATAGGAAATGTGAGAATTATCGAAGAAGCTCAAGTTCCATACAATCCAATTAAACCTAATAAAAGACTGAATTTGATGATATCTATTGTTTTAGGTTTGGCTATGGGTGTTGGAATGGCTCTATTGATGCATGCTCTGGATTCAAAAATCAGAACTTTTGATGATGTTCGCAAATATGTGGCATTACCGATTTTAGGAACGATTCCTTTCATTCATGTTTATGAATCAGATATCGATCATATTGAAAAGATGATGACCGACAGTGAAGATCAAAATGAAGACAAATTAAAAATCATCCGACAGCAGATAGAATCGAGATTAATAACTCATTATGCTCCTAAATCTTCCGTTTCAGAATCATTCAGGATATTAAGGACTAATATTGTCGCGAAAAGAAAAGAAAAAAAAGCGATTACAATTCTCATAACAAGTTCCGGTCCTAAAGAAGGAAAATCTACTGCTTTATCAAATTTGGCAATTGCTTTAGCACAAATGGATGAAAAAGTAATCCTTGTCGATCTTGATTTACGAAGACCTGTAGTTCATACTTTGTTCGGTCAAGAGAAAGAATTAGGAATAAGTGATTATTTGGTTGATAAATCTACAAAGATCGAAAGATTTATTAAAAAATCAAGAGTTCCGAGTCTTGATCTTATTACCAGCGGTTATATTCCACCCAATCCATCCGAACTTTTAGCATCTCATAGAACGGATGAAGCTTTGGAAAAGCTGAAGGAAAAATATGATTGGATTCTTCTTGATTCTCCTCCGGCGATCGCTGTTACAGATACGATGATCTTAGCAAATAAAGTCGATATTTTGATGCTTGTGGTTAGAGTATCGATGGCAGATAAACAGGTGATCAAAAGGGCAAAAGAGTTATTAACTAATATCGATGTAAGTATTACCGGAGCCGTTATTAACGGCGTTCAACCTCATAAATATTACAGCAGTTATGAATATAACTACTATTATTATTACTATTATGGAAGAGAAGAAGAAGAGAGTAAACGCATGCCGAAAATCGCACGCAAAAATAAATCTGTTTCTTGAAGTAATCAAAAAAAGGAGTGATGGTTTTCATCAAATCAGGACAATTTTTTCCGAAATCGACCTTTTCGATAGAATAAATTTTTTTTTGACAGAAAAACCGGATATCAGGATTTTATCAAACAAAGATTTTCTTTGTAATAAAAAAAATCTTATATATCAAATAGCGTTCTTTTTACAGCAAAAATATAATGTGAAAAAAGGTGTAGAAGTAGTATTGGAGAAAAAGATTCCCGTATCTGCAGGTTTGGGAGGAGGAAGCAGTAATGCCGCCCAGACGATCCTTGCTCTTCGGAAATTATGGGAATTAAAATTATCGGAAGCAGAACTTAAAAATACTGCTTCTAAATTCGGAAGTGATGTAACTTTTTTTTTAACCGGTGGTTGTGCCATCGGCCAAGGTAGGGGAGAACGGATCACACCTCTCGATGATTGGGAAATAAATAACATTCTTTTAGTTAACCCGGGATTTGCTATTTCAAGCAGAGATGCTTACGGAATTGTTAAAATTACAAAACGGGAAAACTCAGACTTTGAACAATTTCTTAGAACAAAAGATAAAACTCTTTGTTTTAACAGTCTTGAAAAATGTATTTGCCGGAAATATCCTGAGATTCAAAAAATAATTACTCATCTAAAAAATAAAGGAGCTGATAATGCTGTTCTTTCCGGTAGCGGAGCCACAGTTGTCGGTTTTTTTAGAGATTATAAAACAGCAAAAATAAATTCAGATTATTATACCCAAAAAAAATATTGGAATACGATCACAAAAACAAAAAGGAGAACAAAATGAACATTACAGATGTAAAAGTCTTTATCAGGGAAAGTAATCAATTGAAAGCTTTTGTCAACATTGTTATCGATGATGCTTTCATCGTCAGAAACATCAAAGTTATCGAAGGAGAAAACGGATTATTTGTGGCGATGCCAAGCCGAAGAGTCAGCAGTGGTGAATATCGGGATATTGCTCATCCCATCAATACTGAAACAAGAAACCAGATCGAACAGATCATAATAAAAAAATATAAAGAAGTTTTACAAGAAGCTTTAACGGCAGCAGAATCAGGAAATGATGAAAAAATCGAAAGTACAACCGACAAAGAGGGAGAAATTTAGTTATCAGTATGTACTCCAGGTTAAAGATCTTTACAGGTAATTCTAATAAGAAGTTAGCGATCGAAGTAGCCAAACATGCCGGCATTCCTCTTGGAGATTCCGAGACTTTTAAATTCTCCAATGACAA
>CAZFPK010000066.1:0-16272 GCA_964521025.1 uncultured Candidatus Cloacimonadota bacterium | reverse complement strand
CTTATTTTTAAATGAGTTACAGGCATAAAATGAAGTGGGAAATGTTAGTTATTATATGAACATTATATAAATCCTTCGTATCCCTTCGAGCCTTGGAGCCTTCGTGGTAAAGAAAAAAATAGCAGCGGCAACCTTCGGCTGCAAAGTAAATCAATACGAAACATCCTGCATTTTAGATGGTTTTATTTCTTCGGATTATGAAGTCACCGATTTCAATGAATCTGCAAATATTTACATCATCAACACCTGCACAGTAACTAATCGTACAGACTATAAAAGCAGGAATGCGATCCGTAAAGCAATCAAAGAAAAGGAAAAAAATCCGGATGTAAAAGTTGTTGTAACGGGTTGTTATTCCCAAAGAAATTATGAAGAAATAAAAAAACTCGGAAATGTCGATCTGATCATCGATAATAATCAAAAGGGGAAAATATTCAAAAACCTTCAAGATTTAGAACACCTTGAAGGTTTACATTTCGAGGAGATCTCAACCGCAGCCGCATTCGAAGAAATCTCCTTCAACTCGATGCTCGACAGAACGAGAGCATTTATTAAAATCCAGGACGGCTGCGATTTTTACTGTTCTTTTTGTGCGGTTCCTTTTGCCAGAGGACATTCACGCAGCAGGAAAAAAGAAAATGTAATTTCCCAAATTGAAAAGCTGGTTAAAAATGGATACAAAGAATTCGTTATCGGCGGGATCAATCTCGGACTTTACGGCAGGGAAAAACCGGGAAAATATTTTCTCTCGGACTTGCTTTATGATATCGAGAAAATTCAAGGTGTCGAACTCATTCGTTTGAGTTCGATCGAACCGCAACTTTTTACTGATGATTTGATGCAATTCCTGAAAAGCAGCAAAAAGATCTGTCCACATTTACATATTCCATTGCAGGTCGGTTGTGATGAACTTCTGAAAAAAATGAACCGGAAATATTCGATTACAGAATTTTCGGAAAAGATCGAAAAACTGCATCGAATTATTCCAAATTTAGCGATCGGATTGGATGTGATTGCCGGTCTTCCGGGAGAAACAGACGAACTTTTCTCTGAAACAGAAAAATTCCTGTCCGAACTCGATTTTACCTATCTGCATGTTTTCTCCTATTCCAAAAGACCTGGAACAAAAGCAGCAAAAATGAAGGATCAAGTTAACGGTAAGAACATCAGAAATCGCAGCAATAGACTGCTTCGATTGTCAGAAAAAAAGACCGGAAAGTATCTCGAAAAAATATTAAACCGGAATGTCGCTCTTTCCGGAGTTATTGAGAATCGAGTAAATGGTTATTGGACGGCACTTTCAGATCATTATCTCAGGATTTATCTTAAAAATAATGAGGATCTGAAAGGAAGATATTTGGAGTTCAAACCTGTAAAAAAGAAATTCGATGGGATTGAGGTAGTTTTGCGAAATTCCCTTCCAAAGCCTTCTCCCAATTTTTCTCACATTAAGGATTCGGAAGGTTAGAAGGATGATGTAATTTGTAAGTTTGAGCAATGAAACTTTCCGAATTTTAGTGGAGAGATACCCTCTGCGGGAAACTCCGGAAAGTAGTATTTGTTTCTTATATTTCCCTCTCTTCTCAAGAGAGGGATTAAAGGTGAGTTAATTGATCGAAATAAAAAACCTGACCGTCAGTTTCGATAGTCAGACAATTCTGGACAATATCAGCTTGACCATCCCGGAAAATGATATAACAGTCATTGTCGGGGAAAGCGGCTGCGGGAAAACCGTTCTCATGAAATCAGTCGAAGGACTTTTCCAACCGGATTCCGGAAAAATATTGATCGACGATATCGATATTTTCTCGAGCAAGAAAAAAGAACTGCAGAAAATCAGGCAAAAAATGGCAATGCTTTTTCAAAATTCGGCTCTCCTCGATTCTTACAATGTTTTTCAAAATGTTGCTCTCCCGCTTTTTGAACACACTCGAAAATCTGATACTGAAATATCTGAGATCGTTACGAAAAAACTGAAATTGGTCGGTCTGGAAAATGTTCTATCCAAAATGCCTTCTGAATTAAGCGGAGGAATGAAAAAAAGAGTTGCTCTGGCGCGAGCGATAATTCTCCAGCCAAAATACATAATTTACGATGAACCGACAACCGGACTCGATCCGAGTATTGCTGCTGAAATTAACGGTCTTATCCGGAAAATGCAAAAGAGTTTTAAAATAACTTCGATCGTTGTTACACATGATCTCGACTGCATCGAGAAGATCGCAGGCAGGATAATTATGCTGCATCGGGAAAAAATTATTTTTGACGGAAAATACGCTGATTTTAAAAATGCCAACCAAAAAGAAATCAAGAGATTTTTGAGGAAGGAATAAGGCACTTTATGGATTGTTCTCAACTCATCCGTCAATGCCGGATGATGTCGAGTCCAACTTTTTTAATCCATGTCCATCCGCGAAATCCGTGAGCAAGTAAGATGAAATTTCATCAAAATAAGAAAAGCCTGGAATTCAAAGTCGGGGTGTTTACTCTAATAGCACTTTTGATCCTGATAATTGGTTATTCCTGGTTTTCCGGTTTTCTGGAAAAACAGCAATATTCGAATATTACAGTCAAATTCCGAAATATCGGGAACATCGAAAAAGGGAGCACTGTTTCCATTTCAGGAGTCAAAAAAGGGAAAGTCAAAGAAATCGAGATCAGTGAAGACGGAGTAATTCTTCATCTGCTGGTGGAACTCGATTTTCCTCTAAAAAAGGGAACGGAATTCAGGATCATTGAAACCGATATTATGGGAAGTGTGCAGGTCGAAATAATTCCCGGCAAAGATCAGCAGAAACTCGATCTCGATCAAATCCTGTTCGGACAGAAGAGTTTTGGGATTTCAACTTTAGTTTCCGAATTAAGTGATATCAGCCATAGTTTACAGCAATTATTCAATACTCCTGATAGCGGAAATAGTATCCTGGAAAATGTTCATACAATTCTGGATAGTTCCCGTTTGTTGATTAATAAAATGAATTTTTCCTTTGCTAAAAACTCGGAAAACATCGACCGGATAATTTCCAATATGGCAGCAACTTCGGAAAAATTAACGGTTTTGATCGAAGATAACGAAGAAAATGTTTCTCTTGTTTTTGATTCATTTAAAACTATAATTTCAGAGGTGGAAAATATTCTGCATAAAATCGAGAAAATTTCCGGTAATTTTGGAAATATCGCTGCTAAAATGGAGCACACGGACAGCAGTTTCCAACGCTTGATCACCGAGAAAAAACTATATGATAATTTAATGGAAGCAACAGCATCTCTCGATTCTCTTTTGAAGGATATCAAAAAAGATCCTGAAAAGTATTTTAAAGTGAAAATATTTTAAGTATCACGATCCTCCGAATCGTTGTCAGATAGAGTCTCCGACTCGTGATCAATCAGATTGATAAATAGCGAGGATGTTGCTTCCTAGGAGAAGTTGCTTCCTGAATAAGTATTAAAACCTGTCATTCCGTCCGGCAGCTGCCGGATCGTACTTTTCTTTTAAGGAATCTGCAGTTTTTGAATTTAATTATCATAGCTGGATATTCTTCCGTCAAAAGCCGGACACTGTCGGGAGAATTTCTCTGTAAGATTCCTTTGAATGACATTTTATCTATAAATAAAAAAAGGATAACAATGAGAAAAAAAGTAATTCTTTTATTGATGATCTTCACTTTCATTAATCTCTTTCCTTATTATTTCGGGAAGAACAAAGTGCAGCCCTCCAAACTCGATTGGTCGAGAATGGAAACTCTCCATTTTGATATTTATTTCAAGACCGGAGACAATGAATTTGCTGAAATCGCCGCATTAATGGCGGAAGAAGCATATTATTATATCAAACAGGATTTTAAAAATCCGGTCAAGAATCGCATCCCGATCATTTTCTATAAATCCCACCAGGATTTCGAAACGACCAATATCATTTTTCCCTTGTTGAATGAGAGCGTCGGCGGATTCACGGAATCGACTCGCAACCGTGTTGTTGTTCCTTTCGATGGTAGTTATCGTGAACTGGAAGAGGTTCTGATCCATGAATTGACTCATGCTTATGTGAACGAGATAAATCGCAGCAGGATCGGGCTTTTTGAATTTTCCGCTTTACCATTCTGGTTTCAGGAAGGACTCCCGGAATTTGAAGCAGTCGAAGGAAAAGATGTTTATAATAATATGTTCATTATCGATATGATGATGAATGATGGATTGCAGGATATAAACCAGATCGGCGGATTTTATTCATACCGGGAAGGTGAGAGTTTTTTAGTTTATTTGAGTGAGAAATACGGTCGAGATAAAGTGATCGACTTTTTCTATGCCATCAAGATCACAAACACCTTGAACGCAGCCTCAAAAAAAGTATTCGATAAGGAATTTGATAAATTACAGGTGGAATGGAAAAATCATTTAAAAAGGAAATACTACCCCTTTATCTCCTCTTTCAATGTTCCTTATGAAGCTTTTGAGAGAAAGACAGATCATAGGAAAGACGGTTCCTATATGAATATCGCTCCCAGGTTTTCTCCCGGTGATGAGAATTTTCTCTACTTTTCCAACAAAAACCTGCGAACAGATATCTGGAAAGGTTCGATCCTCGATCTTTCTTCTCCGAAAAGGATTTTGAAAGGAGAAGTTTCAGGTAGTTTCGAGGAATTTCATTTCCAGCGAAATAATATCAGCTGGTTTCCTGATGGAAAACAATTTGCATTCGTTGCCAAAACATCTTTCGGTGATAAGATTTATCTTATGAATTATGAGAAGAGGAAAATCATCGATGTTTTTTCTTTCCCGGATTTTGATGCAATTTTCGAGATCGATGTTTCCAAAGATGGGAAAAAGATCGTGTTATCCGGACAGCAATCCCTGAAAAACGATGTTTTTGTTTTTGATATCGAAACTAAAGAAATTACTCAGATCACAAATGATCGCTATTATGATTATGAACCGAGATGGTCTCCCGACGATAAAATGATCGTTTTTAGTTCGGAAAGAAAAATCAATCAAAATGAGGGAAAAGATCACATTTTCGATTCTCTGATCAGCAATATTTTTTATTACGATACTGAAGATGAAAAATTTTATCGGGTAACTGATGATAATTTTAGTAATTATTCGCCGATGTGGGACAGCAAAGGTGAGAAGATCATTTTTATTTCGGAAAGAGAGAAGATCACAAATTTTGAAGTTATCGATTTGAAAACTGTGCAAAGAGCGAAAATAACCAATTCTCTCGGAGGTGTTTTCAGCGGAGACCTTGACAGTTCGGATGAAAACCTGATATTTTCCTGTTTTTATGAAGGCGGGTGGGATATTTATATGAAAACAAATCCGCTTGAAAACCTGGAATATTGGAATTATCAACTGCCGACCGCAGTAATTTTCCAGGATGATCTTTATCAAAAATTCGAGATTGAAAACTTTTCCCTATTTGGAAAGCAGGACAGGAAATTTAAAAAGGAACTTCCCAAAACTTACGGTAAAAACATCACGACCATAGATTTCGGGAATCATGTAGAAATAGACAGCTCGAATATCGATTACAACTTGAAACTCGACGAAAAACCGCAAACTGAAAATGTTCCGAAGATCTTCCCTTACAAAACGAAATTTTTTATCGACGGACTCTGGGGCGGAGTTGCTTATTCTTCTTCCGGAGGTGCTTATGGTCAAATCTCTTTTTCATTGAGTGATTTGATGGGAAATCATTCCATTGGTGTTAATCTAGGCATTTCCAACAGTTTTAAAGATTCTGATTTTATTTTCAATTATTTTTATATGGCTCGCAGGATCGATTATGGATTTGGCGGATTTTATATTAATGATGAAGTGATCTATCAATATATATTTGATGATCCTTCAAATAATTTTTATCAGAAACAGAAGGAAAGAAATTACGGTGCTTTTGCTGTCCTTCGATATCCGTTTAATAAGTTCTGGCGTCTCGATCTGGAGAATGTTTTTTATAGGAATGAAATGAGATACGATCGCTGGGAGGATGATCTGGATATCTGGATAAAAAATTACTTACCGATGGAATCGGAACTGATCTATTCACCTCAGATCAATTTGGTACATGATAACTCCCTTTATGGTTCGGTTGGACCTGTTTCCGGTTGGAGATGGTCCTTGATCTTGAATCGAAGTTTTTCTAATGAAAAGAAAAGTTATTCCGTCGGATTAATGGATTTCCGTAAATACATGTTCTTTGCCAAAAGATATTCGCTGGCATTTCGTCTGTTGACAGGCGGAATTATTGGTGAGACAGATCAAAGATTCCTGATGGATTATTATAGCGGAGTCCGCGGTTATGACGAAGATCTGGAAGGAAAGAAAAAGGTTTTAACAAGCCTGGAACTCCGTTTTCCTTTTGTCGATCATTTTAAGATCGCTTTTCCGTTACCGTTATATTTTTATAATATTCGGGGTAGTGCATTTTTCGATGCAGGCAGCACTTGGGATGATAATAAAGACCTCGTGCTTATCAAGAATAATGTTTTAAAAGATTTGAAAGTCGGAATGGGATGCGGTCCGAGACTGAACCTGGGATATTTTGTGCTGAAATTCGATGTTGCCTGGAGTACAGACCTGGAAACTTTCAGTAAACCTGTTTATTATATAAGTTTGATGGAGGATTTTTAGTAAAACAACTTGCCAGAGTTGTTACCCAATCCTCTTTGTATAAATGTTTCCCCGCCCTGAAGGACGGGGCTATTGATTAGGATTTTCTTAAAAAATTGAGATAAATCAATAATCCACACCTTCAGGTGTGGGAATCAAACGCAACAAAAGAGGATCAAGTTGGGGTAAAAAAGGAGAAAACAAATGCCAAAATCTTTTACGGAACAGAAAAAAGAATTTGAAAGATCTTTGGAAAAAACTATAAACAAATTCCCGGAGCGGAGGGAAAAATTCCTAACCGTTTCTGACAAAGAAGTAAAAAGAATTTACACAAAAGAAGACACGAAAAATATAGATTACGAAGAACGACTCGGATTCCCGGGAGTTTATCCATTTACACGCGGAGTGCAGCCTACTATGTATCGCGGCAGGTTCTGGACCATGCGTCAATATGCGGGATTCGGCGATGCTGATGAATCGAATAAAAGATATAAATTCCTGCTGCGGAAAGGACAGACCGGTTTGAGTATCGCTTTCGATCTGCCGACACAAATGGGTTATGACAGCGATCATGCAATGAGCGAAGGAGAAGTAGGGAAAGTCGGAGTTGCTATCGATTCGCTGGCTGACATGGAAGTTCTCTTTGATGGAATTCCGCTCGATAAAGTTTCTACATCCATGACCATCAATGCTCCTGCTTCGGTTCTGCTGGCAATGTATATCGCAGTTGCGGAAAAACAGGGTATTCAGGCTGATAAATTACGAGGAACTATCCAGAACGATATTTTGAAAGAATACATCGCACGCGGAACTTATATTTTCCCACCCAAACCTTCGATGCGATTGATTACGGACACATTCGAATACTGCTCGCAAAATGTTCCCGGATGGAATACGATCTCGATTTCCGGTTATCACATTCGCGAAGCAGGTTCGACCGCAGTTCAGGAAATCGCCTTCACTCTCGCGGACGGCATCGAGTATGTGAAAGCAGCAACTTCCAAAGACCTCGATGTCGATGAATTTGCTCCGCGGCTTTCCTTCTTTTTCAATGCTCATAGCGATCTATTGGAAGAAATTGCCAAGTTTAGAGCAGCTCGTTTTCTCTGGTCAAAAATTATGAAAGAGAAATTTAAGGCAAACAATCCGAAATCGATGATGCTACGTTTTCACACGCAAACTGCCGGTTGTTCCTTAACCGCGCAACAACCGGATAATAACATCATTCGCGTAACCATCCAGACTCTGGCAGCAGTTCTCGGCGGAACTCAATCCCTACATACAAACTCCCGCGACGAAGCACTCGCTCTCCCAACCGAAGATTCCGTCCAGATCGCGCTCTGCACGCAGCAGGTTGTTGCTCACGAAAGCGGTATTACCAACACCATCGATCCGCTGGCAGGTTCGTATTTTATCGAATCTATGACTTCCGATATGATCAAAGAAGCAGAAGAAATGATCAATAAGATCGAAGAAATGGGTGGAATGATTCCGGCAATTGAAAAAGGATTTGTCCAGCAGCATATTCAAAACAGTGCTTATTCTTATCAGAAGTCGATCGAGAGTAAAGGCAGGATTATCGTGGGAGTGAATGAATTTAAAGTCGAGGAAAAAACCAAACCGGAACTCCTGAAAGTTGACCCGGTCATCGGCGAAAAGCAGATAGAAAAAATAAAAAGTTTGAAAGAAGCACGGGATAATAAAGTTGTTAAAGACAAACTTGAGATAATTAGAAAAGCAGCGAATTCGGATGAGAATTTAGTTCCGTTTATTCTCGATGCGGTGAAGGTTTATGCTACTTTGGGAGAGATTTGCGGAGTTTTGCGGGATGAATTTGGTGAGTATCGGGAGAGGGTGATTTTGTAACTCAAAGCTCCTGCTTTGAGATTATCATTCACTGATTCGCGAGAATGAATATGGATATGAATTTCTGTTCTCATAAAGAAATGAAAATTGTAAAAACTTATTTTTTATCAATTCTTTGATCGTTAAAACATCCGTTGTAAAGTCTATAAGATATAGTAAGCTACGAATTTATTTATGCAATTTGGGAATCACATTCCCAAATTGCATAAATTTATCGACATCTTATTAGCACTGAAAAGTTTATGCTACTCCCGGTGAGATTTATGGAGTTATGCTGATGATTCTGGAATCTCAGGAGGGAGTGGTTTTGTAACTTCTTCATCACCGCAGCACCAGACATTTCCTGATCTTAACAGTTTTCCCATCCAGACTCAATTTATAAAGATAGATCCCGGTTCCGACATTTTTCCCGGACATATCTTTTCCATCCCATAAAACAGTATATTTTCCTCTTTCCAGGAATTGTTTCACAGGTTCATTTACCAGCTGACCTCTAATATTGAAAATTTTAAGTTCGACTAAACCGGCAGCTGCAATTTGATAAGAAATATTCATTTTCGCATTACCGGAGTTTGAGGTTTTGAAAGGATTAGGGTAATTCTGGAAAAGAAAATCCTGCTCGATAAATTCGATCTGTTGTAAACCAAAAAGTTCTGCAATATGATTTTTTATCTTTATCTCGATTTCGGAATTTCCAAGACCTTCATATATTTCCATAAAATTATCACGCGCTGCTTCGATCATTTCCGGTGAAATTGTTATTTCTTGTGCCATCGAGTGACTTTTTTCCCAATTTACACAAATTCCCAGAACATCTGTGATATTCACTTCTCCGTCACCATTACAATCGGCATAAGCAGCGGAGAACTCGCTCCATCCTCCGGGATGAGTAAATCCAGTCCAATTAAAAGATTGTTCATCTTCCTCTCTTGAATTTCCTTGTTCGCGCCAATAAATTCCGATATATTCAATATCGGTTCCATCGACATCACCATCATTATTCGTATCTCCCGGATAGACCGGAGAAGCACTTATTGTTATTTCTGCAGTATCGGTTTTTGCTGATTCTCCCTCATCATAAAGAGCGGTTATATTATAAAAATATGTCCCGGGAAGAAGTCCGGGATCATCATAAAAAAGGTCTTGCACAGCAGTTCCATTGATCAATGTATCATTTCGATAAACATTATAACCGGACAACGCTCTGGCTGATCCCAACTCTATTTGCGGAATTTTTCTCAAACAGTTTTTGAAAATTTTTTTTGTGATGTTATCCTTGTTCGATATTCTTTCAAAGGTAAAATCTTTCTCCTCAAATCGAATACACCTGGAATTGCTTTTCAGGGAAATTTTATCAACAAACCAGGCAAACCATAAACCATCATTATCAGGACCATCGACTGCATTGAATGCGATTTTAATATTTTCTCCGGCATAAGAATTTAATCCGATCGAATATGGATAATCATACAAATTCCAACCGGCAGGAGAAAGACCGGAAGCGTCCCACAGAATATCCCAGGTCGATCCTCCGTCGCTGGAAACTTTTACATAATAATGGTCGTTGTGGGAAGAACCTTCGTAAACAGTAGAACGGAATTTCAAGGTCATTTCCTGCTCACATTCGGTTTCCGGCATGATCAACCATTCATCCTGGTGTTCGTAGGAAAACCATAATCCGCAATGATAATTCCCGAACGGAGAGAAATCATAACCGGAAAAGGAATTTACTGTCCAGAATCCGGGAACTGCATAGGATGAATCTGTACAGGTTTCATCAAATGACCATCCTTCAGGTTGGATCCCGTTTTCAAAATCTTCGGAAAAGACAGTTTCTCCTTCCGGGTCAGGTTTGTCCCAGGTTAGACGGACAGAGTCATCGACGGCAGTTGCCTGCATGTTTTCCGGCGGGAAAAGACTTTCGTCATAAACATAAATATAGTTTGATTTGATCTCTGAAAAACTATTTGTTCCGTCGGAAACAATTAAAGAAACCGTGTAATATCCAACCGATTCGTAAATATGGTTTGGATCTTGCTCATAGCTCGTTGTTCCGTCTCCGAAATTCCATTCCCAGGTAACCGAATTCCCAACAGATAGATCTTCAAATTGAACTTCTAACGGTATTATTCCCGATGTTGGATTTGCTGCGAAATCTACTTCGATATCAGGTTCCTCTATTGTTGCCGATACCGGATTGGTCTGCACGGATTCTCCTTCATCGTAAACAGCAGAAACCGCATATTGATAGGTTCCTACTTCAAGACCGTGATCGTCGTAATAACGATCTGTTAAAATCTCCGGATTTAATTGTAAACCTTCTTTGAAGATATTGTAACCGAGAAGGTCACGACTTCTCTGCTTCTGAACGGTTTTTCTTAGAATTTTATTAGAGATATTACTTTTAGAAGTTTTTTTAATTTTATTTTCTGAAATAAATAAATTATCTTCGAGATCATTATAGATAATATTTCTCGTTCCGGAATTGAAAACAAAACCATCGATAAAAAAGATGAAAGCATCATCTGATATGCAGTTTATTCCGATATAAATATCCTGACCAAAGTAATCTGAGAGATCAAAAGAGTATTGTGTCCAGTTAATTGGAGCTTGAATATATTCTCCCTCAGAAACAATAGAAAAATTCGAGGGCTCTGTGTCTGTTGTCGAAATTCCTACTTTAAAGCGTTCCAAACCCCATTCATCAGTATAAGATCTTGCCCAGAATGAAAATTGTGAATCTTCTTCTATAATAAGTAAAGGTGTGATCAACCAGTCATTATTGGGAGGATTTGTCGATGCGAAACAAGCAGCCATCTTATCTCCTGAATGAGGTTGCATATCATCGATGGGCGGATCGACTTCCGAAGGATTAAAAATAATAAAAGACATCGGTTCTTCCGAATGAAGAAAATTATAACCTTCTATTCCCCAAGTCGGTGATTGATCAACATCGATCAAAGTCCAGGGAGCAAATTCAATAGCAAAATCTTCATAAGATTCAAAATCTTCATCAAGTTCTTCAAGACCAAAACCTGGGGGAGAAGACCAACTAATATACACATCATCATCATCCACCGCTGCCTGCAAATTTGTCGGAGGAAGAAGTTCCTCATCATAAACCGAAATATAATTCGTTTTTATTTCCGTATCGTCATTGCTTCCGTCCGATACAGTCAAAGTAACCGTATAATTCCCGACATTCTCGTAAGTATGAATGGGATTCTGTTCATAGCCGGGGCTGGAGCCAAAATCTCCGAAATCCCATTCCCAGGAAATTGGATTCCCAACTGAAAGGTCTGTAAACTGGACTTCAAGCGGATTTGTACCCGAAATGGGAGCTGCTGAAAATTCCGCAATCAGTTCTTCTGCGAGCGCTTCCGAAACCGAAATGTCATCGAGCATAATATAGTATTGGTCTGAAGATTCGCAATGCTCGAAAGCAAGATAAATATCCTGACCTTCGTAATCTGCGAGAGGAATAACGATCTGCTGCCAACCGGTGTTCTGCAAAGTTTCTTCATAAATAACATCCTGGTAATTCTCTTTTCCGATCGAATCGAGAATGGTGGAGACCACGATCATGTAATGTTCCGCATAAAAATAATCGCTAAAAGGTTTTACCCAATATTTCAAAGAATAATCGTTGTTCAGAATTCTGATTTTCGGCAAAACCAGGTAATTATCAGGATTTAAAACACCGATTCCATTAATGTACGAAGCAGAACGAACACAGGTCGAGTCGTCATACCCGTCTTCATCATAAAATTCCCAATCGAATGAATCTCCGTCAGCATCGATGAGAGTCCAGCTTCCCGGGATTCCTTCGGTGAAATCTTCCTGGATAACAGTTAGTACCGGAACATTTATCCAAAGATCAAGTAAAAAATCGCCAATATCCAAACCCGGATTATTATCAGAATAATTTGCTACATCAACAATAAATGACGAGTAGTCTAAACTTGCATCGTAATCCAGGTCGGGATAAGCATCATTCTGTTCATAACTCAAAGGTTCAAGAAAAATTCCAACCGAATCGACAGCCGGGATCGATCCGAGACTGATCTCTGTTTCCCAATCATCGGTAACCGTTGTCGTCAGATTTTCTAATAAAACAAGACGCTCTTTGGTTTCCCAGTTTATGACATGAATATGATAATTATGAGGATAGTCTGTGTTTTCATATTGAGAATGATGGAAGTCGATCATTTCTAAAGTTGCGTTTTCATAAATATTAAGATCAAAAACAGTTCCGTAACCATTATTATACTCTTGAAAAGCTGCTGAAGAAGCTATTCCATCATGATAGGAAATTTCCAGCAGGTCATCACGATTCCGGTTGATCTTTTTTGATGAAATCTGATCGCTTTGATAATTCCGGACTTTTATTAATTCTCCCGGAAGAGAAGATAGGAGCAGCAGGAGCGCTGTAATCGTTATTATTTTTTTATTCATGGATTTCCTCCGAAAATTTAAGAAACATGAATTCAATTGTAATTGCAAAGTTTCTCAAAAGTTCCCTCTTTTTTAAGAGAGGGTCAGGGTGAGTTAGAAAAGATCACAGTATTCTATACTTTATGAGATTCCTCTAAAGAAAGAATGAGAGGATCCTCGGAATGATAAAAATTTTCCTGAATTTCTATGCGGAAACCTGATCATAAATCAAGTTTCTTCAATTCCATTAAGTTCCGTATTTCATAGGTCGGTTTAAATGGCAAATTATTTTTCATTTTTTTTGGATTGAACCAGCAGGTATGGATCCCGAAATCATTTCCGCCTTTGATGTCGGAATTCAAATTATCACCGATGATGAGCGTTTCCTCTTTTTCGATTTCCGGGTAATGTTTGAGAGCAAATGCAAAGATCGCGGGATGAGGTTTGGCAGAACCGATCTCTTCGGATATAAAAATGTGTTCAAAAAAAGGAGCGATAATAGAATTAGTTATCCTTTGGTGTTGAACATCGGAAAGCCCGTTCGTGATCAAAGCGATTTGACATTTGCCGCAGAAAAAAGAGATGATCTCTTTTGCTCCATCCAGCAGAAATGAACAGTTCGATAAACTTGCGATATATTTTTTGCTAACAAGTTCAGGATGTAAGTTCATCCCTTTTTTTTTGAATAATCTACGGAATCTTTCGCTCCTTAATATTTCTGCTGTGATCTCTCCATTTTCAAATTCCTGCCAGATCATACTGTTTATTTTTATATATTCGTCCTTTAATTCGTCCATTTCCTTATCCGAATAGAAGTCTTTGAAAGTATTATAGAATGCTTCCTGTTCCGCTTTTTCATAATCGAAGAGGGTTCCGTCCAGATCGAAAAGTAATAGTTTGTATTTCATTTTTCATCCATTAATTTTATCAGCGAACGAATCAGGAATGATTGGTCATTTTTCATGGACCGCAGCAATTCTTTACTAGTTTTGGAATTAATTTTCTTCAATCCTCTCGCAGTTATTACCCGCAATTTTTCAGAGTTTGCGTCCATATATTTTTGAAGAATGATCGTACTTTGATCGGATTTCATCTTACCGAGAGCAGCTAAAACATTTGCTTTATATTTCCCCCTTTCCAGGAACAAATTCAAAGAATCGATATAAGTCGAGTCGGCAAGTTCTCCAAGCAGGGAGATAGTTGTTTTTATCCACAAACTATCGGTATGATGAAGTGCAGGTGAAATGTATTTTTTGAATTCATCCGATTTTTTTACGAAATTCTTGATTGCTCGAAATTCCAGACCTGATTTTGTT
The DNA here is from genome assembly GCA_964521025.1 of uncultured Candidatus Cloacimonadota bacterium. Taxonomy (GTDB): domain Bacteria; phylum Cloacimonadota; class Cloacimonadia; order Cloacimonadales; family TCS61; genus DRTC01. Next base: position 2,050 of record CAZFPK010000066.1, on the reverse strand, counting down.
CCTAATTTTTCATCGTAAATATACCTGGCTGCTTCGATATCCCGCTTGATCAGGAGCTCGCCCGCTTTCTTAACTTTTTTCGTATTACTTCCGACTCCCCAACCGGAAGCGATCTTGAAAATTTCCGAAATTTCGGCTAATGAATCTATTTCCATAACTTCTTCTTCTGCTTTCTCTTCGACCGGTTCGATATTCTCGACCAATAATGTATCGAGACCGATTCCGTAAGTTCCTTTCTGCCAGGAAGTATCATTCAGACAATACTCCAGCGGATACTCATCATTCCCGCCTGTATCGAGAAAAATCCCGATGCTTCCGCTTTCCCTTTTTTTATTCGCAAAACCGTAATTACTCGCGAAATTCCGTTCATAGCGATCATCTCCGGAAACATCGAGAAAAATTGCTGTGGAATTCGTCAGACCCAATCCGTTCCCGCCTTCGACCGAATAAATATCATTTCCCTGTCTATCGACCAAAAAACCGACTGCATAATCATGAGCTGCTCCTTGTCCGGGTCCGTGTTTGGAATAATAATGATCTTCACCTTTTTCATCATACAGGAAACCTCCGGCAAGATGAATCCCGCTTCCCTGCGGATAATAAACCGCATCATAAAAATCATTTCCTTCGTTGTCGATGATCATTCCGAGAGCATACCAGTAGGCAACTGCTTGAGCATAAACTCCGCCTTGATAAGAATCATTTCCCTGTTTGTCATTAATAATGCCGATCCCTCCTCCTAAATCGGGTCGAACTCCATATCCGAAACCTTGAGCCATACTGCGGTGGTCAAAAGGAACTAATGGTTCATGCAGGTATTTTCCGCCAGCATAATATCGGTCATTTCCCCGGTTATCGATGATCAATCCGGCGGCGAGGGTTCCACCGAATCCCTGACCGAATTCTGTTATGGAATAATTATCATTCCCGGATCCATCCAGAAGTACCGATAAACCGAAAGTCGCTGCTCCGGTGCTGTGTAAACCGCAGGAATAAATATCGTCACCAGTTAAATCCTGTGATAACTGATATCCAAAAAAAGTGGAAAATGCAAAGTCGTTTCCCAAATAAACATCATCACCGGATTTATCAAAATTGATCCCCAAACCGAAAAGTACGAAAAATAATTCTCCGATTTCAGTGCTGTGATAAAAATCATTTCCGGAAAGATCGATCATCCAGTAAAATGGTTTAGTAAAATTTGTCCTGATCTCCGTACTGTAAACATCATCTCCTCCCGGATCCAGGATCAAACAGTAAGGATTGTTATAAATATCGACTTTTTTGGAACCGATACAGAAAATTCCCCAGGGAGATTCTTTGACCAGTCTTTTTTTCCAGGAGAAATCCTTTTTTTTAAGATTATTCTTCAGGATATCGAATCCAACCTGAAAAATGTAAGCGGAACTCATTAAATCCTGAAAATTTATCTTTTCAACGATCGGGATCATATCTTCTATTTCCAGATCATCGAATTCGTTAATATCATTTTTTTTATAGAAATCCTGATATCGCAAGCTGTCCTCTTCCTCCTGCCTGAGTTCATAAGTAAAATATTCCAATTTCTTTTTTTCTTCCTCTGATATTTCCTGCCATGCTTTTTTATAATAGAAATCTGCTTTTTCCCAAACATAAAAAGTGTATGAAAAAATGTCTTTGGTTTTCTTAACTTTTTTAGTGAAATATTCATCAAAATCATGGATCAAATTTTTGTTCCTGACATCAGCGGCAAAAAGGATATTACTAAAATAATCAATCAGTTCGCAGGGATTATTACCTTCGAGAACAATTTTCGTATCCTGAACAAAACCGGGATATTTCAGCGGTTCATTCAGAATATCAACTACGATAGGAAGTTTGAACTTTGTGCTGCCAACCCAGTCTTTTAAGAAATTCAAAGCGTCCGACCGCAGCTCGTTTCTGATGAGCATTTGCTCTATGAGTTGTTTTTCCTGCATAGAGATTATTTCTGTTGAACAAAGATCGAGTAATATAAAAAGGCAAAATATTAGCATAAATATTTTCATGAAAACTCCTTTTTTGGAAATAA
>CAZFPK010000065.1:0-16313 GCA_964521025.1 uncultured Candidatus Cloacimonadota bacterium | reverse complement strand
TATCAACAGATTCGATGAGCAAGTTGCGTTAATTTGAAGTGGGAAATGTTAGTAAATTATTTTTTCTTGACAATAATTTCGGGTTATAGAGTTAAAGAACATCATTTAGTCTTTTTTGAGGAAGTTCCATGATTATGGAACGATAAAGTGTTTTCATAATTTGATCTAATAATCAGGTTCAGATTCTGAAAAAACAAAAAAATCTAAAAATAGGGAGGGTGTATGAAGAAAAATGTCTTGGTTTTTGTCATTTGCGTAATGACACTTCTGGTCCAATCTTTAGCTTTTGCTCAAGTCGGGCAAGACCAGAATTATGTTGGTGCACATTTAAGTGCGGTAAAACTTACCGAGGGAGATAATGACATGAGTACAGTTCGCAGCTGGATTGGACTTAAATTCGGTCATTATTTTACTCCGATCGTTGCCGGAGAAATCGGTGCTAGTTCAGGATTCGTTATTCCTCGCAGCAATTTAGGAGGAGGTTCAAATTGGTACAATGACCAGGTTAATGGATTAGAGGATTCGACAAAAACATATTTGATCCCGGTCGAATTCAATGCCAGAATAAATGCTGTAGCAAATTCTCCATTGATTCCTTTTTTGAGATTAGGGCTTGGTTTTCTAAATTGGGCAGTTAATGATGTTACTGAAGATAACAATTCTTCTCATATCGGTACTGCCGGTAAACGAATACCGGGTTATGACTGGACAACAAATTTCTTTGCCAAAGCAGGAGCAGGATTCGAGATCTGGTTTGCCGGACCTGTTACATTGGAATTAAGTGCTAATTATATCAGTCTGTTCGGTCAAGATAAGGATATGTTTGGATTAACATTTTGGGATGCTAACGCGTTGCAGGATAAACCGACAGCCGCGATCGAAGGTAGGGCAGCTTTGAATGTTCATTTTGGTGGGAAATATGATCGTGACGGCGACGGTATTTATGATCATGAAGACGGTTGTCCGACCGAACCTGAAGATGTCGATGGATACCAGGATGCAGACGGTTGTCCTGATCGCGATAATGATGGTGATGGTATTCTCGATGATGTCGATCAATGTCCGAATGATGCTGAAGACAAAGACGGATTCGAAGATGAAGACGGCTGCCCGGATCTGGATAATGATCAAGACGGTATTCCGGATAAAGATGATGCCTGCCCCAATGATCCTGAAGATTTTGACGGATTCGAGGATGAAGACGGATGTCCTGAACTCGATATAGATGGCGATGGAATTATCGATGCCGATGACAGTTGCCCCGGTGAAGTTGAAGATTTTGACGGATTTGAAGATGAAGATGGATGTCCTGACCCGGATAATGATAACGATGGTATTCTCGATGTTGATGATGATTGTCCGAATGAAGCCGAAACCTTCAATGATTATGAAGATGAAGACGGCTGCCCGGATAAAGTTCCGGAAGTTATCTTCAAGAAAGATGCACCGATAATCCTGGAAGGTGTCAATTTCGAATTCAACAGTGCGGAACTTACTGCCGGTGCAAAGGAAATTCTAATGAAGGTTGTTAGAACTCTGAAAGATTATGCTGAAATGACATTGATGATCAAAGGTCATACTGATAGTGTGGGTTCTGATGAATACAACCTCGGTCTTTCCGACCGCAGAGCAAATTCAGTCAGACAGTACCTTGTTAATCAGGGAATCGATCCTTCGAGGTTAAGTTCAAAAGGTTATGGCGAAGCAGAACCGATTGCTCCAAATAATACCGACGAAGGTCGCGCTAAAAACAGGAGAATCGAGTTCTATCGAACTAACTAATCTGAAAACACAACCGAAATAAAAATAAGTCCGGGATTCATTTTGGATTCCGGACTTTTCTGTAATCAAGGCTATCAATCTCGTAAAAAGCCACGGATTGTCATCTAGAGCGTAGTAGAAAAATCTCATAACTTATCGGCAACATTGCTTTTTTGACTATGCACAGACTGACAGTACTTTCCGTACAATAGAACTTTTCAAATAAACTGCAGAGTTTAGGAATAAGAGAAGCTAGAAAGCGAAATAGTAGAAAGCAAGATGATTGTTTTTTAATTTCCAGGACTATCCTCGTTGACTCCTGAACAAGATATTATTCGCGTCCTTCGCGTCTTTGTGGTGATAAAAATCTTCGGAACAAGTTCCGAACTACTTCAACCTCTGATAAATCTGTCTTAAATTTTGTCTTGATAAATCGAGTATTTCCGCTGTTTTTGTCCAGTTATTATCGGTTTTTTGTAAAGTTTCGGTTATTATTGCTAATTTGTAATTTTTCACTAAATCATTTAAACTATGTTTCTCTCCTGAAGATAAAATCGGAATATTGTCCTTATTTGTCAAATGGTTGAAAAGGATAGACTGCATCTGAATCCCGGAATCATGAACTAAAATCACGGCTCGTTCGATCTCATTCTGTAATTGCCGGACATTTCCAGGCCAGTCAAATTCTTCCAGGATCTGGAGAGCTTTTTCTTGAAATCCGTGGATATCTTTACCGTGGATCATACTGAAATAATCGAGGAAATGTTTTGCTAAAATCGAAATATCATCTTTTCTTTCCCGTAAAGGTGGAATTTCAACCGGAAAAATCGATAATCTGTAGTATAGATCCTGACGGAATTTCCCTTCCGTAACTAATTTTTTCAAAGGAATATTAGAAGCAACAATCAAGCGGACATTAGCTTTACGAATCAGATTCTCACCAACCCTTTTGAATTCACCTTCCTGTATAAGTCGCAATAATTTGGTCTGCATATTCAAAGAAATATTTGAGATTTCATCGAGAAAAACTGTTCCTCCATCCGCTTCCTCAAACAAACCTTTTTTATCATCGATTGCACCGGTAAATGCTCCTTTCCGATGTCCGAAAAGCTCGCTTTCGATAATATCTTCGGAAAGACTACCGCAATCGATGGTGATAAAAATATTATTTTTCCTTTTACTCGAGTGGTGGATATCTTTGGCAATAAGTTCTTTCCCGGTTCCGCTTTCACCTTCCAATAACACATTTACATCAGTGGGCGCTATCTGTTCGACTTTTTTTAGTACTCCCAGTAATTGTTTTGAATTGCCAATGATATTCAGATGACCCTTTCGTTCATTTTCCAGAAAGCGTGAAAGATCTTTTTTTTCCTGCTGCAAGCGGCAATATAATTGAGAGGTTTCTATTGCTGATGCTGCTATTTGAGCAAAAACATTCAGGAATTTTATCTCTTCCGGAGTAAAAGCAAGAAGGCTTCTGCTGTCTAAATATACAGTTCCTAAAACCTGTTTATGAATGAGTAAAGGTAAACAGATTATCGATTGTATCTTTAAATTCACGAAGCTCCGATACGGGTCAAAAACATCATTCGAAGCAACTTTCGTGTTAAATACTGCTTTTTTTTTGGTTAAGACTTTATTGATAATTTCTTCACTCAACATAGTAACATCTGACAAAGAATCGGAACCAACTTGAAATGAATATTCGACTTTCGGTTTGCCTGTCTTTTCATCTCTGGTCAGGATCAAACCTCGTTCTGCTTTTGTCACTTTAAGTGCTGTTCCCAGGATTTTTGTGAATAACTCATTCCTGTTTATTACTTTTGTTATGACTCCTGAAATTTCCTCAAGAACTTCGAGCAATTTCGAGCTGACAAGAGTTTCTTTTCTACTTTTCATTTCTTCCTCGTATTTTTGGATTATTAAAAAAACATGCTTACTTTTCCAATATGTTCTTCTCATTTTTATAGTCGGTAAAGAATTACTTCTTTTCCAGACCATTTTGTAAGCGATTTCCAGGTATTTTTTATAGTCCTTTGTGCTGATATTTTTTTTGAAAGCGAGTTTATGTATTTGATATGCATCATAATAAATTTTGGGAGCTTCGATCAGATTATTACTGATCCTTTCTAATTCCAGAATCGTTTTATCGATGAATTCCAAAGCATTTTTTATGCGAGAATTTTCCCAATTAAATAAAGCTAGTAAGTGATGATAATAAATGAACGCAATTATATCTTTATTCAGATCTGTATTTTTTTTAAGCCGGATGATAGTATTTTTCATCTCCTGCCTTTTTTTTTGGGAAAAGTAGAAAAGACTCGAAATATAATAAAAATCCGGAACGGGATATTTTTTTCTTTGTGAAGAATCCTTTTCTAATTCGGTTGTTATTTCCCTGAATTTCTTGAAATCTTGTTTATAGAATAAAATGAACAAGTAAATCGTTTTGGCATATCTTCGTAAACCTTCATTTTTGATCAGTTTAATCGATCTCTTGATAAACATTTCTGCCTGGTTGTAATAACCGATAACGAAGAGAGTTCGAGCCAGAGTGTGGTAATAATGGTCATTTTTGGTTTTCTTATTATCCATCTTGTTTTGATGGAAATACATCAAAGCTTTGCCTAAATTCCCTTCAAACAGGTTAATGTGTCCCAAACCGTTGGAGATTAATCCGATGAAATAATAGATCTTCCATTTATTCTTATACAATTCTGCTTTTTTATAAAATTCCCTGGCATTTTTAAATTGGAACAACTCGAAATTGATAAAAGCGATCCGGCAGTAGATATATCCAAGATCGTAAATTTGGAATTCTTTTTCCGCAATATTTTTTGCCTGCAAGTAATATTTCAGGGCATTTTCATTATCATCCCGGCGGTATAAGTAAAATCCTAACCTGCTCAATGCTGAAACCAGAAAAGTAGCCAGTTCTTTCTTTTGGCGGCAAATTTTTATGCTTTCTCTGCTTAATTCGATACTTTTATCGATTTGATCAAATCTATAATAAGCATTACTAACAACAGATAGAACTTTTACTTTCTGTACTACAGGTAATTTTTTTACCTGTGCGAATTCCTTTTCGTAATATTCTGTTATCTTTTGAAAATTTCTCTCATTTTGAAAAATATATAATCGTCGTACGATCAATTCAGAAATATTATTTATACTTTTACAACTTCCGACAATTTTTTCCAGAAAAGAAAAGACCTCTTTTGCTTTCTCAGATTTGCCATTATTATCCAGAACCCATTCATAGTCCAATAAAACGGACATCAATTCTTCGGGATCGACCCTGAAAAGGTCATCTCTTGCTGAATATGTAATTTCTGCGATTTTTTCTAATTTTTCGTAAGCTCTGATTTGATTATATGATGAGGTAATTTTTAACGCATTCTCCAGCAGTTCCTTAAAATTATTATTTTTTTGAAGATAGGTCAGGAACATTATTTCTTCATCGAAATTTAATTCTATTTTATTTGCCAGATAACAAATTACTCGTTCTCTGATCTTTTTCTGAAAACTCTCATTTGTATTTTTCCGGATGTATGTTCTTAAAAAATAATATTGGATTTTTATGCTGTGAGGATTTTGAACGATTATATCTTTTTCCTTCAATATCTTTAAAAAATCGTGAATTTTGACCGCTGAAATTTGAAAAACATCGTGTATCTCTTTTAATGTAAATTCCTCTTTCCAGAAAGAAATAAAGGTCAGGAAATCAGTATCTTCTTGATTTAATCGGTGCAAAATGTCTAAATATTCTTGAATGATTTTATTTCTGAAAAAATCATAACAGATATTTTCCGGGAAAAAATACCAGTCGAATTTTCTTTTCTGTAAAATTCCCTGTTTTTGTAAAATCCGTAAAAATTCATTAACCAAAATCAAATTTCTATGAGCATTTTTAGCAATAAAGGATTTTATTTTATGAGGAAGAATATCTTTACAGAAAATTAGAGAAAGATATTTATCAAATTCCTTATTAGATAATTTCGGAAGTCGATAATTGCGGATTTTAAAATTTAACTTCTTTTTTACTATCGATTTTGTGCGATTTATTAATAACAGTTTGCAGTTCTTATTCTCGCTTAACAACCTGCTTAAAAACACCAAATTTTTATCGAGTTTTTCGTTATTCAAAACTAATACTATATTATTTTTAAATAGTGTTTTTTCCGGATCTTTGGTTTGAGGTAAATTCTCTTGCATGATTTCCTGAAATTTGGATTTATGATTTAAATCATCTAATCGGAAAACTTGATTTTTTTCGAATATTAGTTTATCGGCAACGAAATTTATAGTTTCATTAAGAGCATTTTTCCTGTCACCAAAAACCTGAACTATCTGATTTTCAGTAAGATAACCAACTAAAATATCGACAATCTGTTTTCTATATAGAACAAACTTTATTTCATTCTGCGAAAATGAGGTTTTTTCAATGTTGTATATTTTAAAGAACTGGTTAATATCTTTGATCACTTCCGAACATGATTTATATCTTTCTTGAGGATTATATGAAAGTAGTTTTCCGATAATTGAAACTATTTCATTTTCAATAGGAAAAAGCGGGGTTATCCGGCTTTCTTTTTGTTTGATCCTGTTTTTCATAATTTCCAGAGGATCGGCTGTCGGTTGGGGAAAATTTCCGGTTAAAAGTATGGAAAGCAAAATACCCAGAGAATAGAGATCCGTTTGCTTTGTTAGTTTTGTCTGACCATGCTCCGTAAGTAATTCCGGAGCCAGGTAAAATGCTGTTCCCGAAATATCTGTCAGATGTTTTGCGACTACCAGGGAGGATAGTCCGAAATCAGATATCTTAACTTTGATCTTTTCTTCTTTTTCAAATACAATGATATTATCGAGAGAAATATCTCCATGCAATTTATCTCTTTGATGGAGGAAAATCAAACCGTTAATTAATTGACTGAAAATCTCCAGAAAGGCTCGGACCCCTTTTTCCCGGCAATACTTGATGGAATCGATTTTCGGATAATACGGCGTGACATAAAAATATATTCCGGATGACAGATAACCTGTTTCCAGCAGACTGATCAGGTTGGGATGTTCGATTTCCCGAATGAATCTGCATTCATCGAAAAATCCTGCATTAAACGGAGACTGTGGCAAGATATATTTTAAGATTACTTTTTCTTTTGTTTTTTTATCGATTGCTAAAATCACCGTGCTGTTAATAGAATCTTGAATTATCTGAATAAACTCATACTTTTGCGGTAACAATTCCTTAAAATCTGTTTTCATTGTTTATATTCCTTTTCAGGATATAAATTTCTATCTTTCATATCTGTCAAGATTTTATCTTATCTAACTCATTTTAATTTCAGTGAATTACGAGAAAGAGTAAATCCAGATTATCGGATTACTGCAATTATTTATATCAAACGAAATTATAAATTACCCTGTTTTTAAAGATCTGAAAAAAAAAGATATTACTTATCTCTTTATAAATGAGTGAGTTGTATGTATCATCAATCAAATATCGAAATTGGCACAGATATTTCTTATGTATCGGGTAAAATTTTAGGAGGAAAAGAAAATGAAAAAGAAAACAATGATGTTAATTATGATGAGCCTTATGCTTATCGGTCTTACCGTGAATGGATTTGCCATGGGTGAAAGGATTGTTACCGGAGTTATTTGGGATACTTTTCTGATTTGGGGTTATCCTACCTGGATTTCGGATACTCCCGGTTCAAGCTGGAACTGGCAAAGTAATAGTGGTGGTTATGAAATTATTTTGGAACACAAAGTATATGGTTCCTGGGAGTATCGCGGTTCCAGTTATGTTATGAGCGGAGTTTTCGGAATCTGGAACGGTGATTTTAATATCGATGTGGTTGAAGATGAATGGATGATGTTCGATGAATTTAGATTTTCAATCCCTGCTTTAGGTTTCGGGGAAATTTATTTTACTTTGCCTTATCCTTCATCCGGTTCCGGTTGGGGTGTTCGTAAAGATGTTTATTTAAGACAATGAATTCTCTAGATCATCTGGTTTCGAGCATTGGAACAATTTTCTCGTTCCAATGCTCGACAAAACTTTGATACCAACGCACAATGAATAATTAAGTTTTTGATTGCTTTCAACTCCACTGCTTCGCTGTGAGTCGAGTCAAATCCGAAATGATTTCACATTTATACATTAAATGAGAATATAAAATAGATAAATGTTTTTGGAAAATAAAAAATAATCATTCCAAAAACTAAAAAAATATTTGCGATTGAAAGACATTTCGCAAATAAATTCAGGAGGAAAAAATGAAAAAGAATGTCATGTTGTTAGTGATGGTAAGCGTAATGTTATTCGGGCTTACCGGGAATGCGTTTGGTCAATATGTCTGGCCCGGAAATGTAGTTGAAGAATGGACACCTGGAGTGTGGGAATTCCCTCCTCAAACATCGTATTGTTATCTAAGCGGACAAGCACTTAGATATGATGATTATTCTCCTATTTCCGGAATACCAGTAACAGTTACTTTAACAACATATACCGGAACAACATACACCCAAACTTATTATACGGGTCAAGGTGGTCATTATGAAGTTCCTATTGTGAACAGTCCTGATGCTTGGGGTAATATCCATGTTTATTTTGATGGTTATCCTTTTTATTCTTCATATCAGGCAAACATAGAATATTATGGCAATAATCTGACTTGTAACGGATATCTTTGGAGGATAGACTAAACGGAAGTCATGACTGGTTTACTAACTCTCTGTAGAAATGCAGAGAGTTTTTATTTTTCCAACCTTTTATATATCTGACTCAGATTCTGCCTTGATAAACCTAATAAGTTCGCAGTCTTAGTCCAATTATGATCAGATTTTTTCAAAGCATCTTCGATCAGTTTCAATTTGAATTTATCTACAGTTTCCGTGAAATTCAAATCATCGAAATTTGTCGGAGTAGAATCTAAATATTTTTCATCAGAAGAAAGATGAGCAAATAAGCTTCCCGGCAATGGTTTTCCGAATTCATTGAACATGATCACGGCTCGTTCTATTTCATTTTGCAGTTGTCTGACATTTCCCGGGAAATCATAATTTGCTAATTTTTTCAACGCCGTATCGGTTAGAGTAGGAATATTCCGGTTATGAAGCGTAGTAAAATATTTCAGGAAATGTTGAGCAAGAATGTAAATATCGTTATCTCTCTCGATCAACCTGGGAACAGTTATCGGGAAGATAGATAACCGATAATACAAATCCTGCCGGAATTTCCCTTCTGCAACAAGTTTTATAAGAGGAAGATTGGAAGCAGCAAGCAGACGAATATCTACATTGCGCACAATGTTTTCTCCCACTCGTTTAAATTCTCCTTCCTGGATAAGACGCAAAAGTTTGGCTTGAGTTCCAAGAGAAATGTTAGATATTTCATCCAGGAAAACCGTTCCTTTGTCTGCTTCTTCGAAGAGACCTTTCTTATCGTTTATTGCTCCGGTAAATGCTCCTTTGATATGACCGAAAAGTTCGCTCTCGATGATATCTTCGGAAAGACTTCCGCAATCGATAGGAATAAAAGGTTTATCTTTTCTTTTGCTCAAACGATGAATTTCTTTGGCGACCAATTCCTTCCCGGTTCCACTCTCACCTTCGATTAGAACATTTACATCCGTTCCGCTGATCTGCTCTATTTTCTTAAACAATTCTTCCATAACCGGGGAATTCCCAATTATAGCCGGATGCTTCCGGTTGGCAGCGCTTTCCAAATAATTGGATAATTTCTCTTTTTCTACTTTCAAACGGCAGTAATTATTGGATGTCTCAATAGCCGAAGCCGCGATTTGAGCAAAAATATGCAGAAACTGGATCTCTTCCGGTGTAAAAGCAAGCAAACTGAGGCTATCAAGGTAAACTGTTCCCAGAACCTGATTATGGATCAAAAGAGGAAGACAGACAACCGACTCGATCTTTAAATTGACAAAACTCTGGTATTGATCAAAAGTTTTATTTTTCTTTACATTCGTATTATAAACTGCTTTTTTCTTTTCCAGAACCTGCTGGATTATTTTTCGGCTAACAGAAGTGATATCCGATAAAGAATCATCCTTGACCTGATATGAAAATTCTACTTTAATTTTTCCGGTTTCCGGATTCGTGGTTAGAATCAATCCCCTTTCTGCTTTTGTAACTTTTACTGCTAATTCAAGGATTTTTGTAAAAAGCTTTTGCTTATCTGTAACTTTGGAAATGATTTCCGTCATCTCTTCGATAATTTCAAGAATATTGAAACCGGATTTTTTGAAAATTCTTTCCTTTTCTTCAAATTCTTCATGATAAAATTTTAAAATTTTCTTATTCAAATCTATCCTGAGATAATGTTCTCTCATCTGGTTCGTTGGCAAATTTTCCAATTTTTCGTCGAGAATTTCTTTTGCTGTTTGCAGAAATTTCTTATAATTTTCGGTGGTCAGATTTTCGTTAAATGCAGCCTTTTTTATCTGATATGCAAGCAGATAATATTCCTGACTTTCAAGTTCGGAAGTCTTGATCTTCTCATATTTTTTAAGTACAAACGAAATTTGTTCGTTCGCTTTCTTAAACTCATTTTTCTCAGAAGAGAATTTTGCTTTGAGAAAATCAATGGAATTATCGACTGTTTCATCATTATCGTCAGCAAAATTTTTTTGCAGAAAATTAATTTGATTTTCTGTTTCCGGTAAATCTTTATCAGATAAAGCAAAATACCCTTTTAAAAAATGAGCACTAAAAGTTGGTGATATCTCTTTCGTTTTTTCTAACTTTGTAATTTCGTAAAAAATTTCTGCTGCTTTCTCTTTTTTCCCAAGAAAATAATAGGAATACATCAAATAACTCTTCCAGAGACCGAGTAAGCCGATTTGTTTCATCTCTGTTTTGTATGCGATGACTTTTTCGGTAAAATTTATCGCCTGTCGGTAATATCCCAATTTGTTCAAAGGCAGACATTTATTTGATAGCGGCACGGACCAATCTTCGTTTTGTTCCGCAAATAATCTGTATGCTTTATGATAATATTTCAGAGCTTGCCAGTAATTCGAAATTGCCAGGTAATAATTTCCATAAGTGTTGTTCAGAGGAAGCAGAGGGTATTTTACACGACACTTTTTCATTATTTTCCCTGCTTTTATTAAGTTCTTCAAACATTTATTATAATCATATAAACCGAGATACATAAATGCAAGGCGGCAATGAATATAAGCACTTGCTGCTTTGTTTTTGAATTTTTCCGCTATCTTTGCACTCCTTTGGTATATCGTTAAAGCTTTTTTTGTATTTCCTGATAAATATTCAGCATAACTAAGATCTTCGAGAGCATTTAATTCCTGCTGTTTCAGAGAATCATTCTGCTTGCAAATTTCGAGAAGTTTCTGTAATAGTTTTTTCTGCTTATCAACTTCATCAGTCATTTTATAAGCATAGGAAATGTGCTGCCAGGCTCTAACTCTCTGCAGATCAGGAAGTTCTGCAATTTTCTCTTGCTCTTTTTCATAAACAATAATGGTTTCACGAAACGAATTTTTCCGGTTTAAAAAATAGAGATTTCTCACAAATATCTCATCGTTCAAAACTTGATCGGAACATAATCCGATATTTTTTTTCTGAAAATTAAAGACCTCGATCGCTTTATCATATTCACTGTTTTTCTCCAAAGCCCAGACGAAATTATTCAAGATCATCAGGAATTCATTAGCATTGGATTTATTAAGTTTTGCTTTTTCATCATAAATCCTGTTACCAATCCGTAATAGTTTTTCGATATTTTTATTATCTTTCTTTGAAATTTGAAAAGCGAGAGACAATGCTTTTTCAAAACTCTCCGATCGTGAGTAAGTTTTAAAGAGTAACATTTCCTCCTCAGCGGATATTTTACTCTTGTTCTTTATATAAGAAATGATCTTATCATTTTTATCTTTCAACATTTTCCGGTTACTGTTTTGCATAATTATTTCAGATAAGAAAGGATAGCGGAAGTTGATTTTCTTTGCCGGTTGAACCAGGATTTTTTTATCTTTCAGTTTCTTGATCTTATCGGAAGTTTTAATGATCGATAGCTGTTCGATATCCGCAATTTCTTTCATCTCAAAATGTTCTTTCCATAAAGATAGCAAACAGAGGAAATCCGGTTCTTCCTTTTCCAGTTTCATCAAATCCTTTTCGAATTCCTTTTTTATGATGAGAGGGATATCCTCGGATTTTAGTTTGGAAAGATCAAAAAACCACTGCAAATTCCGGTATGAAATAATATCTTTCTCGATATAAAAATCGATAAATTTATTCAGAATATCAATATTTCTCGCACAATTTTTTAAGAGAATCTCCTGCAATTTTTCCGGTAGAACATTATTCCCGAAACTGAGTTCCAGATATTCCTCCATTTCCTCGTTAGACATTGGTTTTAACTGGTTGATGTAGATTTTTTTATTATTGATGATATCTTTTGTCAGATCGTTAGAATTAATTGCGACCAATAATTTTAATTTCGGATCATCTCTGGTAAGACTTAACAACTTGTCAAAACTTGCTTTTAAAGGTTGCAGTTCGGGAACAACCAGGATGATTTCAGGTTCGGAAAAATCTTTTATATCTTTTTTCGTAGTTTTATTTAATTCTATTTCGGATAAGATTGCTGATTTTAACTCGATCATTTTCAATAAATCATGATTACTATTTTTTAAGAAAATCCTTTTCTTTTCCTTCTTTTTTAGCTCAAAAGTTAAATATAAGATTGTATCTTTTAAACATTTAGATTCGTCTCCCGATATTAAGAATACAGATTTTGAGGAGTTCTTAAGAACAGAATTAATTTTGATAGAGAGTGACTTTACAATTTTTTCCCGGTAAAAATTAAAATTTATCTTCTTATTTTTCCTCATCTCCAGAAGAACATTTTTCCAGAAAAAACTGCCTTTTTCTTTTTTCATCTCATATTTATTTATGAAAGGGAGTAATTTTTCCAGAACTTGATGGCAATCTTGAAATCTTTTTTTCGGTTCTTTTTCCAGGAGTTTGTATATTATTTCTTCGATACCTGATTCTATTGGAAACAATGGTTTAATTTCAGGAATATTCCTCTGGATATGATCTTCCATTAATTTGATCACATCCTTATCGGAAAAAGGAGGTTTTCCATTGATTATCTCATAAAGAACAATGCCCAGAGAATATAAATCCGTTTGCCTGGTTATTGAAGAAACCGGTTTTCCCGTTAATATTTCTGGAGCTAAATATTTTGCCGTGCCGGAAATATCGGAAATCTTGTCGGCTGCGATCAATGATGAGAGACCAAAATCAGTTATTTTTACCCTTAATCGACCATCAGATTCGGTTACAAAAAGATTGTTTAAAGTCAGATCACCATGATATTTTACTCTCTGATGAAGAAAATGCAGACCGCATAAAAGTTGGAAAAAGATATTAAGGAATCCTTTGATCTTTTTTTTTTTGCAATATGCTACCGGGTCGATTTTTTGATATAAAGGCATTGTATAATAAATTCCCTTTCCCTCGATATGACCGAAATCGAGAACTTCTACCAAATTAGGATGTTTGAACTGGAACAATATCTTGAATTCATCGAAAACACCATGATAGAAAGATGAAGATTCCGGTATATATTTTATTGCTACTTCCCGATTTTCAATCATATCGGAAGCAAAAAAAATGGAACTGTTTGCTGTCTTCTGATGTAAGCGAATTTTTTTATATTTGCCTGGAAATTGATCGATAATTTTCATTTATTTCTCCTGATAATGTATCACGGAACTCTGTTCCGGTCTTATTCTGAATCTCCGGTTCAATTATCTTGATCTGTATATTAAAAATTGATTTTCCCAAAAAATAATATTAATACCATTAATATACATTTCTTCTTATACTATTTCACGGAACATCATCTACAATCTACTTCTTGAATAAAATTTTAATAATCATTTTTTTTGTCAATATTAAATTGAGGTTTATTTATTTGACTATATTTAAGGAAGTTAACAAATCTAATAATCAAAAAAACAGGAATTGTTCTGAAAATATGAAATTTATTCTTGCAAATGGAAAGAATGTATTGCATTCAACATTGCTTTGTTCCTGTGAAAGTCTAAACTTAATTATTTGCATTTTAATGAGTTAATCCCTGCACATTAGCAAAACCGATAAATGGCACATCAAATGCTTGTTGTGTTGGGCAAAATTAAATAGGAGGATGTGATGAAACGAACATTCACAGTAACAATCGTAATTGCCATTATAACATTTTTCTTAATGGCACAAAAAGCAGAGAGTGAGATGATCGTCTGGGGAACTGCTTTCCAACAAACTTTAGTTCCTGTTGGTGGCGGAGATCCTGGTTGTTGGTGGTGCCCGATAGAATTCGAATATATTTATTGGGAAGCACCATATGAACTGATTAATTTAGAGTGGTTCAATCCCGAATCGGGTAGATGGCAATTGATTGCTGACGATAGAACCGATATTCACGGACAATTTTTCTTCGATGTTCCACCGCCGCCGGTAGAGATTTCTCCGCAATTTAGAGTTTATATCCCGGGAAATCCGCCGTCTGCAGATTTTGACTGGTTTTATGGTGATCCGGCAGTTTATCTGGATTATTATTTCTGGTTCTAAAAAATAGGAGGATATGATGAAACGATCATTAACAGTAACAGTCGTAATTGCCATTTTAGCATTTTTCTTGATGGCTCAAAAAGCACATTCTTATGATATTGCTTATGGAACTGCCTGGCAGCAATCATTTATTATTACCGGATGGACTCCTTGGGGATTTCCCGAATTAGAGTATGTTGAACTACGGGCAGTAAATGTTATCGTTCATTTAGAATGGTTTAACCCTGATGAAATGTGTTGGATTCCCCTAGCTGATACTCGCACAAACGGCGATGGAGAATATTATTTCTGGCATCCTGATGTAGATCATGGTGAGTTTAGAATCGTTATTTATGGTAATCCGCCTTCTCCGGTATTTCACTGGCAGCATCCGCAATCCCCGGAATTAATGGATTACTATTTCTGGTATTATTAAATTAGGAGGAAAAATGAGAAACTCAACAAAAATCGTTATGCTAATAGCTATTATTGCATTAACTTTGGCAGCACAAAGCATTTATGGTTATGATATTGTCGGAGGTTTCGCCTTTAAGGAATCTCTGATAATTACCGGATTCAATCCAATGGGATACTGGGAATTTGAAGTATTAACTCTTCCGGCAGAAGGAGAGCAAATCAAACTGGATATGGAAACACCGAGAGGATGGATTGAAGTAGCTGATGATCAAGTCGGACCGGATGGCGATTTCCTGATCTCACATCCAACTTTAGAAGAAGGTGTGTTTAGAGTTAGGATAGGAACGCATCCACCATCCTATATATTCCATTGGAATTACCACTCAATGCCTACGGAATGGATGGAATACTATTATTGGGACTGGTAAAAGAATTGATAATTCCCCCTCGAAATCCTCTTCGATCTTCCGGTCGGAGAGGATTTTTTTGCAACTAATTCTTTCTGATGAAATCATATCTTGCTTTGAAAAATTGAGTGTCTTAGAAATTTTGCTTGTCTAATCCATTAAAACTTAACAAGATACATTAATTGTTAGATTCAAACTCAAATCATATTTATTTGGCACATCGATTGCTCATTAATTAAGCAAATAAAAGGAGGTTATGATGAAACGATCATTAACATTAACTTTTGTATTAGCCATCTTCATGTTATTCGGGATGGCTCAAAAAGCTTATTCACAGAATGTTGTTTGTGGAACAGTTTATCAATGGCAATTATTTGGTGGAATTATTTGGTCCCCATTTCCCCCATATTTTCAAAATGATTTTGAATGGATTCCGGTACCGGTTCAAACAATATTGCACCTGCAATTGTTTATTGAGAATACAGGTGAATGGCTTGAAGTTGATGACAGGTGGAGTCAGACAGATGGTGGATTTTGCATGATGGGTCCAAATCTGCCTGCCGGACATTATCGTCTTTTTGTAACAGGTTATGAACCGGTAGAGTTCTGGTTTGATGGTATGAATATAGTAATCATGGATTATCATATCTATTAAATTCCCCTGATGCAAAAACCGTTTACGAACTTATGTTCCTCTCCGGAAAGAAATCCGGAGAGGATTTTTTTGTAACTAATTCTTTCGGATGCAACAATATCTTGCTTTGAAAAATTTAGTGTTTTAGAAATTTTGCTTATCTAATCCATTAAAACTTAACAAGATACATTAATTGTTAGATTCAAACTCAAATCATATTTATTTGGCACATCGATTGCTCATTAATTAAGCAAATAAATGGAGGTTGTGATGAAACGATCATTAACAGTAACAGTCGTAATTGCCATTTTGGCATTTTTCTTAGTAGCGCAAAAAGCAGAAAGTGCAGTTGTAGCGTATGGTACTGTTTATATTGAATGGTGTGAAATAATACCCGGTGACAATCCACCTTTCCCTTGGTTTCCTACACCACCCCCTCTGTGACAAGATGACACTGGACATTTTTCGACACTAATTTAGTGTCGAAA
>CAZFPK010000064.1:0-16728 GCA_964521025.1 uncultured Candidatus Cloacimonadota bacterium | reverse complement strand
AAAAATTGAGAATTACCGATGATATTTACAAATTCTTTTTTTGCGAGATCGTCAAGGTTTAGTAAACATATTTTTTGAAGGTTCATCGAATGATTTCTTTCAACAAACTCTACCAACATTTGAATTACAAAAATTAAGTTTGGAAAAACTGCAATTCAAAATCGATGCTTTAATCGATACTTTAGCAAGATATAAAGAGAAAGGTTCTCGTGCTGCAAAAGGTAAAAATAATCCGGAAATTCTCATTGAAAAACTATTAAATTCTCTTCATATTTCTTTTGAAAAAGGTGATTTGAATGAATTGATAGAATTTGAATCCGACAAAAAACGAACAATGGATTTTATTATTCCAAATAAGCAGAATCCAAAAATAATTATTGAAAGTTCATTTCTGATAACAACATCATCCGGTCAGGGAGATAAATCCAAAACTGAAATTTCTGTTGACTCGCTTTTAAGAAAACATTATCCAAATGCCAGGTTTATTGGCTTTGTTGACGGAATCGGTTGGTATGTCAGGAAGAATGATTTGAAACGAATGGTTGGTGCTTATGAAGATGTGTTTACTTATCATATTGAAGAATTGGAAAGATTTAAGAATTTATTAGCAAAGGTCTTCAAATGAAAACTGAATTGTTAAATTCAATAATTCAAGGTGACTGTCTGGATTCTTTCAAAAAAATTCCTGACAACTCAATTAATATGACTTTTGCTGACCCTCCATTTAATCTAAAAAAAAAATATAATAGTTACAAAGATTCTTTAGAATTTAGGGAATATCTTGATTGGTGTGAAAAATGGATTTCTGAAATGGTTCGAGTAACTAAACCGTCAGGTTCGATTTTTGTTCATAACATTCCGAAATGGCTAACTTATTTTTCTGAAATTTTAAACAAAAAAGCAGACTTCAAACACTGGATTTCCTGGGATGCACCAACTGCTCCAATGGGAAAAACTTTACAACCATCGCATTACGGAATTCTTTTTTATGCCAAAAATCAAAAAGAATTAAAATTTTATGAAGTCAGATATCCTCATAAAAGAGATAGAAAAACAGGTTATTTAATCAAAGATTACGGCGGCAAAAAAGCAGGTTTACATCCGTTTGGTCCTTTAGTTTCCGATGTTTGGACTGATATTCATCGCATTAAGCATAACAGGAAACGGGATCCGCATCCTTGCCAACTTCCCATCCATCTGCTGGAAAGATTGATTTTAATGACAACCGATGAAAACGATATTGTTCTGGATCCGTTTATGGGAACTGGAACTACAGCCATCGCAGCAAAAAAATTAGGTAGAAAATTTATTGGTTTTGAATTAGACAAAAATTATGTTGAAATTGCAGAAAGAAAAATCAATAGAATTAATGAGTCAAAGATTGGAGAAATCCGGATTAGTTTGTATTTAAATGAACCAAGAACAATCAGAAATATTGATTGGGAGAATGTCTCTAAATTTTTTGCTATTCCGGAAGATTTAAAAGAAATTGATTTTCAGAAAATTGAGTTACTAAATAAAAGTATAGAATACGATTTGTTAGAGCAACAATTTCAACAACAAGTTTTTCAATTTACTACCTGAATGGAAATAATATGAAATTCATAAAACTAATTATCTTGTTTTTAATTATACCGCAATTCTTAATTTCCAAAACCTACAAAGAATTCCCATCCGAACCAATTTCTCTCTCACCAAGAGCAACCTTCGATTATGAAGAAATCGACGAATCATCCGCCATCATCAAAAGCAGGATCTGGGATAATGTTTACTGGACTTTGAATGATTCCGGAGATGATGCTCGTATTTTTCCATTCACCAAAGAAGGAAATGTTTTAAGAGCAAACTGGTACAAAACTGAAGCCGGAGTTTATATTCCGGATGCTGTGAATGTTGATTGGGAAGATATGACTACAGATGATGAGGGAAATATTTATATCGCAGACTGCGGAAATAATGATAATATGCGCCGCGATTTGGCAATTTACATTATCAAAGATCCGAATCCTCAAACAACCGGTAAAACGAGAGTTTTCCAGACAATAAATTTTTATTATCCGGAACAAACTGAATTTCCGGCAAATCCTAATAATTTCGATTGCGAAGCAGTTTTCTGGGCAAAAGGAAAACTGTATCTGCTGACCAAGCATCGCTCAAATTCAAAAACATGTTTATATCGGTTTGATAAAATGGAATTATTTGAAGATAACCCGGTAACTAAAATCGGGGAATTCGAGATTGGCGGAATGGTAACATCTGCTGAAGCATCTGATAATGGTAATAAACTGGCAGTTCTCACCTACAACGCAGTTTGGATCTTCGAAAGTGAAACCGACGATTATTTTAATGGTCAAATATCAACGCTTCCCATCAGTGCCAAACAATGTGAAGCAATTTGTTTTGATGATGATGAAACCTTGTTGATAACAAATGAACAAATGGAACTTTTCAAATTGAAGATTTCCGAACTGATTCCATATAAATGAAAAATGGAGAAAACTATGTGTAAAATGATTGGTTCTTGCGGGATTGTCTGTTCAGATTGTCCGGCTTTTATTGCAACCCGGAATAACGACGAAGAGTTAAGAAAAAAGACTGCTGTGGAGTGGTCAAAAATGTATAATGCCGAAATCAAGCCGGAAGATGTATTTTGCGTTGGCTGCCTGAAAAGCAGCGGTCGCTTGTTCAGTCATTGTCATGTCTGTGAAATCCGAAAATGCTGCCGTGAAAAAGATATCGAGAATTGTGCTTATTGTGAAGATTATGCCTGCGATAAAATCATTGAATTCTTCGGATTTGTCCCGGATGCAAAACTGACTCTGGAGAGAATAAGGAAAAGTAAATAATCTTCTATCATTCCATACGGCAGCTGCTGAATTCAGTGTTGCTTCCAAAGAAACTGCAACTCCAAATATTTAAAAATATAGGAATTTGAGATTCACAAATCGTTGAGAGTTGTTTGATAAATCAACATACAAGCTATATTTTATTGAAGACTGAAGAATCCGATTCAAGTGACTTTGATAAGAATCCTTGTTAATGAAATATTATTAAACTTTCTAAGAAATACTATTTTATTATCCATTTCAAACAAATCTATTGACTTATTTAACCTTCAAAAGTTTATCATTTTTCGAGTTAATTAAAGGTTGATGATTTAGTAAAATCATCGAAATCTATCAACTTGAGCGATGTCGAAAGAGCAATATTAAAAAACTAGTCATAATATTCTTCGTCAACGCTTGGAAGGACAATATCCGATTCTTTTCGAGATCGTCAAAGGTTAGAAAAAATGAAGAGACAATTAGTTCCGTGTTTCATATTGGAAAATTTCCACAATGGAAAAACCTCCGGTTCATTCGATGCCGGCGTTCTATTCCTTGATATTGTCGGATTCACTTCCCTCACTCAAAAACTAATGAAAAACGGAGCCGAAGGAGCGGAAGTTTTATCCGAGATCATCAACCGGATATTTCCTGCCTGCATTGAGGTGATCTACAAAAACGGCGGATTTATCTCGACTTTTGCAGGCGATGCTTTCATCGCTTTGTTTACGGAAAACTCAATCGAATCGTCAGCAAATACTTCATTTCAAATAAAAGATATTTTCCGGAAAAAAGGATTTCAAAAAACCAAATTCGGAACCTTCCACCTATCTTTTCGCATAGGTCTTTCGTATGGGAAAATCAACTGGAAAATTATCAGAAATCAAAATCAAAACACTTATTATTTCAGCGGAAAAACGATCATCGATAGTCAGAAATGTCAAAAAAAATGTGATTCGGGAGAAATACTTTTCGATGGACCCTACAAAGATAAACTATCCTCAAATTTTGGATTGAAAGAGAAAATAAAAAAATATTACCATTTTAATTCCGAAATTTCAAATCCAATAAAAGTCTATCCCGCAGAGAATCCATATTTAGAGAATCAAGAAAAATTTATCTCCGAGTCTATTCTAAACCTGGAAGTTAGCGGCGAATTTAGAGAGATAGTTCCCTGTTTTATTGCTCTCGAAAATAAAGAAAACCAGGATGAATATATTTCCCGGATCATAGATGTTACTTTCCAATACGGTGGATATTTCAAAGACATAAATTTCACTGAAAAGGAGATCATAATTCTCTGTTATTTGGGTGCTCCAAAAGGAATTGAAAACTTATTTGAACGGGCTTTGGATTTAGCTTTAACAGTAAGAAATTTACCAGATTTTAGAGTCAAAATCGGAATGACTTTCGGCACGGTTTTTACCGGATTTATCGAGGATAAAAATCGTTGTGAATACCTGGCGATCGGGGAAATCGTTAACCTGGCTGCCAGGTACTGCACCGATTCCGATTGGAATGAAATTTGGCTCGCTCATACCATTTTCAAAAATATGCGGGAACTTTTTTCGATCAAATTTTTGGGAAAGCGGAATTATAAAGGATTCACTGAAAAAATTCCAACCTATTTTTTACAAAATAAAATCAAACCTTCAAAAAATAAAATCTCAAAAGACGAAATTTTCGGAAGAGAAAAAGAACTGTATAAATTATCAAAATTGATCGAACCGTTCAAGCAGCAAAAATTTGCCAGAATCGTTTATGTTCACGGCATTGCCGGAATCGGAAAAAGCCGTTTGGTCAACGAATTCAGGAAAAAGTTAATTCCTCTAAAAACTGAAAAAACTATATTGAGAAAAGAATTATTATCTTCTCAAATAAAGACGGATTTTAACTGGTTTTTCCTACCTTGTAATGAGATAATGCGGACAAGTTTCCATCCTTTTATCCATTTTCTGAAAGAATGTTTTGCTCAATCCGAAAGAAATAGTAATCAAAAAAACAAACAGAATTTCGAGAATAAATTCCAAGAACTGTTAGAATCCTTAAAAGATGAAGAAATTAAAAATGAACTTTTCAGGACAAAATCGATTTTGGGAGCAATGATCAACCTTTATTGGAAAAACTCTTTATATGAACTACTGGATTCGAAAGGAAAATATCAAAACATTCTTTATGCTTTTAAAAATTTTATCAAAGCGAATTGCCTGATAAAACCGGTAATCCTGGAAATCGAAGATGCTCATTGGATTGATAACGACTCTAAAAAGATGCTGGAAATTTTAACGCGAAATATTGAAAATTATCCATTATCAATCATCTGTTCCTGCCGCTTAAAAGACGATGGTTCTCAAACTAATTTCGGTTTGAAAAATATTCCGGAGTCGAATCTCCTTCTCGAATATTTGGATAAAAAGGCAGCGAAATCATTTGTCACGGAAAAATTAAAAGCGAAAGTATCTCCGAAACTTTTCGATTTGATCTGGTATAAAAGCGAAGGGAATCCTTTTTATATCGAACAAATTATCCTATTTTTGCAGGAAAACGATCTTCTCGAAAAAACGAAAAAATTTTACGAATTAAGTTCCAAAATAGATATCATAACTTTTAAAATCCCTTCCACGATCAATGCCATCATCATTGCCAGGATCGATAAATTAACATCCGAATTAAAAGAGTTGGTTAAGACTGCTTCGGTTTTGGGACGTGAATTCGCCGTAAATGTGCTTTCCGCGATGCTCCATCACAAACCGATCACAAAAACTCTAAAGGAAGGAGATAAAGAAAATATCTGGAAAGCATTATCCGAAATTCTATATATTTTCAAACATTCTCTGATCAGGGAAAGTGTTTATCAAATGCAATTGAAAAAACATTTGCGTGAACTTCATAAATTGGCAGGTGAAACGATTGAAGTTTTGTATCGTGAAAATCTGCCGGAGCATTACACAGAATTAGCCGATCATTTTGATAAAGCTGAAATTCCGGATAAAGCGATTTTTTATTTTGAGAAAGCAGGAAATCGAGCAAAAGAAAATTATCAAAACGGATTAGCAATCGCTATGTATGAGCATCTTCTGAAAAATCTCGAAAAAACTTCCGGGTTTAAGAAATTGAAGATAGATATTTTGAACAAGCAGGGAACGATTTTAAAATTAACCGGCAAATGGAAGGAAGCGGAAATTAACTTTAACGAATCTTTGAAATTATCTAACAAGATCGATGATCATGCAAGAATAATCACATCTAATAATAATATTGGCTTATTGAAAAAGACAAAAGGTTTTTATGGTGACGCCTTACTTTGTTTTGAACAAAACCTGAAATTGTCCAAAACAAGCAAAAATAATGATGGTACGATCAAATCTCTACAAAATATCGGTGAAATTTATCGAATACAAGATGAATATGAGAAATCTATAAGATTCTTTAAGAAAGCGTTATTTATTAGTAAAAAGATAAAAAATGAAAACTTTCTTACTTCCATCTATGCCGGTTTGGGAGTTGTTTATAAGAAAATGGGAGATTATGATTTAGCGATGGAATATTATCAAAAGAGGTTGCATATTTGTAAAATGATCGGTGATATTCAAGGAGAATTTCATGCCTATAATAATATCGGAAATATTTATTCATTTCAAGGAGAATATAAAAAAGCCGAGATGAATTTACATAAAAGTATAAATTTAGCAAAAAAAATCGGGGATATATTAGCCATCGGTCTGATAACTGCCAACCTGGGAATTGTTTATATGAACAGGGGAGAATTTCGGAAAGCGATGGAATTATATAGGGAAGGTCTCAAAATCAGCAAGGAGATTAATGATAAAATCGGGATCGGTTTGATCCTGGGAAATATGGGAATTATTTATTCCAGAACCGGAAAATATGAAAAAGCAATGGATTGTTATCGAAAAAGGTTAAAACTGAATGAGGAAACCGGTGATAAAAGCGGAACAGCATTCGCTTATGGAAATATTGGAAATGTCTATATGGATAATGGAGAATATGAAAAAGCGATTTTGTCTTATCAAAAAATGTTGAAAATTTCTCGAGATATCGGTTATAAGATCGGAATTGCTTTGGCAAAAGGTAATATTGGAGAAACTTTTGCAAAAATGAAAGATTATTCAAAAGCACTCGCTTATTTAAATGAGTCGATAGAACTGGAAAAAGAACTCGATCTTAAAGACCATCTGGTAACGGATTTGTATGGAAAAACAGCAATCCTGGTAATCCAAAAAAAATACAATGAAGCGAAACACAATATCGAGGAAGCTTCGCAGGTTTCAGCCCAAATACAAGGTGGGGAATCCTATCATGATGTCCGGATCTTATCTAAAAAAATTCAATTTTTGATGACCGATAAGTTAGAAAAAAAGAACGAGATAATTATATCTTTGTTAGATATGTTGGACAAAACCGATGACCAAAAAGATAAAGCCGATATTTGCTTTGAATTAGTTTTTTTTAATCATCAGATCGAACAAATCGAGGATGAGCAAAAATATAAAAAGATGGCATTAAAACTTTATTACGAACTTTTTGAAAAAATTCCCAACTTTGATTTTAAGATCAAAATCGAGGAATTACAAAAACTTTAATCATAGTTTTGATCATAGTTCCCAATCCCCGATTGGGAACTCAACAAACTAAATCCAACTTTTCGAGTTATGTTTATTTATGAAAATTTTAAGTTTTGGTGATAAAATTGAGAATGGAAATTATTCGGTTTTTTTTCGTTTCAGGAACGTCCTTAATTTTATTCGGAGCGAAAATATTGTCTCGTTCGGAAATGAGAATATCCAAAAAGGTCCGACAAATATCATCGTCGATCGTTTTGATTTCCGGGAAATGAATTCAATCACAATCACTGATAATTATATTTTTATTGACAATAAAAGACTCGAAATTGAAAAAAATATCCGATATGATTCGGAAGTAAAAATTACTAATTCCGGGTTTCGAAATTTGTTGGATCAGCTTGGAATTCTCGAAGAATTTATCATCAAAGAATCGCATCCGAAAAGTATGGTTGTTCTTTTGAATAAAGAAAGGGAGAAAAACTTCCATTCAGGATTTGATAAAAACTTCTTGGAAGGTGTCAATGAAGGATTTGACGCACTACTTTCTGGAAATATTTTATTCGGAATCAAGCTAATAAAAGGAAAAGGATTCGGCTTGACTCCTTCCGGAGATGACTTTATTTGTGGAATTTTATATGGCTTATACTTGATCCAAAAAGGAACCGGAAAAGATTTATCCGGAATAAGAAATGAGATTTTCCGGATAGCAAAATCGGAAAATCAGATTTCCAATAACTTTTTAAGGTTGTCGAAAGAAGGAAGATTTTTTGAATACTTAAAGGATTTTGTAACTCACCCCCGACCCCTCTCTTTGGAAAAGAGAGGGGAGAAAGAACATTCCAAATCTTTGGAATTTCATACTTACCACCAGCCCTTCTCTTTGAGAAAGAGAGGGGAGAAAGCAGATTCCAGATCTTTGGAATCGTCAAAAATTCCCCTCTTTTTTAAAGAGGGATTAGGGGAGTTAAAAAAAATAATCTCGACAGGAGAAACTTCCGGAGCAGATTTGTTGACTGGATTTCTGACAGCATTAAAAAGATTTAGCAACTAATAAAACGAACAAAACGAACTTTTGATTCATTAGTTTCTTCGTTCTTTTTCTTTTTTCCTATGTTCGTTTTTGTTCGCAATTGTTCGCTGTTAATTATAAGGAGAGAAGATGTTCATAAAAGGTTTTATCAAAAAAGGTGAATATTTCGATTCGGTCAGTTTGATGATCGTGTCTCGCGAGATTTCCAAAATGGATGGAATTCTCGATTCTGCGGTAGTGATGGGAACGAAGGAAAATCGGTCGATTTTAGATTCTGCCGGACTGCTCGTTCCCGAATTTGAAAATACCGATGATACGGATCTTTTGATCGGGATCAAAGCGAAATCGGAAAAGAATGTAAACGATGCGTTGCACAGAGTAGAGGAACTTTTTCAGGAAATGAGGAAGAAATCTGATGAAACGATCGAATTCCAACCAAAAAGTTTGGAAGGTGCTTTGAAACAACTTCCGGATGCAAATTTGTCATTGATTTCCATCGCTGGAAAATATGCAGCAAACGAAGCGAAAAAAGCATTGGAAAACGGTCTTAATGTAATGCTCTTTTCCGATAATGTTTCTATCGAAGATGAATTGAATCTGAAAAATTTAGCTCTTGAAAAAGGACTTTTCGTGATGGGACCGGATTGTGGAACCGCTATAATAAATGGAGTTCCACTTGCTTTTGCGAATGTAGTGAAGAGAGGTAATATCGGAATTGTAGCTGCATCCGGAACAGGTTTGCAGGAAGTCAGTTCCATCATCTCCAATGAAGGAGCAGGAATTTCGCAGGCAATCGGAACCGGAGGTAGAGATGTGAAAAAAAAGATCGGTGGAATAATGTTCATCGCTGGAATGAAAGCATTGAATAATGATCCTCAAACAAAAGTTATTGTTCTCATCTCGAAACCGCCTGATGATGAAGTTTTAGTGAAAATTTCGGAAGAAATCAAGAAGATAGAAAAACCGATCGTTGCAATTTTTATTGGTGGAGATTCTGAAATAATAAAAAGAGCGGGTGTAATACCAGCAACAACTTTAGAACAAACAGCTTTATTTGCAGTGGCGATTTCAAAAGGTTTGGATATTCAAGATTCAATCGAAGCAATAACTAAAAGGAACGAGGAAATAACTAAAATCGCAGAAAAAGAAATTTCTCCAAAATCTAAAAAACAAAAATATCTGCATGGACTTTTCAGCGGTGGAACTCTCTGCGATGAAACTCAATTGATCCTGAAGAATAAGATAGGTGATTGCTACAGCAACACTCCACTGAATCCGAAATTTAAATTGAAAGATGTATGGAGAAGTGAGAAAAACACAATTCTCGATCTCGGTGATGATGAATTTACGGTTGGTCGTCCACATCCGATGATAGATTTTTCATTGCGTAGTAAAAAAATTCTCGAAGAAGCCGAAGATCCCGAAGTTGCGGTAATTCTATTTGATGTTGTTCTCGGATACGGATCAAATATGAATCCTGCCGAGGAACTCGTTCCTGTTCTAAAAAAAGTAAAGCAAACTTCACCGAATATTTCTTTGATCTGCTCGATAACAGGAACTGATAATGATCCTCAAAACAGAGAATTTGTAAAAGAAGAACTGGAAGAAGTTGGAGCTATCGTAATGCCGTCCAATGCTGCTGCGAGTGAGTTGGTTGGGGAGATTATTCGACAATTTGGAGGAGATTAAATGTCAATTAACGATTTGTTTTATAAAGACCTAAAAGTCATCAACAACGGTCTCAAATCTTTCCATGAAAATCTGGAAAAAACCGGAACCGAAGCCATTCAAGTAGATTGGAAACCACCTGCCATAAATCCAAACTTGTTCGGAATCATCGAAAAGTATCAGTCTAAAATCGACAAAGCAAATCAAAAAGCACTGCAGATCATCCTGAATGGGAAACCAGTTCTGATCGGACTCGACACAGCAATAAATGTCATTCCCGGTATGAAGAAAAACATGATCCTGCATTCCGGTCCTCCGATTGGTTGGGAAAGAATGTGCGGACCAACTCGCGGTGCGATCATTGGGGCATTAATTTATGAAGGAATGGCGGATAATCCCGAGCAAGCTGAAGAACTCGCTGCTTCGGGAAATATCGAATACGCTCCTTGTCATGAACATTCGACAGTCGGTCCAATGGCTGGGATTGTTTCTGCATCGATGCCGGTTTTTATTTTGAAAAATGAAGAATATGGGAATTATGCTTACTGCACGATGAACGAAGGTTTGGGAAAAGTTCTGCGTTACGGTGCTTTCAGTGAAGAAGTCATCAAAAAATTGAAATGGATGGAAGTGGTTCTTTATCCAGCATTGAAGGAAGCAGTTGAAAAACTCGAGAAGATCGATCTGAAAAACATTATCGCACAAGCATTACACATGGGTGATGAAGTTCACAATCGCAATCGAGCAGCAACTTCGCTTTTCTATCGTATTATTGCTCCCGCTATTATCCAAACTACTGCAGATTCCAAAACTGCTGCAGATGTTCTTAATTTCATTAATGGAAACGATCATTTCTTTCTGAATCTTTCCATGCCAGCTGCCAAAGCAACTCTCGATGCGGCTCGCAACATAAAAAACAGCAGTATTTGTGTTGCACTTTCCAGGAACGGAACTGATTTCGGTATCCAACTTTCCGGAACCGGAAACGAGTGGTTCGTTGGCATAGCTCCGCTTCCCGACGCACTTTTCTTTCCCGGTTATACCAAAAAGGATGCAAATCCCGATATTGGAGACAGTTCCATCACCGAAACTGTCGGACTCGGAGGTTTCGCTATCGCTGCATCTCCGGCAATTGTCCAGTTCGTTGGAGGATCGACAGGTGATGCGATAAATTATACTTTACAGATGTATGAGATCACTGTTGGAGAAAATACCATTTATCAAATTCCTTACCTGAATTTCCGGGGAACTCCTACCGGGATCGATATTATAAAAGTAGTTGAAAAGAATATTACTCCTTTTATCGATACCGGAGTTGCTCATAAAAATCCCGGAATCGGACAGGTCGGAGCAGGAGTTTTGTCTGCACCGATCGAGCCGTTTAAGAAAGCGGTTGAAGGTTTTGTGAATGAATTGGATAAATAAATTTGACAAGTATGGTCACAATTTAATAAGGAAGAAAATGGGGGAATTATGGAATTTCGAGATGTTTTAAAAAAAAATAATGGAGCAAATTTTTATCTTTCTGATTTACATATTCATACACCGGCAGATAAAAGTAAGAACTACAATATGAAGGGTGAACAGAAAAAAATGAGTGATGCAAATTGGTGTAGAAACTATGTGCAAAAGATCATCGATGCTGCTTATTTAAAAAAATTAGAAATAATTGCGATTACAGATCATAATTCCGTAGAATGGATCGATTATTTTTATGAAGAACTAAGAAATATCGAACCACCGGGAGGCCAAAAAAAAATAATTATGTTCCCTGGTTTTGAGGTAAACACAAATTCCGGCAGTGGAGTTCATATCATTTGTTTATTCGAACCAAACACATCAAAAACAAAACTCGATGAATACTTATCAGCATTATTTGAAGCAGGTGAACGGTTCGATTCGAATGGTTATCCTAAACTTGCAAAAAAAAACTGTATCGAAACGATCGAATTTTGTCAAAATAATGGTGGTATTTGCATCGGTGCTCATTCTTTAAATGATAATGGAATATTATCCGGATATGGAAGTCAACCACGGGTTGAAAATTTTATTAATCCGCAATTATTAGCAATTGAAATTCCGGGATCAAAGAATAAACTTACAGGATTTAATAAAAATGTAATCGAAGGTCGCGATGCAAATTATAAAAGAGAAAGAAAGTTAGCAGTAATTAATTCATCAGATGCCGATTCCTTAGAGAAAATCGGAGAAAAAACAACCTATATTAAGATGAGTTCTATATCTATCGAAGGATTGCGAGAGGGATTCCTCGATTGGCAATCTCGAATTCGGTTAAAAGAAGAACACCAGAAAAATAATTTTTCAAAAATTCTCTGTATTTATTGGGATGGAGCGGACTGTTTTCTAAAATATCAATTATTCCATTTCAATGATAATTTGAATACCATAATCGGTGGAAAAGGAACAGGAAAATCAACAATTATTGAAACTCTAAGATATGTATTCGATCAAGTTCCAAAATCTCCACAAGCAAAAAAATCTTTCAATGAGATTATCAAAGATGTTTTTAAGAGTGGTTCAACAGCGAAAGTGTTAGTTTATTCTTCACAATATGATCGACATTATTTAATTGAAAGAAGTTATCCCGGACAACCTGTAATTAAAATTATCGATGAAGAAAAATTAAAACAAGAAAAAAAAATTCTCGAAAAGGAAATATTGGATATTTCTATCGATAGTATTTCAATACCAGAAATTTATGGGCAAAAAGAAATCTACGATATTTCCGATAATCCTGCTTTTCAGTTTGAACTTATAGATAGATTTCTGAATAAGAATTTTAAAAAATATATTAAGGAAGAAAAAGATATATCAGAACAACTTCGAGTAAATAAAAAGGATATTATAAAAGTTTCGGACATTTTAAATAAAATCGATGAAAATAGAAAAGAATTAAATTCGATAAATGAAATGAAAAAAAAATATAAAGATTGTGGGGTTGATGAAAGATTAAGAAAACAAAGAAATTATGTAAAAGAAAAAAATATATTCATAAGATCAAAAGAGAAAATTCAAGAATTATCAGAAAATTTTGAAGACTTTTTCGGTTCTCTCGATACAAATATCTCATATATATCAGATGATTTAATCAAGACACTACCAAATGTTAATTTATTAAAAGATTTGAAAAAGATATTGGAAAACACTTTGTCATCGATTGAATCCAAACAAGTTGAAATTCATAAAGTGATTAAATCGGCAAGATTCAAGATCGAAGGAATTCAGACTGATTGGGAACCTAATTATCAAAAACAATTAAAAGATTATCAAAATACAATAAATGATTTAAAGAAAGATAATATTCCTTTAGATCCGGTAGAATTTATGAAGTTGGAAACGAGAGAAAATCTCATAAAATCAATAGTCGAAGATTTTAAAAAATATCAAAAAGAACAATTTGAATTAATTGGAAATAGAAATAAACTACTCAAGAAATTAAATGAAATCCGGTTAAAACAATTCGAAGAAAGAAAAAAAGTTGAAGATTTAATAAACAAAAAGTTGGAAGGAGTTATTAGGATAAAAATTAAATATGCAGCTAATAGGACTGATTTTATAAATCACATTTTAAGCTATAGTTCTCGCTATAATAGAATTATGAAAGAACCAATAAAAAAAATGGTTTATGACGAAAAATTTAATACAAGATTATTCGTAGATTCATTTCGAAAAGGAGAACAATCTTTAATTCAAGACTTGGGATTGACACCTGGTACAGCTGCTAGTTTATATCGAGCAATTCCTTTAGAGGATTATTATGATTTAGAAACAAAATCATTTAAATCTAAAACTTCCATTAAATTATATATTGGACCGCCTGATATTGAAAATGCAAAAAAGAAAAGTGAGGATTTTAGAGAAACAAATCATCTTTCAAAAGGACAGAAATGTACAGCTATTTTAACTCTTATTTTGCTAAAATCTGAAAATCCTTTAGTTATCGACCAACCGGAAGATGATCTCGATAACCGGTTTGTTGTTGATGATGTGGTAAAAAGACTTCGCTCTGAGAAGGAAAACAGACAATTTATTATTGCTACTCATAATGCTAATATAACAATTTCAGCAGATTCCGAGTTGATTATTGCCTTGGATGCCGATAATAAAAAAGGTCGAGAAATAGCTTTTGGTTCGATCGATGACCGGAAAATAAAAGAAGCTGTAGGAAGGATAATCGAAGGAGGAAAAGCAGTATTCTTATTAAGAAAAGAAAAATACGGATTTTAGGAGAAATTAATGAATAAAATCGAATTTATGGAGTTGCTAAAAAAAGGTGAAGATTCGTACACCGAATTCAAAGAAGAAAAAGTTCATCCTGAAAAATTAGCTAAAACAATCGTTGCTTTTGCCAATACTGCCGGAGGAAATTTAATTATTGGAGTAGCGGATGATTGTGAAATAACAGGTATTTCAAATTTTGATAAAGAAATGCAAAGAATCGACAATATTTGTGCAAATAATTGTGAACCTCCTATCTTTCCGGAAATGGAGAGATTATTCTATGAAGATAAAAAAATATTGATCATTAAAATTCCAAAAGGTTCTCAAAGACCTTATCGAACAAATAAAGGGATTTATTATGTAAAAACTGCGAGTGGAAAAAGAATAGCATCCTCTGGAGAACTAAAAGAAATACAACAAGCTTCAGGATCGATCTATTACGATGAATTACCGATTCCAAATACTTCTTTAGAAAACATCGATCTAAAATATGTCGATAGTTTCTTATTTACATATTTAAAAAAACAAATCGACGACTTCGATCTTAAAGTCGATATTCTTTTAAAAAATTTGAAGATATTAACTCTCTATGAGAATCGAACGGTTACGACGATCGGTGGCATGCTTTTCTTTGGGAAAAATCCTGAATTTCAATTTCCCTATTGCAAAATAACTATAGTGCGCTTCCCGGGAAATGATATCGGAGAAAAATTTGAAAAAAAGGATATCGAAGGAAAAATTATCGAGCAAATTGATAGAACCGAAACAATTTTAAAAGATTTTCTCAGGTCTGAAACTGAAATAATCGGATTTCAAAAGGAAGAACCTAAATATGAAATCCCAATCGAAGTGTTAAGAGAAGTTGTAATAAATGCTATTGCTCATCGAAATTACCGGTTACTTTCCCAAATTAGGATCTTCATTTTCGATAATAGAATAGAGATCAAAAGTCCGGGAAAACTACCTAATACAATTACTATCGAGAATATAAAATTTGGTTCTTTCTTTCATAGAAATCACCTCATAGTCTCATTTTTAACTAAAGTTCATAAAATGACCGAAATCGGAACGGGAATTACCAGAGTTATCAGATTATTAAAAAAGCATACAGGAAAAGAACCCGAATTTATCGAAACGGATAATGAATTTATTGTTCGAATTTGGAGAGATTTAAAATTTAGATAATTGAAAATTTAAAATAACTCAAATCTAATTATTATAAAAAATATCTGTTATTAATGGAAGAAAATAATCAAAAAATTCTTTTTTAAAGATTTATTTCGAGAATTATCACGAAGTATCTAACACTTTTTGGAAAAAGATGTAATTCAGTGTGAGAAATTTTAAAAAGAAAATAAAAATGAAAATTAGGAGGAAACAATGGAAACCAACGAATTCTTAAAATTTATGAGAGAAGTAAAAGTTCACGATTTGACACAAAGATTGAGCGTTCACACTCCACCCTGGCCCAGTTATATGCCGCTCGGGATCCAATATTTCAAAAGACTGGCTGGAGCGCACATGGGACAAGGTGCAAACGGACAGATCATCACAACCAGCAATCATGTGGGAACGCATATCGATGGTCAGATCCACTTTTTCGGCAGCGGAAAAACTATCGGTGAAGTTCCGATCGAGGATTGGATCGGCTCCGGAGTTGTAGTCGATATTTCCGATGAAGTAGAAGACTATTCGCTCTATTCACCGGAAATGCTGATGAAAAAAGCGGACATCCAAAAAGGCGACATTCTCATCATTAATACCGGTTATCACAAATATGGCTGGGATCAATCCGAATCCGACGAATTACGCTATTTCGTCAAACATCCCGGACCAGATCCGGAATTCCACAAATGGGCGCTCGAAATGGAATTCAAATGGATTGGAGTAGATTGCGGTAGTGCGGATCATCCGATGAATACAATCATTCGCGATTGGCATCCGAAACCATTCGCTGAAGCAGAAAAGAAATTGCAGGAAAAATACGGGAAAAAATGGGATGAGATGTTCCCACCGGAAGAATATTACCAGGTTATGCATTTGAATCTTTTCCCGAAAGGTCTGGTTCACGCTGAAAACCTCGGCGGAGATATCCAAAAAGTCAACAATAAACGAGTTTGGATAGGACTTTTCCCTTTACGCGGAATCGAAATGGAATCTTCAATGTGCAGGATCGTTGCTCTGGAACCACCGGAAAAATAAAAGAAATAGGAAACAGGAAATAGGAGATCAGGCTTCGCCTTGCTATGCCCGGACAAGAAGGGGAAAGGAGAAGGATAAACCACGAAACATACGAAAAAAGCGAAAAAGAAAAATAAAATTTTTGGCTTAATAGTCAAAAATTGGTTGCTAAAATATACTCTAATATATTATGTGT
>CAZFPK010000063.1:11510-16898 GCA_964521025.1 uncultured Candidatus Cloacimonadota bacterium | reverse complement strand
CAGCTTAATTTTCACGACAACTTGTTGGTAAGTTTGGTTTTTTAAGTGACTAAAGTTATTAGTAAAGACAAAAAAATATGAAAAATCTAAAAAATCTAAAATCTCATTAATTAATGGTTATAAAAACCTGAATATGAACAAAAGTGTCAAGACCAAAAAAGGATGATCCGAAAATCGTCCTAAAATATTATCTTTTTTCAGTTTTACTTATCCTTTCAGTTCCGACCATTCCGAAGGTCAAGTTGAAAGATTTCCGCTAACAGAAACCATTCGAAAGATTTCCTGTCCCTATCTCCTATCTCCTCTCTCCTAACTCCTCTTCCCTATTGCGATCCCTTTCGCAATCGCTTTCAAATTCGCTTCCAGGAGAGCCGGTTTTTTCTTTCCCAAAACTTCTTTCAAGTCTTCTTCCACAGTTTCAAATTTCACGATCCCGGTTTTCCCGATCAAGACTCCAAGCGAAACCATATTCAGGACTTTGGTCGTTCCGATCTCGGTTGCGATAGAAGACATCGGAGCATAAACTTCCTCGATATCATCCCGATTAAGTTCATTTGGACACATATCGGAATTGGCGATCATCAAGCCATCGGGTTTTATTTCCGGACCGAATTTATCAACCGAAGGTTTATTCAAAGCGATCAATAAATTCGGATTGGAAACTAAGGGAGATGCTATCTGTTTATCGCTGATTACAACTGCGACATTAGCAGTTCCGCCGCGCATTTCCGGTCCGTATGAAGGAAGCCAGGAAACATCTTTGCCTTCTTTCATAGCAGCGAGAGACAGGAATTTTCCAACCGTAAGAGCTCCCTGTCCGCCAAATCCCGAGCAAATAACTTCGATCTTCATTTTGCTTCCTCCTCGGTAGATTTATCTTTGAAAACTCCGACTTTGAAAAATGTCAACATATTCTCTTTTGCCCATTCAAAAGCCTGTTGAGGATCCAAACCCCAATTGGTCGGGCAGGTAGAAACAAACTCGATAAAAGTGAATCCTCTTTCTTCCTTATTGAATTTCAAAGCCTTATAAACCGCTTTTTTTGCTTTGATTATATCCTGAGGAGAAAGCAGGGAAACTCTCGCAATAAAATAAGGAGCTTCCAGAGTTGCTAGCATTTCACTTACTCTGATCGGATAGCCGATATCTTTTTCATCCCTTCCATAAGGTGAAGTAGTGGTTTTCATTCCTGGTAAAGTTGTGGGAGCCATTTGCCCGCCGGTCATTCCGTAAATCGCATTATTCACGAAAAAGGCAGAAATATGTTCACCTCGATTAGCAGCGTGAATGATTTCCGCAGTTCCGATAGCAGCGAGATCTCCATCTCCTTGATAAGTGAAAACATGCATATTCGGTCTGGCTCGTTTCATTCCGGTGGCGAGTGCCGGAGCTCTGCCGTGAGCAGCTTCCGCCATATCGCAATCAAAGAAATTGTAAGCGAGAACGGAGCAGCCAACCGGACAGACTCCCATCATCGAGTTTCTCAGATCGAGTTCATCCATCGATTCTGCGATCAATCTATGTGAAATCCCGTGCGTACAGCCGGGACAATAAGTGAATTGTGCTTTGGTCAAAGATTTTGGTCGTTGCGCAATAATTTCCATTTCTCCTCCCCTTCCTAAAATATCTCTTCGATTTTTGCTTTGACTTCTTCGGGTGTGAAAACCAGTCCGCCGACTCTTCCCATAAATTCGACAGGAACTTTTCCCTCGAGAGCAAGCCGGACATCCTCGATCATCTGACCGAGATTCAGTTCGAGTGTGAGAACTTTCCGGACTTTTTCATGAACTGCTTTCTTAATCGCTTTTGTTGGGAAGGGCCAAAGCGTTATGGGTCTGATCAAACCTACACTTTTTCCTTCTTTCTTGAGTTCATCGACAGCAGATTTTGTGATTCTGGCTGCAGTTCCGTAAGAGATACATACCAGTTCATTTTCAGGAGAAATATTATATTCCTCGAACCTGATCTCATTTTTTCCCACTTTTTTATACTTCTTTTCCAAATTAAGAACAAGTTCGGAAAGAACATGCGGATCCAATTCCAGCGAATTGATAATATGATGATGGTGGTTCGGTTCGTCCCTGTTCGGATGCATACACCAGTCCAGATGTTGATTACCGAGTTCTGCGAGTTCCTTTTCAGTTTTTGCAGGTTGGAATTCGACAGGCTCCATCATCTGCCCGATCAAACCATCGGAAAGGATAAGAACTGCTATCCGGTATTTATCCGCCAGATCGAAAGCAAGCGGTGCCATATCGGCAAATTCTTGAACTGTACTCGGTGCCAGAACGATCGTCCGGTAATCGCCGTGTCCTCCGCCGCGTGTTGCCTGGAAATAATCTCCCTGCGCAGGTTGAATATCACCGAGTCCGGGTCCGCCGCGCACAACATTAACGATCACTGCCGGCAGATTCGCACCGGAAATATAGGAAATTCCTTCCTGCTTGAGTGAAATGCCGGGAGAAGAAGAAGATGTCATCACTCTTTTGCCGCAGCCGGATGCTCCATACACCATATTTATTGCAGCAACTTCACTTTCTGCCTGCACGATCGTACCTCCAACTTTCGGCATCATTTTGGACATGTATTCGATCAATTCACTTTGGGGAGTTATAGGATAAGCAAAATATAATCGACAACCTGCTCGTAGAGCTGCTTCCGCAATCGCTTCGTTACCTTTCATCAAGATCTTTTCTGTCATCATAACCTCCTATTTCTCCACCGTTATTGCTACATCCGGGCAAATCGTATAACATAACTTGCAGGCAATACATGATTCCTGATCAAAACATTCCGCATAATGATAACCTTTTTCATTGAACTTATCTGAAAGCCGGATTATTTTTTTGGGACAAGCAGGAATACAATTACCACAGCCTTTACAATAAAACGGGTCAACTGTCATTCTCGCCATTATCGACTCCTTATTGTCTGATTATT
The DNA here is from genome assembly GCA_964521025.1 of uncultured Candidatus Cloacimonadota bacterium. Classification (GTDB taxonomy): domain Bacteria; phylum Cloacimonadota; class Cloacimonadia; order Cloacimonadales; family TCS61; genus DRTC01. The sequence goes on along the minus strand of CAZFPK010000063.1, from coordinate 13,958 downwards.
TTTTTGGATAAATCATTTTTTGTCTGAAATCTGTCAACCGGATTCTCATCCTTCGTTTAAATTTATTTTATACTAAGAATTTTCTTTATTTTTTGAAAACCATAGGATTGGAATTTCAACAGATAAATTCCGGATGAAACCCACTCACCTTTCTCATCTTTTCCATCCCAGATAATTTGTCGATTTGATGATTTTTTGATTTGTTGATTTGAAAATGTTCTGATTTTCTGACCTTTGATATTATAGATATCAAGTTTTATTTGTTCGTTTTGTTTGTTTTGTTCGTTGCTTATTTGAAAAGAAATCGTAGTTTCGGTATGAAAAGGATTCGGATAGGATTTCAGAACAAGTCCTGAACTACTAATTTCCGGATCGACAGCAGTAGCCGGAGTAAATAATTCTTCAGTATCAAAAACTGCCGGAGGAAGTGTGTATGCAGGATAATTGGGTTTCGCTGTCGACCATTTGATCAAATTCAAAGATGGAGCGAACTGGATCGTATGCAGGTTGGTCGTTACTCCTGCTGCTCCGGAAAGCAGATCCCAACTTCTTTCCAGAGAAATATTCGGGTCTGCATTTAAGGAATCGGAAATATTATCGTAACGATAACAATAAGCCGGAGCATACAATTCACGGAAATGATTGGTTGCTGCCAGGTTATTTTCCGGAATAACTGTATTATCTGTTTCATCTCGATAAACTGTTCCCAAAACATTATTGCATTCGATCACGATTCCAGATTCGCTATTGACACAATGAATGATCGAACCACTCAAATGGAGGTTATCCTCGATGGACTGATAAACATCGAATTGATCGTTGATAGAATTATTATCATAATCGTTCATTTCGATCCCGTTGCGGATGGAAAGAAAGACCGGATGCAGGTTTTCTTCATAAACGGAAGTATCGATGTTTCCCATATTCATAAAAGCCGCGATCCCGTTTTGATTGATGGCAGAAAGCGCTCCGATCATGCCCGGGAAAGTGAAGGAAAGCCAGGGAACTTCATCCTCTTCGGATGGGAAATTCACGATCAAGAGATGATTAGCCAATAAAGTTTCGTGTGGAGTCCAATCCATATTGCGCGTGATCACCAGCGCTCCGAACAAGTTCGGATCTACGAGCGTACTTTCTCCCCAACTGGAATGACTGGAACATCCAAAATCGATATCCGGATTGAACATATTCATCCCGGACATATCCACGATACAATTCGCACATAAGATATCGAAATTATCGAGTTCCCTGTTCAGTACAGAACTGTAAATATCGACTCCGGAATCGATGATCCCCGAAACCATGGCATCCGTTTCCGTATGATATTTTCCTTCGATCGCAAAGTGTTCCAAAATATATGAACGGAAATTCTCATATAAATAAGAACTATTGTTGAAAACATACCCGATAATGTAATCTTCCGCGATTTCCTTGATCTCATCTCCCATCAGGAAACCATATGCATAACCTCTTTCCTGGTGCGTTCCCCAGATCTTGAGGATTTTCTTTCCATCGTAGGTAAGTGTATCTCCATTTACGGTTTGGGCAGAGAGGATGGTGGAAATGGAAAATAATAAAATTAGAATCAATAGTAGTTTTTTCATTTTTTGCTCCTTTGATTTTTTGATAGGATCAACACTTTCCGAAGCTTCTTACAAAAAAAATCTATCATGTAAGATCCGGAAAGTTTTATTCTCTCGTGATGAATTCATAGATAAAACCGCAATTTTTCCTGATAAATCAGGACACTCCGGCAGCTGCCGATCGTTATCATTCGAATGATTGTTTTAAACCTGGTAAGTTTCAAAAACTTCACAAGTTTAATAGTAAATCCTCCAACTTCCTTTTCGGAACATGATGAACCAGATTTTCATCACGATAATAACGGATATTCCCATCGATTGCATCTTCCAGGACAACCTTTTCTTTTGGTTTTCCCAAAGCAATTACCAGCAGGATTTCATACTTATCCGGAATATCCAGCAATTCTTTAAGGCTTTCTCTCTGGACAGAACCGAACATACATCCACCGAGTCCTTTTTCAGTTGCTCCCAGCAGGATGGACTGACAGGCAATACCCGCATCATACATCACATATTTGCCGGAATGTTCGGATAAAAGCATAATATAAGCGGAAGGTTTTTCTCCTTCTTCAGGTCCTTGCCAGTTTGTTAAATATCCAGCCCAACCTAAAGTTGAAAAGACTTCTTCATTCTCTTTTTCGGAATTGATCAAGATGTATCTCAAATGTTGCTTATTAGCAGCGGATGCGGAACATCTTGCCAATTCGACCAGTTCTATGAGAGTTTCGAGTGAGACTTTTTCATTTTGATAAAACCTGCGGTAACTGCGGTTTTTTTGGATTAAATCTATGAGCATGGTTTCCTCCAAATCCGTATCATCACGGTCCCGGTGGTTTCATTACACATCGATCTCCCATCGAGACGA
>CAZFPK010000063.1:0-11410 GCA_964521025.1 uncultured Candidatus Cloacimonadota bacterium | reverse complement strand
GTGGTTTCATTACACATCGATCTCCCATCGAGACGATAGGGCTACTGTATCACTACCGTCCCGGTGGTTTCGTTACACATCGATCTCCCAATCGAGACGATAGGGCTACTGTATCACTACCGTCCCGGTGGTTTCGTTAAATTTACGAATCTAAAAAATGTTCTACAACCCATCGGGACGATGGGGAGACAACCTGATTATTGGATACACGAATAATGTCAAGACAGATAAAAAAATCAATCCGAAACCGATCCCGAAATTGTCGGAGAGAAAACCCATCAAAGGAGCGAGAATGGCGATGATCAGCGTTTTCAGTTGCGATTCAGCGGATAAACCCGAAGCCATCACTTTCGAAGGAATTGTTTCGCTGATGTATCCGATATTCAGCGGTCTGCGGAGATTTTGAGAAACAAACAATAAAATAAAGAAGATTACAGAAATTATTTTTAAATCGAGGATAAAAAATATTCCAGCCAGGATCACGAATAATATCCCGACTAAAAAACTGACATTTATTGCTTTTGCCAAAGATCGGAATTTCCTCATGAATTTACCTGAATTTCTGGATGCAAAAGAAGTCAGTAAATAAAGTACAAAATATGTGATCGCGATCAGGATCGTGTCTCGCTTATCTTTGATGAAAAGAAATATCGGGATAGACAAAGCATAAACCTGCAGGACCGGTTGGATGTAATCTTTCACCGATTTGAAAAGTCCATCGTAGAGAGCTGAATTCAACAAAGATTTTCGTAAAGCAGGATTATGGAAAATCCTGAGGAAATTCGATGAAATCTCCTTGAAATTCCAGAAAATATCAGTAACAAAATTATGTTTTTGGATGCTTCTGATATCACCGTTAAGTTCGTTCGGATAAGAGAGCATCAAGATCAGTTCCAATAAATAAGGAAAAATGGAAGCCAGGAAAATGAATTTGTACTGCCCGGAATAAAACACGATTGCTCCGGCAATCAACGAAGAAATCGCCGAACCTATCTGCGACCAACTTCTCGTGAAACCATAATATTCGACTTTCAAATGTTCAATCTTTTTGATCTTCAAATATGCGAGGATCATGGCTTTATGAGTTCCTGTGCGGAAGGCTTCTCCAAAAGCAAAAAAGATCATCGCCAGAATGTAAATGGAGTAGATCGGAAAAAAATAGAAAAGAATAAAAGAAGCAATATAAGACAAAAAAGAGAAGATCATCGAGTTCTTTCTACCAAAACAATCAGCAACAATCCCGGTCGGGATCTCGAGAATGGCAGTGGAAATTTCCCGCACTGAAAAAAGCAGTCCGATCTGAAGAAATGAAATTCCCATCTCACGGAAAAAGAGGATGATGAAAGGATCGAAAAAACGGAGATTTTTCAGGAATCCGTAAGCTGAGAATTTGAAGAGTTGGAGGTCTTTGGGGATCAAGTATTTTCCTTTTGCTTCTCTTTTTAATCTTTGTCTTCTTCCTGCTTTCTATCAAGATTAAAAATTTACAGTTTCAATGTTAACTTTTACTGGAGATTCCTCGTTTGTTCTCTTTGAAAGAAACCTCGGAATGACAGTCGTTTTCTTCTTGCTTCTCTCATCTCCCTCTCTTTTTAAGAGAGGGTCGGGGTGAGTTAAATTATCTCAAATTCCTTCAGACTTTTCTGGGAAACTTCCACGATCGTTTTGATCAAAAAGACGATCGGAACTGCCAGCAGCATTCCTAAAATCCCGAATCCGTAACCACCGGCGATCACCGTCAGCAGTACGATCAAAGGATGCAGATCCATGCTTTTTCCCATCAGCCAGGGAAACAGGATCAGGCTGTCGATCTGCTGCACGATGAAGAACATGATAATGGAATATAAAATGAAAATATCAGGAGTTGGACCAAGAAGAATGACCAGTAAAGTCGGAACTGCACCAATAAAAGGACCGAAATATTTAATTGGATTTGCCAGACCGACGATCAATCCGAGGATAAGAGCGTAAGGAATATTGAGGATCAGCAGCCCGAGAATGGACAGGAGAGCGACCAATAGCGTTTCCAAGAGAAGAGCACGGAAAAACCGACCAAAGCTTTCCTCGATCTTCTGGAATAGATGCAGGAAAAATTCGAAATAGCGATTTCCAATTTTAGAAAAGATCATACGCATAAAGATCCTGCCGTCCTTCAAAAGAAAAAAACCTATAACCGGCACCACGATCATGAATCCGAGAATATTGAAAACTCCGGCAAAAAAAGAAGGAATTTTGTTCAATAGATTTCTTGCATTTTCATTATTGATGAAAGAATTAAAGGTGTCTTCAATTTTAAAAGTGGGAAATTTCTCCTCCAGTTTGGTGATAAATTCCGAAACTTTTCCCAAACCGATGGACTCCAGGTTGATCGTTTCCTGTTCCTGCAATTGAGTTAAAAAACTTTCCTGAAAATCTGTGAATTGTTCCACGATCATGGGAATAATTGCACTCATCATCAAGGACAATAAAAATCCGATGAGCAGGTAAACGATGAGGATCGATGCATATCTTGGAATACGGTATTTCTCTGCATAATTAATGATAGGTGCGATCAAATAAGCAAAAATAAATCCGATAATAATATAAGAAATTATGGATTTATAAAACAGGATCGCAACGACCACTAAGGCAATGTTAATGATGAGCATCAACCATTTGACTAATTTTGATCTTTCCATAAATCAAACTTCTTCCATTTCATTGATCTTTTTGTTCAGGTTCATAACATGAGTGCAAAGTATTTCCCCGAATTTAAAGAGAATTTTATTACCGGCTCTGGGAAATTTATCGATAAAATTCTTCAGATCGGCTTTGGAAATTGCCAGAACTTCCGAATCTTCGATGGCAACGATCGAGGCTGATCTTTTTTCTTCGAGGAAAATTCCCATTTCTCCAAAATGCTGTTGGGGTTTGATCCTGTCGAGTTCGATCTCGTTATCTTTAACTTTCAGGAACACCTTTAATTCTCCCTGTTTTAATATATAAAAAACAACATTTGGATAGTCCTTTTTGAAGATAATTTCATCTGCTTTGAAATTCCTGATATAAAAATACTGCCTTAAATTTTTCAGATCATTTTTAGAAAGTTTGTTAAAAATCGTTACCCCGGATAAAAATTTGATGAGTTCTTTTTCCTCATCTTTTTTATGTGCTTCGTTTTCCTTAAATAATTTCATATATCACCTCAAATTATTCAGAATCTTTGATAGACCAAATTTAGATTTAAAAACTTAATGTCAAATAGTTTAGGAAAATAAAAGAAAATTAACCGCGAAAAACACGAATATTCATTAAGAAAAAGATAAAAAAAACTTGCCAAATTTTTGAAATTCGGCAAGTTTCAGAAACTAAACTAAATCACCGTCTATATATTTCCAATTTCTCTATTGGTAATTCATATAAAAAAATATCGTTTTCCTGTTCCCAACTTGAGAAGTTAAATTCTTTTAAGATCGTTTTCGGTTTCTTCAAATCAGGAACCAGAATCTCGATCTCATTTTTCTTATTTTCCAATCCCAATTTCTTTAAGTATTTCAACAATGCTCGAAAGATTTTTTTATCTTCAACATAAAGAAAACATATCCACAAAACATTTTGATAAGCAGCTTCATCGATGATCGCCATTCCTTTGATAATGCTGTCCCGTTCATAAATAAATATTTTATTCTCAAAGAAGAACTGCTTCAAAAGATCTCTTGAATAAGGATAGATCACCCAGCCTTTCGAGATAAAATTTCTGCTTCTTTTCAGGAATTCGGATTTTTCTACAAAACTTTGAATTTTTTGAAAATCACATGCTTTTTTGATACAAGGAGAAATATTTTTGATCTTTCTTTTTTTTATATTCAGGTATTTCAACGATAGAGTCAGGACTTTCTCGAAACCAAATTTTTCATTCAGTTTTATGGAGGGAACATTATCGAAATAAGTAGAAAAGCGGATAGAAGACAGGTTTTTCTTTTTGCTCAATTCCTGAAGGCAGTAACGAGCCAGTTTTTCACCCACACCTTTGATCTTCAAATCCTGATCTTTTCTGAGTCCTTCCAGCCAAACATCTGTTGGAGTCAGATATTTCATCCGACCAAAAGCAACGAGAATATCATTTTGCCACAATCCGACGAACAAACTTTTTTTATCGATCACCCATTCGTCGAAAACTTCCGGTAGATAATCATCACCTTCCCAGATTTTTGCTGAAATTTCGAGAACTCGCTTTCTATCTGCTTTCGTGATTTTTTTGATTTTCAATGTGAATCTCTTCGGTCTTGGATTTTTCCAAATTTTGGATTACTTTTTCCACCAGAGGTGAAAGTAACAGGAAACAGAATAATGCACCGAACAAAATGCTTGACCAAACATTGGAATACATCGCTCAGCCGCCGCTGCGACAACCGATCAATTTGTAATAAGCAAAACCCAAACCTGCTCCGATTAAAACTGTCAGGATCGATAAAACTATTTTCATTCTGTTCTCATTTTTTTTATTATTTTGTCATTCCGAAGTCTCTTTCAATGGCATCTATCGAGGAATCTCAAACTACAACCTGACAGAAAGTTGTAGATTTTTCGGTTGAAAAGCAAGGAGATAACTCAGAATGACAACTTTATAACAAACCGGGAGGTTTGTTTTACCTCATTCCAAAACTAAAAATTTCTTATTCAGAATTTTATCTCCGATATTTAACCGATAGAAATAAATCCCAGGAGAAACCGGGTTTCCATTTTCACTTTTTCCATTCCAATCGATTGTTGCATCTTTTGCATTAATATGGCTAATGTTCTCCAAAACTTTTATTTTCTGACCTTTCAAATTATAGATGCTTATCTCTGCGTCATCTCCGTTCTCTGCAGTAAAATTAAATGAAATATTCCCGTTTTTAAAGGAAACCGGATTGGGATAACATCGGATCGAGAAATCCTCCCCAATATCAAGATCATCAGTAGAAATTTCTATTTCTGAAACTGTATAAGAATAATTCAAAGCACTATAATTCCGATTGGAAAAAACCAGGATCATCTGGCTGTAATCTTCTGTTAGCGGTGGCAACTCCTGGATAAAATTTCCATCGGCAATAAAACCATCGACTGTCGAAGTATTTCCGCCGCTGCCGATCCTGATCGCTCCCAGGCTGATTTCCTGGTTTGTATCCATTTCGATCTGCAGATCATTATCTCCGGGATACAAACGAACATAATCGGCAGCCCAATTATTGACAGTCCCGGTTCTGCTGGCAGGATAAGAATTATGAGTAGCAAAAGTACTGAAAGTCGGCAGATCGAGTGCTTCGTAATTATAAAGACCGTCCATAACATCGGGATCATCGAGGAAATTAGCGATGGTCCAATTTACAAAAATCGATTCAAAGGGAACTGTATAACCGTGTTCAATCAGTTGAGTGGAAATTCCTGATATGGAATTTTGCGGTTCTGCTACAATATCCTGGATGAGGGAGCCATCGTCGAATTGCTCCATAAAATAAGTGAAGAACAGCATTGTCTTAACATAATCGGCAAAATCCTGGTTCCATTCGATCAGGGAATTATCCGGGTTGGAATTGAACTGCGTGATCGGATCCGGCATCCCGAAATAAACCATTGCCAGTTCTGCCAATCCTTCATCGACCCAGGTATTTTCGTTATCATCTCCTCCCCAATGGATCAAATGTTCGAGTTCGTGTGCCAGAACGGAAATCCGAATCGGGTCTGTCGGACTTAACGGATGACAGGTCATATAGATCATTTCGCATTCATTGCTGTGTCCGGGAGGATTCATCTGCTGGGCTTCCTGCTCCGTAACCTGGTTGTAAACGCTGAAATAACCATCGAACATCGTTCCCTGGAATGAACCGAGAGCCGAATAAAAAACGATCAGTTTCGGATCATTATCGAGTTCATCCGGGATCGGTCCGAAATGGATAATATCCATTTCAACTGCTCCGTAATCATCTCCAGCCATAGTTTCTTCTTCGAGATAATAAAACACGACCTGCACATCGGAATCATCCATGTGAATGTTCCAATCTTCATCAGCAACAAAGACATAACAATGTTCACCAACTGCCCGGCAAGTTGCCGGAGTCTGCACCCATAACGGCGGCATGATCGACAGATCCCATTTCCAGAAAGTCTGCGTATCTCCAACTTCGTATTCGCGGGAATCCCTATTTGCTCGAATTTTCTGATGATTTTCCGAATTATGAAATTGTTGGGATTGAATTTTTATACCCTGTTGAAGTTCAAGGAAAGACGGTAGTGTTTTTGGATTTGATCCTGATAAGAACAAAGTTATAGAAACTGCTAACAATAACATTTTAGTTTTCATTTTTTTTTGCTCCCTTATTAATTTTGGATCCCACACCTGAAGGAGTGGATTAATGATCCAATTATTTTTGCGATTCTGAATTCCATGATAAAAAATCTAATTTGCTCCTGTAATTTTATGATCTAACCTCTTCATAAAATCTTTATTGTTCATATAATCTCTCTTTTCTCCTTGTTTAATAGCATTCAACATCCCAAGATCTTCGATGACATCGATTATCACCGATTCCAAAAGATCTTTTTTATCCTCTAAAACTTCAATTAATGCTTTTTTAAAACCTTTTTGATCATTGTTTCATTTAAGAGTGCAACGTATTCTGTAAATATTACTCTCTATAATGCCCGGATTTTTTCAAGTTTGAAAATATAACTAAAAGATGTAATTACAAATTATTTTACATCATAAATTCTACATTATTAAATCGATTATCTCATCCAATATTTCTTCAATTAATGGAGCATCCGATTCTATAACTCTCTTGGAATTCAAATGTTTATGATGAGGAAAGGAAACTAAAGAAACAGCTTCTACATCAGAAGCATTATCATAACGAAAAATCATCTTAAGGTTCTTCATATAATGATAAGCATAAGTAATCCTGTTTTTTTCATATTCGACATTCACAAATTCTCTAATATGAAGTTCGGAAAAATCAGGAAAATAAATAATACCCTTGATAAATCCTATATGTTCATCTCTTTTATCATAAGTTTTCATAATTCGAGACAGTTTTATATTTTTCAATAAGATTTTCAAACTCTCTAAAATAGTCATCTACCTGCATACTTGAACCTGCCGGAGAAACTTTTGTTTATTTTTCAGTAATTCTAATACCTTTATTTCTCCTTCCCACTCGATGAAATCTAAAGGGTCGATTTCTTTCGTTAATTGTTTAAAAATACAATTATATTTTTGCTTAAAAAAATCTATTTTCTTTTCGGTTTTTACAATACCGATTCTTAAATAATCTATTTCATGTTGAAAAGCGTTCATAATAATCTGATTTATATTCCCGGAAAATTGGGGAGTGTTTAAAATAAGTTCCATTTTTTACCACCTTATTGATTTATATTTCCAATTTTTCTTAGAAACTTCTTTCCGTAGCATACAAAATCGTTTCTGATTTTATATCTAGATCGATCTCAACTTCTTTACCTTTAACCCAATAATCCGATAGATCGTGTGAATCCCAAAACTCACCGATTTCCAGATAGGAGTTTGCTTTTGATATTGAACTTTTATCTTTTTTCATATCTTTTCCTTTCTTTTTTTTGACATATTCCTTGCTGATAAAATTAATGCTTTGTTCTTTTTTTTAGATATAAAGAAAACAATTAAATAACGACCACTTTCTGTTGTTGACATTGTAGAATAAACATTTTCAATCGATTATTACCGCTTCCGGAAATTCTTTTATATCTTCTATAACTTCAATTAATGCTTTTTTAAAAACCTTTTTGATCATTGCTTCATTTAAGATGCATTATACTTCATAAAACCTACTGATTTCATATTATATACCTGAAAAATTATGACATCTCTTTATATATATTCGATCTTGAGTCAATTTTAACAATTCCAATCAAATTATTATCATAATCAATTTCATACAAAATTCTGAAATTTCCAACTCTTATCCGATACAAACCTTTTATACCTTCGATTCTTTTTGTATCAGGAATAATTGGTTTTTCACTTATTTTCTCAATTTTATCAATTATCCTGTTTGCTATATTCTTTTCTGTTCTTAAAAGAAACTTCCTCGCTTTCCGAGAATATTTTAGTTTGTACATTATAATCCTAACTCTTCTTTTAGTGCTTCATGGGATATTAATTCGCCTTTCGATTTCTCATTTTTATAATCTACAATAGCCAAGTAATCGTCTTCTGACAATATACTATCAATATCGACCATGTGCTTTTCAATATCGATTACTTTTTCTTTGATAAATTCCAACTCATGGTAAATTGTTTCTAATGTAATGGCTGATTTAGACATGTATCCTCCTTCAAATATTTTAAAATTATCTCTAATATCAATAAAAAGATAGTCCGTTTTTCGATAAATAGAAAAAAAATTAAAAAGGAGAATCCTGTAAGATTCTCCTCAATTATCTAATTTATTATTTTTGTCTTATGTTCCGCCATCTCTTCTTTGATAACTTTCGCTAACCGCTTCACTCCCTCGATATTCTTTTCTTTGGAAACATAAGAAAAATTAATGCGCATCGTGTTCTTACCGCTGCCGTCACAATGAAAAGCAGAGCCGATAACAAAAGCGACATTTTGAGTAACTGCTTTATCGAATAGAACTTCTGCATCGAGATATTCCGGTAAGGTCAAGAATAGGAACAGTCCTCCGTCGGGTCGTGTCCAGCTGACTTCTTCCGGCATGTATTCTTTAAAAGTTTTAATCATCAAATCTCTTTTTTCGTGATAAGATTTGATCGTCTTCTTGATATTCTTATCAAAATACCCGTCGAGAACATATTTGGCTGCTAATTTCTGGACAAATGGTGAAGTGCAGAGATCGACTCCCTGTTTTGCTATGATGAATTTTTCGATAATATCTTTATGTGCAATTACCCAACCAATCCTGAAACCGGGAACAAAGATCTTGGAAAAAGTCCCAAGGGTTATCACCTGTCCCGTATTATCAAGAGCATACATTCTTTGCTGATGCTCACCTTCGAACCTGATTTCCCGATAAGGACTATCTTCAATCACCAGAACATCATATTTTTTCGCGATGCTGATGATCTCCTTTCTTCTTTCGTTAGACATAGTTATACCGGCAGGATTTTGAAAATCAGGGATCGTATAAATGAATTTCGGTTTATTTCCCTCTGCTTCCAACCGTGATAGTGTTTGTTCAAGAAGATCAGCTCTCATCCCGTTATTATCGAGTTTGACTCCAACCATATCCGCTCCATAAGAATTGAAAGCCTGCAAACCTCCGAGATAAGACGGCAGCCCGACGATTACTTTGTCACCTCGATTCACGAATACTTTTGCCAGCAGATCCAAGCCTTGTTGGGATGCCGTCGTTACCAGGACATTTTTATAAGTGATGTCCATCCCGTCGTTTTGATATGATTTGGCAAGAGCTTTGCGCAAGTCCGTATCTCCTTCTGTTGCTCCATATTGCAAAGCTGTGGCTGCTTTTTCGTCCATAATTTCTTTAAAAATCTTCTTCAGATCCTCAACAGGAAATGTATTTGGTGATGGTAATCCTCCGGCAAAGGATATGATCTCCGGTTTTTGAGTAAGTTTAAGGAGTTCTCGAATTGCAGATTTTTTCATACCTTTGGCATTATCTGAGAATATCTTTTTTAGGTTGCTGATCATTTTCCCTCCATTTTCTATTTTTTGTTCTTCTTTGCGACAAATTATTTTCAGGTCAAATGTGTCCAATAAAAAATTATACTAACGATTAAAAAACTCTTTTAACTTATAATCATCAATCTGTTTTTTTATTCCTGATAGCAATTGTTTATTGATTTTTAATTTCAAAATCTGCTCATTAGATCTATTCTCATATTTATCATCTAAAACTTCCGCATTTTCATAAATGAATGAAATCAATTTTCGTAATTGGGCAGGTATCTTGAGAATCATTTCTCTTTTCATTTTGTTCACAAAATCTTCGATTTTTTCGATAAGAACATCTATCCCTTCGTTATTTTTTGCAGAAATAAAAATCGCATCAGGATGTTCTTCGAGCATCTTCTTTTTCAAAAAGGGAAACAATTTATCTTCGATCAAATCGCATTTATTGAACAAGCAGAGAATATTTTTATCCTCGACTCCGATCTCCTGCAAAACGGTGTTAACGGAATTAATATAACCTGTTAAATCAGAATGAGAAATATCGATAACATGCAGCAGCAGGTCTGCTTTTAGAACTTCCAGCAATGTAGAATGAAAAGAGGAAACGAGCTTATGCGGTAATTTTTTGATGAACCCGATCGTGTCCGAAAGAACGATTTTTTCATCGGATTTCAGGTTCAGAGAACGGGTTGTCGAATCCAATGTAGCAAAGAGTCGATCTGCAGTATAATGTTTTTCTCCGGTCAGTTTATTGAAGAGAGTGGTTTTACCGGCATTGGTATAACCGACCATTGAAATCGATAGGAATTTACTGCGCTTCTTCCTTTTAATAAGAGTATTTTTGTCGATCACTCTTATCTTCTTTTTAAGAATGGAAGTTCGTTTCCTGATCTCCCGCCTGTCGGTTTCGATCTGCGTTTCGCCGGGACCGCGGAAACCGATCCCGCCCTGGATCCGGGAAAGATGTTTCCATAATCTTTTTAACTTCGTGTAACTGTATTCGAGTTGTGCTAATTCTACTTGTAATTTTGCTTGTCTTGTCCGGGCGTGTTTGGCAAAAATATCGAGGATCAGTTCTGTTCTATCCACGATATTACAGCGAGTGAGATCTGAAATATTTCGCGCTTGAGCAGGTAACAGGTTATCATTGAATATAAGTGTATTGGTTTTCAGTTTTTTGGATAGGTAAGAAATTTCTTTGAGTTTTCCTTTGCCGATATAAGTTGAGATATTCGGTTTTTCCAGGTTTTGGACCACTATCTGTACAATTTCCAGGTTCGCAGTTTCAGCTAGTTGCTTGAGTTCCTCCATCGAATCTTGATAATCTTCAATGAGTCGACTTTTAATATTCAGTCCGATGAGAATGACTTTTTCTTTTTTTTGCATTTAGTTAGTTTTGATCCCAATCCCTGGTGAAAATTGTTAAAGGAAATGTTAAACTCGATATTAAATCATCGACTCTAAAAATCATTACCTTCTTCCGAACCTTTCTCTGAACTTTTTGGTGAACTATTTTTTTCACTTTTAATCCGATCTTTTTAAGAATCCCTCTTTTTCTTCATTTGATTCTTTTATTCACCAATACACCCTTACTAATCGCTACGATCAGGTTGGTAACATATTTCGCTATAAAAATTGCACTGCAATGCAGTCTGCATTGAATCCAAATTTTGAAAACCGGTTAGGAGAAAATTGTAAGTTATATTACTAACATTTCCCACTTCATTTTATGCCTGTAACTCATTTAAAAATAAGTAA
>CAZFPK010000062.1:0-17069 GCA_964521025.1 uncultured Candidatus Cloacimonadota bacterium | reverse complement strand
CTCTTTATTATGAAATCTCTTTTCATAATCTTTCATAAATTATGTTACACTACCTCCCTCTTTGATAAAGAGGGGAAAATATATGTACAACCTATGCACAGGTTACACTTTAAACCGGGGCACATAGGTAACAGCTTTAACAGTATCATATTAGCTGATGCATGTGTCACCTAAGCGACCAGTTTGTACCCCCTCTCTTTTCTAAAGAGAGGGGCTGGGGGTGAGTTTGACTATCCGGTCAAATCCGGTCAAATCTTTCGTAATCTCGATATTTTCAAAACCCTCGATCAAAGCAATTTCCTTAACTTTCTCTGCTTGATCAAACCCTATTTCAAAATAAATTTTACCTTTTTCCGTCAAATGTTCTTTTGCTTCCGCTAATATTTTTTTATAGAAATAAAGACCATTATCTTCAGCAAGCAATGCTGTTTCAGGTTCAAATTGTCGAATTTCAGGAGGAAGTTTTACATATTCCGTTTTTGAAATGTAGGGAGGATTGGAAACGATCAGATCGTATTTTCCGGAAATGTTCTCAAATAAATCGGAATAAATAAAATTGATCCCGACCTTATTTTTCACAGCATTTTTACGAGCAATATTAAGAGCTTTCTTCGAGACATCGGCAGCATCGATCCTCGCCTGGATTAGATTTCCTGCAAGCGCAATTGCAATCGCTCCCGAGCCTGTTCCGATCTCGAGGATGGTCTGAACACTAGAATTTTCAGCGATGATCTTCTCGACTAAAAATTCTGTTTCCGGTCTGGGGATCAAGACATTTCTATTAACAAAAACTGAATATCCAAAAAAATCTGTTTCCCTGAAAATATATTGCAGAGGTTCGTGCTTCAATCTTCTGTTCAGGATTTTTTGGATCTTCTTGAAATCTTTTTCGGAAATTACAATTCGGTTAGATAAATAAAGTTCGGACCTTTCAAGATTTAAGATGTTTGATAAAATCAATTCCGAGTTCAATTCCGGATTCTCAAATTTCTGCGAACGGAAAGTATGATTTAACCGTCCCAAAACATTTTGTATAGTTAAAATATCTGACATTATTTATTTTTGTATCGGAATTTTCAAACCTTCAAGGTTTAGCAGAACTTGAAGGCTTCACATCACAATTCACAAACTTATGTTCATAGTTAAAAAAAATAAAAAAAGGTTCATCTCAATTGAATGAACCGTATCTGAAATTTTGCATCCCGTATCGGGGATCGGGAAAGAAGTATTGGAAATTTTAAAAACCTCGGACTTTTTTCAGGATTTTCTGCTGGATATTTGCCGGCACTTTTTCATATTTGGAAAATTCCATCGTGTAAATTGCTCGTCCCTGTGAAATAGAACGCAGTTTTGTAGCATATCCAAAGAGTTCGCTCATCGGAATTTCGGAGCTGATCTCCTGTTTATTCATCACCGTTCTGATATCTTCGATCCTTCCTCTTTTGGAATTGATATCGCCGATAACATCTCCTACAAAATCTTCCGGAGTAATGACATTTACGAGCATCAATGGTTCCATGATCACGGCTCTGGCTTTTCTCAAACCATTGCTGACAGCGATCGAGGAAGCTATATTAAAAGCAGTTTCACTGGAATCCACTTCATTGAATTTACCGCTGATCAATTCGATCTTCAATCTCTCTACAGGTGAACTCATCAAAGGTCCGTCTAAACAAGCATTTAAGGAACTTTCCTCGATCGCAGACTGGAATTCTTTGGGAATTATCTCATCCGTTGTCGAGTTCACGAAAATATTCTTCTTTCCGTAAGGAAGATCTTCGAGTTTCAAGGGTGTAAGTTTCAGACGAACGACTGCGTAATGACCTTTGCCGTTTAACTCCCGGATAAATTCACCTTCGGTGATCACTTCATTCTCGATCGTTTCCTTATAAGCAACTTGAGGATTACCGATATTTGCCTGCACATTGAATTCACGCTGGAGTCGGTCGATGATTATTTCGAGATGCAGTTCACCCATCCCGGAAATAAGAGTTTGTCCAGTATCTTTGTTCTGAATGACCTTAAAAGTCGGGTCTTCTTCCTCCAATTTGCGCAGAATATTCGATAGAATTTCTTGGTCTGCTTTAGTTCTCGGTTCGATAGCAACCGAAATGACCGAATCGGGGAAGGCAATATCTGCTAAAAGGATATTGAAATTATCCGATGTTAGAGTATCACCGGTTTTAACAAATTTAGGACCGACCAGAGCCGCAATATCTCCGGCATGCAATTCTGCGATATCTTTTTTCTTATTGGAATGCATCTGCAAAATACGGGAAATCCTTTCTCTTTTCCCATTCGTTTGATTAAAGATCGTACCGCTTCTCCTTGTCGAACCAGAATAAACCCTGAGATAGATGAGTTTTCCAACATATTTATCCATCTGAACTTTAAAGGCAAGTGCAGAAAAAGCCGCATCGGTTTTGGGATAGATAAGTTTTTCTTCTTTGGTTTTTTTATGAACAGCGATAGCAGGCGGTACATCGAGAGGAGAAGGCAAAAAATTTGTGATCGTGTCCAGCAGTAGTTGAACACCAGTATTTTTTAGGGCAGAACCGCATAAAATGGGAACAAATTGGTGTTGGATAACTGCTTTTCTAATAACTTTTTTTATGAGTTCAACCTGAATTTCCCGGTTTTCAAGATATGATTCCATCAGCTCATCATCGTATTCGGAAAGTTTTTCCAGGAGCTGAGCTCGTTGAGATGCTGCTTGTGGGAGATAATCGTCGGGAATTTTCTGATAATGATACTGAACGCCCATTGTTTCCTGATCAAAAAAACAGGCTTTCATCGAGATAAGATCGATGATTCCGGAAAAAGAATCTTCTTTCCCGATCGGAATCTGGATTGGAAAAGTATTTGCTGTCAAACGATCATGGAGCATATCGACGACATTTTCAAAATCTGCTCCCGCTCTATCCATTTTATTGATGAAAGCGATCCTGGGGATCTTATAACGATCAGCTTGATGCCAGACGGTTTCCGATTGCGGTTCGACACCGCCGACAGCACAAAAGATCCCGATCGCACCATCCAGGATCCTCAAGGAACGCTCGACTTCGGCAGTAAAATCGACATGCCCGGGAGTATCGATGATATTGATCTGTTTATCTTTCCAGAAGCAGGTAGTAACAGCAGAAGTGATGGTTATTCCGCGTTCCTTTTCCTGCACCATCCAATCCATGACAGCATTGCCGTCATGAACCTCTCCCATTCTATGAATAATGCCGGTATAGAACAACATCCTTTCGGTCGTTGTCGTTTTACCGGCATCGATATGAGCCATTATACCAATGTTTCTAATAACGGAAAGGTCTTTTGGCATAATGCTTTTAATAATTAAAATCTGAAATGAGCAAAAGCTTTATTTGCTTCCGCCATTTTGTGAGTGTCTTCGCGTTTTTTTATGCTGGCACCTTCCTTTTTATATGCGGCTAAAAGTTCACCAGCTAAACGCGCGGTCATAGTTTTTTCAGATCTTTTCCTGGAGAATCCGATCAGCCATCTAAAGGCTAATGCCTGAGCATTTTTAGAGGTTACTTCTGTCGGGATCTGGTAATTGGATCCTCCGATCCGGCGGGACACGACTTTGATCAAAGGTCGAACATTATCCAATGCCTGATTAAAAACTTCGAGAGGATCTTTTTTTGTCTTTTCTCCGATGATATCGAGAGCTCCGTATACTATTTTCTCCGCAAGACTTTTCTTACCTCTCTGCATAACCGTATTGATAAATTTACTTAAAACCAGGTCATTATATTTTGGATCGGGGAAGATTTCTCTTTCAACTATTTTGCGTCTTCTTGACATCCGTTCCTCCTACTTCTTTGGTTTCTTTGTTCCGTATTTGGAACGAGAATTTATCCTGTCTTCAACTCCGGCAGTATCGAGCGCACCCCGAATAATATGGTATCTCACTCCGGGGAGATCCTTAACCCTTCCACCTCGCACGAAAACTATCGAGTGTTCCTGTAAATTGTGACCTTCGCCTGGAATATATGCTGTTATCTCAAAGCCATTTACTAATCTGACCCTGGCTACTTTTCTCAAAGCGGAATTAGGTTTTTTAGGTGTTGTAGTATAAACTCTTGTACAAACTCCTCTTTTCTGTGGACAGGAAGTAAGAGCCCTGTTTTTCCTTGATTTAGATATCTTCTTCCGTCCTTTTTTAATTAATTGATTAATTGTCGGCACAATTTTTCTCCTGTTTTTTATTTAAAAATCAAGTATGTCTTCGACAGTATCTTCTTCTTTTGAATGAGCAAATTCTTTGATCACATCACCAATAGATTTACCTTCATCGAGCGCTCGTTTAACTTCCGTATTGAAAAATTTGGTTCCAGTTCCAACCGGAATTCTACGCCCGATAATAATACTCTCTTTCAATCCTTCCAGGTTATCGATCCTCCCTTCGATCGATGACTGAGTTAGAACTTTTGTAGTTTCCTGAAATGAAGCAGCTGAAAGCCAGCTATCAGTTAATAACGAAGCTTTGGTTATGCCGAGAAGAAGTTGCTCAAAGGTAGCTCCTTCACCACCCTCTTCTTCGATCCTTTTGTTTTCTTTCATAACTTGATTTCTATCGACTATTTCACCTTCCAGGAACATCGTATGTCCCGGATTTGTAATTTTTATTTTTTTGAACATTTGCCTGATAATAACACCGATATGTTTATCATCGATCTTAACACCCTGTTTTCTATATACTTCCTGTATTTCATCAAGGATCAGGGTTTGAGCTGCTTTGATCCCTTTTGCCTTCAGAATATCATGTGGATCCAAAGGTCCTCCGGATAAAGCATCTCCGCTCTCAAGAATATCTCCCTGATGAACAATGATTCGCTTTCCTGGTGGGATTATGTATTTGTTTACAGTTCCATCTTCAGCATTTACAAATATTTCCCTGCCTTTATTAGTTAGATTTCCTATAGAAATTGTTCCGGCAATATCAGACAAAATTGCTTTCTCTTTTGGTTCTCTTGCTTCAAACAGATCCTGAACACGCGGCAAACCGCCGGTTATATCGCTTTGTTTAACGGTTATCCTCGATGATTTTCCGAGAACATCACCCGGGTGAACATAAACTCCGTCTTCGATATCTACATTCAAACCGGTAGGTATCGGCACCAATGATTCTTTTCCATCTTCAGCGATGATCTTGAACTGTGGTTGTTTCTTTCGATCTTTAGATTCTATGGTTTGAATTTCTTTAGAACCGGTCAATTCGTTGAATTCTTCTTTATAATTTACATCTTTCACAAAATTTTCAAACTTCAGCTTACCTTTCGCTGTGGCAATAAGAGGATTATTATAATGATCCCAGCTGAATAAAGGAAAATTTTTTGATACTTTCTGTTTATCTTTTACATACACAGTCGCGGCATATTCGACTTTATAATTTTCGATAACTGATTTATCTTTTTCATGTAGGATTTGGATTCTACCAAGATGGCTAATAGAAACAAGTTTACCTTCACGATTGACAACTGTATTCATTTTCACAAATTTTATTATGCCATCAGAATTGGCGACAACTTCAGCCAGATCAACATCTGTACTTGCTGTTCCACCAATGTGGAAAGTTCTCAATGTTAATTGTGTTCCAGGTTCTCCAATACTTTGAGCAGCAATAACTCCCACAGGTTCACCGATAGTCACAGGTTTCTGGGTTCCAAGATTTCTTCCGTAACATTTGGCACAAATTCCTTTTTCAGCATCACATGTGAGAACTGACCTTACTTTAACAGTATTGATACCGTGATTTTGAATTGTTTCAGCCATTTCATTTGAGATTTCCGTATTAGCAAAAACAATCGTTTTCTCGGTTACAGGATCGATAATATCTTCAGCAGCAGTATATCCGGAAATTCTTTCGGATAAAGGTTCGACGATTTCCAGTCCTTCTTTCAAAGCCGAAACTTCGACTCCTTCGATCGTACCGCAATCTTCCATATTAATGACTGCATTTTGAGCGACATCGACCAATCTTCTTGTCAGGTATCCGGCATCAGCGGTTTTAAGGGCTGTATCTGCCAATCCTTTTCTTGCACCGTGAGTCGATATAAAGTATTCCAGAACGCTCAAACCTTCTTTAAAATTAGATTTGATCGGTGTTTCAATCACTTCTGCTCCACCTCCGGAAAGGCTTTTTGAAGGTTTATCCATCAATCCGCGCATTGCACCGAGTTGTTTTATCTGGTCTTTTCCACCTCTTGCATTGGAGCTATACATCATATTAATGGAGTTAAATCCACCTTGATCTTTTGCCAGCTCCGCCATCAGCACATCCGATACATTTTCGGTTGTCATTTTCCATTTATCGATGACACGATTATATCTTTCGGTTTCAGTAATTTCTCCATTCAAATAACTTTCGATGATCTTTTGAACATCTTTTTCCGTTTTACGGATTATCTTATCTTTATCTTTTGGAGATATAACATCGCTGGCGCTAAAAGTAATACCGGCTTTGGTTGCATATCTGAACCCGACTTCTTTAATATTATCCAGAAATTCTGCTGTTCTTTTCTGTCCAACCGCATTAAAACAGATCATTGCAAGTTCGTTCAATATTCCTTTTGTTAAGGTCACATTTTGAAAAGGAATTTCATCAGGTAAGATTTGATTAAACACTACTCTACCGACTGTAGTAGTAACGATTTTTCCTTTGACCAGGACCTTGATCCAGGAATGAATACCCAAACGATTTCCTTCTCTTTTCAAACCTTTCGTATTGAACAATCGTTCATCCTGTTCATACGCGAGTATCACTTCGCCCGGAGAGCTGAAATATCTGATTTTTTTATCAGAAGGAGGATCATTTTCTTTGAGAACGGTTAAATAATAATTACCGAGTACAATATCCTGGTTAGTTGCCATGGCGAGTTTTCCGCTTGCCGGGAGCAGTAAATTCCTTGAAGACAGCATCAGAACTCGCGCTTCAATTTGAGATTCATTGGATAATGGTACATGAACTGCCATCTGGTCACCATCGAAATCCGCATTATAAGGGATACAAACAAGGGGATGAATTTCAATTGCTTTTCCTTCTGTCAACACAGGCAGGAAAGCTTGAATCCCATGTTTGTGCAATGTTGGAGCACGGTTCAATAAAATCGGATAATCTTTGATCACATTTTCGAGGATTTTCCAGATCTCGGGTCTTTGCTTCTCGATCAGTTTTTTGGCAGTTTTTGTCTTTTCGGCTTCACCTATTTTTTCCAATCGTTCAATAATAAAAGGCTTAAAGAGTTCAATCGCCATTTCTTTGGGTAAGCCGCACTGATGTAATTTCAAGTTTGGACCAACCGTTATTACGGAACGACCTGAATAATCTACTCGTTTCCCCAGAAGGTTTTGTCTGAATCTTCCGGTTTTCCCTTTCAATTGATCGGCTAAAGATTTTAATGCCCTGTTTCCGCGACCTTTAACAGGTCGCGATTTCCGGGTATTATCGATCATGGCATCGACTGCTTCCTGCAGCATCCTTTTTTCATTGCGCAGGATAACTTCGGGAGCATTGATATCGAGCAATCCACGCAAACGATTGTTGCGCGTGATCACGCGACGATAAAGTTCGTTAAAATCGGCTGTGGCAAATCTGCCGCCATCAAGTTGTACTAATGGTCGCAGGGTCGGGGGAAGAACAGGCAGAACTTCCATGATCATCCATTCAGGTTTGTTACCGGACTTTCTGAAGGCATCTACGATTTTTAGTCTTTTAATTGCCTTCTGTTTTTTTTGAGCAGATGTCTCCATTTTGATGATCGTTCTCAAGTTCATCGCTTCATCATCGAGATTAAGTTCTTCGAGTAGAATTCTAACTGCTTCCGCTCCCATCATAGCCACAAAATCTGTTCCGACTCTATCTCTGATTTCATAATATTCGTCAGCATCGACCAGGTCTCTTTTCTCATAATCACTGTCCCCGGGATTGAGGATGATAAATGATTCGTAATAGAGAATACGCTCCAACCTGCTGACTGTCATATCAAGAAGAGTACCGATCACACTCGGTAAGCTTTTCACAAACCAGATATGAGCGATTGGAACAGCAAGTTCAATATGACCCATGCGAGAGCGACGAACTCTGGAACTTGTAATTTCAACTCCGCAGCGATCGCAAACAGTATTCTGGAAGCGTTTTTTCTTATATTTTCCACAACTGCATTCATAATCTTTTTCCGGACCGAAAATTCGTTCGCAGAATAACCCGCCTTTTTCAGGTTTAAGTGTTCTGTAATTCAGAGTATCGGGTTTAATAACTTCCCCGTAAGACCATTCCCTGATCGCATCGGGAGAAGCTATTTTTATTCTCAATTTTTCATAATTTTCAATTTTTTTCTCACGTTTGATTTCTCTTATCACTGAGTAAACCTCCGTTTATGGTCTTTTCGGATATTCCAAAAAGATTTATGCTTCCTTTGTAGCAATGAACTCAATATCAAAGCAAAGCGATTTTAATTCACTGACCAGGACATTGAAAGATTCCGGGATATCCGGTTTGGGCGGATTTTTCCCGCCGGTAATAGCTTTGAAAGCGTTTGTTCTGCCTTCGACATCATCGGATTTGATGGTCAGCATTTCTTCGAGCAGCCTGGATGCTCCGTAAGCTTCCAGCGCCCACACTTCCATTTCTCCTAATCTCTGACCTCCGTGTTGTGCTTTTCCTCCGAGAGGTTGCTGCGTGATCAGCGAATAAGGTCCGGTTGAACGGGAATGCATTTTGTCTGCTACAAGGTGATTCAATTTCAGCATATAGATCACACCGACAGTAACTCTTTCTTTAAAAGGTTCTCCTGTCTTTCCGTCATACAGAACCTGTTTTCCATCGGCAGGAAGTTTAGCATTTTTCATTTCTTTAGCAATATCATCGAGATTAGCACCATCAAAAACAGGAGTTTCTATATTCAGACCTAAAATTCTGGCTGCCATCCCGAGATGAGTTTCCATGATCTGACCAATATTCATCCGGGAAGGAACACCAAGCGGATTAAGAATAATATCAACCGATGATCCGTCTTCCATAAAAGGCATGTCCTCGATAGGACTGATCCTGGAAATCACACCTTTGTTTCCATGACGACCTGCCATTTTATCGCCGACCTGGATCTTCCTTTTTTTAGCGATATAAACCTTAACCATTTTCCGAACTCCGTAAGGAAGTTCATCTCCATGTTTCAATCGTTCCTGCTCTTTCTTAAAAATATTAGTACTTTCTTCGATTGCTGCTTTAACTTTTAAAATGATGTCATTATAAATAAAGTTATTTTTTTCATTATCTTCGATGAAATCATAATCCAGATTTAATTTTTTGAAGTTGATTTTTTTTAGATCCCCTTTGGTAATTTTTTTGCCGGAATGAAGATAAAACATATTTGTTTTCATATCGACGATATTTTTTGCAGTTTCGCCAACCAGGACCTCTGATAACCTTTCCTTTAGATATTCATCTATTATTTTCTGTCGTTCAGATCTTTCATGTTTCAAAACCGCCAAAGATTTTGTTCGTCTTTCCTGATCTTCAAATTCTTCGCTTTCATCTAAACGAGAGAAAACTTTTACATCTATAACAACTCCTTCCATTCCGGGTTTTGCTTTCAAAGAACTGTTCGTAAAATCACCTGCACGATCACCAAATAAAGCCCGCATCAAGTTTTCCTCGGGAGAAGGATCGATATCTACATTTTTGGGAGTGATCTTCCCAACGATTATATCTCCTGAAGCAACAACGGAACCTACTCTAATTATGCCTGTTTTATCAAGATTCCTGAGTGATTTTGTAGGAACATTAGGAATATCATAAGCTAATTCCTCTTTCCCGTTTTTCATATTTCTTACTAATACTTCATGTTCTTCGATATATAAAGATGTCAGCATATCCTCGCGAGCAACATTCTCACTCAGAATAATTGCATCTTCATAATTATAACCGTACCAGGGCATGAAAGCCACAAGCATATTTCTGCCTAAAGCTAACCTGTCATCGGTTATTGCCGGACCATCGGATATCGATTGTCCTTTCTTAACGATATCTCCCTTTTTGACAGTTGGTCTCTGGTTAATGCATGTATCTTGATTTGAACGAGCATATTTAGTTAAATAAATCCGGTTATAAGTTCCTATATCGAGCATTGTTTTATCAGGATTATCTCTTTCAATATCAATATAAGAACTGGTCACCTTGGTTATAATTCCGTCGTAAGGAGCAACTGCTACAACAACACTATCTTCGGCAACAACTCTTTCCATTCCAGTACCTACAACCGGTAATTGGGGACTGATAAGCGGGACACCTTGTCTTTGCATATTTGAACCCATCAGAGCACGATTTGCATCATCATGTTCCAGGAATGGAATTAGAGATGCGGATACCGAGACTATCTGCTGTGGAGAAACATCCATATACTGAACTTCATCGGGAGTTACCTGTAGAAATTCACCTTTATGTCTGGCAAAAACAAGTTTATCCTGAATTTTAAAATCTTTATCATAATTGATATTTGCCTGAGCAATAATATGTTTCTCCTCTTTGAAAGCATCAAGAAATTCGATTTTTTTTGTTATCTGACCATATTCAACTTTGATATATGGAGTCTCCAGGAAACCGAGTTTATTGATCCTGGCATACATTGCAGGAGAAGAAATCAAACCGATATTGGGACCTTCGGGCGTCTCGATGGGACAAATTCTACCATAATGAGAATGATGTACATCCCGAACTTCAAAACCGGCTCTTTCTCTGGTCAAACCTCCTGGTCCAAGTGCAGACAATCTCCTTTTATGAGTAATGGCAGTTAAAGGATTCGTCTGTTCCATAAATTGGGAAAGTTGTCCCGTCAGGAAAAAAGACTGGACTACAGCTATTAAAGCATTGCTGTTTATGAGGTCATGGATAGTAATTTCATCCGGGTTAGCAATCGACATTCTTTCAATAGCTGTTCGAGCAACCCTTGACAAACCAATATTGAATTGTTCACCTAAAAGCTCACCAACAGTTCTGATTCTTCTGTTTGCCAGATGATCTATATCATCAGCAACATCTTCGTCTTTATAAACAGCAATTATTCTATCAACAATAGCGACTAAGTCATCTTTTGTCAGGATATTAATACCTGGATCGATGTTCAATCCTAACCTTTCATTAACTTTAAAACGACCGACATCACCGAGATTATACCTTCTTTCATTAAAAAACATTCTGTTAAAAAGATCTAATGCTACTTCATAAGTTGGTTCCTCGCCGGGTCTGATCAAATTATATATTTTTTTAACAGCTTCTTCCTGACTTTTTGTTTGATCCTTTATGATCGTATTTTCAATGATCTTCTTGGTAATTTCAGATTCTCCAGAAATTACTGTTATCTTATTAATACCTGCTTCTATTAAATCTTCAATTGTCTTATCATCTATTTCTGTACCGGCATTAAAGATTATTTCACCGGTTTCCTGATCAAAAACATCGTCGAAAAAGGATCTACCTTTTGCTTTTTGAACAGTAATAACTTCCTTGTTATAAAAGTGTTCTCTTAAATCCTTATCTTCGGATAATCCAACAGCTCGTAAGAGAACAGTGACCGGTAGTTTCCTTCTTTTATCAATCAGAACATACATGGCATCATAGATATCCATGTTAAATTCGAGCCATGAGCCGTTATAAGGAATCAATTTCGCAGAATATAAAATTTTACCGCTGGGATGTTTATCTTCGAGAAAAAATACACCTGGAGAACGATGTAACTGACTGATAATCACTCTTTCAGCACCATTGATGATAAAAGTTCCATGAGTAGTGATCAATGGAATTTCTCCCAGGAAGATATCTTGTTCTATAGTATTTTTAACTCTTTTCTCACCAGTTTCCTTCAGGATTTCCTCATCATAAATCGTTAACCTCATTCTTGCTTTCACCGGTGCCTGATACGAGAGATTTCTTTCTTTACACTCTGATGTTGCATACTTCTCTTTCAAAACCAGGTAATCAATATATTCGAGGTGATAAAGCTCTTTTTGGTCGATTAAAGGAAAAACCGATGTCAAAATAGCCTGCAAACCAATATTCTCTCTCTTTTGAGGATGAACATCTTTCTGCAAGAAACGGTTATAGGATTCTATCTGAATAGCTAAAAGGTTTGGAATATCGATAGACGGTAAACCAGTTTGTTCTGCTCTTTTTTTTATTCGGGAAAAACTTTTTATATTCAAAGGTTCATTCTCCTTAATATATAAAAAATGCGATTTTGTCCGCTTAAAGTAAGTGATTTTCAAAAAAATGGGTAAAGGAAGTGAGCAATAAATTTAAGACGCTCACTTCCATAAATTATTGATAGGATGATTATTTTATTTCTACAGAGGCACCTGATTCTTCGATTTGTGTTTTGATTGATTCTGCTTCATCTTTGGAAACACCTTCAACAACAGGTTTTGGACAGTTATCAACTAATTCTTTTGCTTCTTTTAAGCCTAATTTTGTGATAGCTCTCACAACTTTGATAGCTTGAATTTTCTTATCTCCAGCGCCTGTAAGGATTACATTGAATTCAGTTTTTTCTTCTGCTGTTTCCACAGCTGCTGGAGCAGCACCGGAAGCCGCAGCAACCGGAGCAGCAGCGGTAACACCAAATAATTCTTCCAGTTCTTTTACCAGATCAGAGAGTTCGATAACACTCATTTCTTTAATAATATCAATAACTTGCTGTTTTTTTTCAGCCATTTTATCCTCCATCAGATATATTATTTATTTTTTTCTTTATTTTTTGCAATCGCATCGACCACATTCACAAATTTTCTAAGAATTCCGGACAGAGTTCCGACAAACCCGCTAATTGGAGCATTGAATCCTTGCAGAACCATAGATATAAGTTGCTCCCTGGAAGGAAGTTCTGCCAGTTTTTCCAGTTCGGAGATACTCAAAACATCTTCGGAAACCAGACCCGCTTTAAAAGTAGGAAAACTTTTATCTTTTGTAATTTCCTTTTTGAACTTCGCCAGTTCCCGGGCTGGTGCAATTTCATCGTTATCAGCAGCAGCAACGGCTGTTGGTCCTACTAACCGATCATCTAAACCGGAAATGCCTAACTCATTCAAAGCGAGTTTGATGAAAGTATTTTTTGATACAAAATATTTTACTCCAGCATTACGCATCCTGTTTCTAAGTTCATCAACTTCTTCAATATTTACACCTTTGTAATCGACTAAAACAATGGATTTAGCGTTTTCCAATCTTTGTTTGATCTTATTAACTTCATCAATTTTATAAGGTTGAACCATACGCTACTCCTATTTCTTTGCTTCCAGAGTTACACTGGAGATATCAAGTTTTATACTAGGTCCCATTGTCGAAGTGATGGCGATATTCTTAATAAAAACACCTTTTAAAGCAGCAGGTCTTTCTTTCAGAATTGCTGCTATAATCATCACCAAGTTGTCTTTGAGTTTATCAGTTTCAAAACTTAATTTGCCGCCGATTATATGCAGATTTGCAAATTTATCAACACGGTAAGTGATCTTGCCGCCTTTAGATTCGCTTACTGCTTTCTTGATATCCATGGTTACAGTTCCTACTTTTGGATTAGGCATTAGACCACGAGGACCAAGAATTTTTCCCAATCTTCCGATTTTGCTCATTAAATTCGGAGTCGATATCGCTACATCAAAATCCATCCACCCGGAATTAATTTTTTCTACAAATTCATCAACACCAACATAATCGGCTCCTGCTTCTTTTGCTTCTTCTGCTTTGTCACCATCTGCAAATACAAGAACTTTTGATGTTCTTCCGGTTCCGTGAGGTAAGACTAATGAGTTTCTGATCTGTTGGTCGGCTTTTCGAGGATCGACTCCCAAATTCATATGAACTTCAACAGTTTCATCAAATTTTGAAGAGGGTATTTTTTTTAGCAGCTCTATTGCTTCTAAAAGTTCATATTTTTTTTCTTTGTCGATCATCTCAGAAGCTTTTTTGTATCGTTTACTTCCCATATACACTCCTTTTGATAATCTCCTGCTTTCCATATTTGTGTTTAGGAAGAACTAACCTTCTACTTCCACACCCATATTTCTTGCAGTACCTTCTATCATACGCATAGCAGCTTGAATGTTGTATGCGTTCAGATCCTGCATCTTGATTTCAGCGATCTTTTTGATCGATGCTTTTGAAATTTTTCCGACTTTTTCCCGGTTCGGTTCTCCTGAACCTTTAGCCAGACCGGCTTCTTTTTTGATCAAAACAGCAGCCGGCGGAGTTTTAATCTCAAATTTATAAGATTTATTTTTAAAAACATAAATTACTACCGGATAGATCATACCAGGAGAATCTTTTGTTTTCTCATTAAATGCTTTACAAAACTCACCTATATTGATTCCTACTTGTCCTAAAGCCGGTCCGACCGGAGGAGCCGGATTCGCCTGTCCAGCCGGTAGCTGTAATTTTACTACATGTTCCGTGTCTTTTGGTTTTGCCATTTTCCCCTCAAATCACATTATCTCAACCTGGTCTGATTTTACTTCTACTGGTGTAATTCTGCCGAAAACAGTTACTTTTACCGTTAACTTCTGTTTATCTTCGCTGATTTTTTCAATGACTCCTTCAAAATCATTGAATGGTCCGGATGCGATCTTTACAATATCACCGGGTAAAAATTCATAAGATTTGACTTCATCTTTTTCCCGGTCGGAAATTCCAAGTAACCGGTTAATTTCGTTTTCTGATAACGGTTGCGGTTTTTTACCTGTTCCCAGAAAATTTGTAATTCCTGGAATTCCAATTATATATGAATAAACTTGCGGAGTAAGATCTGCCTGCAAGATAACATAGCTATTGAATAACTTTTTCTCCCGTTCGACCCTTTTTCCTTCCCTGATATGAAATGTTTTCTGAGTTGGAATTAAAATCTGACCGATCTTGTCCTCAAGTGCATTTCCTTTTATACCCTTAAGAATTGCATCCTTGATCTTGAATTCATGGGAAGCGTAAGTGTGAACCACATACCATTTCATGAATTAACCTTGCAACAATAGATTTCTGATCAGGAATGAGAAAGCCGCATCGATCAATGACAGGAATACAGCAACAATTGCCGACATGATGATCACCACCGTAGTTCCTTCTTTTAGATCATCTTTTGTTGGCCAACTGACATTAGCCATTTCGAGTTTTACACTCTTTAAAAATCCGATTGATTTTTTAAGCATTTCATTCCCTCTTTTATGTAATAAAGAATGGCAGGTCAGGCAGGACTTGAACCCGCAACCCCTGGTTTTGGAGACCAGTGCTCTACCAGTTGAGCTACTAACCTACACTAAATTTATCTATTCTGTTTGTGGATCGTATGTTTTCTGCATTTAGGGCAAAATTTCTTAAAACTAAACCGTTCCGGATGCTTTCTTCTGTTCTTGGTCATAGAATAATTTCTATTTTTGCATTCTTCGCAAGCTAAAGTAATTATTTCTCTCATTTTTCCTCACTATTTATTAGAACATCCTGCTGTTATGGAAGGAAATCTGTGAACTATTCGATAATCTCGCTGACAACACCTGCTCCGATCGTGCGTCCGCCTTCTCGGATTGCATAACGCAGACCTTTTTCCATAGCGATCGGTGTGATCAATTCTGCTGAAATAGTAACATTATCACCAGGCATGACCATCTCGACTCCATCGGGTAAAGTCAATGATCCGGTAACATCGGTCGTCCGGAAATAGAATTGAGGTCGATAGCCGCTGAAGAAAGGTTTATGCCTTCCGCCTTCGTCTTTGGTCAGAATATAGGTCTCACCTCTGAATTTAGTGTGTGGTGTGATCGATTTCGGTTTTGCCAGTACCATACCGCGTTCGACTTCATCTTTTGCCATACCGCGCAGAAGTATCCCGACATTATCGCCTGCCTGTCCCTGATCGAGGATCTTACGGAACATCTCTACTCCGGTACAGGTCGTTTCTTTGGTCTCTTTGATCCCGACTCTTTCTATTTTCTCTCCAACCTTGATCACTCCTCTTTCGATCCTGCCTGTCGCCACCGTTCCTCGACCGGAAATGGAAAAAATATCTTCGACCGGCATCAGGAAAGGTTTCTCCGTATCGCGCTCCGGAAGCGGAATATAAGAATCTACTTCTTTCATCAAAGCGATTACTTGAGCTTCTCCTTCCGCATCTCCGTTCAGAGCCTTCAGAGCAGAACCGGTTACGATCGGAATATCGTCTCCCGGAAATTCATACTCGGTCAATAATTCCCTGACTTCCAGTTCGACCAGTTCCAGGAGTTCTTCATCATCGACCAGGTCTGCTTTGTTCAGGAAAACGACCATTGCCGGAACTCCAACCTGACGGGCAAGAAGGATATGCTCCCGCGTTTGCGGCATTGGTCCGTCCGCTGCGGAAACGACCAGGATCGCGCCATCCATTTGAGCAGCTCCGGTGATCATGTTCTTAACATAATCCGCATGTCCGGGACAATCGACATGAGCATAATGCCGATTCTCAGTTTCGTATTCGACATGAGCCGTGGCGATCGTGATCCCTCTTTCTTTTTCTTCGGGAGCATTATCGATGCTGTCGAAAGAACGAAAATCCGCATCTCCGGTTTTGCTCAAGAAAAGTGTGATCGCTGCCGTCAGTGTCGTCTTGCCATGGTCAACATGACCGATCGTTCCAATATTAACATGTGGCTTGGTTCTCTCAAATTTTGCCTTAGCCATCTTTTACCTCCTGAGGATATTGAATTTATTTCTCGTGGGGCTCATGACCGGACTTGAACCGGTGACCTCATCCTTACCAAGGATGTGCTCTACCGACTGAGCTACATGAGCATTTAATGGAGCGGGAAACGGGATTCGAACCCGCGACCCTTAGCTTGGAAGGCTAATGCTCTAGCCAGCTGAGCTATTCCCGCAAATCAAAAATGGTGGAGGGGGGAGGATTCGAACCTCCGAAGGTGTCCACCGACAGATTTACAGTCTGTTCCCTTTGACCGCTCGGGAACCCCTCCCGATAATGGTGCCGACAGTAGGAATCGAACCCACAACCGCTCGATTACAAGTCGAGTGCTCTACCGTTGAGCCATGTCGGCAA
>CAZFPK010000061.1:0-17315 GCA_964521025.1 uncultured Candidatus Cloacimonadota bacterium | reverse complement strand
AAGGAGATTCTTCAGAAGCATATACATTCAAAAATAAAATTTCAAATTATTTGGAAAACCATGAGTATTACAAACAATTATCACCTTGTTGCTCGCAAATTAGAAAAAACAAAGATTCTTATCATGAAGGTTATAATATTATTATATCTTTATTACCTGATCCTTTATCGATAAATGTTCTAGATAGCCTATTCAATAATATCAACAACTCAGGTTTTATTCAGAAAAATAATTTACATCGTTATCACAATTATAAATTATTTCCATGTTCTCCCAAAAAGTCTTTTGATAGGATTTCTGTGAATTTTTTTGACTTAGATAAAATTAAAGATTTTCAAGAGTTTCTTTATAAAACCCATAATATAGAAATTGATCTTGCTCAGATAAAAGCAAAAGAAAATTATAACTTTGTGAGTAAATTAACATTTATAATATCATCAATTCTTATAATTTTTAGTATTATCAGTATAACTATGTTTGTCTCTCATATATTCAAAGAGCATTTAGATAAAATTAAAAAAAATATCGGAACATTTAAAGCATTTGGTCTAAATAATTTTACTCTTAAACTAATATATTTGATTATAATTTATAAATTTATTGGTTTCTCATTATTAGTTTCATTCGTATTAACTTTCATTTTTGGAAGGTTGAAAGGCTTAAAATTTTTTATTTCATTATTTCAAATAAACCTTGAAAAAAATTATTTGTATTTCAAACTTATGGATATTTCTACTTATATAGCTTTAGTTTTAATTGTTTGTTTTAGTTTTACAGTATTATATATTAAAACTTCAATATTATTGAATAAAACACCTGGTGATCTAATTTATGATAGAGATAATAATTAGTTTTATTTACAAATTTTGTTAAAAAATTAAAAATGGCAAGATGCTATTAATAAAAAGAAAAAAGGAGGAAATGATGAAAAAAAGAAATTTCATTATTATCGTAATGTTGGTTACTATGTTTTTAGGAGGATGTTCATTTTACCCAAAATGGTACAGAAATCCGTCTAAAGATCAAAATTCTGTGTATTTATATGGGCATGCTGTAAAAGAGGGATCGGTAACTTCTTATGAAAGCGCAAAAGCAATGGCTTATAATGATGCTGCTCAGTATATCGAAAATTATTTAATGTCAATGACCAGGGATTGGATTAAAGAAACAGGGACAAAAGACGCTGATTTAATGCAGGATACTGAAAGAGTAATAAAAATGGTTTCAAAACAAAAATTCAGTGGTGGGCTTGTTGTTAAAGAAGATCATAAGTTTAAAAAAGGGAAAGAGTGGTGTTTTGTTAGATTAGAGTTACCATCTAAGGAAGTTAAAAAACAACTTGTTAATCATATTAGAAGTGAAGAATCTCTATACAATGAATGGAAATCTAAACAAGCTTATAAAGATTTAGAGATCGAAATCGAAAAGTATTAATTTAAGATTTTGGAGAATTTTTAACAAAATCTTGCCCCTTCTCTTTATTTAAGAGAAGGGGATAACCCTATTTTGGTGTTTTTAGGTTTGAAAAAAATAAAATATTCAATTTTATAAATGTTAGTAATATAAATCAAAAAAGAGGAAAATGTATAAAAAATTTATTGTTACTTTATTTTTATTATCTATATTTCTTTTATTTTCAGAACCTATTATTCCTGTATGGTTTTATATTTTACCGAATAATACTGATCAGAAATTTGTCATAGGAATATCACCAATTAATACCGTTTTTTCCGATTATGAATATACTGCTAGAACGATGGCAACTGTATTTTTTGCACGGATGATCGAGTCAATTGTTTATAGACAATTATATAAAAAAGATCAAGAGAGTTCAATACCAATATTAAATGAAAGTATTTTTGAAGAAAACAGGATAGTCGTTACTGCAAATCCTGATACGATGCAACATATTTTACGAAACATATCATTAGTAGATTCTTTCAAATTTAATAATTATTTTTATGGTTTATATAGTTATCCAGGAAAAATTAAAATTGATGCTTCAACACTAAAATTTGATAATAACCCCCCATCTTGGTTTAAAAAAAATGAAATTTTAGAATATCAAAATAAAATTGTTTCATGTGGTTTGAGCAGATCTATTAACCTGATAAAAGCATGGTTTGGTGCTTTCGATGATGCGTTGATAAAAATATCAGAATTTATTGAAGTAAATAGTCTAAACTATGCTGATGAAAGAGTGAATGAAAACTTTTTTAATATCGAGCAACTTAATTTTTTATGGACTAGACAGAAACTTAGAAATATTAAATTATTAAATGCTAATCTTAATATAAAAGAAGAGGACGATAAAATTTATTATCTAGTTTATATGAAAATAGAGTGCGATAAAATTATTAAGGAATAAATTATTTCTGGAAAAGAATATAGCAAAATGCTATCACCTTTAAGTTGATAAGATTTGATTTACGATTATTTTTTTTAGTTATAATGTCACTAGAAAGATTAAAGCATGAGAGGAGGATTCAAATGAAAAAAGTAATTTTATTCTGGCTTGTCATAATGATGACAACAATAGTTCTTACCCAAACAGAAATCGAAAACTTCGAACAACAGGAAAACCAATCGTTCAACGACTTCAAAGAAAAAGAAAACAAGGCCTTCGCCAATTTTCACAAGCAGCAAGATTCATTATTCATCCAATACAAAGAGCAAATCGAAAAACTCTGGAATGAATTCAAGGAATCTACACCAAACGAATGGGTCAGTTACAATTCGGATTTTACAGGAAGAGGTGAGGTCGATTTCAAAGAAGGAAAGATCAAAGTCTATGCTGTAGTGGAAGATGTTTCAAAAGGTTCGGAAGAAGAAAAAATCGAACAGGACAAAAAAGCAAAAGAGATCATTAAGAAACAAATAGTCTCTATTCTCAAAGAAAAAGATGAGATCACCAGGGAACCGATCTTAAAAGAGCAAGTAGCAAATCCGGAAGAAAAGAAAAAAGTCATCAAAGAAAAGGATATCGAAAAAATAGCGGAAAATATTGCAAAAAAATCCCAAAAAGAAAAATTCGTTAATAAAGATGGAAAAAAACTTATCAAATATCAAATCAATCTCAAGTTAATTCCCAACAGTATCTCGATCAGGTTGGAAAAGTATAAACCGGCTATCGAAAAATTCTGCCAAGAATATGACATCGATATAAAGGTGGTATTAGCGATAATTCATACGGAATCGTATTTCAATCCTAAAGCATATAATCGCAGAGGAAATGCTTACGGAATGATGCAGATCGTTCCTAAATATGCAGGTTTCACGATGAATAATGTTTTGTTTGGTAAAAAAAGAAAACCAAGTTCGAGGGAACTATTTAATCCGGATATCAATCTAAATATGGGAATCGGTTATATGCGCTGGTTGGCAGACAATAAATGGTCGGAAGTCAAAAATAAAACGAACCAATATTACTGTATTATTTGCAGTTATAATGGAGGTCCGGGTAGTGTCTATAAAGCAATGACCGGCAAATTAAAGAATATCCCAACCCAGAAATGGAATAAAATGATGAACGATTTAAGTAATATGAGCAGCAAATCGTTATATAACAAGTTCAGACGAGATATTCCCTGGGAAGAAACCAGAATGTATATCAAACTTGTAAAGGGCAGGATGGAGAAGGAATATAAAGATTTATGATTTGTTATTAGGTTCAATTGAAGATTTTGATTCTCTCTTTTACATTGATTATTTTATCAATTGTATTTCCTTTCTGTAGTATTCTACGAGAGATGAAAAGGTCTCGATCCAAATCAATTTGCTGGATTTTTATGAAAATCAAATGAATTCAATTCATAAATCTCCAAATCATTAAATCAAATAATCAAATAATGGCTGGTTTTAAAGAACACATAACTCTGTCGATAATAGTTGCTTTAATTATAAACATCTTTCTTTTGATTTTTTCTTATATAAAATCATTCGCATTTTGTCTGATTATTTTATTATCTACGATTTTCGGTTCCATAATTCCTGACCTGGATATCGGAAAAAGTATCAGTTTCCGAATCAATATTAATCTATTTGCTTTTTTCACAACTTTAATTTTCTTCATCTATTCAAAACAAACGAACACGATTCCAAATATTTATCTGACACTCCTGAATTGTTTGATTATATATCTTTTTGTAATTTTAATATTTGGAAGATTTCTTAAAAAAATCACTGATCATAGAGGAATGTTACATTCGATACCAGCTGTATTAATTGCCTTTTTCACATCTCTGCAAATCTTACCCCATTTTTCATTAACTAATAAAGAGATTTTCTTGATTTCTTCCAGTTTTGCTATCGGTTATTTGGCACACCTGATACTAGATTTGTTCAAGTTCAAAAAAAATAAATTTCCTCTGAAATTGATAAAGAAAAATCATAACAATGGTTTGTTGATCAATATAATAACTTACTTGATTCTATTGATTTTGGTTTTTTTGTCTATACCTCATTTTAAGAAATTAATTCGTCATGGAAGTAAAGAAAAGACATATTTTTATCAAACGATAAAATAAAACTCAAATATTATCAAATCCAATATTACAACTCAGAACAAGCGGTAAATAGATGATTTCCGTATTTTTGTATCTGATCACATTCTGCTGGTTTTTTGTGATAATGAAAGCCTTCTTTATCTCATAACTTTCCATAAAACTTCTGATATTTGCAGGAACAATATCTGTGTTCAAGTTGCTTTTATATTTCACTTCAACCGGGATGATTTCCTGGTTTTTTTGCAGGATAAAATCGATTTCCGTACCGTGTTTTGTTCGCCAGTATTTGATGCTGTAATCATGATTTCTGATCAGTTCCAGGAACACAAAATTTTCAGCAAGATTTCCTGCGTTCAAAGGCAGTTTCTGCTGTTTTAGAACATAATTTCGCAAACCCAAATCATAGAAATAAACTTTTTTCATCTTCTTAATTTCTTTGGACAGATTCTCAAAAAACGGATTCAACATTTTCAGGGAGAAAGTGTTTTCCAATGTAAAAATAAAATTCTCGATTGTTTTATTAGAAATTCCCAGAATTTTAGAAAGAGAATTAATATTAACGAGTGAACCGATCCTGCTTGCCAGAAGTTCAACTAATTGAGAGAATTTTGGAATTTGTTCTTGTCTTAGGAAATAGTTGATATCTTTTTGCAGGTAGCTCAAATAAATACTCGAAAATATCTCTAATTTTGTTTCTATGTCCTGATGTAAAATTATTTCCGGAAATCCTCCAAAGAGTAAATATTCATCAAGGTGGTTCTGAATTTTTGGTAGATCGAGAAATGTTTTTTTTAGCAGCATATTAGTTGAAAATGTATCGGTTTTGGTCTGTAAAAATTCGAGGAAATTGAAATGATAAACCAGGTATCCGAAATATCTTCCTGTTAATCCTTCTTTGATATTACGATTTATGAGTAAAGATGAAGAACCGGTGGCAATGATTTTTATGTGAGGAAATTCATCGTATAATATTTTGAAGATCCTCCCGATTCCTGCCATTATTTGAAATTCATCCAGAAGCAGGTAAATCTTTTTCGTTAGATCAAAACCGGAAGTTTTTAGATAATTGAGTATTTGCTCATGAGAGGTGAAAATATTGAAATTTTCCGGAAGTTCCATATTTACTTTCCATACCTGTTTTTTTGTTTTTTTAAGTTCTTTCTCGATCAAATTTAGAATGGTTGTTTTCCCTACCTGTCTGGTTCCGAAAATGATCTGTATCTTCCTGGAATCTATGCTTTTCAGGATTCGTTCTAATATCATTCTGGAATAAATTTTCATTTTATTTTCTCCTCCGTCTTGCGAAGAAGGCAAATTCTTATCCCATTTTTGTCAAACTATTTTTTCATTATGGGAAAATTTTCCTAGGGATTTTTTACTGACACGAGAAAAAAGTCGAGGTAATTTTTATTTAGTATCTCAAATCATTTGACAATTTCAGAGAAAATAAAATTTTAGGATAGAAAATTGCATTATCAGGAAGAACGAGATTCCAAACTCGTTATTATCGGGAAATTTTATTTCCTGAGCGTAAATTTGCATTAACATGATTAATGCTCTCCAAAAAAATATTTCAGGAGACAAGATGAAAAAAATAGTTTTTTTAGTGTTAATTATTCTGACGATTTGTTTAAATGCTGATGAAGTTGTCATTGTCAATTCTTCCTCATCAAGAACGCTCGATATCAGCGTGTCATTGCCGGAAATCCAATTTAATGAAAGATTTTTTTCCGATGGGAATTCATATACAACGATCAGCAAACCGGTGGGAGCAGAACTGACAAAAGGAAAACCTGATGTTCCGGGATTCGCAAGCTGGATCTTAATTCCGAACGGAACAAATGTCAACATCTCGACCAATCCCGGTAATCCGGTTGTCTATGAAAGTGTCGATCTTGCTCCGGTTCAACCTGCTTTACCGGAATTAAAGGGAATTCCCGATCCTGATTTTTTGATCGATGAAACTGTTTATTCCCAAAATTCCGATTATCCCGGAATTTTTGCCGAGATCGAAGCGATCAAACAGAAAAGAGGACAGGATTGTACCGTTCTCTGGATCTATCCTTACCAATATAATCCCTATCAGAAGAAACTTTTTGTATATTCCGATTTACAGGTTTTTGTGAATTTCAGTGGAAATATCACCCCGATTCCATCCAATTTAAGAAATGAAAATACGGAAAATATCTTAAAATCGATGGCGATCAACGGCAACGAAGTTATCACGCCAGAAAATGAGACTGTTCATTACGAAAGAGAAACATTCCGCGAACAGGGCTGCGATCTTCTGATCATCACTCATCCCGATTTCCAAAATGCAGCCGAAACACTTTCTAATTGGAAAAAAAGGAAGGGAATTTACACGCAAGTCGTGAATACTGATGAAACCGGAAATACTGCTTCTCAAATCGAGAGTTATATCGATTATGCGTATTACATTTGGGATCCTGCTCCTTCCTATTTATTGTTTATCGGAGATGCGGAATTTATCCCGACGCATTATGTTAATATTCATCCCTACCACGATGCATATACCGGTACCGACCTGTTTTATGCGGATATTGGAGACATACCCGATTATTTTGCTGATCTCGGTTTCGGAAGATTATCTGTAGATACTTCCTCCCAAGCCGATAGTCTGGCTGCCCGTATTATCAGGTATGAACGAAATCCGATGAGTTATCCTTCCTATTATTTGAATGCGAGTATGGCAGGAGTTTTCCAGGATGGATCTTTTCTTCTGATGCCACCGGATGGTTTTGCGGATAGAAGATTCGCTAAAACCAGCGAGGATGTGAAAAATTATCTCGACTCACAGGGATATTCCGCTCAACGAATCTATACGACTTATAACAGTTTCGACGGCAGTGAAGTTTTTCCGACTTATTGGAATGATCAGGAATGGGCGAATTTTGAGAATGATACTCCCGGTCAGGAACTTCCCGCTTACCTGCAAAAACCGGCTTTTCCCTGGGATGGAGATTCCTGGGATGTTACTAATGCTATGAATAGCGGAAGATTCTTTTTGTTACATCGCGATCATGGAGGTCGTCACGGTTGGGGAGAACCGAATTTTGATTGCAATGATGTCGATAATCTGGACAACGGAGAAAAACGACCGGTCGTATTTTCCATCAATTGTAATACCGGCTGGTATGATAATGAAACTGACGATCTCAGTTATAACACGGATTATGATGATGAATGTTTTGTTGAACACTGGCTTAGGCACTCAGCAGGCGGAAGTGCTGGAGTTTTAGGTTCGACTCGTGTCAGTTTTTCCGGTTATAATGACCGTCTTGTCTGGGGTTGGATGGATGCGATGTTCCCGGATTTTACAACCTGGTGCAACGATCCTTTCGGCGATGATTATGCAATTTATAAATTCGGAGATGTCCTTAATTACGGGAAAGAATATATGGTTACCAAATTCGAGAATGACGAGATCAGGAGAACTGCTTTGGAGGAATTCCACTGGTTCGGAGACCCGACCATGGAAATGTGGACGCAATTTCCGTCTGAAATTACTGCAAATTATCCGCAGGTCATTCCCCTTGGAAGTTCACAATTCCAGGTGGAATGCAATGTTGATGGAGCGGTTATTTCACTCGTTTATAATAATGAAATTCTCGGAACAGAGATCGTTGCTTTTGGTTCAGCAACCATCGAATTCGAACAATTACTTGAAGTGGGAACAATTTATTTAACCATTTCAAAACATAATTATCATGTTTATGAAGCGGAAATTGAAATTATCGCAGAAGGTGCCTATGTAGTCTGTGAAAATCCGGTTTTTGAGGAAATAGACGGTCATCTCGACGGTTCATTCCAATCTCTTGATCTTCTCGAACTGGATATTACTTTGAACAATATCGGGCTGGATAATACAGGTGAAAATTGTTTAGTTATTTTAAACTCCGATCCGGTTTTCGTTAATATTTCCGAAGATTCCCTGCAAACAGGAATGATCCAATCCGGGGAACAATTATTTTTGGATAATGCCTTCCAGATAGAATTGCTGCCGGGAATTACGGACAGCACTTTGATCCCGTTCTTTCTTTCCGTAACTTCGGATGGAAATACCTGGCAAAGTGAATTCGACCTGCAGGTTCAGGCTGCTCAAATCATTTTGGAAGATTTCCTTTTAACCATCGATAATGATGAAGACGATATCCTGGATCCGGGTGAAACTGCGGAAGTTGTTCTCTTTTATCGAAATATCGGAGCGGGATATTCTTATGATCTGACGACGACTCTATTCTCTTATGATCCGTATATAACGCTTTCCGGGGAAGATCTGGTTCCGCAAATTGATCCCGGTGAGACGATTTCTTCGACACAGACTTTTATGCTCGAAATTTCCCAAAATTGCCCGACAGACCATCTTATCACGATCGAATTATTGATGATCAACAGTTCGGGAAATGATTATTATGATTCTTTTGAACTCTCGATCGGAGTGTTCTCATATAACTTTGAAGACGATCTCGAAAACTGGGAACATCTTCCTTTATCGGATGGATATATAGATCAATGGCACAGGAGCGATTTCCGGAATTATACTCCGGACGGTTCGTTCAGCATGAAATTCGGCGGTGAGAATTCCGAAAATTATTCTACTTATGCTCACGGCGGATTACTTATGCCGGAAGTTGAATTGTCTGGAAATAATTTTTTAAAATTCCATCATTGGCTGGATACTCCGCATGTTAACGATACACTTTGTTATGACGGAGCAATGCTCGAGATCTCGATAGATGGAGGAGAATTTGAACAGATCGAACCTGTCGGAGGATATCCGGCAAACTTGATCAATATTCCTTCTTCGCCATTCGAATTCGGAACTCCTCTCTTTGCAGGTCATTTTGAATGGGAAGAAGTGGAATTCGATCTTACGAATTACTCAGGGCTGGCTCAAATCAGGTTTGTGTTCGGAAGTGCCGGACTCTCGACTGGAGAAGGCTGGTATATCGATGATGTCAAGATCGGGAAATACGGGGATACGGAAGCAGATGAAATAGAATTATCAAACAGAGAATTTCGATTATCGAACTATCCGAATCCTTTCCATTCCTCGACGACAATCTCATGTAATTTAACCACAGAGCACAAGGAGAGCACGGAGATTCTGATTTTCAATGTGAAAGGACAAAAGATAAAATCATTCAAAAATCTCCAAACCGATAAATCATCAAATCAACAAATTCACTGGAACGGAAAGGATGATTTCGGAAAACCGGTTGCTTCCGGAATATATTTCTATAAATTTCAATCAGGTGATTTTTCTGCGATCAGGAAGATGATTTTGATGCGCTAAATTCGAGTTGTAAGGACAGCATCAAACTTGTTTGACAAAGGACGACGACTC
Organism: uncultured Candidatus Cloacimonadota bacterium; assembly: GCA_964521025.1. Taxonomy (GTDB): domain Bacteria; phylum Cloacimonadota; class Cloacimonadia; order Cloacimonadales; family TCS61; genus DRTC01. The sequence continues at coordinate 7,442 of CAZFPK010000061.1, read as the reverse complement.
AAAACGGGTTGAATTTGAATTTTTTAATAAGATAAAAAAATCCCCTGTAAATTTCTGGGGATTTTCTTTTGAGAGAAGAATAAAAATGTTTACCAACATCCGTTCCATTGCCATTTATGTCTCCGATATGGAAAGAGCAAAAAATTTTTATGTCGATATTTTAGGATTTGAGATCAGAGCAGATATTCCGCAGGCAAATTTATGCTTTCTTTATACGAAAAATAAGAAATTGAGTGTTTACCTGAAAGCAGGAAATAAACCATCAAAAATCGATAACCACACCTGCCGTTTGAGTTTCTTCCTGGAAGCGGAAAAATCAATAAATGAAACTTTTAATGAATTGAAAAAAGCGGATGTGAAAATCCTGCAGGAAAAACCTGATCTGGTTGCGGATGATACTTTTACTTTCCAGTTTCTGGATCCGGATGGGAATATTCTGGAGGTTGTGGGAGGATCGTAAAACAAGATTTCGATTTTAAATATTACTTTAATTGCACATTAAATTTGACAAAAAAGATGATTCATTTAAAGGAAAACTTAAATAAAAAAAAGAAGAATATTATGGAATATTTGGTGTTTCAATAGAATGGAGTTAATTAATGTATAAAGAAATTGTGTTAAAGTATCCTGATCGGTTAGACGAAAGAGATTTACATGCGATTAAAATTTTTAATAGTTCATTCAATGAAAATGAGATAAAACTCGAATGCGACAATAACAGGATTATTGTCTTGCTGCGAGAAGTTGATTTTAATAATCTAAAACAAGTTTCTTCTCGTATTTCTTATTATACAAAGAAGCAGATTTTTCAAGATATTCTTAAATCGATTGAACAGATAAAAAGTTACGGCATTAACGGAAAAAAAAGAAATTATGTCGATTATAATAAAGAGAGAAAAGTAAAAAGCAGGAAAGTTAAGGAACAGCAAAGAAACCAGTATTACTATGCACAAGGAAATAATTTCTCCCAAAAGGAAAATATATTTCCGGAAGAATATAAAAATAAGATCATTACAGCAGATTCCGAAATATTTTTAAAGAAAATCCCGGATAATTCCATTGATCTGGTTTTTACTTCACCGCCTTATAATTTCGGTTTGGATTATGCAGAGGATCAGGATACTTCATATTGGAAAGATTATTTTTCAAAGTTATTCAAAATATTTAAAGAATGCATCCGGGTATTAAAATATGGCGGCAGAATAATTATTAATATTCAACCACTATTTTCGGATTATATTCCAAGCCATCAAATCATCAGCAACTTCTTTATTAAGGAAAAACTAATCTGGAAAGGAGAAATCCTCTGGGAAAAAAATAATTACAACTGCAAATATACTGCCTGGGGAAGCTGGAAAAGTCCGAGTAATCCCTATTTGAAATATACCTGGGAATTTATTGAAATTTTCTGCAAAGGAACACTGAAAAAAACAGGAGTAAAAGAAAACATAGATATTTCTGCTGATGAATTTAAAAAGTGGGTTGTTGCCAAATGGTCTATCGCTCCGGAAAGAAAAATGAAAGAATTCGGTCATCCTGCCATGTTCCCGGAAGAACTGGTCGAGAGAGTTCTGAAACTTTTCAGTTATCAAGGTGATCTGGTTTTAGATCCTTTTAATGGAGTCGGCACTACATCTGTAGTCGCCAAGAGATTGAAAAGAAATTATCTTGGCCTTGATATTTCAGAAGAATATTGTAGAAAAGCAGAAGACAGAATAGAAAATTTAAGATATGATTTAGGACTATTTGCCGATGAAATCTGAAATAACAATGAAGATAGATGAACTGGTAGTAACTTATGATAATGTCGTAAAAGTTGTTGATCGAGATGCGAATGAAGATGAAGAAAGAGCTTACGGTGGGGTTGTTAGAAGTGTGAAAGGAAAACTCCAGGAACATCTGACAGAAGAAATTATCAAAATCGCCTGGAAGAGTATTGGTGGTGAAGATTCTCGTTTATCTATCGATTCTCATAAATATAAAATTCCAATCAATAGAGATTATGTCGATCAGATGTCCGATCAAAAAATAAAAGACTATATTCTCTCCAACCTGGAAAAATATTATTTTGGTTTGAGTGTTGATAAACAGGTAAATATCGATCAGAATTTTATTATGGGCATCGAATGCAAATCATATACTGAAAATGCTATGATGAAAAGGATTTTGGTTGATTTCAGTTTACTGAAGACTATTCAGCCTAAAATTAGTTGTTATTTATTCCAGTTAGAAAGTCAACTTGGCGGAGATTATCGCGATTTGAAACAAGTTACTTTTGGGAGTAGTTCAACACATACTTTAATGTCATATTTCCCGGAAGTAAAACTGCAGATATTTACTTTTTTAGAAGGTGAACGAAAAGTCAATAAACCAATCCATCGTTCTGAATTCTTCAAACCTTTGGAAAAGAAAAGGATAAAAAAAGCAATTTCTCTTCTGGCTTTGGATCTGAAGAAATACCTGTAAAACAATATTCCAATCTTGTTAATTATAAAATACGGAAATCCATTTCGCGTTTTTTTGCATATTTCGCCGGAAAAAACAGGAGCGATCATGATCCACGAAATGAAAAAATCTTTCGGCAGATACCTGGAGGAATTCAAAGCCGGAGATATTTACAAACATTTTCCCGGCAAGACCGTTACGGAAAGCGACAATAACCTCTTCTGCCTGCTGACCATGAATCATCATCCGCTGCATCTCGACCAAAAATATTGTGAAACTGAAACTTATGGAAAAGCGCTCGTGGTCGGAACTCTTATTTTCAGTATGGTTTTAGGAATGACAGTTTCCGAGATCAGCGGGAAAGCAATAGCCAATCTCGATTATGAAAAAATTACTCACGACGGACCGGTTTTTATCGGAGATACGATTCATGCGGAAACAGAAATCCTTGAAGTTCGGGAATCAAAAACAAAACCGGATCGAGGAATTATTTATGTCGAGACTCGAGCTTTTAATCAAAAAAATGAAAAAGTGTTGACTTTTCGAAGGCATGTATTGATTCCGAAAAAGGATTCGTAGAACAAGATGCTATCTTGTAAGAAAATTCATTTGAGTTGCTACGACCACAGGGAGTGCGACTTAAAAATTGCGACAAATAATTTGCCAGATTATACATATATTAAATCTTTTATATTTGTTAATAAATTAAAACTCAACTCGCACTTCGCAGCAAGTCGAGTCCAAATAAAAAAAATAAGATGAATCCCAATTACTACATCCTTCGCAGCCTTCTTTTCGTTCCGGGAAATAACGAGAAGTTAATGTTAAGTGCTTCCAAAACGAAGGCAGATGCTCTCATTCTCGATTTGGAAGATTCGGTTCTCGAAACGGAAAAGATAAAAGCACGGGGAATCATCAAAGAAAAAATAGAATCTGGTTTATTCCAGAATTATCAGGTTTTTGTACGTCTGAATGATCGGGAAAGTGGTTTTCTCGAAGATGAGATAAAAACATTAACAATTGAAGGAATATTCGGTTTTATCCTTCCTAAATCTCAAAATGAAAATGATATAATTTTTCTCGATAAATTATTAGAACAGGCAGAAAGCGAAAAAGGCTTTCCAACCGGAAAATTCAAGATCATTCCTTTAATCGAGACAACGGAAGCGGTTTTATCTGTTAGAAAAATTTGCGATTCATCCAATCGGATAATCGCAGTCTGTTTTGGAAGTGAAGATTTTCTGTATGATCTGCAGGGAACTCACGACGAAAACAATATCGCTCTTTTATTTCCAAGAGCAAAAATTGTGCTGGCAACCCGGACAGCAGGAATTATTCCCATAGATACGCTACATACAAATGTTCACGACCTTGATGATCTGGAGAAAAATCTGAAAGTATCGAAAGCACTCGGTTTTGAGGGAAGGCTGCTGCTGCATCCGAAAGAAATCGAACTTGTACATAAATATTATTCGCCTTCAAAAGAAGAATTTGAACGGGCAAAAGAGTTGTTGAGGTTGAACGAACAGGCGAAAAAGCAGCAGAAAAAAGTAGCGATCATCGATGGTAGATTTATCGGACCGCCGATGATAAAAAAGGCAAGGAAGATTATTGAAAGGTTTGAGAGGATAAGTAGTTCGGAACTTGTTCCGAAATCTTAAAATTAAAACTTTTTTTATAAATAAAGAAATGATTTGAATCCGTTCGGTTTCTTTATACCGGAACAAGTTCCGAACTACGAATACAGTTTGAGATTCTAATCCTACCACTTTTAACTCACCTAAATATCGACGTATAATTTTTTTCAATAACCTTTCTCATCAATAACGATATCGTTTCATAACAGATTCGTTTCATAACAATATCGTTATAAAATAAAATTATTTATTGCCAATTATGTTCCCAATTTTTTTTTGACACCGGATAAATTAGAGGAGAAATGATGGAAATTTTAAGAAAGATAAGTATCAATCCCGGTGCAGTAGTTTCCGGTGAAGATTTCTTTAACCGCAATAAGGAATTTGAATCATTCAAAAAAAGATTGAACACCACAAAACATATCGTAATTTCTCAAATCAGAAGAACCGGAAAAACAAGTTTCTTAAAAGAATTTATCGTTCGGAACCCGCAGCTGCCGACAATTTATGTTATTGTTCAAGGTTGTCAAAACGAAAGTATGTTCTACAAAGAGATTTATCAGCAAATTATCCAACCAAGTAAAAGCCAAAAATTGATAAGTTTTCTAAAAAGCAGTTGGAATACAATTGCAGAAATGTTTCCTGAAAATAAATATGTTAAATTTGGAAAAATTTCAGAAATAAGTATTGAACAAATTAAAATGAATCTTGAAAATATTTTATCCAAAAAGGAATTTATCTTGTTCATCGACGAATTCCCTGATTTTATCTTAACCTTGAAAAAGAACAGAACAGTCGAATCTTTCCTGGGAAAATTTCGTGATTTTAGAAACAAATGTAAAAAATTAAAAATTGTTCTTACCGGCTCGATAAACCTGTTCAGAACAGTTTCCAAATTAGGACTTTCCGATAAATTGAATGAATATAAAACCTTCAAATTCCCCTTATTCTCTCCGGAAAATAGTTTACTCCTTTTTCGCTGTTTACTTTATTCCGAAGATTTTGTTTTGGATAAAAAATCTCGGGAATATGTTTTTCCTTACATAAAAGACGGAATGCCTTATTTTATCCAACTTCTGGCAGACGAAATCCGGCAAGCGGAACCGGAAAAAAAGGAACTCGATGCAGATATTTTGGATAAAGCCTTGAACAGAATTTTTGATTCTGAAGAATTTGGATTAGAAGAATTTCATAACCACTTGAAAAAATACTTGCAGGAAGAAAATCTGGAAAAACCTGCAAAAATCATTTTGAGTCATCTTTCCCACGATAAATTAGATTTTGATACTCTCTATTCTTATGTCGATAATTATATAACGAAAGAGCGATTGGATGAACTTCTAAACCGGCTCGAAGACGAAGCATATATCAAAAGAGAAGGTAACGAATATGCTTTTCTCTCAAAATTAATGGCGGGCTGGTGGAAACAAAATAAACATTTCGAGAGGAATTAAAGATGTATCCGTACGACCCGAGATTAAAAACAGCCGAAGAATTGAAAGCAACAGAATTTATCTCCAAAAAAGTAAGCGATCAAATTATAAAGAGTATTCTTCCTGATAAAAAAGGAAAATTAACCAATCAGTCCTGGTTGATTTACGGAGCCAGAGGAATAGGAAAATCACATATCCTGGCATTACTTTTTCATAAAATAAAAGAAGATGAAGTGCTTTCACAATACTGGTTTCCGATACTTTGTCCCGAAGAATTATTTACTGTTAACAGTTTATACAGATTATTTAAAAAATTCGCATCCTTGATTATATCGGAATTGGAATATCAGCAAAATCTGTCTGATTGTCGGAAATTCCAAAAAGAAATCCTGGAAATAAATAACATCAGGATAACCGGTAGTACAAAACAAAGAAAAGAAAAAGAGTATGAACTAACCGGACAGTATTTGAATGCATTATTAAAGATACAAACAAAGACTGGGAAAAAATTCATATTTTTTATTGAAAACCTGCAGGAAGTTTTTGGCAAACAACTCGCTGAAACCGATATGAAACGATTGCGCGATATTTTTTACCAAAACTCGAATTTTATGCTTTGGATAGCAACAGCCGTGCAAATTCCCGGGAAATTAGCAGATTACGGAGAACCTTTCTATCATTTTTTTCGAACCCGGAAACTGGAAGGAATGAACAGCGAAGAAATAATGAGAATGCTCGATAAATTTTGTGATTATTATAATGCCGTTAAACTAAAAAAAAACCTTCAGCAAATGAAATCCGATATCAGCGTTTTCGGGTTACTTTCCGGCGGGAATCCCAGATTGATAATGCTGTTATACAAATTCCTCGAAAACGGAGATGTCAAGAGTATCAGAGATATGATGAAGATCTTTGTTTCCGACCTCACTCCCTATTTTCAGAAGGAAACCGAAACTTTAACACAGCAGCAGAGATTGGTCATAGATGTTCTCTGTTTGCATATCTTTCCTTTACTCGCAGCAAAAGATATTGCCGAAACTTCTAACCTGCCGGATGAAATAGTGAAAGCACAATTAAATAAACTAAAACATACACATTGGTTAAGAGCGGAAAAAGTAAACCACCTCAAAAATGAACTTTTTATCTTGAATGAATACATTTACCGCGTCTGGTATCAGATGCGCATGGGAGGAGTTTACCGGGAAAACATCAGATGGATTTCCGAATTCTTGAGTTTTATTTATCCGCAGAAAAGAATTCAGAAGAAAATTGGGGAATTGGAAAATTTGATTTCTAAAAAAGAATTAGAAAATAAAGAGTTTATTCGGTCTGAATTGGAAATATATCGAAGCGCATTTGAATGGCAGCAGCAAGAAAGTGTGAAAAGATATTTGGATATTTTTCGGGAAAAAGAGGAAATTAGAGGTAAAGAAATCGAGGAAATTATTAAGTTACCTATTAATAAAAAATTTGAAGAATCTCTATCTTTATTAGAAAAGAGTAAAGACAAAATTGAAGAATACAAGTATTATGGAATAAAAGGATTTATTTATTATGAATTAGGAGAAAAAGTAAAAGCGCTAGAACTTTTTTCAAAAGCCATCGAATTGAATCCTGAAGATGCTGCTGCTTATTACAATCGAGGAAATAGTTATGCAGAATTAAAACAATATGAAAAAGCGATTGAGGATTATAGCAGAGCAATCGCATTAAATCCTGAAGATGCTGCTGCTTATATCAATCGAGGAAATAGTTATGCAGATTTAAAACAATATGAAAAAGCGATTAAGGATTATAGCAGAGCAATCGAATTGAATCCTGAATATACTGCTGCTTATTACAATCGAGGAAATAGTTATGCAGATTTAAAACAATATGAAAAAGCGATCGCAGATTACAGCAAAGCCATCGAATTGAATCCGGAAGA
>CAZFPK010000060.1:0-17620 GCA_964521025.1 uncultured Candidatus Cloacimonadota bacterium | reverse complement strand
ACTGGGAGAACAAATATCTATCTGGAAATCTGAATACCTGTCTCTACTCTACTGCCCAATTCGCATAAATAATTCTAACCCACTTGACTTTCAGTTAAGTGAACTATTTAGTAGTGAGTGGTAGATTAATGAGTAATATATTAAATTATCTTTGCAGCTCATCTTCAAAACTGCAATAGCTCAAAATATTCAATAAATGAGCCGGAAAATCTTATCGGGTGATCTCAAAAAGGAGAACCTATATGTTACAAAAAAGAGATTATGATATAATTGAATTTATAAAATCAACCGGTGAATGTTCCTTGAAAGATATTTTTAACGGGATTTCTTTGTCTATCAGCTATGCTGCTTTAAAAAGAATACTGGCAAATCTGAGTTCAGAGAATTTTTATTTGATTGTTATTTGATGGGAGAAGAAAGATGAGGGAAGCGGTAAATAACGAATATCGAAATGTATTAAGAGATATAATAACCGAGATCAAGCGATCTCGCCTGAAAATGCTAACCAATGTGAACAAAGAAACAGTCCGGCTTTATTGGCATATCGGTAGTATTGTATTTGAAAGAATTAAACAAAATGACTGGGGAAAATCAGTGGTGGAAAAACTTGCGAAAGATTTGCAGCTAGAGTTTCCCGGAGTGCGAGGTTTTTCTGCCAGAAATATTTGGAGAATGAAAGTATTTTACGAGACTTATTCCAATTTTGAAATTCTGCCACCGGCAGTGGCAGAAATTGGCTGGAGTCAGAATTACTTGATCATCGAGAAATGCAAGGACGATAATGAACGCCGGTTTTATCTTACTCAAATTAAGAAAAACGGAAAACTTGAGGAACTGCTTAATAAAGATCGAAACAAAAAAAGTTATGAAGTATGGTAAAGCAAAGAAAATGTGCCTGCATAAACCTCCACATTCTGATTGGGAGAAAAGCAGATGAAAGTTGTAGCCGCCATCTATTAAATGCTTAAGGCTCCACAAGATTTATTTTAGAGAAAATTCTAAAATGGGAAATGCTGTTTAAATATCCAAGTAAAAATGAGAAAAGAAATCGAATACAAAATTTCTCCTGCTGTGGACAATGAGGAAATGAATGAACTTTTCCGTGTTTCCTGGTCAGGTTTCGAGTCCCGGGATTTCTCTAAAATTCTAAAGAAAAGCCTGGTTTTTATTTGCGCATATTATAAAAAGAATTTGATCGGATTTGTTAATGTTGCCTGGGATGGCGGAGTTCATGCTTTTCTTCTGGATGCAACTGTTCATCCTGATTTTCGTAGAAGAGGAATCGGCACGGAACTGGTTAGAAATGCTGTAAAATCTTTAAAAGGAAAAGGTCTGGAATGGCTGCATGTGGATTATGAAGAACATCTGGATTTGTTTTATAAAAAGTGTGGATTTTCTCCCACGAAAGCCGGATTAATTAACCTGCTCGATAAACCTGAAAAATTTATTAGAAATAATAAATAAATATGAATGCAGCGAATACCAAATTTGGACAATATGATTAAAACATAATTTTATAGCTGGATTAATAATTGCTTTTTATGTATTTTAAAAAATTTATAATGGAGGTCTTTTCTTGAAAACATTAAATCTATTAATGGTGTTTTTCCTGTTCGTTCCCATTTTCGCAGACAGACCACCTGCAACTTTCGACCTGCGCAATGTGGAGGGATCAAATTATGTAACATCCGTAAAATCGCAGCAGGGAGGAACTTGCTGGACGCACGGAGCATTAGCTTCGATGGAAGGAAATATGCTGATGACCGGAAGTTGGGAAAATGCCGGAGAAGCCGGAGAACCGAACCTGGCGGAATATCATCTCGACTGGTGGAATGGTTTCAATCAGCACAATAACGACGATCTCGATCCGCCTACCGGGAATGGATTAGTTGTGCATGAAGGAGGAGATTATCTTGTTACTTCTGCATATTTATCGAGGTTGGAAGGTTGCGTTCGCGATATCGATGGACAATCATTTGAAACTCCTCCCACTCGCTATTTCCCGCTTTTCCATTATTTTTATGCCAAAGAGATCGAATGGTTTACTGCCGGACAGGATTTGAGCAACATCGATACGATCAAAAATAAGATCATGCAGGAAGGCGTTCTCGGAACCTGTATGTGTTACGACGCTTCGTTTATCAACTGGGAGTACGAACATTATCAACCGCCAACAAGCGATATACCGCCAAATCATGCGATCGGGATCATCGGTTGGGATGATAACCGGGTTACTGATGCTCCCAATCCGGGAGCCTGGCTGGTCAAAAACAGTTGGGGAACAGGTTGGGGTTATAATGGTTATTTCTGGATTTCCTATTATGACAAACACTGCTGTCAGCATCCCGAAATGGGAGCGATCTCTTTTCAGCAAGTCGAACCTCTGCAGTATGATAAAGTTCATTACCATGATTATCACGGCTGGCGCGATACGATGACGGAAACAACCGCAGCATTTAATGCTTTTACTGCTGCATCCGACCAGGTTTTGAATGCAGTTAATTTCTTCACTGCAATCGACAATGTGGATTTTGAGATCATTATTTATGATGATTTCAACGGAGCGGAACTTGTAAACGAACTATCTTCGATTTCTGGAAACAGAGAATATAAGGGGTTTCATACTGTAGATTTAGCAACTTCCGTCGAAATTACCGCAGGAAATGATTTTTATATTTATTTGAGTTTATCCGCAGGAGGACATCCGTTCGATAGAACTTCCGATGTTCCGGTTTTGTTGGGAGCATCTTACCGGACAACTGTAAATTCCAGTGCATATCCGGGAGAGAGTTATTACAAAGTTGGAACGAACTGGCTGGATCTTTACGAATATGAATTTGAGGACGAAACCTGGAACGGAACTGCTAATTTCTGCATCAAAGGTCTTTCTATTCTTACATCGATCGATCCGGAACCGCCAACGGAATTAGGAGCAAATATCATTAACATCAACGATGTCATGCTCGAATGGAACATGCCGGGAAACCATCGTGAATTCCAGTATTTTCAAATTTACAGGAACGATGAATTATATGCTGAAGTCGATGAACCATCCGAATATCCTTACATCGATGTGAACCTGGCTCCCGGAGATTATTCCTATTATGTGATCGCAGTTTATGACGAAGGAAATTCCGAACCTTCCAATACAGTCGATGTTCTGATAACTTTACCTGCTCCATCCGATCTAACTGCAACAAATGCCGGTTCAAATGTTTTCCTGCAATGGACTGCTCCGACTCTGGAAAGACCATTTACAGGATACAAAATTTACCGGAACGAAGAATTACTGACCGAACACGACCAAACCTGGTACATCGATCTGAATGTTCCGAGCGGAACTTATGAATATTATGTAACTGCACTTTATGGAGAATATGAATCCGAACCGGGTAATATTGCTGTAATCGATCATACCGGGATGGAAGACAAATCCCTGGAAATAGAAACCGGACTGAAAGGAATTTATCCCAACCCGATCATCATTGGAGAAAACTCGAACAAAAATGCTGTTATTCGTTATTCGATTTGTGAACCTTTACATGTGCAAATTGCAATTTTTAACATCAAAGGACAGCTCATCAGGAAACTTATCGATGAAGAAAAAACTGCCGGAATTCATCATACAAATTGGGATACAAAAGACGATTCAGGCAAGGAACTTCCGATAGGAGTTTATTTCAACAAAATGGAAGCGGGAGATTATACGGAAATAAAGAAATTTATTTTGCTGAGATAGACTTTGCGAAAATTTTTTTAGAGGAATTCTTTCAAAATCTCTGCTGGAGGTAACAATTAGTGTCTAATTTTCTTCAAAAACAAGTTTTTAAAAAAAGACCATTTTTCAAATGGGATTTATCTTTAAAATCCAGAAAGGATTAAATATTAATAGCCGGAGATGGAATCTCTGGAAAAGAGATTCTGGGAAAACAATCCTGAAAGGATTGACTGCAAACGTCCACAGGACTTTAATAACCGAAGATGTTCATTCCCATTTTATTCAACTCCTTCGGAGTTGCTTTCATCATTTATACGCTTTCCACAAGATTCTCTTATGGGTGTTAAAATTTAACTCTTTCAGAGTTATTCTGAAATTATAGAAATGAATTTTCACGACAACTTGTTGGTAAGTTTGGTTTTTAAGCGCCTAACCGTAAAGTCTGTTTTTCGATCACAAACTCCCCTAATCCCTCTTTGACAATGAGGGGAAAACCTGATGGATAAAGAGATTCGTTCTTCCGAATTATCCCCTCTCTTATAATCTCAAAAAGTCAAATCTGTCTCTCCGGCAGTTGCCGGGGAGAATTAAAGAGGTTTCAAGAGAGGGATCGGAGGTGAATTTACTGATTAGTCCTAACGATCAACAAGAGATTATCTCAAGTCGGATCTTTACGGAAGTTCTACACTTGAATTTTCAGGGAAGATAATTTCCGCAAAGTCGAAGTTTAAATAAAAGGATTTTCAAATGAAAATAACAAAAATCGAACTCAACCATATTTCTATTCCGCTGGCAAAACCATACAAACTTTCCAGAAAATACGGAACAGTTACGCATGCACACGCTGTTATTACAAAAATTTTTACCGATAAAGGAATCATCGGTCTGGGTGAAGCGGATCCGTTGATTCCTTTTACGACCGAAACTTACGAATCTGTGATGATAGTAATCAGAGATAAAATCGCACCTTTGATCATCGGTAAAAATCCGGTTGATATTTTCGAAATCGAAACGGAGCTCGATCGAAAAATTCAAGGAAACCTGTTGGCTCGAGGAGCGATAAACATGGCTCTTTTCGATATCAAAGGAAAATCGGAAAATTTACCTGTTCATAATTTTTTAGGAAAACTACAACAACAAAAAATTCCTCTATTCATCGCTATCGGCAGCGGAACTCCCGTGGAAGATGCAATCGCTATCGAGGAACTTATCAGGAAAAAATATTTCGGAGTGATGATAAAAATGGGTGCTCTTCCCATTCCGCAGGAAATAAAAAGAATGATCTCTGCAAAAAAGAAATTTGACGAAAAAATAGTGATTTTTATCGATGCTAACCAGGGTTGGACGATCGAGGAAACTCACCAATTTGTGGACGGAGTAAGAGATTTTCCTCCGGCAATTATCGAACAACCAGTGGAACGGGAAAATATAAATGCTTTGAAAACTATCCGGAGTTCTTCCGGTATTCTCATCAGTGCGGATGAAAGTATTGTTTCCCTCCAGGATGCAAAAAAATTAGTCGAAACCGGTGCTGTCGATGTTTTCAGCATTAAAGTTTCCAAGAACGGAGGTTTGAGCAAATCCCGGGCGATCACCGATCTTGCTCAAAAAAACGGGATAAGATGTTTGATGAACAGTATGCTCGAATTTGGCATTTCGCAAGCAGCCTCTCTCCAGCTCGCTGCGACTTTACCGAATTTAACAAATACCGGACATGCTTATGGTTCGGTGCTGCGTATGACGGATGATATAACGGATTTCGCTGAAAATATTTCCTATTCGGTTGTTGCTGTTCCCCAAAAACCGGGATTGGGTGTTTCTCTCGATGAAAAAAAATTGCAGAAATATATGAAGGATTTTCTGAAAATTAGTTGAAAGAAAAAAGAACGGATATTCATTTAAAGAAGAAAAAATTCTGTAGAATTAGAGTAAATTTATTGATGAACAGATAACTCATCCCCTATCCGTCTTCGTCGGACTAAAGACCCATTTTTTTTACAAAGAGAAGGGGAACGAAATCTTTCCTCTCTTTTCAAGAGAGAGACCGAGGGTGAGTTTAGTAATAAAAAAGGAGAACCAGATGAAAAAAGAAAGAATAGCAGTTATCGGAGCCGGCAATCTCGGGCAGGCAATGGCCGGGCATTTTGCCCTGGAAGGTTATCAGGTCAGCATCCAAAACCGGACGCACACCAAGATCGATGATATCAATGCGCGGGGAGGAATTAAACTGACTGGAGTCGTACAGGGATTAGCAAAACTCGAAGTCGCATCTTATGATTTTGAGGATGTGATTCCGGGAAGTGATATGATCATGGTTACGGTTCCTGCATCGAGTCATGCAGATATTGCCCGGAAAATCGGAGAGTTATTAGAACCGGGTCAACTGATCATGCTTCACCCGGGACATACTTTCGGTGCTTTCGAGTTTTATAATACACTTCGAGAGAAAGGCATAAATACAAAAGTCCTGATCGGAGAGATCCAAACATCGCTCCTGACTTGCAGGTTAGCAGGTCCTGCCGAAGTTCATGTCTCTGGTATAAAAAGCAGTTTACCCATTTCCATATTTCCGGCAAACGCAGGATTTTCCAAAGCCCAATTACTTTTCGATATTTATCCGACTCCGGTCAAAGCTCCGAGCGTTCTCAAAACGAGTCTCGACAATCTAAATGCGACGGTTCATCCACCGGTAACTCTTTTGAACACCGGCAGGATAGAAGCCAAAGAAGATTTTCTCTATTACTGGGAAGGATTTACTCCCTCTGTCTCTGCGATCGTGGAAGCTCTCGATGCGGAAAGATGCAGACTGGCAGAAGCTCTTGGGATTCAACCGATCACTATCAGCGATTTCTTTGCGACTGCTTATCCGACCGAAGGTGATGAATTATGGCAAAAAGTCCGTTCCAACGAAGCTTACAGAAAGATAACCGCTCCGAATTCCATGAAAACAAGATTGATTATGGAAGACCTGCCGACCGGATTAGTTCCCTATGAAAGCCTCGGAAAAGAATTTAATATTCCGACTCCGCTTTGTACGAGTTTTATCGAGATCGCAAACTCGATGATGAAAACCGATTTTAGAAAAGGCGGAAGGTCTCTCGAAAATCTCGGTCTTAAAGGTTTAGGAGCGGAAGGAATCAGGCATTTTGCCGAAACCGGGGAGAGGTAAGAATAGAGAATTTTATTTTGGTGAGGTAGGATCACTTGCGAAAATTCCCACTTTAAAAAATTCTTTCTCCTAATTTTTACAAAGATATTATCAGACACAGCACGGTAACTTTTATCTTGGCGAAACTTCTTATGGAGAAAAGTTTGAAGATAAGTTTCGCAAAGTTTATTAAGTGAATTGCAGCAGATTGATCACTTATTTTTCATTAGGACTCAACTCGCACTCCCCGCGGTCGTAGCAAGTCGAGTCCTGTTATATTCCAAAATCGATATTCATCGCCAGGATCAAAGGCAGGAAAATTATTTCTTTATCTTTATAGATGACCTTATCTTCCTGGTTTTTAGTCAGGATAAAAACTTTTTTAACTTCATAATAATTCATAAATGCTTTGATATTTGCCGGCACGATTTTTTTGAAATTTGAAAAATGTATATGCATTTTTAACATTTAATAACTGAAGCTAAAACCTGCTAGTCCTTTTTCCTATAAAGGAAATGAAGAAAAAACTTAAGTCAAGACTTGCTAAAGCAGGTTTAACGCAAGTTTTTTATTACCAACTCCTCCCATCATAAGAAATATGGAATTTATCTATCTTATTTGACGAGGTCAGGATTACTTTAAAAAAAGTTGGAGTAGTAAAAATCTCGGGAGGCCAAAGATATCCTTTCACTTCCATTATATCGAGTTCCGGGTCTTCGATATTATCGGCAAATTTCCCATTCTGAAAGAAATATGTCCGTTCTTTGTAATAGATTTGCCGTAAAATCCATTTTGCATCTTCAGCAGGATTCCAGATAAATTCATCTTTACCTGTTCCTACGATTTTGTTCGAGAATTGCACGAATCCCCACATTTCCGGATAGTGCATATTAATCAAGCCTTGCGGACTCCAAACCCAGTTGTGTTCCCGCTTTCCTTCGATCTTTTCATATTTTCCGTCGATAATTTCAGTTTCCCATTGCACTCGGGAAAAATTCGCTCTCCACTGCTTTCCCTGTTTTGGTGGACAGGAATTCGTACATTCTTCCAGAACTTTCCAGGGAATTGCAACTTCGACAGACCAACCTTTATCGATATCGGATGGATCATTTAAAGTGCCGTCGATATAAACAGCAGATTTTAAACCTTGAATATCCCAGGAATCTAAAACTTTGCATCCCTGATCACGATACGGTTTGGATAAAAACAAATCCCAAACCGTATTGAATGCATTCATCTCGAGTTCGTAATAATTGTGTGTATCGCCGTCAGGATCGATGAAGATCTCGAAGTCATTGTCATAAAAGATAACGGAATCTCTTTCCTTCAATTTTGCCCAGATATGCGGTTCTTCCATTTCGCAACCGAAATAGAAATAATCGTCATCCCAAAGCATTTTCACTCTGGTTTGAAAATAAGGTTCTGGTTTGGAATTTCCTTCGATATCGATGAAAAAATCTGTCCAATCTGCTTTCTGCCAGCTATTTTCAGTCATTTTGCCATCGATTGTCAGCGGTTTTTCAGAACGATAACAGACATATTTTTTGGGATTGAATTCAATTTGCGGTTCTGGAAGATAATCCTCATAAGGTTTTTGGGCTTCAATTGTAAATGAAATTAAAATTGATACAACGATAAACAACTTTTTCATTAACTCATCCCCTAATCCCTTCTCTTAAAAAGAGAAGGGGAATCTCTTGTTTCCAAATTTCATAAGAAAACACAATTTTTATTTCGATAAAAAAACTATTGAAATAGTTAGAAGACATTTTCCGAACTATTCTTCACCATAATGAATTATGGTGCTAATCTGGTTTCCTTTCCTGATTTCAGAACTACACCCGATTTTAATCGGGTGTAAAGAAACAAATACATCGACCAGAACCATTTCAATGGTTTTCAACTTTATTTTCCTTCCGGGACGATAGGACTACAAAATTCTCGAAAATCTTCAAACGTTGATCGAAGTTCCGGGCATCTTCCATCTCGTTCACATAATGTTTTTTCTCATCGGGAAATTCCTTAAACCTTTGCTGCAGAGATGCTTCTCCAGTTTCATAATCAACTTCCGGATGGAATTGAACTCCCCATATCGGATAATTCTTATATTGAAATGCCTGAATTGGACAATCACTATTTGTCGCGATGATTTGATAATCTTCACCTAAATTATAGAGCTCATCATAATGCGATTCATAGAAAACTGGATTTGAAATTCCTCTAAAAAGCGGTTTGGATTTTATTTCCACCTTTTTCCAGCCGAATTCCGGTTCTTTTCTTTTCCGGCAGACCTGTTTTCCTGAAATCGTTTTTGCCAGCATTTGATGACCGTAACAGATTCCTAAAATCGCTTTTTCTTTCTTTACAAAATGACGAATCACTCCCGTTACTTTATCATTCTCTTTGTTTTCTTCCGATGCAAATAATTCCGAACCTGTGACCAAGAGATGACTAAAAAAAGATAGAACAACATCTGAAAGATCTTTATCCAAATATCTTATTTGAAATCCATAATTCAAATCATTGAAAATTCTGGAAAAAACTTTATCGTACTTCTTTTTTTTGACTTCATCGATAATGGTATTATAAATGAGCAGCATGTTTATCCTTCACTTATTGAATTAATACAGCAAACCGAATTCTTAAATAATGAAGAAATTTAGCTGGAACAATCCTTCTATTGATGTATTAAATCAGTTTGCTCGAGTAATCCATGAATGTTAGAATTTAGCATTATAATTTTTCGTTTTTTTCCAACTTCAACAACCGCTTTTTCACAGCCAATCCACCACCGTAACCTGTAAGTTCTCCATTTGTCCCGATAATGCGATGACAGGGAATGATTATTCCGATCGCATTCGCTCCGTTGGCACTGGCAACAGCTCGCACGGCATTTGGTTTGTTAATATTTTTTGCGATTTGCAGATATGAAGATGTTGTTCCGTAAGGAATCTTCAGCAAGGCATTCCACACGCTTTTTTGGAAATCCGTCCCAACAGTTAGAAGCGGAATATCAAATTCTTTTCGTTCACCTTTCAGATATTCATCCAGTTGCTGCTTGGTTTTTGTGATAATATCATCTTCTTTTTTGAAAAATTCAGCGTTCAATCCTTTCTTAAGTCTGTTATCAACAGTATTTCTCATTTTTCGATAGCGGAAATCCAGCAGGCATAACTTTCCTTTAAAAGAGCCGAAGATCATTTCTCCGATCCCGGTTTTATGATAGGTTATGTTAATTTGGTTCATATCTTCTCTAACGCTTGCTCCAAATCAGCTATTAAATCATCAACATTTTCAATTCCCACAGAATACCGGATCATATCATCGGTGATGCCTGCACTTTTCTTTCCTTCTTCACTCACCTTGGAATGTGTCATCGAAGCCGGATGCTGGATGAGTGTTTCCACTCCGCCGAGAGAAACCGCCAGAGTTGCCAGTTTAACATTGTTGATCAGTGTTTTCCCTGCTTCAAATCCGCCTTTCAATCCAAAACTGAACATTGCTCCGAAACCGCTCATCTGCCTATTTGCCAGTTCATATTGCGGATGCGATTCCAAACCCGGATAGAGGATCCATTCCACTTTGGGATGAGCTTCCAGGAACCTGGCGATCTGCATTGCATTGGCTTGCGCTCGTTCCATTCGTACTCCCAGAGTTTTAATGCCGCGGTAAACCATATATGCCTGATGAGGATCGATATTCGGTCCCATATTTGTCATCACCGGCTTCAGTTTCTTATACAATTTTTCTGCAGCAGTAATGATGATCCCGCCTACAATATCAGCGTGTCCGTTCAAAAACTTGGTGAGAGAATGAATAACGATATCCGCACCTAAAGCGATTGGATTCTGTAAATACGGACTGGAAAAAGTATTATCCACAGCCAATAAAATATCGTTCTTTTTAGTCAATTCCGAACAGGCTTTAATATCGGTCAGTTTTATGGTCGGATTAGCAGGAGTTTCAATGAAGAGCAGTTTTGTATTCGGTTTGATTGCATTTTTGATGTTCTCAATTTTGGTGGAATCGACAATACTGACTTCCACTCCAAATTTGGTAAAAAGAGTTTCCAGGACCGTGCGGGAAGGTCCGTAAACCGCATCGCTGCAGATGATGTGGGCTCCGTTTCCCAAAAAGGTCATATAAATAGTGGTAACCGCTCCCATTCCGGAGGCGGTTGCGATTCCGCCAAAACCGTTTTCCAAATCGGCAATGCAGTCTTCCAAAGCCTTCACTGTTGGATTTCCCAAACGCGTGTAGATGTATCCATCCGCTTCTCCGGCAAAACAGGCAGCTCCATGTTCAGCATTTTCAAAAGCAAAGGTTGATGTTTGATAGATGGGCACGGAAACGCTGTGGAATTTGTCTTTGAAGTGACCGGAATGGATCAGTTTGGAATCGAATTTCAGTTTTTTTGTTTTCATTTATTTCTCCATTTTTTTATTAGTAAGATAATTATTAATTTATATTAGAAATGGTTTAATTAAAACTATTTCCAATTAGTTCTCCTATCGTTGTTTCCGCCAGACCAATAACAGTATCTGCAGCTCCATAATAAATCTTTACTTCGCTGTCATCTATCGCAAATCTTTCTCTATCAAAATTCTCAATAATCATTCCCGTTGGAAAGACCACATTCGGCACCTGTCCGACAGTTTCGTAAAGTTCTCGCGGTTCGAGGATATTGAATCTGCCGCGAGCAATAACTTTCGAAGGATCTTTCAAATCGAGCAGGAAAACTCCAGCTTGATAGATCGGTTGATAATGCATGGCAATTCCATGATAAACACAGAGCCAGCCTTTTCTGGTTTTAACAGGAGGAGGACCAGCACCGATCATTTCATCCCAATAATGATCCCTGCCTTTGAACAATTCTTTGACCGGTTTCCAATTAATAAGATCGTCAGATTCCGAAAGCCAGATAGCATTTCCTGTTAAAGGTCCATTTTCGAGTTGAACTTTGTTGGGACGATCCAGCCGCAGAAATTTCCCATTCACTTTTTCTGGAAATAGAACTCCATTCCGGTTATCTTCTTCCGAAACTATTCCTAAAAATTCAAAATTCTTGAAGTCGTCTGTTTTTCCTAAACCGAGTTTGCAGCCCGATTCCAGGTCCATGGCGTACATGATAAAAAAATCATCTTTTATTTGTGAAATTCGAGTAATTCGTGGATCATAAATGTGAAAAATTCTTTCCTGAACTTTTTCCAGACCGTTCCATTCGATGAATCTTTTTTCCACTTTAAAATCGACTCCGTTCTCGCTTTCCGCTATCATGAAATATGTTTCTCGCGCTCTGTTCTGAACTCGCAGCATCAATAGATATTTATCATGGAATTTAATTGCTCCGGGATTGAACACGGAAGTTACATCTACCAGATCCGGTTTTATTTCGAGGATGTCTTTCCTGGTTAAAATTGGGTTGTTTGGATTTCGCTGCATTAAAATTCCCACATTGTATTATAATTATTTCAAAGAATTAACTTCATATTTTCATTATTTCCTTTTTCATCTTTTCCCTTCTCCTTTCTCCATTCTCCATTCTCCTTTCTCATTGGAAATTTCTTCTTCGATACTTGTCCGGCTTTTGACGGATTGGATATTCAATTGTTCTCAACTCCACCGCTTCGCTGTGAAGTCGAGTCCAATTTCGGATTGTCTTTTCTGGTTATGATCGGGTTGTTTTTGTTTCGCTGCACAGATTTTCCTTATGACATTAATTATTCTGAATTTGAACGACCTTTTGCTCAAAAAAACTAACCCAATCGAAGATCTTCAGTTTTTTGCTGATCTTGATAACATTCTTAAAATTTTTCTCGGCATTATCTTTGTCATTATTTTTCAAATATGCAAAACCAAGATTTCCGTAATGAGAAGCAGTATTGCGGTTATTTTTACCAACTGTTTTCAGATCGATCTCAATTGCTTTCTCAAAATATTCGATTGCTTTTTTAAAATCCTGCAAATTAAAATATGCCGATCCGATATTATTGTAGTTCGTCGCTGTAATAATATTTTCTTCTCCAACAGTTCTTGTATCGATTTCGATCGCTTTTTGATAGTTCTCGATTGCCTGCTTGAAATCCTTGTTCTTATCATAAGCTAAGGCAACATCATTATAATAACGAGCAGTTGAAGGATTTCCTTCATCTGCATCCAGCCGCGATATTTCCAAAGCTTTCTGATAGTATTCGATAGCAATTACATATTTTTTCTGCTTGTAATAGGAAGCTCCGATATTATTATAATTTGACGCTGAAATCTTCGGATCTGCATTTTCTTTTTTCAAATCGATTTCCAAAGCCTTTTTATTATATTCGATCGCTTTGTCAATTTCACCGATATCATTCAGGAGATAGCCGTAAAATTTCAGGAAAAAAGTATTTTCAGGCTCATTTGTTAGAGCAAGTTTTATGAGAGTTTCTGAATCTTCAAAATTGAAAGTCAGGAAATATACGGATGCTTGTAAATAATAGATATTTGCTTTTTCGATTTTGGAATCTGTTTGGAATTCATCGCAATATTGGTGAATGTCTCTGTATTGATGGAATTGTAAGTAGTCTGTGATCAAAAAAAGCAGTTCCTGGAATTTGGGATTAAAAGATTCATTATGCAGACGCTCTATCTCTTCCAGTAATTTTAATTTCTCGGAAATCAGTTTATCAAAATTCGTCTCGATCTCTGCTAAATGATTTCCATATTTGCTTTTAGAACTGAAGATATGAAAAAGTTGTTTATATAAATCCTGATTTGAAACATTTTCTCGTGTATCCAGCATTTTCCTGATATCGGAAATTGTTCTTTCATAAAAAGAGATGAATTTTTTATGCAAAAAGGAATATTTACTGAAAGTTCTGACAAAATCAATAAAGGATTTCTTATCTTTGAGATTATAGGTTTTTCCTTCGAAAGTGATGATCACTG
Source organism: uncultured Candidatus Cloacimonadota bacterium (assembly GCA_964521025.1). GTDB lineage: Bacteria > Cloacimonadota > Cloacimonadia > Cloacimonadales > TCS61 > DRTC01. The sequence goes on along the minus strand of CAZFPK010000060.1, from coordinate 3,830 downwards.
CTTCGGCGGCGGATTTGTAACTTTCACTGCGGAATTCGTAAAGGTCCAGATTGTCATCCGCAGAAATATAAATAGAATTAATAAAGAGGATTAGTAGAATAAATGATGTTTGATAAAATTTCAAAATCATGTCTTTCCCGAAAAGATAAGTTTCTATTTATTAAAAGATGAGTATCGTTAGAGGAAAAGATAAGAATCTATCAAGAAAATGATAAGTATCGTTTTCAAAAGGTTTTATAATTTCATTATATTCAATTACTTCAGAATCGCTCCGGTTCCGGCTTCGAGTTCAATTTTCAGAGTTTTACCATTTGTTAGAGGATACTGCTTTCCGGTTAAAAGGTCAGTTACACTTCTCATTCCCAGATCGGTTTCCAGTTCGATGGTTTGTTTACTGTCTTCATTATTAATAACAACGACAATATCAGTTCCTTCATAACTTCGCTGGAAAGAGTAAACCATCCCTTTTGTGAGTAATGTTTTGAAAGAACCTAAATATAAAACAGGATTCTCTTTCCTGATCTTTATCAGTTTCTTATAATAATTGTGCAGAGCGACTTTCTCTTTATCTTCCGTGTATTTCCAGTTGAAAGGACGGCGGCAATCCGGGTCGTGTGCTCCCATCATGCCAATTTCATCGCCATACCAGATGTGCGGAGTTCCCACATAGGTCATCTGGAAAAGAGCAGCGAGTTTCAGTCTGGAAATATCTCCTCCGGCAGATTCCAGGTAACGATGAGTATCATGACTGTCGATCAGGTTCATCATCACTTGTGTTGCCTGGGTTGGATAACTCAAAAGTCCTGGTTTGAGATCGCGATCAAAGGTTTTGGCAGTGCATTTTCTCATATTGAAAAAACGCATGACCGGATCTTTAAAATATGCGTAATTCATGACGGAATCGAAATAATCGTTATTCACCCATTCGACAGCATTACTCCAGAGTTCTCCGACAAGATAGGCATCTTGTTTTACGGATTTCACTCTTTCGCGGAAAAGCTGCCAGAACCAGAAAGGAACTTCATTGGGAACATCGAGACGGAAACCGTCGAGATCTACTTTTCCGATCCAGTAATCGACCAGACCGAGAATGTAATTCACAACTTTCCAATTCGGATTTGCCTGTTTGACATCTTTCGCTCCATTTTCTGCCGGATTTGGTTCACTCAGGTCATAATTCAGATTCGGCATTTCTCCGAAACCCCACCAGCATTCATAATAATCTGAAGGTTTGAATCCGGGAGTTTTGGATGGATCCGGCATGGGCCATTTTTTCCATTCAAACCAGTTATAATATTCGGAATCCGGTCCGTTTTTCATTCCTTCCTGAAAAGCAAAGAAAGTTTCGCCTGTATGATTGAAAGCAACATCGAGAATGATCCTGATCCCGCGTTTGTGACATTCCTGCACGAGTTCTTTAAATTCCGCTTTCGTACCAAAATGAGGATCTATCTTCATATAATCCACAGCATCGTATTTATGGTTGGATTTTGCTTCGAATAAAGGATTGAAGTAAATGATCGTGATTCCGAGGTCGGTCAGATAATCCAGTTTCTGTATGAGACCTTCCACATCACCGCCGTAAAAACTGTTGTAATCCGGTTGATATCCTTCATGATTCGGTTCGTGATACGGACTTTTCGTCAACCCGGAAACATCATACCAGTCATCGACAAAATGGAAATATTGTTTATATTTCTTATGTTTCTTTCCTTTTTCAGGAGGAATATTGATTCCTTCATAATACCATTCGGAAAAATCCTGGTCGTTCTTCTTATCTCCGTTATAAAAACGATCCATGAAGATTTGATAAATAACACCTTTTTTTACCCAATCAGGAGTAAAGAACGGCTTCACATTTTCTTTAGAATAATGGAACAATTTCTTTTTATCAAAGGTTTTGGAAATTTCTCCATCCATCAGATAATACTCATTTCCGCCATCTTCAAATACAAAGCAGTAATCGAATTCTTCATCCTCATTTTTCAGTTTGAGGATCTTGCGATAATAATCGAAACTGCCGTCTTCCGTTACTTTTTCCATCACTTCATTTTCACGAGCGATCTTCAGATAAACCTTTTCCACATCGCCGGAATGAACTTTCGTCTTGAATTCGATCTCGGTCGGAGAAAGCGGATTGACCGTTTCCAGGGATTGCGAAGTGGGAATTCCATAAGTCAGGATCACACCATCTTTTTTCTCAATCGTGACTTTATCAAAACTTTCATCAACGATTTTTATGGAGTTTTTCCCGCCGAATCCGTCGTCTTCAAAAACTTCCGCATTATTATCTGTGATCCAGTTCATGCCGTCTTCGAGGAATTTGTAGGAATATTCGTCTGCTTTGAGCAGCATCGTTATGCTGTAAGTTCCATCCTCATTTTTCTCCATTTTATCCGATTTCTGATTCCAAGCATTAAATTCACCAACCAGATAAACTTCCTTTACGATCTTGCCCGGATCATATTTGAACTCAACTTTATGCAGAGCATTTATATCGGATTTATTGCCGGCATAAACAATCGAGTTCTGACCGCCGAATCCATCCTCGATAAATTCCACTGCATTTTCATCTGTCAGCCAGTTTCCATCGACCACAAATTTGTAGGCATATTTTCCTTTTTTGAGATGAAGAGTCGTTTCATACAAACCGCTGTTCTCTTCCATCTTGTCCATATTCGGAGACCAGTTATTAAAATCTCCTGCCACATAGATATCATGTTTTCCACCAATTAAGGGCTGATATGAAAATTTGACCGGGAAATTTCCGGTTTTTGTTCCGCTCTTCTTTTCGACTTTTTTTGTTTCTGTTTTTTCACCCACTGTAATCACTGAATTTTCTCCTCCGTATCCATCATTTTCAGTTTCCAGATTGTTCGGATCTGGTTTCCAATCCGTTCCGTTTACGACAAATTTATACATATATTTTCCCGGATCAAGATTGAGTGAAAGTTTCCAAACTCCTTCTTCGTTATTCATTGGATTGGCGGATGAATTCCAATCATTGAAATCTCCAGCAAGATGAACCGAAGCAGCGTCCGGTGCCTTAAAACTAAATTCGACATTCCCTGATTTTGATGTCGAAGTTTTCTTACTCTCTACTTTTTTAATCCTGCCAACTACTAAAAGCGAGTTCTGTCCGCCATAACCATCATCGACAGTTTCCGGATTATTCGGATCGATCATCCAATCTGTTCCGTTCACGACAAATTTATAAGCATACTTTCCCGGATCGAGATCGAGTTTGATCTTCCAATTCGAGTCGTCTTTTTCCATCGGATTGGCGGAAGCATCCCAATTATTGAATTCTCCAGCAACTGAAACGGAAGTTGCTGTCGCATCTTTATAAACCAATTCAATTCCCCTTTCAGAATGTTTTTCTTTTACTGTTTGAGTTACTTTTTCTTCTTTTTCAGAAATTTCTCCACCTTCAAAACCGAGAGTTGCACAACCAAAGATGATAATGATAACAAATAAATCTAATAATAGTTTTTTCATATTTTCTCCATTTGTATAACAACTTGCCAAGTTGTTCTTTTTGATTAATTCATTTTTGATCTATAATTTGAAGTGAATAGTGTATCGATACACATTTTTTCAAAGTTGTAGTAATATAATCTTTGAGGATATATGTACCTTTGTTTATAATATTTTTCTAGTTTTTCCTCTGTAACTAATATATTTTGTAAAACTTTTTTTATTTCATCATAATAATCATCAACCGTAACATATCTGAATCTCTTAAAATCATAATAAAGATATAATGTTACTCCACTTAATCTTTTTGGACTTTCCGGAATCCCACATGTTGTAGTAATTTCTAAATATTC
>CAZFPK010000059.1:0-18988 GCA_964521025.1 uncultured Candidatus Cloacimonadota bacterium | reverse complement strand
TAATTTCAGGATATTAAATAAATGCTATTTACCCATTTAAAACTAAAAAGAGCCGTAATCCACTTAACATTGTGCGTGTTAATCTTCTCTTAAGCGGGAAGAAATACTAAAATGATTGACAAATAAAATGATATTTAGGGATCATCTTTTCGGATGATAAAGTTATGCTGGCAGTAAGAGGAATTTACAGGAACGGTAAGATATTTTTACGGTAAAAAGTTCGAACAAATAGAACGGTAGATGTTATCATTTCATTTATCGATGAACCGGAAAAACCAAATAATGCTAAAATCGATATCAATAAATTCTCCTTTCAAAAGAGCAGAGAACTTCTGAAAGATCTGAAAGGCTCATTGAGTGTAGCAATCATCGATGAACGGAGAAGTATGATATGATTGCTTCCCTGGATAGTTCGTCTGTAATACTACGATTTACTAAGACAGAATCATTTTTATAAGAATATTTTGAGTAATGTCTGATCTTTGCGAAAGTTCTTACACAATAAATTCAAGTGAGAAACTTTCGCAAAGTGATGTTACTTCCCAAACTCATCCTTCCCGCCGGAAAGCATAAAAGTCAAGGGAGCAACCTGTTTCGCCAGTTTGAGCATATTCTTTGTTGTCTTCTTAATATCCCATTGAGCGTGTTCATCTTCTCGCAACCGGGAAATATGGTAAAGTTCGCGGGGATTAACAGAGATCAGAACTCTCCGCCGGTGTGAATTGGTCAGGCAGTATTCCGCTGCTTTTCCGTATTTGGGATGAAACTTATTATATAACTCCGAACTGTGGTCACAGATATCCCTTAATTCTTTTTCTTTATTTATCGCTTTGATAGATTCCGGAATAGTATATCCCGGTTCAGGATCATAATCTTGAGCAAGTATTGTCAACAAACGATGCCTTTTCAGTTGGGCAAAATTGCTCGCACTGATGGTCAGTTCAAATTTAAGGTCTCCGCTGAACTCGAATTCACGGGGCAGGGAATCGAATTCGGATATGTGCTTCAATGCTTCCCGGAAAAATTTCTTTGCTTCTTTGGAAGATTTCAAGATCTGAGATGCAATTTTCAATGAATATTCATAAGATAGAAGTGAATTATGATGGATGAAAGCAGCTGCCGTATTTTTATCGATATTATCTGCGAGGATCAATTTTGCATCTCCTTCAGCGATCAACTCCGGTTTACTGTTTTTTGCAGGATCTTCTTTAAAACCTGCGGTCAAGGATTTTACTATATGCTTGAGATTCTGTTTTGTATATTTGAAATGATCGTCCTGCAATTCTGTTTTAAATGCTTTTTTGAATTCCCCGGGATCGGTCAGAATAATGAGTGAAGGAGAAACCTCTTTTGTAACATCGAATAATTTTCGGGATAATTCTCTCGTTTCAGCCAGTTCGGAATGACGCATAATCCTGATCGCATGTTCGAGAGTTCTGGCGTTGAAGGACAAACCGAGTTGAGCTTGGGTTGCCAGACTCAATGCATATCTGGCATCTTCTTTTGCCCAACCTGCGAGTGTGTTTTTGGCGCGATTCATTTTATGGGAAACGCCTTTTTGAGAAGCATCGTTTGCTTGTTTTGCCAGATCGGTATTTTTCTCAAACTGGTATTTGGTCAATTCTTCCAGGTTATTCAAATAAAAACTATTTTGGAGTTTTATTAAATCAATGAAATCTTTCCTATCTTTCGGTTCAAACTCTTCCGGAATGACAAAATCTCCTTTCAGAGTGATATATCTTTGCGACTTTTCCGTGTAGGCAGCACCGATCCGTCTTGCTTCCAGTTCCTCCAAAGCCAACCTGGAAATATCCAGAATATCGAAATTGAAATACGCATGTTCCGCCACAGAATGATGGCTCATGCCGAACACGATCGCCTGATTCGAGCGTCTGGCTTTCTGAACCTGTGTAAGAGCTTCCTCCCGCAATTCATGAACATCTCGCGGATCGCGGCTGATCCGGGCATAAGCTGCGGAAATTGTTTCCGGAGTTGCGGTATTTTGATCAGGAAGCTGTTCGATCAAGTTTTTATCTATGTTGTAACCTGCCAATTTTACTTTCATTTCTATTCCTTATCAGGCGGGAGTTCCTCCCGAAGTAGGTCAGACGGGAGTTCCTCACGAAGTAGGGACTTCCGTTAAGAGGTCTTTCTTTATTGTTTTGGAACACCATTCTCTTCCCAACCTCGAATTTTATAATACTCATCCAGCATTTCATCGAGTAGAACAACACGATTTCGGGATGAACCTTCCTCGAATTTCTCCATTAGAAATCTTTCGGGTAGAAGATCGTCTTTGCGGGTAAAACCATTTTCCGCATTAAATTTCCTTTCCGAATTATAGATCCTTTTCCCGATCCGGATCAATTCCTCATCGGTAAAGTCTTCTCCGGTTACATAATTGAGCATTTCTGTGAAAGTCGAGACACCAACAGCGAACTGCAAAAACCTGCACAAAACCAGTGAATCGACTGCTGCGGAAATATCCTGGAAAAGAGCTACCAATTCCGGTTTTCCTGCGGTTGAATAACGGTCAATAAAAACCGGGTGTCCGAGAATTTCCGGTCCGATCAGGTAGGCTCGCATGTGACATCCGCCGCGGTTGGAAGTTGCATAAGCCAGAGCCTGCCCTTGCGCTCCGCGTGGATCGTACGCCGGAATTTCCAAACCTTTGACCTGCATTGCCAGCTCCGGTTTTCCATATTTCTCTGCCAAACGTTTAGAACCCAACCCGAGTTCTTTGCCGATTCCTTTTTGATACGCAATATCGTTTACTAATTCGATTAATTTTTCGGAATCTCCCCATTTTAAAGTTTTTGGGAAAATTCCCTTTTCCGACAATTCCATCGCACAACCGATCGTACTTCCGGTCGAGATCGTATCCAGACCGAGTTCATTGCAGGTGTAATTTGCTTCCGTGATTTTCTGCAGGTCATTAACTCCGAGATGAGCTCCGAATGCCCAGACACTTTCATATTCCGGTCCTTCACCTTCGTTGTCAGCAGTTTTTGTAGATCTTCCGCAAGCGATGGGACAGCGGAAACATGCACTTCTGTTTTGAAGAATTGTTTCTGCGATTTTTTCTCCGCTCGTTCCTTCCGCATCATTGAAAATCCCTCTCCGAAAATTATCAGTTGGGAACATCCCGTGAGCATTGATAATATTTACCAGAACAGATGTTCCGAGAATTTGCAGGGATTTTCCGGTTACCGGATTTTTATCGATCAATCTATCGAGTCTCGCATTCAATTCTTTCAATTTTTCCGGATACTTGATCTCCACCGGAATCTTGCCGTGAACAGCGATCGCTTTCAAGTTCTTCGAACCCATGACAGCACCGAGTCCACCTCGTCCCGCAGTTCTGTCTTTATCATTCATGATCGAAGCAAGCAGAACTTTATTTTCTCCTGCCGGTCCGATACTTGCGACGGAAGCTTTTGCAGATGTTTCATGGAGAATAATTTCTTTCGTATCGTGAGTATTCTTTCCCCGAAGATGATTCGCTTTCCTGACCTCGATGTCATTCCCGGTAATGTAGATGTAAACCGGTTCTTCCGCTTTTCCTTGAAAAATGATCCCATCGAACCCGGTTCTTTTCAAGATCGCTCCGAAAACTCCTCCGGAACTGGAATCGAAAATTGTATTCGTTAAAGGAGATTTGGAAATAACCTGGAACCGACCGGAAGTCATCACAGTGCCGGTTAATGGTCCGGTCATGAAAATTAATGCGTTTTCAGGTGAAAAGGGATCGATGTCAGGAGCGCACATTTCCGTGTAAAGTTTAACTCCCAATCCTCTTCCCCCGAGATATTTCCTTCTCGAATCTACATTGATTTCAAGGATTTCCTTTTTCCCGGAACTTAAATTTATTTTTAATATTTTTCCCATCCAACCATACATTTTTGCACTCCTGTAATTTTGTCTAAATCCTTATTCAGATGATACTTTTTTCTTGTTTCTAATCAAGAATACAAGAACTTGAAAAAATTTTAGTGCTAAATTCAAATTCAAATCATCCCTGTCAAGAAAAGGAGCAAGTTAAAAAATTTTCGCGTATCTTCGTGTTCTTGATTGCTGTGTTTTTCTGGTCGCATTTGTACGCTTTGTTAGTCCCGTCGAGGTTTTGATGATCAAAGCTTCGCAATTAATTCTCGATCCAGACCGGGTTCGTAAAAACTCTTCCCATTTTGGAGGTGCTTAAACTCATCCTCAAATATCCCTTTTCGGGCAGGATAAGAAAAGCATTATTCAAAGGTTCTTTAACTCGTTTTTCATTTTGAGAATTAGAGTCTCCAATATATAATTCAATTAAAGTAATTTTCCCGAATTCAGGTGAAGTTGCAGTTTCGTAAACAAGTTTTGCTTTTCTCAGGTTAGTTGTTGAACCGATTTCAAACTTTTGATTTTCATCTTCCAGCCGGAAATTCAGGAAAGGACCATTACCGACAATGATCCTCCCGTTTTGAATCCCCTTGACCGGGTCATTTTCCGGGTAATTAAATATAGTATGGAATTTTCCGAAAACCTGGTGGTGAGTAGAAAATAATTTCCAATACGGAATTTTTATCTGCCGCATTATATTGAAATTTCCGTGCGCATCATTGCCTGCTAAAATAAAAAATTTATGTCCTTTTAAGAGAAGATTTTTCCAATAAGTGAAAGATTTTTCAACTGAATTCAAATCCGAATTATTTATGATCTGCAGGAATTTAATTCCGCTCTGTTCATAATCCCGGATTTGCCAGTTTCCCCGTCTTAAAGTCAGTTTCTGGAGAAAAGGAATTTTTTCGTTTGGATGAGCAGCGATGAAAAGGGATTCGGGATTCGGGGTGCGAGGTGCGGGGTACGAGGTGCAGGATGCGAGGTGCGGGATTCGGGGTGCGGGATTTGATTTTTTCTTGTTTGAGGTTTGTTCATTTGAAATTTGAGATTTATTTGTTATTTGTAATTTGTAATTTGTTATTTCCCCTGTCGGTTTATTGCTGAACCATCTTTCCGCACTATCTCCGTCACCTTCGATAAAATCTTCATTATTTAGAACCAGTAGATGAACATTCTTTCCTTCAGAATTTCCAATCGAAACCTCTTCCCCATGGATGATCCTGAGATTTTTTGTATCATTTTTTTCAGTTTCGGATTTCATCTTTTTCCATTTCGGAATACGATGATCTTTTTTCAAATAATCCGATTCTTGATCATCGAGATCATAAGAATGATCGGTAACGAAAAACCATGATAACCCGAGAGCTTTTGCCATTTCCGCGGCAACAGGAATATCCGCTCCGAATTCGACCTGGTCGGAAGTATAATTGCTGTGGTAATGCGGCTCTCCGGCAAACCAGTTGGTTGGATAAGGTAGAGGTTTTTCTGCCAAATAACATTGAAACGGCTGCTTGCAGAGGTTTTTATAATTATCGTTTAAAATAACATATTTTTCTAAATCCTGTTCGATATGGAATTTTACTGTAATAAATAAAATTTGTTCCGGTTTGAATTTATCAAGGTTGATTTTCAGGATTTCGGAAAAATATCTTTGAGAAATATTTTTATCGATCTGTTCAATGACTTTTATTTTTTGATCCCTTCCGATTATTTTAATTTCAACTTTTTCCAGTAAAACCGGGAAAAGATGAGCATCTTTGATGATGAATAAAACCGGAAGTTCCGCATTATTCTTTTTACTCGTTCTGATGGGAACATCGGCAATTATCTCCGGTTGTTCCCGGTAATATCGAGGTTTCAGTAATTTGATACGGTAATGTGTTTCGGCATAAAGTCCAAAAAAAGGGAGAAAGGAGATGGGAGATAAGAGATAGGAAATAGGATTCATTATTTCACTTTATTTTCTTTTGTCATTCCGAGTCTTATTTCTGCTTTTCTAACGAGGAATCTCAGTACAATCGTACAAAATAAATTCATAACTGTAGATTCTCCGAAAGAATCTCTTTGTGAGAAAATTCAGAATGACAGGATAACAAAAAACCTTCAAAATGGATTTTCCAAAATGAAGGTTAATTAAAATATCATTTCTATATTGTTTACGGAAGCCAGTTCGGATCGATCACACTTTTGGAAATTTTGTCGTCACCGACACCCCAGGGACCTTGCGGAAGATAATAATAAACAGAAGCACCTTTTTTCCCGAAATTATCATTTGTCGTGGCGACAACAGTGCTGTCCGTCAAAGAATAATCAAAGAAAAAATCGTTCCCCGGTTTAATCAATTCCTTGTCGATATTGAGCATACTCACATCGAAAGCATAATACCCGTTCTCAGGATCATTCTTGAAAATAACATCTGCCCTGGCAATGACCTGGATGTTCCTGATCGCTTCTTTCATCTTTTCATAATTCTTTTTATCTGTTTGCAGAGGGATTATCAAAGTAAAGATGATCCCAACCAACATAATGATCATCAATAATTCAATCAGAGAGAATTTGTTTTTTTTCTCGATCTTAGTATTTTCAGCCATAAAACCTCCAAAAAATTCAAAGCAAGAATTTTAAGGCAATATTGAATGTCAAATGATTTTTCAATTGACGATAATAAAACAGAATTTGTTGTTGTATTTGGAAGGATTCTTTATAGAGTTCTTCTATTAATTTGAAAAAATGCTTTAGAGTTTTTTATGGCAATCTTTCATGTACCAATAAAATTAAGAAACTGGCAAAACCAGTTTTTACCTGATAAACAAAAAGGTGAAGAAGTAGATTGTGAAGCTCTCGTCGATTCAGGTGCTGCTGAATTAGCATTACCGGTTGAAATAATCGAAAAACTGAAGCTTAAACAAGTTGGAGAAGTTCAGGTTTATACAGCAGATGGAGGAGAACATACTTATCGCGTTTATGGTATAGCAGAAATCGAAGTTCAGGGAAGGAAAAGTCAAGTGCGGGCGATTGAACTTCCTTTTGGAACAGAGCCTTTACTCGGAGCAGTTCCTTTAGAAGAAATGGATTGGCATATTTCACCACAAAAAAAGAAATTACTGCCAAATCCGAAATCTCCGGAAAAACCGTTATTACCACTCTGTTAGAAACCACTCCGTTGGAATAAGTTAAATAGATGAATTTCTTGAATACAATTTGATTGAGTTAATTGTAAAAACTAATTCTAAAATAATTTTCGTTATCTTTTTCGTCCTGAATTAAAATCATAAATAATTTCATTCTACTCTAATACATATAAATTGCGAGTATTAAAAATCCCTATACAAAATCCTTTACAATAATCGACTCGATTTTTTGTTTGCTCAAGTAAAATTATGTTTATATTTTACTTTTTGGCAGGTAAGGAAAAAATGAAAAAAATATTATTTTCTTTTATTTTTCTAAGTTTCTGTTTTTTACTTTGTTCAGAGACAATAGATTTGAACACAGCCAGTCTGGAACAATTGATAAATCTCCCGGTAACTGAAAACCAGGCGAACGATATCTATGATTATCGTTATTACCGGAGTTTTTTTAAAAGTATTTATGATCTGCGGGAAATTCCTTCCATCGATCAGAAAACCCTCAATAAATTAAAACCTCTCGTTTCGGTTTCTCATTACGATGATAAAGATGATGCTGCCCAAAGACGGGAAGAAATCTATTATTTGATCCAGAGGTTAGGCAGTAATGAAGGTCTGCAGGAAGGAATGTCCGATGTCTGGGAAGATTATTTGATAACACCTCGGAATATTAATAAATTATCTTTCTCCGAAATCCTGAATATGCCGAATGTTAATGCTCAGGATGCAGCCGCCATCCTGAAAAGAAGAGCCTTTGGAGACACTCTTGCCAATGCTCGCGATCTACGGCGAACTCAAGGTGTTACTCATTACAGTTATACTAATCTCCGAAATTATGTTTATTACAAAGAAAAACCTGTGCAAAATAGACTTTTCTTCGATTACCAGTTGAAATTCAATACCGAACCTTACGAAAGCGATGCAGTCGAGATGTATAAAGAACAAATGGGGAATTGGTCTCATAAAACAAGTTCTTATTGGGGGTTTTTTAAAATGGATGATATCTCTTCGGCGGTGATGAATAAGATCAGGGTGCGTTACCAGAATGAATGGAAAGCCGGTTTGATGTATAATTCCAATAAAGGTGAGAAAAATTTCCTCGATGCTGATACAAAAAATATTTTCAATGATGCGAAATTTTATCTCGGATATGAGAAAGAAATCGAACTTTTGGGCAGGAATTATCTAAAAATCTATTCGGGAAATTATCGAGCAACTTACGGGGAAGGTCTGGTTATGGAAAATACAGATTATTACAGCCCCCGGAAAACAGGTTACGGTTTTAATAAAAGAATAAAAGGTATCATTGGAGATGTTTCCCGAACCCGGGAATACTCTTTGAAAGGGTTGGCTCTCGACTGGCGGAGAAAGGAATTTAATGCTGCTCTATTTTTCTCCATCGATAAGAAAGACGCAGTCATTTACGACAACAAGGGGGATTTTCTCAAAGATGAGAACGGAGATTATGTTTATGATGCGGATTCTCTCCTGATCCCAATCCCGGATGGTAAGATCGATGATCAGGATGATGCTTTTTCTTACATCACAATGACCAGGAGATTTACCGATGATGAACTAATTTCTGCGGAAGATCATTTCAACATCAATACGATTGCTCCCCGCAGAGATGCAGTCGAGGAAAAATTGCTCGGAGCTCATTTCGAGTATTCTCCTTTTATCGGAACACATATCGGTTTTACCGGGATCGAAGCTCTTTATGATCGCGATTTTATCGTACCGGCTGGAGATGATTTGAAGGAACTCCTGATCAAAGGGGATTATTTCGATAAATGGAAATCCACCGATAATGAGATATCTTCGATGTATTCGACTTATTCAGATTCCACTCGCTATGGTTATGATCGAAATTATCGCCGCGTTCTCGGTCTGGAATGGCAGACGACTTTGAATAACACTTCTTTCCAGGGCGAATATGCCGAAATGTCTCTAACTGGAGATGAACTAAAGATTGGTGATGATCCGAAAGCCTTGATCATAAGTGCTTATTCATTGTTCAACGATTTTTATGTCCTCTCTCTTTACCGCGATTACGACCTTGAATTTGATAATCCATATATGAGATCATTTGCTGAAAGTCAGCGTTTTGATGACACTATTTTTGAAAAACTGGCTTATGCATCTCCCAATACTCTTCTCTCGGATATTTACATCAATTCTGCGCAACCTTCTGCTGAAAGAGGAGTTTACCTGGAAACCCGCTACAGGTTCAATACCTGGATGACCTTATCGAAACTCTATCTCGATATCTGGGAAAGAAAATCCGATGCTCGCCGCAATTACCGTTTTGAGGGAAAACTCGATTTTCGTCCAATATACCAGCAAAGATTCAGGTTGCGATATAAACAGCAGCAGAAAAGAAACGAAGACGATCAGGATCGCGGAAAATCACTTTCTCAAGAAGCGGAAATTGCTTTAACTTCCTACCTCTCCAATCGCGATAGATTTATCCTCGGCTATGTTCACGGAAGAGTCGTTCAACCTCCGTATCTTTCCATTTATGATCCGGGAGAACCCACAAATCCCGACAGTATTGTGAGTATGGCTCAAGCTTCAACTTTGACTCACGGAGATTACATTTACGCTGATTACACTCATAATTTTAATAAAAACCTGAAGATCATCGGTTCAGTTGCCGTTTGGAAAGGACTCGGTGTCAGCTTCTGGGATTTTGAAGATGTGAATCTCGATTTTAATCACGATGATCGAGGCTACAAATACTGGTTCACGATCCACAGCAGGATTGCCAATAATCTTTTTTTCTCGATCAAATATAAATACAAAAAGCAAATGACACGGGAACTGGAATTCAGGGATTATAATGCAATTCCCGACAAACCTTATTATTATAAAAATGTGGAAATATCGGAGACATCGATCAGGGCGCAACTTGATTGGAAGTTTTAGTTGAACCGGTTGAATTTGTTGAATTTGGAAAAAGCACTTTCCGAAGCTTCCTTCAAAGGAATTCTGATCATAAAGATTCGGAAAGTTTAATTGGTCAAAATGGAATCAAAAGAACTGAAAGAGATTGTCTGGATCGGTTCTTCTCTTAAAAATTTAAGGAAGTTTCCTGATCCAGTTAAATACAAAACCGGTTTTGCTCTTTATAGAGCACAATTAGGTAAAAGTATCATCGAGTCAAACAATTAAAAGGTTTTAAGGATGTCTATGAAATAGTCATAATTTATCTAAAAGATACATATCGTGTTGTTTATGTGATCAAGTTGGGAAATGTCATTTTCATTCTTCACGCTTTCAAAAAAAATCTTCTAAAGGGATTAAAACTTCTAAAAATGATATCGAGATTATTAGAAAGAATCTACAATTAGCCCGAGTCATTTTCAGGGAGAAAAAAAATGAAGGATAAAATTCAATTTGAGGAAAGTTCAGGAAATGTCTTCAAAGATTTGGGATTGGATAATTCCGAAGAACGGTTGACAAAAGTGAAAATAGCCTCAAAGGTTTATGATATTATTAAAGAGAGAAATCTTTCAGTGAAAGACACAGGAAAAATCCTGAAAATTAATCGGTCAAAGGTCTCAGATCTTCGTAATGGTAAACTTTATGGTTTTTCAATGGATGATCTTTTTTCTTTTTTATGTGCTTTTGATCAAGATATCGAGATCATCATTCAACCCAAAAAACAAAGCAAAGCACATCTGAATCTCTCTTTTGTTCCGGCTTAAAGAAATTTGATAAAATAACGAGGAAATTATTGGAGGTTTATATTGTCTCTTGTAGCTTTACCTGCTCATTTTGACGGTAAACGAATTTGTTTGGATGAACCATTTGCATTGAAAAGGGATACTAAACTGATCGTAACAATTCTACCTCCATCAGAAACAATAAAGGTAGATAGCGAACATCAAGAATGGTTAGTTTTATCATACCAAAAACTAAAAGATGCGTATGATGAAAACGAACCGGAATATTCAATAGATCTGGTAAAAGAGGTAAATCCTGAATATGAAACAAGGTGATGTTATTCTAACTCCAATTCCGCAAGCAGACGGAAAACTTAAGGAAAGACCTGCGATTCTTCTTCGTGAAATGCCTGGTTTTAGTGATTTTCTTGTTTGCGGAATAAGTACTCAATTACATCGATTAATTGAAAATTTCGATGAAATCATTTCACTCGATGATAAAAACTTTCAAGACGAGTGGTCTACTCAGAAAATCTCTGATCAGGCTTGGTTTTTTGGCTGTTTTACCTCGAAAGCAAATATTTGGTACTATTGGTTCTATTTCAAAAGAAAGACATAGAAATTTGCTGGTGAAACTCAGTAATTATTTACTGGATAAATCTAAGTAGAAAATATATGATTAGTTTGAGGTTTAGCTTTCATTCCTGATTCAATATATTTGATAATTAATGATAAATTTTGGAGGATAAATGAAAAGATTAATAATGATCTTTTTAACGCTTTTATTAACTATCGGACTTTTTTCCTTTTCGCTTCTGGACAGGTTTTCCGGGAATTATATCAATAATATCGATGCCCGTATTTCCGCGATGGGAGGAGCATCTGCTTCCGGAGGGATCAGGCTTTTCGACAGCAATGTCAATCCGGCAAATACCGGTTTTCTAACGGAAGGATTCGGTAGTCAACTTGCTCTTGGTTTTCTGAAAAATGATGATAACCGGGCATTGCCGATGTACAATTCTTTCGATTCGTATGTCGATGATGCAACTTATGCTGCTAATGTTCATTTTTATGAACAATATGCCCTGGGAATGTATTACAAAAAAAGTTTCCGGGATTTTGGATTATCTGCTGCTTTGATGTATAAACCATATTTGAATTTTGAGAACAATTACATCGAAGAAGTCAGGAATAATGCCAATTCCGATAACGACGGTTATCCGCCCATCATTGCCAAAAACTTTATCGATAGTGAAGGAGTAATCGATAAGATCAGTTTCCTGACAGCATTCATTTATAAAGATCTTTTTTCTCTAGGATTAGAAATTTCTCAAATGAAAGGACAGAATAATTCAACCAAAAGAATTGTCTGGAGTGATAATGCGCATGAAATCATGGGGGAAGGTGTTTTGCAGGACTCTCTAAGTTATTTTGCTAGAGAGTTGGAAAAAATCGGGTTTAAAATCGGCAGCAGGATAAAAGTCAATCGCAGGTTTGGTCTGGGATTGAGTTATGAACCAAAACAAACATTCGATGTAACCGGAAATATTGATGGTGTTGGAGTTGAAGACTCGGTTTACCTCTTTATTACAGAATTCGATTCGTTACAAAATTGCATCATAACGGAAAGTGTGAGTTATGCAGATTTTATAACACCCTCGAGGATCCGCTTCGGTTTTTCTTATGAACCCCGCAATATCATGAGAACCTATTTCAATGGAGACCTTGAATTTGTTAAATGGACTGATATATTTTCTTTATATGAGAATGAACTCAATTATTTTTTTGGTGTCGAGCATCGAATGGAAAACGGGATTCCGTTTCGATTAGGTTTTAATTACCAGACTCAATACCAGATCGTAAATGATAACAACACAATGTATGCTCAGAAATTGAAAGTTCCAACTTATTCGATTGGTTCGGGCTTCAAACTTTATAAAAATCTTGTATGTGATGTATCGGTGCAGTTTTCCAGACGAGAGTATGAAATCCTGGATCTTTTCCCGGATGAAGTCTATGATCATGAAGAGCTCTGGGCAAATTATCAATACATCAATCTCACAAACAGAGGTTGGGAAAATCCTGATAAAGTTACGGAATCATTTTTGAAATTGATGACATCATTGAGTTTTAGATGGTAGTTTTTTTCGACTTGTAATCCGGCGATTGCCGGAGACGAGTTGAAAAAAATTCGATAATAATCTTTCCAAAACTTTTAAATCATGAAAATTGTTATGTTGAGCGAAGATGAAGCATCTTGGAAAGTCATTAAATTTTTTCTTCTTTCCAGGCAGAAAAACTTTTTATCAATTACTAAATTATTAAGGAAAATAAAATGCGAATTATACTTGTTCTCATCTTAATACTGATCCTTCCGTTCAATTTCCTGATCTCGGAAGATCTTCTGCTCGATATTATGTTCACTAACGATATCCACGGCGGGATCGACCGATATCCGGCAACATTTATGAATCCTAACTTCCCTCCCATGTTAGGAGGAGGAGGTTCAGCTGCAACTTATATAAAACAAGTCAGGAAAAACAGCGATGGAAAAGAACGGGACAATCTGCTGATCGATGCCGGAGATTTCTTCCAGGGTCATCCTGTCGGAACCATGACCAAAGGAAATGCAGTTATCACCTATATGAATATGATCGATTATGACTTAAGCGTTGTTGGAAATCACGAATATGATATCGGTGAAGAAGATTTGATCGAAACTTATAAAAATGCGGAATTCCCGATCTTATCCTGCAATATTATCGAAAAGGAAACCGGTGAATTGGTAGATTATGTCCAACCCTATTTGATCATGGAAAAAATGGGAATCAAGTTCGGAATTATCGGAGTAACCACAACAGATACGGAAAAGATGAGTTTCCCCGAAAATATCAAAAATATCGATTTTATTCCGGCAAAAGATGCCCTGGAAAAATATATCCCGATCGTTAGAAAAGAAAATGTCGATATTCTGATCGTGGTCGGACATATTGGACTTCCATACGATCCGGAACCTGCTTATCAGAATCGTTATTTAGGTGACGATCATGAAAAGCAGAGATATTGGGGATACGATGCTCAGGAACTGGCTCATGAAGTCGAAGGAATAGATATTTTCTTTGGCGGACACATGCACAAAGGTTTTGCCGCTGCCTGGGAAGATCCGCTCACTCATACTCTCGTTTTTCAGGGATATGCTTACGGAAGCAACATCGGTCATACGATCATCAAGATAGATAAGAAAACGAAAACTATTTCCGGGTATGAAAAACCTGCGCTCAGGGAAGGTGTTTTGATCACTCTATTTGAGGATGAATTTATCCCGGATGAAGAAATCGGAAATAAGATCGAGACTATGCAAAAGCTCGCTGAACAAGGAATGGATGAAATTATCGGAGAAGCAGCAACTTATATTTCCCGGGATGGAATCGATGCTCAAAATAAGATCGGGAATCTTGTTTGCGAAGCTATGCTGGAAACAACCGGAGCAGATTTTGCTTTTTTGAATTTGGGAGGAGTGCGCGGCGACCTGCAGCAAGGTCCGATTACGCATCGCAATGTTTTCGATGTAATGCCATTCGAGAATCAAGTGGTGATCATTGAAGTGGATGGAGAATTCCTGAAAAATATCATCGAGATGAGAGTCTCCGGTAGCCGTCACGGATTGCGGGTAGCAGGAGTCAATGTTGTTTACAGCAGAACCAGAAAGGATTACGACCGGATCACGAAACTTTTGATCGGGGGAGAACCCTGGCAAAAGGATAAGGTCTATCATATTACTACTACCGATTTTCTCCTTCAGGGAAATGCCGGATTGACCATGCTCACGAAAATTCCCGAATCTCAGATCACCAGGATCGAAAAGAGCCTGCGGGATTGTATCGTCGATTATATCAAAAAAAAATCACCTGTTACGGCACAAATCGATAATCGCTGGAAAAGGAACGACAAAGCAAAGAAAACAATAGAATTAAAATCCGAATTAGAAAGAGAAAGATAATATTTTTTACTAAAGTTCGATAAAATAATTGACTAAAGATTGGTGAAATTTTTAGTTGACCTGTATATAAAAATTTTGCGTATTTTTTGTGTTAGAAAACTCAGGATAAAAAATAATTCGCATTCCAAAAAAATGGGATAAATTTTATTTCCCTTTAATAAATTCTTACAAGGAAGTATTATGTTAAAAAAAATCGGAAGATTAGACAGCGATTCTATTAAAGAAATAAATCTTTTACTCGAATCTATTTTCAAGTTATTCGATCAAGGCAAAAAAGAAAAAGCCGAAAAGGAACTATGCAAAATTTCCAAGACTCCTAACTATTTCATCAGGGAATATATCGGAAAAAATCTCATCAAGTATTCGGATCAGCGTAAGATCTTAGCAGTTGCCAAAAGAATGCTCAAACACAAAATGTATGGAATAAGAGCAACAGCATTGTTTTATCTTTTTTCTAAATATGAAGAAGACCCGGATAAGATATTGAAATTATTGAACGGTAATTTTGAAAAAATCCCCTGGGAAGTTGAAAGTATCATAAATGAAATGTGGAAGAAATTTCCTGATTTCATGAAACTTCATATGAAGGAATGGCAGGATTCAAAAAATGATAAGAAAAGAGCTTTATCGTTTCACGGTATGGAAAATATCGCCCATTCCGATCCTAATTATATTATGGAATTTATCAGCCATACCATCGATGATGACATTATGGAAGTACAGAAAAAGATCACTCACATAATGACCCAGGTCGCCCGCGTCAATCCGACGATCGCTTTCCCATACATCAGGGAATGGCTGGTTACTGCCGATGAGAAAAGAATAAAAACGATCTGGGTATCCATGAAAAAACTGGCAAATATCGTTAAGCAAAAGAACCGCAGGGATAGAACTGTTGAAGATTTTGTGATCCTGACCGAACAGACCGTTAACGATTGGAAGAGCGATGAGAATGAGAATGTCGCTAATATGGGAGAAAAACTTTACCGTATTGTAACTTACGATCTGAATAAAAATCACCGTCGATAATTCTTTTTCAGCTCAAACATCGATCGAACTCCTCAAGAGGACTCGATGAGAAGAAATATATCTATAAAGATCCTGGTAATTCTGATTGCTGTTGTTTTGTGGTTCCAGCAGGTACTATTAAAATCACATACCGAAGAAATACTAATTCCCATAAGATTTAATAACATTCCTGAAAACCTGGTTGTATTAGAAGAAAATATTAAAGAAATTCCAGTTACGATCAATACCCGTGGTATGGATTTCCTGATCATGAAATTGTCTCAGGTGTATTTTGAAATCGATGCCGGAAAGTTCAAATACGGCAATAATTTTATCCAGGTTAATGATCAAAATTTGCACCATTCCGACCGAATAACCCTGGATATAAAAAAAATTAATTCATCCAAAAATACAATTATCGAAACCGATAAATTAATAAAAAAAAGAATCCCGATCCAGATCCAATACGATACTTTCAAAGATGAAGAGTTTTTCCTGCAGAATAAAATTATCAACAGCTCCCAGAAGATTGAAGTCGAAGGACCTCAAGCGATCTTAAACAAATATAAACTGATCCGGACAAAAAAAATCTCCCGGAAAATGATCAAGGATAACAAATTGACAGTAGCTTTGATAACTCCCGAGCCAAAGATGAACCTGGAAAAAGATCATATCAGTTTGGAAATAACTCAGTCCAAGATGGTCACAAAAACTATATCTTTAATCCCTGTCAGGTACCCTTTGAATAAGAACATTTCGATCATTCCGCAGAAAGTCTCGGCTATGGTCAGAGGACCGGAAGATATCCTGGAAAAACTCACTAATAAAAATGTTTCCGCCAGTATTGAAGAAGGAAAAATCGATAAGAATGATTTTGTGAGAGTTAAATTTTCCCTTCCCGCCGGTGTAAAATTAGTTGAATATACTCCGCAAAAAATTCAGGTAATCAGGGATAAATAAATTGTCATTCCGAGGATTTCTCATAAAATTTCTTACGAGGAATCTTCAGTGATTAAACAAAACTGAACTGCTTGGAAGTCCAAGATTTTTCGAGAGAGAAGCAGAAAGAAAACTCAAAATGACAAAAAGAATAAAACCGATCAAAATCCTCGCTTTTGAAACTTCCTGCGATGACACCTCTGTCGCAATTATAGATTCAAATTATAAAGTTTATATAAACCTAATCTCATCGCAAACAACTCACGAAGATTTTGGTGGAGTTGTCCCTGAACTTGCTTCCAGACTTCATATAAAAAATATCATGAAACTGACTCAAGCTGTTCTGGATAAAACAAATACAAAATTTGAGGAAATCGATGCGATCGCCGTTTCTGTAAATCCGGGTTTGATCGGAGCGTTATTGGTTGGAGTTTCTTTTGCTAAAAGTCTTGCTTATAGTTTGAATAAACCTCTGATTGCAGTAAATCACATGCTCGGTCATATTTATGCGAATAAGATTGAAAACCCGGAATTGGAGCCACCTTATCTGGCTCTCGTTGTTTCCGGCGGACACACGGAACTTGTCGATTTTATTTCATACAATAATTTTAAGATCATTGGTAGAACAAGAGATGATGCAGCAGGAGAAGCATTTGATAAAACTGCGAAATTATTAAATCTTGGATATCCGGGTGGTCCACTCATCGATAAAACTGCAAAAAAAGGTAATTCTGAATTTGTCGAATTTCCTCGTGCTTTAAATAGAAAAGATAATTTTGATTTCAGTTTCAGTGGACTAAAAACAGCGATCAGGAATTACCTTCTCGATAAAAAAGAGGAATTCATCAAAGAACATATTTCAGATATTTCAGCTTCTGTGCAAGCTGCTATTGTCGATAGCCTGATTAAGAAAACGATCAATTATGCAAAAAAAGAAAATTCCAAAACAATCATTGTGGCAGGAGGAGTTTCTGCAAATAGTCTGTTAAGAAAACAGATCAAACTGGAAGCGGAAAAAATCGGAGCTGAAGTTTATATTCCTGCCTTGGAATATTGTATGGATAATGCTGCTATGATCGGAGCTGCTGCAATGGAGAAGTATTTCCGCAAAGAATTTGCTGATCTTTCTTTGAATGCTTTTTCCAAAAAGGGTTTGAGATTTATTTGAGATTGTAGCACATTTTTGCATAATGTGAAAACAACTTACTTAAAAATCTTTAGATCAAATTTTTTTTACGGAATTCAATTCCGTTCTATATCAGAAGAAATATTTAACATCCATCTTCCAATATTTATAGTCGGTTATTCCCCCGGAAAAGTAGATTCCAATCTGTAACTGCTTGATAGGATCCAGTTGAATTCCTAAATTATGATGACTGGATGTTTGCCAACTATCGAAGTCATCTTCATTATCGAATTTCACCTTTTCCCGGGAAATCATAAAACTGAATCCACTCAAAATAGAGATATTTTTATTGATTCAATAAATTACTCCGAGAGGAAACTCACCAGAAACTATATACTCCTTGGCGAAAGAAAAGCTGCTGTAACTTTCTGTTTCTTCTTCAACATGTGTAGAATCCTGATAAACCTGTTCTTCAAGTTGATATAATTCAGCGAATTCTGTTCCTTTAAATTCAGCATATGAACCGTTGATCTTCAAACCATAAAGCAGTTCCAGCTTCTTATGAACGGTGTTAGTTCCAAATCCGGCTGTACATTTGTAAAATTTCCTGGTTATATCTGAAGTAATGACTTCATCTCGTAGATCATGTCTTTCCAGAATATTATCTTCATAACTGTTTCGTTCATAATTTTCATATTCTAAATAATTTAATGACTCGTCATTATAATCTGCGGATAAATAAAATCTTCGGAAATACTTGTTATCACATTTACTGATCATGATAGACGAACCGTAACTTTTTATTTTTTCCTTACTGACAAGTTTCTCCAATTCATTTGTTTCGTTTAAATGAAGATAATTACTATAAGAACCCTTATCATAAATGTATTGATTATCTTCCGATTCTAAATCATTTTTTTCGTTTTTATACCTGAAGCTGATGTCTTTGATCAAATCCTCGCCAATACGAAAATTAAGACAAACATCATATTTATTAATATTCGTATTGTCATTCTCTGTAGTTAAAACCGAATGATAGTCTTCAATGTCCTGATTATAGATATGGTACCTCATTTCGTCCTCATTCTCCCATTCCTGCTCGTACCTGAAATTTGCTCCCAGAGAAAAAGCAGGAGAGAATTTAAAAGAAAAATAATTAGTTAGAAAAAGAGTTTTTTCATCTTCTACCTAAATATCTAAACTAATAGACAATAAGTGCTCCAATTATAAATTGGTATTG
>CAZFPK010000058.1:4964-19118 GCA_964521025.1 uncultured Candidatus Cloacimonadota bacterium | reverse complement strand
CGGAACTATCAGCCGTGATCTCCGCTTCTGCATCAGGGATTCCCTCGACTGCGCCGGTAGCATCTTCAGCAGCAGATTCTGCTTCGGAAGCATCAGCACTGATCTCGATATCGATATCATTGATCTTACCGGAAGCAGATATAGCTTCTTGCAGTTGCTTTTTGAAGTCTGCTATATTAAGTGTTAGCGTTAGTTTTAATTCGTTTGCCATCTTTATATTTACTTTTTCAGTTTAGATGCTATCTCTTGATCGAGCGAAATATAATAAACGGCTTCTACCAATTCGATTTCATCAGAACCGGTAAAGCCGATTTGCACTAAATTATATTCCATCATCCAGAAAGGGTTTATTTCTGATTTAAGTTCTTTTCCCCAATTAATGCTAAATTGTTTAAAACTGCTATCATCGGCTTTATTTGTTCTTTTACCAATCCGATCAACGGTTTGAAGGGATTGCCGATAATGGAAAAAAAACCGGTGATCAGTTTCTCCTTTTCCGGAAATTCGATCTCCTCGAAATCGGAAATATCCTTTTTGGAGATGATCGCACAGAATTCATCTAATTTATCTTGCTCGATCAATTGATCGAAAAGTTCGACCGGCTTAATATCCAATTTAGCGATATTACCATCAAAACTACCGAGCAGGTTTTGAACTCCCAATTCTTTCATTAATTGCCAGGCTTTTTTCAGCACTTTAGTAGTTGTATAAACTTTCATTTCATCTCCTGTCGGATTAGTATTTTAGTTTTTTAGTGTTTTAGCATTTTTAGGTCGTAATCTACCTTCATTCAACAATTTGTTCTCAAAAGTAAGGAATTCATTCCTGATCACGGAAGCGATCATTTTGCTTAATTTATCTTCACTCCAGAGGCTGCTTTTAAGTTCCGTGATCTCGACTTCCTGATCATTAGTTTTATTCTCTAACTTCTCAAAACGCTTATCCCGTTGTTTCAGCATATAGAACAAAATTACCAGGATAATCGTAAATAAACTGCTCGCAATGATCTGGATTATTGCCTGATCGATCATTTGTACCTCTCCTTTAATATTAAATATTCAATCTTCAATATTAAATATTAAGCTGCCGTTTCCACCACATTCTTATAAAGATAAACTTTGGTCGTATTCGGTCCTGCCCATTTGCTGTGGAAAGTGCCGTCTATCAAACCATCTATTTCACCTTTATGATCGAATGAAAAATTCAAACCGGAGAAGATCACAAAATTCGCTCCGTCCGCAGATTCCATGACCATGATCTGATCCGTATCAAAAAAAGTCGGAGATTCAAAATAATTCCTACTTAATTCTCCACTCCCGACCACATTGATGTTCACTTCATTTGACCGCTTTCCTTCGTATTCACGATCCCGGGTTTTGAGCATAGTGGCTGTGGATTTGAAATCTCCCGGCTTCTCCATCAAAGCCGCGATCTGATAAAATTTTGCTGCTTTTTCCGTTGCCCAATGATCCTGCCCGTCGAATACAGCATCTGCTTCGACTTTAGTATAAGAACCATTGGAAAAATATAAATTACCGCCCCCGCAAACTTTCATTAAAGCTGCGATCAAGAGATCATTACTAACTGTCCCGCTCGGTAATGTCGGTTGTGTTGCTGCCATTTTTCCTCCTAATTATTCGTAAAACTCCAATTCCTTCGGAGCTATATTGTTATCCCTTATTTCTCCCTCTCTTGTAAGAGAGGGCAGGGGTGAGTTCATCTTTCCTGATCGATCGTGATCGTCAGTTTATAAACATAAGATTCGATATTATTGACCTTATCATCACCCGCTTGATATTTAACGCTCATTCTCTTTTTCAGATCCAGCGTAATATTTTTAGCGATCAAATTAAGGACATCTTCCGCAATGAGAGATGCTTTTTTTCTTATTCCATCCCAGGTCTCATTTTTATCTTTCTTCACGAAAACAAAGATCATGACCGAATTGCTCTTATTCATGAAAGAATATATTGTGTCGAGATCATCGCTAGCTGCCAGTTTATTGCGAATAACGGTTTCGCCTTCTCCATTCTCGATCGCGATCAGGCTATAATCAGACGCTTTCCAACTTTGAGAATCCTGGATCGTTTCCTTAAATGTCTCAACTCCCAGGTCATCAAGATTCTCTTTGATCAAGACCTTTACCTGATCCAATAATTCAACTAACATAAATCCTAAAAAAATCCAACATCTCCACCGGAGATAATTTCTCCCTCTCTTTTCAAGAGAGGGCTGTGGTGAGTTATTAAATATTCAATTTCTTTAGCTAACATCCAACAACTCCAGATCATCCGCATCCATCTCATTGGCTTTTCCGAGCAGATCACCCGTAAATTCGACGAGATATTCATCTAATATCATGATAGCCATCTGCCAATATTTATTCTGTAGATCATCGATTTCCTGCTGTGATAAATAAGTAGTCGTGCCGTCATGCTGGGAAGATTGTTTCTCAATGCCATCGCTCTGGGATGAGATATTCTTCACCGGGAGATAATACATCACTACTAAACAGTTCTCCGCTTCCACGACCGCATTCCTTGCTGTATGCTCCGAAGCCACTAACACCTCTGCATAGAATTCAGAACCGATCAACTTCTTGATCCTCGCTAAAGCAGAATAGCGAGCAGCCTCATAAACATCGATACTGCTCGCTGCTGAAAAATTACCTGTCGTTTCGATCTTATCTTTAGTGGATAACATTAATTCCTCAAGATTCCGTATTTCTCCCTCTCTTTTCAAGAGAGGGATGGGGTGAGTTGAGATTTTGACTTTGCGAAAATTATCTTCTTGCTTTTCTTCATCAGAATTTCCGCAAAGTTTTTCCCTTTCGTGAAATCAGTGTAATTCGTGGATAGATCAGAATATCTTTACGCTGCAAAATCCAACTTCAATCTTGCTCCGCTGTGCATCAGATCCCAACCTCGAACCAGGGAAATAACGATCTCATTCCATTGTCCGTCGATAACTTTGTCTGCTTCCCGGATCACGCTGCCGCTCTGGGTAAGTTGACGCAAAGCAAAACGGCTGTCGATAGACAAGACATCTTCATCCAGGTCACTGGAATCGAATCTTCGCAATTTTCTGCCGAAAGGTGCAGGCCAGATTCCGCTTTTTGCCGTATCAAATAACCTGCTGTCCTGGAATTGTGTGATCGCAAAGATTTTGCCCAAACCGGTGGTATTAGCAATGTAAACAGTAGGATTGAAAGGTTTTCCGTAATTCAGATCAAGATTCAGCAGATCAAGATAAGCGATTGTGCCACCGGTTGCAACATTATGATCCGATGCTCCGCTCAAAAGAACAGCAACTGCATCGCTGACCATATCGACCTGCCACTGGAAGGCAATTGCATAAAGAGCTAATTTCAGTTCATCCACCTGCATCGATCTTTCCGCTTCATAGCTGATCTTGACTTTTCGACCGTACTTATACAAACTAGTCGATGCTGTTCCTACTTCGATGGAAGCTACAGGGAATTTACCTAGTTCCGTAACTCTTTTTCTTCCTACCTTCGATGCTGCCAGTTTGGTCATATTGAAATAGGCATTTTTCACGACTGTTTGCTCAACATTCTTGTTGATGGCAACAATATCGCTCAAAGCAAGATAATTATCTCCCTGTCCGATTGCTGTCTTCACATCGGTTTCGATCGTATCCGGGAAAATAACAGCGTTTCCGTCTTCCGTCAGAATACTGAATCTGCCCTTTCCTCCGACCTTGCCATCGACTGCTTCCATAATCGCTCTCTGCATGAATTCCCATAAAAGGATTCTCTTGTTTTTGTCCTTTTTTACTTCCTCCAGGGAAATATTTTTGGTGAATCCGTGCATTACCATCTGACGCTGAACTGCATCGAGTTTGAGATTGCTTCCTGCTTCCAGGACATCTAATGGTTCCAAAACCTGGTTGAGAGTAATTCCTTTTTCATGAACTTCATCGATCATACTTTTAGTAAGTTCTATTTTTTTCATCCGTCCTCCATTTTTTGTAAAACAATTTGCCTAAATTGTCCTTCTTAAATTCTCCAATATTAAATATCCAATATTAAATATTCAATTTAAAATGTTACTGCATTATAAAGAAATAAACCTTCGTATTGGTCGTATCGATTTCCACGATCATGACCGTAACTCCGGTTTCATCGACGGTCAGATCATCGAGTGTTCCGTCGGTTACAGTACCGTCATGAACAGCAAATGCGTCTCCGCTGATCTTCTTGACTTTGGCATCTGCATCCGTGATCAACTTCTGTTTTCCCAGCGAAGGTGCATCTCCGCTGTATTCCGCTTCGATCAGATCGAACATTTCCACGCCGCAGTAATTGTCGTCATCGACCCGTTTTGCCTGTCCGATAAAATCGTTATTGTTTTCGCAAACTACAACTGTGCCGTTAGCACTCATCTTGACCATCTGACCAACAGCCAATGTCCCCGTATAAGCCATTGTCAGCAATCCTCTACTGAAACTTCCAACATAATTTTTCATCCCATCCTCCAGTAAAACAACTTTCCAAAGTTGTTCTTTTTTATTTTAAAATATTCAATATTCAATTTTAAATATTCAATTCCTTACGGAATCTTACTATAATCGATTACAGTTTTTGTCGTTTGTTCTGCATTCACCAAACTGCTTCTCCGCTCGATACTTCTCGATCCACATTTGGCACACTGCAAAGGCAATTCCTTCTCCAATTTCTGATGATATTTACCGGCAAACGATTGCAAAGCAGCTATCGACTGCGTCTTTAGGAATTGCTGAAAACTCTCTCCCAACATAAAATCCTCTTTCAAGAGTTTGACCTCTTTATTGATCGTTGAGAGGATATCTTCTTTATAACCGCTCAATTCCGTTTTTGCCTTTTCAAATTCCAAAATTGTGTTTTCAATGTCTATGGCATTTTCTCCGTATTTACCGGTAAATTCACTCGAAAATTGAATTTTACTGAATCCGTCCTTCCTCGTTGCATAAGGATCGGCTCCCAACCACACAATACTCATTTCTCCGACATCGACGATTTCCGTAACTACCAAACGCACGATATTATCATCTACTTCCCGACCCAGCATACTCCAGAATTTGGACTCTTCCAGATCCGGATGACTCTTTTCCCATTTGAAGAAAACAGTGGCAGAACATGCAAAAAGAATTCTCTCCCGCAGACCGATAACCAGTTTCCGTTGGATTTCATCTGTGCCGGTCAGATCCTCACCATTGTAGATCATCGCGTCGAAATCGACTCCAGCCGGAACTTCGCCGTCTGCTGCACTCCATTTTGCATTCTGCACTTTCCCGATCCAGTTATCGACAACTGTGTGATGATCCTTATACATGGTTTTGCCGTTGAAAAGAGGAACTGCTTTTTCCAAAACTCCGTCCTTACTGAAATCCACAAAATAATCCGGAATAATTATACTCGATAATCCCCGGAAAGGGACCTGCAGATAAGAATCGACTTCCGTCACCGGCTTTTCCGCAAGCGAGGTTTTAGCTGCTCCGGACAAACCGTTCAGAGTCTGCAATCTAAAGGAAAGAACTCCTTCCTTAACCTTTTTGAAACCAAAATCTTTCAATGTTTTCATATTTCATCTCCTGAATTTGGGACAAACAAAGAAAGGAACGATCTATCCGGCAAATCGATATGGGTTAATTTGACATAAAACCTTAAAATAAATAGAACTTTTTTTTTTGATCAATAGAAAAGTCCGGATCTTAAACAAAAAAAAAGAGGTCGTCCCGATAAAAACCGGTACGACCTCTTCAATCCTCAAAAAGTCCTATTAATCACCCTCTCTTTTTAAGAGAGGGACGGGGTGAGTTATCTCCTCCCACATCTTCTTCAGCAAACAATTATACTTCGCTTCCATCAAATGCAGCAAACTCCCGGACAGCATATTCGTGTCCGTATTCAACGATACCAGCGAAGCATATTCTCCGATTGACGATCCCAGAAACTCAAACTCATCATAGATCGCTCTCAAATTATCAAAAAGTCCATTATCTCCCTCTCTTTGATCCTCAGAAAGTCCGCTTAATCTCCCTTTATAAGGGAGAACTAAAGAGGGTTCAAGAGAGGGTCGGGGTGAGTTATTCTTTCCCATGATCACACCTCGAAAAAATCAATCTTTGCCAGACGCTGATTGATTCTTGCCATGGTCTTATAAGTTCGCAAATTGAACTTATCATGATAACTCTTGATCTTCGGAACATACAAGCCGGCTGCTGATAATCTCCCTTCCAATTTCTCTACCGAATGAACACATATTCCGAGAACTAACGCCGTTTCTTCCTGTGTTAGCTGCTTCTCCAAACGATAATAAAGCAACTTTTTGATCTCATCCCGCATTAAGGGAAACACCTTCAATACCAGGTTCTCCCGTGAATCGATCGCTAATGGTGTGCCCGCCGGTTTAGGCTGTTTGTAAGATATGACTTCCCGCATCTTGAAATAGTTATCGATCAGCATATCATGAATTTGCTCCGAAAGAACATCCGTCAGATGTTTCGTTAATTTCAAATAACCGGTCTCCGTGAAGACATTGATTTGAGTGATGTTTTTTGAGCCTACCAAAATATTTTCCACAGCCTTTTTTCCCACTACATAAAAATAATGTTTACCTTTGATGAAGCGTTTCTTGTTGTTGACGAAGTTTCGTTGAATGTTATTTCTCTTTACTCGATGCACCTTTGCAACATCTGCAATGGTTACTACTCTTTGCCCTTCATATTCCCGGACAGGAAGGGACTGACCGTTGATTGTAATGAGTTCATTTTTTTTCATAATGACCTCTTTCCGACAATTTCGCTTTTGCATTGTAGCAGCTTGGATTCTCTTCCTCAGCCAATTCGATATTTATCCTGTTGTTCAGAGTATTGATCATTTGCAAAAGATTTTGGATTTTGTTCAGTTCACATAGATTGTCATAACCGATTCGTCTCTCTGTCAGCCGCAAAGCATTTACTGCCACCATTCGTAAAAGTCGTTTCATTTTCGCTACATTGTTTTCTCTCAGGTTACTTGTCACATCGATTTGTTCAATGATCTCCTTTACGGCGTGATCCTTTCCGTTGATCGTAATGAGTTCATTCTTTTTCATGATAAGCCCCCATCGATACACCTGCTTTTTCCGGTGCATAATCCAGAGCAGAACAGACCCGAATGAAAATAATTCCTTTCTTTTTGATGGTGATCAGATAAGTATTACCGTTGATCTTAATTTCCAATATTCCGGAAGTAACGCAGACATGATAAGAGTTAGGATAGGTAGCTGCCACCGAGACCATAATTCCGGATTCTACCTGATAAATAAAATCGACCCAGAAACCATCATCAGTTAGAATAAATTCACCGTCTAAACAAGGATTAGCTATCCTTGATCCTTTTTCTAATTTGAGACCCAATTTAGCGAGCAGGTCTCTTAACTCGTTGATCGTAATGAGTTCATTACTCATTGTTCTTCCTTTTCTTTCCATAAAAAAAACGAGCGTCAAAACTTCTGGAAAGGACAGGAAGAAACTTCCGTCTGAGCTTTCGCTCAAAGTTCTAACGCTCTAAATTAACACACTATTAATACAAAAAGTTCCTTCCGAAACTGTCCTTTCCAAAAGACATTTCCGAAGAAATTTGCGTTAGAAATGCTGTCAAGGATAAAATTAAAAACTTACCAAATCTTCCGGATTTGTGAAGTTTAAAAGACTTGGCACAAGCCCGCAGGGTCTTGTGTTAAGTCGTAACTGTCAACTTATCACAAGATTCCATCATCTCCAACGGAGTTGACGGAACTTGTGACAAGTTTTGACCTAATGGTATGTCAATTGTTTGATACACAATAATAGGTAACTATTAAGAGTTCGAATCTCTTCCCCTCCGTCACCTGTTTCCCGTTTCCATCGATATTCAATCTTCATTTCCTGTCAATTATCTCATTTATTCCGGTTATGTTTGAGAGGGTTTTTCTAACACCATCTCCACGCCTTGCGTGGCAGAAAAGTGTTATGAGTAACTAACATTTATATAATCCAACACTTTGCCTAAACCTAATTTATTTATACAGTAATCCCATTGTTTAGGATGTGTTTCCTTCATCCTTTGAAATCTGTTTTTTGAGAATAAATCAGATTGTTCCAAATGAACACCAAACATGCAGAACATGCAACCTGTGCGATCACATCCCATATCATATATTTTTGAGTAGGGAACATCGAATAATTTTATATATTCCCAAATATCCTTTTCAGTCCATATTGAAATTGGCATTGATCTTGGTCTATTTAATTCAAAAGCGTTGCACCCATTTTTCAAATAATACACCATTCGTATTCTTGATTCGCTTGCCATTGTTCCGATTAAAGCAAATCTGCCAGATTCTTTTTCATATTTTCTGATAGGATTTTTCTTCATAATATCACAACATTTGTGAGAAATCTTAAATGGTGCTTCTGTTAGATATTTCCATTTCTCCGATATTTTACCTTGTCCATATTTGTTTCCATTCCATCTGATATTTTTTAACTTTTCGCTTTTTGTTGTGCGATATTCACAAATATATTGTGCTTGTTCTTTTGATATTACTGGATAACCATATTTCTCAATTACTTTTGTGAATGACATCCTTGGCTTTAACCAAGTTACATTCTCATGTGTTCTCACAAAAGACCGAATCTCCGGGTATTCTAAACCAGTATCTACAAAAACAGCGGGAGTATATGGGAATACAGATCGAACTATATGCAAAAGAACTGTAGAGTCTTTACCACCAGATAATGAGACATAAACCGCGCCATCAAAATGTGTATAGAAATCCCAAATCCGTTCTTTTGACCATCTTATTTTTTCAAAGATAGGTAAACTCTGTCGTCTTTTCAATTCATCGTTAGTTATCATTCAATCCTCTTTTATCGCTACTCATAACAAGGCAACCCACAGTGAGATAAGCAAGATGAAGTCCTTCGTGGCGTTGCTCTCACATTTTAATCTCAAAAATTCAATTTAGTCTCCCTCTTTTTTTAAGAGAGGGGCTGGGGGTGAGTTTTCCCTAATTCAACCGCTTCAACTATCCTTTTTCATATTTTTTCATAACCGATCAGCGTCCATCAGCGTTTAACTCCTTTTTTCTCAAGATAATAAGCCGGCTGCCAAACTGTCATTTTAATAAATATAAAGGTTTTTTTATATTCTGATTGACAGCCGGTTATCATCTATTATTTCTATCTCGTCATTTTAATAAATAAAACCAACGGAGGTTTTCATGGATCCGACTGTGATCATTGCAGGAGCAAGTCTTATGACAAATTTGATGTTTCGCTTACAGGGAATAAAAAGCAAAAAAACAAAGATGCTTTTTAGTTTCCACAAAACCTATTTCAATCATACTTTTGGTGTTGCTATGAAAGTCTCTATCAGTAATGTCGGAAATAAACCGTTCAGCATTCTCGATATTTATTTAAGCCAAACTGCTGCTGACAAAGAACAAAGATATTCTGCCTGTCGGGTGATCGATGTAAAAGCGTTGAAATCCCGTGATCAATGTGATGGTGTCGATTTTATCTCTGATATGCTAACTGTCCGCACTACTCCAAAAACCAGCGAAGATTATGTTTCCCTCTCTCCTTTTGATTTCAAAGCATTTCTTCAACCTAACCAAGCCGAAACCGGCTGGATCGTCTTTCCCATAAAACCGGAAAATCTGATCTTCTCCAATATCGTCGTTCTTGTTTCAGGTGAAGAAGAATTGTTTACCAAAGTAAACTGACACTCTATCATATTTTAAAGAACAATTTTATAAAAGTTCAGTCATTTCGATTGAACTTTTTTTCCTGATTCAACCAATTCAACTTCCCATCGGGACGATGGGGTTACTGACTCCACCGTGCCTTCTCTCCCCGCACATCGATATGAGTAAACCCGCGATATCGTCCGATCCCGTATTTATCCGGATATTTCTCTTCCAAGTAATCCGCCACTAAGTAAGCCGGAATCTTCATGATCACGATATCTGCTGCCTTCCCGAGCAGATGCTGTGAACTTGCTGATCCTCGTACATTATTATTATGCTTTCTGCATCTGCTCCCGCTGGAAATAAACACCCGCTCTCCATAAAATTTTGCCCGCACATCTTCCAAAACCGTGATCAGTTCCGCATCGACCGTATCGAACCCGCACCCGCATTTACAGACAAATTCCTTCCTGCTGAAATTCTTTGAAATATCTCCCATCTTTGTCCTCTTTTTTTTACGCAGATTTACGCTGATTGCTTATGATCTTTATGATTAAGATTTTATTTTTTTCCTCTTTTTTCATAACAGATCAGCGTCCTGAATAATCTTCAATGTTCGTGTAATTCGTGTAATTAGTGGATAATATTCAATCTTCAATATTAAATATTCAATTTAGAGAGTTCCATCTTTGCCAGCCCGTTATAACTAACAGCCAGTTTTCCGATCAGCCCTTTCAATTCGATCACCTTTCCGGAGTCTAACGGTTGCTTTCTATTGGCTAATAACAACTCCATTTTCTGCTGTTCAAGTTGCTTTGCTTTCTCCAATTCAAGATCGAGTTTTCTCTCTTTTTCCTTTCTTTCTCCCTCCATTTTAAGAGAGTGATCAGATTTGTTTTCTCCCTCCATTTTAAGAGAGTGATCAGATTTGTTTTCTCCCTCTCTTTTCAAGAGAGGGTCGGGGTGAGTTTCTTTTTTCTTCATCTTTCCTCCTTTTTCTTTAAAACATCGGAATGTTCGCAGATCTTCCGATTGTTGTCAGACTTTCACAACATTCCGAAGATCTGCGCACATTCGGAAGTTGTTTAAATCTTCAATCCAATGTATTCGATAACCTCGATCAGCGTCACATCCTTCAACTTCAGTTCCGGAACATCGAAAGTCTCCGCAAAATAATCATCGCTCCTATTGACTTCCTTTAGAAACCGGTCTAAATCAAAGGTCGGTATATGAATATAAGCCAATTTACCGTTTTCCAAAAACATTGTAGGCACTGTGGGTAATCTCTCATAATCTGCATTTTCAAGATTCTCCGGCACTTCTTTTCCAAATCCTAAACCTGCATATTCTTTTTTACTGAATATCTCTAGATTACGATCATCATAAATAATTTTCATTTTTTCCTTCCTTAATTTCTCCCCTCTTTTTTTAGAGAGGGGTTGGGGGTGAGTTTTCATTGATAAT
This sequence comes from uncultured Candidatus Cloacimonadota bacterium, assembly GCA_964521025.1. GTDB lineage: Bacteria > Cloacimonadota > Cloacimonadia > Cloacimonadales > TCS61 > DRTC01. The sequence continues at coordinate 7,938 of CAZFPK010000058.1, read as the reverse complement.
TCCTTTTAAAATACTTATTATCAGTCGGTTTAAACGATGTCCAGACTACATTACCATTATTTTGATAAACTATTGATAGATATTTGCTGTCTCCTTGATAACAGGTCACATTTTTATTATCGATAGCCGTGCCGAATTGTTTAGCAGAACGAATAGTTCCCGCAATTTTAGGAATAGCATCATGATGTTTCTGATTAATGTGTTTATAACCTTCATCCGTCATATAGACCTTCTGACCGTATTTATCGATCACCGAGTATTTAACAGTCTGGTTCGCTGCTTTGCCTGTTACCGGGTCCGTAAAATTCAATTTTTTTCCTTTCTCTACGACATTAACGGAACTGCCATCGACTTCCCGGATAACTTCCCGGTGCTTCACCATTTCACCGTGACAATGCGGATGATAAGGCGGCGTTCCGATTCCGGTACTCACCAATTTATTGAAATCTTTTCCTCTAATATTATGCTGCATATCTTTATAGTTGGTACTTCGATCTTTTAAACTATCGAGATATTCGTCCGGAGTTTGAGCAACCGTATTTTCAATGAAATTCTCTATATATCTTCTTTCCACTACTTTACCGTGAAATTCCAGACAGATCGGACATGCCAGTTCTTCCATCGCTTCATAGACTTCCATTCTCTCGACTTCTAATTCAACCATTTCCATCATATTACCTAGATTACGGCTCTGCATAATGGAAGTATCGATAATTCTTTTAACTTGCATGTCACTCATTTTAAGAAGTTGATCCTTGAAAGCATTGCGGAAATTAGCGATTGTTTCCGGTTTCATTCGATTCCAGAGATTGATTCCTTTGGTGTTATATTCGTTCTCCAAAAACTTGAGCATACTCGTGCCATAGCCCTTATTATCCACATAAGAACTGATAAAAAATTGATCGACCATGCTCGTGAATTTCGTGATCCTGCTGTCTAATTTGCTGTATTTGATCGTTGCCTTTCCGGAGAAACGGGAATTATTGTAAACACCTATGCATGCTTGCTCGATTTCCTTTTGGAGCAGAATATTATCTTTTAAAGCAGAATGCTCCTCTTGCACGATATCTAACATCTTCCCGGCAAAATCCTCGGCATCCGTATAATCTCCGAACTCCGTTTTCCCGATCTTATCCAAAACAGACTTGACCACCACTTTCTCGACTTCATCCAAATACGGAGAAACCCGCTCATAATAATTATTCAAATCCTTCTTGATCTTATTCTCATTCTTGTAAAACTCCCATTCCGAAACTTGTTCCAAGTTCCGCAGGAATCTTGGGATAAGTTGATCTGTCGATTGATCATTCTCCCTTTCAACTTTGCGAAAATTATCTTCCAAGAATCTCTCCGTTAGAATTTTCGCAAAGTCCATAACCTCCCCTCTTTTCTCAAGAGAGGGGCTGGGGGTGAGTTGAGACACATAATAAACCTTCTTCCCTTTCACCAATCCGTACTCATTATTCCCTTGATCATAAACAGCTAAAGCCAGCTCTTCATTTTGCCAGACATCATAACCGAGTTCATTTGCTCCCATTTGCGGTGTAATGATCCCTTTATCGACCTTCCTGCACACATTTTCGATCTCGATCTTTTCCCGCTCTGCTGCTGCTTTCGGATCCTTCTCTGCTATTTTATCGAATTTGATCTTCGCTTGCAGTTTATTTCCCGTCAATTGCAGGTGTAGATTATAAGTATTTTCCTGTCTCCGTTTCACCATTCTTTGCAGGTTTTTCGCTTCATTTCCGAGCAGGTTATAAACTACTCCGGCATAAGTCTCTGTCGTGGAAAACGACCGTCCCTGCATGGCCGGATCGATCCCGATTCCGCTGAAGACCTGCTCCTCATTGAGACGGTGAATTTCTTCCGAACCTTTGGTCATCGCTCCGAAATTATTGAAATTTATCTCCTGATCCTTAAAGTGAACCATGGTTCCGTCTTTATAAGAATCGATAAGGGAAGAAGACATCCTAGACAATAGATTGGACATCCTTTTCTGATATTCCGCTTCCGTCTCTTTATTATGACGATCCCGCGGCGGCGGTTGCATTGCTAACGAAACAAAACCCAGCATCCCGTATTTCTTCATCATATAAGCAATATTCTCATGCATATCACGCTGTCGATTGACCGGATCGATTGCCGCTATAATTAAAGGTTTTGCATAAGGTTTACCTACTTCCATCAGCAAGTGTGCCAGGTAATCATAAGTCAGAGAATTCAGTTTATATTCATGACCGTTGAGCCACTGATACGGATGCCAATCTTCTTCATACCGGAACCTGATCTGCGATACCGGGATCAATTCGACGGTTTTCACTCCCGATAGATCCTGCTCCAAAATATCTTCGGAAGAAATTGCTCCCGTAACTGCGACCTGGTTCAAATAATGATTGATCAAACCGTCTATTCCGAAACTTCTCTGATAAAGATTGGAAGCAAGCAAATTCAATTCCTTTAATACTTTTTCATTGCTCGCATCTGTCCCTCCGGAAAGGATGATCTTATGTCCCGTGTTACTCATATTGATCCAATTCCTGATCGAATGTGATACATCCGGATTATATATCTGCATCTTTTCCAGTAATGCCAAACAGGTAAACAACTTACTGTTACTGTAATAGTCGGTAAGTGCAGACACCAAACTCTCAAATTTCTGCTGTTCTGCAGAACTCCGTCCTTTTGGCGGTAATCCCACAATTCTTTTATCCTTCTTTCCAAATAAATTCCATCGTCCCATAATTTATCCTTTTTTTCCCCTTTCCGAAGATTCTCGCAAATAACCTCTCTCAACTAATATTCGGAAAGTTTCTTCTAATTCTCAAAAAGTTCCGCATCTCCGCAGGAGATGATTTCTCCCTCTCTTTTCAAGAGAGGGCTGGGGTGAGTTATCTAAACGCCTTCACAATTTCCTCTTCCATCTCACCGCTCCGATAAACTTCCTCGATCGCTTTCTCCACGAAATGACGACCTT
>CAZFPK010000058.1:0-4864 GCA_964521025.1 uncultured Candidatus Cloacimonadota bacterium | reverse complement strand
ATTCAATCACCTCAGTCTCCCGCCCACAGGAGCGATTCCCACATAACTCGAAACCGGAGCATGGATCATAGCCAGTCGCATACTGTTCAAAGCCATCCCGAAATGATTCTCGATCTTTTTCTTATAAGATACTCTACCGGTCGTGTCATCTTTGATCTTATACAGATTCTTCAGGTGCCTGCGGCAATCTTCGACTACCGGAATTTCCTTTCTCGGTAATAATAAATTCCCTTCCTTGATCATATAAACCATCTCATCGAGAGTTTCATCACGATTGACCTTGATCGTGGGAATTTCGATCTGCTGATTATCATCGATAAAAGGTTCGTCATCCATCTTGAAATTTTCCGTGAAATACTGGATCGTAACCCTTCCCGGGAAAGCAGCCGCCAAACGCTTTGCATCGCTCTTATTCGGTAATGCATCGATAATACAATGATCGATATCGTACTGATCCATAAATTTATATAATTTTTTCCAATCCTGCGTCTCTTCGAGGTAAATTGTGCGTAGTTTATGATATTGCCCTTCTCCTATCGTAATGGTCAGCGTATCTCCCTGATCCACTCCCATAAAACACCAACTTCCTTTGCCGGCAAGTCCGTATTCTCCGCAAACTCGATCCAATACCGTGTTATTAAGAGGTTGCAGGTTAGAGTCGATATAAGGATTGCCGATAATGGAAATAACCGCCCTGGCAATCGCAAACGATGATCTCGCTGCTAATAATTGCTCCATAATGCGATCTTCTACTGCTTGACCTTTCTGCTGGATTTGACTGTATAACTGGCTTAAATGAAAACTCCGGATATTTCTCGATGGAAAACTCGCCACCATTTCACCTTTGCTCATATCCAGAATAGCACCGCACTTCAAACAACCTCGATAATATTTCTGATTTCGCGGAAATTTCCCGCCTAACCATTTTTTGGGGATCTTCTTAAAATTTCTCGGAAACCGGTCAGCTTCCAGTTCCAATTCCAAACACTGATAATGTCCGCAATGAGGACATTTCAAAAAATAATATTCCTGCGTGCCTTTTTTAAATTCGATATCGATACCGAAATCCGGCACACTCGGTTGTGATAATGACCGTTGATATCCGAGACTGGAATGTAAAAGCCGGTCCCTACTGAATTCTACATTTTCACCTTTGGCTTCGTCCAATTCGTCCAAATAGAGAATATCTCCGTCCACGCTCTTTACTTTACGCTTGCTCCAGAGTCCCCGGAAATAGATCGAACCGCCCGCAATGTGCTTCAAATGAACATTATTGATCCCGCTCGCGATCCGCTGCAAATGTGCAGTCGCTTCGATCATCGTATCTGCTCGATCCAGGCTGAAATCAGCAATATCATTATCCGTCGGGAAATAATACAAACTCTTTGCCGAATATTTCTCCGCCAGATAAAAACTCTCCAGCAGGAATAAAGTGCTGATCCCGACCTGGGCCGCTTTCTCCACCACGATCCTCGGGAATTCGCTGTTCAAGGCTGCTAATATCTCTTTTTGATATTCGTGACCTGATAGCGTCCATGGGAATCCCTGTTTCGTGTTAATTTCATGCTGTAATATCCACTCCTGGAAATTCTTCGCCTGCGGCTGCAAGATATACCGGTTCCGCTCCTTGATTTCTTTAGCAATTTGTCTTAAATTATTTCCTGATTTATTCATTTGATCCTCGTAAAACAATTTGCCTAAATTGTTCTCCTTTTAATCCTCAAAAAGTCCTTATCATTTCCCTTTATAAGGGAAAAAGAAAGGGTTAAGAGATGGCGGGGTGAGTTATTCCATTTTTTCAATAATAAAATCCGCCAATTCCTCGATATTTTCCGTAAATTCCTTGAGCAAATCCAGATTTTTCTTCCTTGCATATTCCTCAATATATCGTAGCACCTCCTCTATTGCGGAATTGAATATCTTTTCTTCATAAGACTTTTGTTCACGCAGCAGCAGGTTGATCGTTTTCAATATCTCCAGATAGGATTTTATGTTATTTCCGGTTTTTTCATCTGCTAATTTTTTGGAATAATAATCCCGGAGTTTCTCTAATCTTATAATATGATTATCATCATCCGATATTTCGATTTTAACCTTGGAATAACGCTCCTTCAGGGTAGCATCGAGCTGGATTGCTTTATCTAACAGGTTACTGACCGCATACGCGGTCTGACTATTAAAATTAGAATTACCCAGAAGACCGTTGATCTGGACGATCATATTGTCGAAACTGATTTCTGTTTTTTTTCTCTGCTCATCCCAATGATATTTAGCATTCCAGCGTTTCAGAGTTTCAAGATGAATTTTTATTCCTTTCTGCTTCATATATTTCTGCACTTCTACAAGCGTCATGTTCGGAGCAGAAAAAAACAATTCCTCCACTTCTTTGCCATATCTTCTATATTTCGTTCCTGCCATAATTACGCTCCTCTAAACTTCCCAAATCTTAAAGATTTGGGAAGTTTTTTTCCTAATTCAACAAGTTCAACCAATATTCAATTTTCACTATTCACTATTCACTATTAAATTTCCTCAAACTCATCTATATTGGAAGGCAATCGGGACCACCAACGATTTAATTCTTCGCCTTCCATAAGCCAGTCGCAATTTTTGCGCAGATGACGGGCTTTCAGTTTTCCATTAGTGATCTCTCTGATGATCGTGTTCCGGCTCAAACCGGTGACTTCCATGACCATATTTACCTTGAAAGTTAATCCATCCTTGAATTTTCTCTTGCCTTCCATCTTTATTCCTTTTCTCATTTGTTTAAGACGCTTATTTTCCGCAAATCGATTTGGGTCGATTTGACAAAAAATTACTTTGCGAAAGTTATCTTCCTTGCTTTTCTTATGTCGGAACTTCCGCAAATATCCGGTTTTGGTTGCAGTTTAACGATATCTTTGCGGAAATTACTTGGAAGAAATTCTCTGGGGGAATTTTCGCAAAGTTTTCTTAGATCGCACTGAAATTCAGCGAAATAGCCTTCCACTTGCCGTTCTCACCTTTCTGACGGAAATATGCATAAGACTTGGTGCTGTCGATCTGTATCGATTGTTTCAGAATATCCATTGCCTCTATCCAGTCCGCATCATCAATTTTTAGTGACATCAGATCAAAAAGTTTTTTCTGATTACGATAACCTTTCTTATTCTTCTGGAATTTTTTTTCGATCACTGCGATCAGTTCTTTCCTGCTCCCTTCCGACCAGGTGCGGATCAATTTCATGATCTTCTGCTCTGCGATCTCGAACATTTCATTGAAAACAAAACGCTTTGCCAATTTCAATTCGACCTGCTGTGTCTTGTTATAATTGTAGATCGTTGGACTTTCAATCGTTTCTTCACCGTATTTTGCCGATAATTCTTTGAGATATGCGGATATCTCATTATGCAGTTCTTCCTTGAAGATTTTCATTTTATCCTGAAATTTCTGCACCCTGCCGACAATTCTTTCAACCATCTTGTCTGCCTTCCTCTCATCCTCCGGTATTAAATCACGCGGTACGAACATCCCATTATGATCCTTCCAATACCAGGTTTTACCCTTTTTTACTTTTGTTGCCATTTTTCCTCCTTATTTTATAAACATCGGAATGTGCGCAGCTCTTCCAATTGTTTTTTTCGAATACAACATTCAGAAGTGCTTCGCACATTCGGAAGTTGAATATTATCAACCTATTTCAATTAATCCCATTTTTTCCATTATTTTCAATTGATTAGATGTGTAACATTTCCAATCATCATCATAAGCCATCGTGCGTGCATCAAAGAGTTCATCTTCTGAATTGTGATAGAATATCTCAAATAAATCATAAAATGGTTTTTGCATTGTCATCAATAATTCCCACATAACCAGACCAAAACCCTTAATTGGACATAATCCGCATAGATCATCTAAATATTATTCGTGAAATCAGTGTAATTCGTGGATAAAATATTCAATTGGTTCAATCATACTTCCTCCTTTTTATTTTCATAATTTATGATTAATTCATTACAAAAAGAATCTCCATTAGCTGTATTAATGTCTATATCATCACATTCTCCATCATTAAAATATGGACATTTATCACGAGCAAATTTTGAAAATGGACAATGAGTAGGATGTATGTCAATTTGTTGTATTAATTCTTTCATTTCGTTTCCTCCTAATAATTTCGCATAACAAGCGTCTCAGTGCCTACGCCACCGCAGACACGGCACGATTGATCATTCCTAGAGAAATGCTTATCCCAATTTTTTTGATCTTATTTTTCATTTCTACCTCTTAACCTATTTCGATGGTTATCTTGACTTTTTGTCCGGACACTTCGAGAATCTCCGGAATGATCTTGATTTCCTTTTTTCCGTTTCTCCGTCTTTCCTTTCTCCTGTTTCCTTTTTCCTGTCTCCCGTTTCCCTTGCTCCTCATACCTCGTAAGCATATTAATCACTCCTCGTCTCTCGCTGGAAGTAAGCAGGTTCCAATGAGTCTTATGATATTTCTTTACCAGGAAGCGGTTCAATCTTTTCATATCCCAACCGATTATTTGCACGAGATGGAACATATATTTTCCCTGCTCATCGAATTGATAAGAAGCCGGTCGCGAACATTTTATCAGGTGAGCGATCACCTCTCGCATCTGAAATAAACTCATTTTCGTCAGGTGAGGATCCTGCCCGAATTTCCAGACGATCATCATCTCATGTAATTTCGAGTAATCCCAACCGAGTTTATTAGAAGTTGCATAGATCCTTCGCATGAGCTTCGCTTTTATCTCTCTATCAGTCATAACTCTTCCGCAATATGAATAATTTCTCTTGCACCGAAATCAATATCCTCATCAGAATCATCTACTTCAAAATCACTAAAATCAACCTTCATT
>CAZFPK010000057.1:0-19387 GCA_964521025.1 uncultured Candidatus Cloacimonadota bacterium | reverse complement strand
GTTATACCTCTTATTAATATATGAATAATCATCATGGATAAAACAACATTAAAACATTTTATAACATTTGAGTTATGGCAACAGGCTCTTCGGCTTCTTGATTTTCAAATAAAAAGTCAAGAGAAAAATATGCATTATAAAACACTAAATATGATATATTTTAAAAATCTTGGAGACTCTGTTAAAAATCTTAATGAGCAGGATTATTATAACAATAAGATTTCAAATGATGCGTTTTATTGCCTTTCAAAAGAATTTAGTTATTTACCATACATACTTCCCAAGGACGGACTTGGTCTACGCAAATATAAATTTTTCTCTTATCCATTACGTGCATTGTATTATACGATTGGTTTATATTTGTTAAAATTGTCCCAAGAATTTATTACAAATTATGTGAAAAAAAGTGAAAATATAAAATCTTTTTATGGTTGTAATATTTCTTTTAAAGAAGATGAGCTTCTAATCACATCTCAAAATATTTACTTTAAAAAGCATTACAAAAGATTTCGAAACCTTTTACGGAAGGAAATTAGTGGAGACACTGATCGCAAAATTATAATAAGAATTGATATTCAAAATTATTTTGATGAAATCTCTATTCCAATATTATTGAAAAAGTTGTCTAAATATATAAAGGCAACAGTAAAAGAAAAGTTTAAATTTGATCCAGATACTCAAAAACAAATAATATCTTTTTTCCGATTATTATCAAAAGATGGTGCAGGAATACCACAGGGCGATAATGATATAATTTCCAATTTTATTGGTTATCTATACCTAACATTTGGCGATTTATACATTGAACAAGAAATTTTCAAAGATAAAGATATAGTTGAAAGTTATAAAATAATTAGATATTTAGATGATATTTATATTTCAATTAAATTTAAAAATAATGTTATCCATAATTCTCAACAGGAATATACAGAATCTCTTGGATCAAGGATAGCTGATATACTATATTTTAAACTTAATTCAAGATTAAATCCTAAAACTCGTTTTTTCTGGTTAGACAATCAAGAACAAAAAGATGAATTAATTAATAGTTTAAAAAAAATATCGCCTGAATATCATATTTCGGATGATGAGAATGAAGAAGAGCCATCTAATAAAATCGAAAATATTTTTGATGAATTAGAGAAATTGAAAGTATCTCCTGTTGAGCCCAGAACATTTCGTCATGAATTGCAAGATGAAATTTTAAAGGAGATTTTCGATAAAAGTGTCCAACAAATGTTAAAAATTGAATCGAATAGTTTAAAAATCAAAGATATATTTGAAGATTTTAATTTTAATTTAGTTAAAGAAAATCCATTACCAATAATTTTAATAATTCTAAATAATGATATCATAATTGGAAAATTTAGAGACTTCTTAAAAAATAAGAAGTATATAACAACAAGAGATGTAAATATAATATTGAAATATTTATGTCAGAAAGATTTTAAAGACGATGAAATCTTGTCTAAACTGGAAGAATATAAACCATTTGAAAATATTATTCAAATGGTTAAATCAAATAAAATTCCACTCGAAAGCCCAGGTTATTATAATTTAGACTATGAGAAAACCTCTAAAATTTTCCATATGCCTTATGTCATTGAGCAAGTTCGTTTCAGGATACTCAGTGAACAAAATAAATCCTATTCTGTTTCTCTAAATCATTTACTCAATGAATTACATGCAATTTGTTACTCTCTTGATGACAATACTGATCATCAAAAATATGACGCAGAAAGTGTATTAAATTTTCTTAGATCTAAAAATGTACCTCATGAAATTTGTATATTAATAAGAAATCTTTTTGATAGAACAAATTCAAATCAAATATCTCATCCAGGGTGTGATGAAAGTATTACATGGACAGTTCCATCTCATGAATATTTTTCTTTTAGAACTAATGTCGGTGAATGTCTATTCAAATTACTGTAATATATTTAAAATTAAAGGTATAACAATGTAATTAAGTTGACCCGAAGGGCTATGTTTGAAATCTAATTATCATAGCTCCGCATTAGGTTCTTTTTAACCTGTACGTTGGTGCGCCGCAACCTTCGGGCAACTTATTACAAAACGTTATGTGTTTAAGAATAATTAACAATATTGGAGGTACATATATGAAAAAGACATTACAAATAACAATACAGGTTTTAATGGTTATGATTTTGTTTAATGGATTTCTTATGAATAGTTTATACTCCCAGGAGATTGAACCTGATACAAGCAAGACTAAAATCTTTGAACTTGATAAAGGATGTAAATTGATCTTAGAAAAGAAAATTAATATATCCGATAGCGCTTCAATTGAAATAGTAGAAGGAATCCGAGACATTATATCGAGAGTACAAAAATTGATTCCTACAGATAGTGTAACTATTAATGTAGTAACAAATAGTGAAAATATTTTACCCGTTTGGGGATTGGGGAGTAGAACAGTTGGTGATGACAATGGTGAAAGAGTTGAAATATATTTCGATCCAAATCATCCCAATTTCAGAATACAATATATATTTCGCACATTAGTACATGAAATGCATCATGTAGGCCGTATTCGGAATCCTGATTATGAAATAACTTTACTTGAATGTATGGTGAATGAGGGCCTTGCAGATCATTTTATGATTGAAGTTCTAAATTGTGAAATTACTCCATGGGCCAGCGCATTGACAGAAGAACAAATTCATGAAAATATTATAAGGGTAAAACCATTATTGCGAATAAAACATGAATCCTGGAATACGGAATTCAGTGAAAAACACTTTGATCCTTGGATGTTTGGTCGGGGTGGAGAAGATCCGATACCGCATTGGACTGGATATTCAATTGGATGGAAGATCGTAGAAGACTATTTAAATATACATCCAGATGCGACTGCTGCATCTTTGGTTTGGACACATGCTGAGATAATTGCCAATTCAACTCCTGAATTATTAGTCGAAAACGCTGAAGAATAAACAAGTAGCAATATTAAATTATAAAACACATAACAAGTGCATCAAGTCGGATGACAAAAACGTGGTGCTTTTTTTGAAGTTTAATTTTTACATTCAAAATAATTTGGAAAATGCTACGGAGCTTCCGGCACTTTTGCCGCCGCTTATGCTGGTCCGTTATAATTCTAACTGGGGTGGAAGGAATCGAACCCTCACATACGGAACCAGAATCCGCTGTCCTGCCGTTAGACGACACCCCAAAAAATGAAAGCCCGTTCCAGGGCTTTTTTTTATGGAAAATGGCTGGGCCGGGAGGATTCGAACCCCCGAATGCATGGACCAAAACCATGTGACTTACCGCTTGTCGACGGCCCAATGAGAAATGAGTTTCTTAAACCGGCGGAGAGGGAGGGATTCGAACCCTCGGTGAAGTTTAACCCCCACACACGCTTAGCAGGCGCGCACCTTCAACCAGCTCGGTCACCTCTCCGAAAAATATATTTGTACGGAGGATGAGGGATTCGAACCCCCATGGGCAAAGCCCGGCGGTTTTCAAGACCGCTGTCTTACCAATTAGAACTAATCCTCCCAAAAGGAAGTTACTAAAAATTTTTAGTCTGAAAAGGTGTCAAATTTTTTTTGGAACACATTTCGAATTGTCCATTTTCCGAAGTTTTGAAAGACTCTTAACGAGACTTGTCCCAAGTTCCTTCATCTCCTTTCTCTGGAGATGCAAAATCCCGGGATAAGTCGGCAAGGATCAACTCAAAACAATATACTTCTTATCCGTGTTTATCAGCGGCTAAAAGAATATTTTATCTGTAACCGAATTCTTTGAGAGCATTCTTCTTTTTTCGCCAGCCCGGTTTGATCTTGATCCAGAGATCCAGTTTAATTCTTTTCCCGAGAATTTTATGTATCTCCTTTTCGGAAGCGATCCTGACGGATTTGATCTTTACTCCGTTCTTACCGATCAAGATCGGCTTCTGGGTTTTCTTTTCCAACCAGATGTTTGCAGATATTTCGACTCGCTTAGGAAGTTCCTTGAATTGTTCGACAACTACAGTCGAAGCATAAGGAATTTCCTGCTGATAGTTCAGGAAAATCTGCTCACGAATGATCTCCTGGACAAAAAATCTTTCCGGCAGGTCGGTAAGGTCATCCTTTCCGTAAAACGGCGGATTAAAAGGTAAATGATTGGATATTAACTCCAGGAAAGGTTCGAGAGCATCAGTATTTTTTAAGGAAATCGGAATGGTCTCATGGAAACCTTTTTCTTTTAATATAGCGATTTTTCTCTCGACAGATTTTTGTTGAACCAGGTCGGTTTTATTAAGAAATGCGATTTTTGGGATCTCGATCTTCAGCAGCATTTTTAATAGTTGTTCATCATATTGGGATGGATAATTTTCGGCTTCGGTCATGAAAATGATCACATCGGAATCGGATAATGCTCTTTTGATGTATTCCAGCATTTTCTCCTGGAGTTCGTATCTCGGTTTAAGAAATCCGGGAGTATCGAGGAAAATTATCTGTTTATTCTGATCGCTATAAATGCCTTTGACCTGCTGCCGTGTTGTCTGCGGTTTGGGTGTGATGATGGAAAGTTTTTCCATCAGAAATTTGTTGATCAGGGTCGATTTGCCGACATTCGGTTTTCCGACTATCGAGACAAAACCGCAGCGAAAGTTTTTTTCAATATTATTCTCCATTATTTATACTCGATTAAAAGTTTCATCATTCATAAACCTTCCGAATCCTTTCGATTGAAAAAAAATGAAAGAAGGCATCGGAAGGGATAATCCCGCACCTCTAACCTAACTCCGGCAGATTTGATAAACCAGTCTTTCCATCAGCAGTTTTTCTAATTTTTGGTCCAGAGATTTCAGGTCGATATCCGCCTGCAGGAATAGATAAAGGATCATTTTTATTTTTTTGAGATCAAACCTCTTCGCAGCATTAATACGCTTATTTCGATAAATTGCAAAAACATCCGGCAAATACCTGTTTTTTATCTCGGAATCGCTGATATTTTTTTTCCTTAAGCTTAAGATTTTCCAGAGTCCGAGAAAATATCGGGACAGCATGGTTATGATATAAACTCCGTTAATATCGTTAGTGATCATATTTTCCATGATCCGGAGAGAAGTTTTCAGGTCTTTTTCTCCCAGCGCATCCTGGAGATCGAATATCTTGTTTATTTTGGATTTTCCCACGCATTCGAGAACATCATCAGAAGTTATCTTTGCGGAATTTTTTGTATAAATGATCAGTTTTTCCAATTCATTTGCCGCGATCAGATAATTTAGATCGATACTATTCGCGAAAAGTTCGATCGCCTTAATGTCCATAATTACATTATTCTTTTTGATCTCATTCTTGAGAAACCCGATAATATTATCCGTTCCATAAGGAGGTTTACATGTAACTTTTACTGCTTCTTTATTTATCTTTTTATTTGCTGCGAACCTTCGGTCATTGCTTTCAGCAGTTAAGATAAGGAGGGAAGAATCAAGAGGATTTTGGGTATAATCCGCAATAAAATCTTTATCTTTTGCCTTTAGTTTATCAAAATTTTTCAGGACCACGATTTGATATTTTGCCATAAAAGGAGGAGTTTCCAGTTGTTCCAAAACACTGACAAGCGAGCAGTCTTCTCCATAAAAAGTATTCAAATCGAATTCTTCCGCACCTGAAGTTTTAAATTTATCGATAATCGCTTTGAGAACACTATCCATTACATAATTCTCAGTACCGTAAATAAAATATACCGGGAAAAATTTAGCGTTCTTCAGCCGGGGAATAAATTCATAATGCGGGTATTCTTTTTTTGTTTCCATGATTTATTTTTTTTCTTTGTCATTCCGAGAATTTCTTCCTGCTTTTCTCACGAAGAATCTCCAGCGTTTAATATCTATCCTTTTAATCGGTTGTAGATTCCTCGAAAGAAACATAGAAAAATTCCTCGGAATGTCAGTATTCAATTGATTCATCGGTCTTTATACGGATCTCCCAAACTCAATTCCGTGATCACTGCCGCGATTGTCGAAAACACTGAAAAGATAAATATACGCCAGATATATTCGGCAATGATCGATCCTTCAAATCCTAAATAAAGGGAAATCGTAGTATAGATAATCCCGGTTAAAAATCCAAAATATGTTGCGGTTACGATCCTTTTCGGGAGTTCTGCACCAGCACAACCGAGAGTTACAAACGAACCGAATAATGCTGAAAAGATCAAGATCAGCCACCATAAAGATTTGAATTGCGGTAAATATCCCGTATCTGCTTGAATATAATAATCGACTGCTCCGAATTCAGCAGCAGCGATCAGAGCGTAAACGAGCACATGCCAGTAACGGGCTTTCATCGATTTTCTGAATTCCGCTCTGGCACTCATACGACGACGGATCGTTAAAGGCCAATTATAAAAAAGCCCGTAAACCCAGTGCTCGAGTAATGCTCCTCTTTCTCCGAAAACAGGTACAATGTGAACCGCTTCCGTTGCCCAATGTCCAGCCATAAAACGGGCTAAAGCGGGATAATGATAAGTCATCTGGATAGGAAAAGCAAGATAACCGAGATATTTGAAAAAAGCGAGGAATACGGCGATATTATAATTTTTGAAATCCTTTTCTTTGATGACCAGGAAAACCACATACAATCCCCGAACCAGAGAACCGGGTGAAATGGGAATGACCTGGAACAGAGCAATTATCCCGACACCGATTCCCCAGGCTTCGACGCGCGGCATTTCCGGATGAGTCATAACATAGATCAAAGCGATGATCACGGACACAACCTGGGTAACCGGTAAAGTGCAGACATGAACCGCGAGACTTTTCAAATATTTCTGGATATACGGTTCGCTGATCTGTGATTGGATGATCTTCGCATCATCACTACTCAGCATGTGTTTTTTGCGACCTTCGGCGAGCATATCCAGCAACCATTCTTCCCGCAATCCCGCATCGAAATACAATCGGATCGGACGGATCAGGATATAATGCAGTCTTTCCTTGAAATAACTCCAATCCGTCAGGAATCTGTGCAATCCGGCAGGTAGAACAGAGATTGGTAAATGGATCAAAAACAAGAGAAATGACTTTTCTGATTTTTGAGTATGTTTCTCATCGATCCTTCCTGCTCGATGCCAGGAAATCAATTTTTCAGCAATGTTTCCTTTGATCGCCTTAAACAAATATTTCCAGCTCGTTAGTATTTTGAAATAATGTTTCCGCCAATCTACCCGTCCGGAAAATTTGATCAGGAATTTTCCTAAAAATGGGATGAACCCGGTCAGGTAAAGTAATATTAGAAGAAAATTATTTTGTTTTAATTTTTCATCGGTTTTCTCATCGATAATATTCCGTACCTTCCAACTTTGACGCGTGCTTTTCAGGATCGTTGACCACAATTTCTTTTGATAAAAAAGTTTGAGATGATTATGAGTTATATCAGGAAGGGAATTCCGGTAAATTTCTTCAGCTGATTTAAGTTCTTCCAGCATCGATCTCATATCGGAAAATTCCGCAGGATGTTCATCGATAAATGCTTCCAATTTTCTGATGCTGCCGCGATCGAACTGAACCAGGCTTCCTTTGGTGATTCCTTTGAAAATCAGTTTAAAATCTCCCGGACTCATCGGGAGGAACGGAAGAAGAGCTAATCCCGCTCTGAAATCGACAGCAACCAAACCGCTCTCCGGATCGTTTTCCGTTTCATTAAGTTTCAGGCAATTGGGCTGGCTTTTGCAGGTTGACCATTCGTATTGACGGGCAAATTCATCACCTCCGATATCGTGCAGTAATTTAACGAATTCCTTCATAAAATTTTTTTTATATCGATATTCGGGAGAACCGAGATGCTCGTCGGAAACAGGTTTACCTCTCACCCACTTTTTAAGATAATCCATCTTGTTATCGACTTCGAGCTGCCAGGTTCTGCCTTCGATCCACTCGCTGATCTCACCGCAACTTCCCAGCTTCCGATCGATAAAAGTCGCATAAATATCGACTACCGATTTTTCGGTTCCAAACTTGATCCCGGCAGTTCTGCGGATAAACTTCTGCCAGATCGCTCCTGCCCTGGATGCCGCCGGATTTACCTGCAGCTGAAAAGGTCCCTGAAATCCGATCCAATAAATAACATTTCGAAAAAAATTAGAAAAACCTGAAGGAGGGATCAGGATTTTGACGGCATAAGAATTTCCAACCTTTAATTCCTCAAATCGTTCATTCTCCGCATCGATTTCCAAAACTTTTACTCGATATACCTGACCGGCAAAACCACCGCCTGCGAATTTTTCTATCTTCAGTTTTATCGTTGCTCTATTTCCTGAAGAAACGGATTCGATCTTATATTCGAGTTCGGTTCCCGGATCGTAGCGACTGCTTCGCATCGGTCTGAATAAATTGCACTTTCGAAAATTATTTTCTAATTGTCTGCAGGTTTCGATGTTATATTCTATTGCCATTAATGATAGATCTCCGTTTCTCCTGTCATTCAGAGGTTTATATCGATACTCTCGAGGAATCTCCAACATTAATCAATTTCTACTCACCAGGAGTAGAGATTCTTCGTTAGAAATCCGCTGTGAGACTCCTCAGAATGACATTTTTATAAAATATCCGGTAAATCTGTTTTAAAAAAAACGGAAACCGGAACAATTTCATAATTCATATTTTTAATTTTCAGCAGGAATTTTTTCAAATATTTATATTTTTCCCTGCTCGTACAATGCGTAATGATCAAGATCTTATTTTGCTTGAGATTTTGCAGTTTTTCAATTTTGTTGGACAAAGTTTCATCAGATGTATCGGGACTATCGAGGAAAAAATCATTATCATAAGACGGAACCATCATGCGTTGAGCCGTATCATAAGCGATAGACGAGAATGTCGTATGACTGTCGATGAAATACATTTCATGCTTTTCCAGAACTTTTAAAACAGCAGTCATCACATCCTTATCGGCAGTTGCCAGCGAACCCATGTGATTATTCGCTCCAGCACAAAGCGGGAGTTCTTTAATGTAGTTCTCCATTTTTTTTTGGATCTCTTTTTTGGAAAAATGTACAAAAATCGCATTTTCACCGGGATCGTTCCCTGGATAATCGAGTGGTTCCATCGGAATATGGATCATTGTTTCATGACCGAGGGAATTTGCTTTATTCATTACCTGTTCCGAAAAAGTCAAGCCCGGTAGGATAGCAAAAGTGATGTTCTTATCCAAAGCGCAGAAATCATCCAGCAGTTTTCCTCCAAAATACCCGAAATCATCTACCACGATCGCCAGTTTGGTTTTCTCTTCTTGATAATCACCCTCTTTCGCATAATGAAGTTTAACTCTGAATTCCTGTTCATTTTCCCGATCAGAAATCTCCAGAATCTGCATCGATCCGCTATAAAGTTCTTTCCCGCTGCGAACTTCCCCGCCGCTCAATTCGACCTGCCCGGTGATGATCATATTCGCATAATTCAAATCCATTTCTGCTTTATTAACAGCCAGGGAAACATCGATAATTTTTTCATTGATCCGGGTCTTGAAAAGATTCTCCGGAACTCCAAGCAAAGTTCTGGCATGATCGAGAGCATCGAGAACCGTCTTGTTTTTTTCCAGTTTCTTAACATCTATTTTGGTGCTTTCTTTTTCCGGGTAGGAAGCAACCTGGATTCGATCTTTGAAAAAATAATACAAAATGTTGCCTGTGGAATTGAAAAAACGGTCAATAAATTCTAAATACAAATTATTTCCAACAGATGAAGAACCATTTGTTAATCCAGCCTTACAATATAAAGCGAAAAGGATGAGCAAAACGATCAGGAAAATATAGATCGTCTTTCTCGATTCTTTTTTCTTCCTTTTTCTGTATTTTCTTCTTTTCTTCGGCATTTTTCCTCAAATTTTGTTGAATGACATTTTGCACGGTTTTCCAGTCAAGCAAATAATTTTACCGTTTCAAAATTTCGATTTTACTTCAAACCTTCAAAGTATTGTGAAACATTGAAGGTTTTAAATTCACCGGATTTATTTTTTTGATTTGGATTTTGAGATTTGAGATTTGAGATTCGAGATTCGAGATTAAAACCTCCTTTAGTTCCCCCTTATGAAGGGGGATTATTAGGAAATTGTATTTTGGAATTTATTCTGGTTTACCAACAAACATCTATCTCGATCTTTAAAGTAAAAAACCGGTTTGAAAACTCAAACCGGTTTATTAAAATGGGCGCTGAGGGACTTGAACCCCCGACCACCTGCTTGTAAGGCAGGCGCTCTCCCAACTGAGCTAAACGCCCGAAATACTTGAAGGAAAATTTTTCATAGTAATTTCCCTGTCAATTTTTTTCTGATTTTTTAAAATTAATCGATCGGGGCGAGAGGATTTGAACCTCCGACTCCTGGTTCCCAAAACCAGTGCGCTAACCGGACTGCGCTACGCCCCGTAATTTGCGGAAAGCAAACAAAAAAAGTGTGTTTTCTCGGTCAAGGTTTTTTTCTGCTATTTTATAACCTTTTATTCTGTCACAATAAAACTGCAGAAGGAGGAAAGATAGAATCTTTTCAAAATTACCTTTAAGCAAACAAAGAACTCAAACAACTGGTTTCCATCCTTTAAACTCTTTAAAATGCAACAGATCGTTATCCGGCCTTCTATCCTGAAATTTCACTATCATTATGGAATTGGCTTTTTCCAAAAACATATGGATAGAACTACTCTTAAGAATTCCTATTTGAAAGAAAATCTTCCTAACAACTTTATTCTTATTTACATCTCCCACATCACTATGATTATTTCTTTTCTTTATATTTATTCACAACTAACACAAAAAAAGTAGCCCATTTTAGAGAAGAGTTAGAGAAAAACTAAAAAAGATTTGACAATAAAAACCCGGATTTTGAATTTGCAAACTTGAAATTTCCGCGGGAATAGCTCAGTGGTAGAGCCTCACGTTGCCAACGTGATTGTCGCGGGTTCGAGTCCCGTTTCCCGCTCCATTATTTCATAGAGTGAAGGATGGAATTAAACACCGAATAACACTGAATCCAGCGAAAGATGGAATAAAAAAATTCAGTATAATTCGGTGATTTTCAATGTTTAATGATAGAATCAGGCGACATCGCCAAGTGGTAAGGCAAAGGTCTGCAAAATCTTTATCCCCGGTTCGAATCCGGGTGTCGCCTTCAATTTTATAACATCTTCCGAATGTACGAAGTTCTTCGGAATGATGTGATTATAGACCAAAAAACATTCAGATATCCTGCGGACAATCAGAAGGTTTTTTGTGTATTTTGTGTCTTTTCGTGGCTATTAAAGCCGGAGTGGTGGAATTGGTAGACACAAGGGACTTAAAATCCCTCGAACTTTTAGTTCGTGCCGGTTCAAGTCCGGCCTCTGGTATAAAAACGCTGATCAGTAATTGATTAGCGTTTTAATTTATGAATTCTAAAAATAACAGTACAGCTTCCCTAAGGTGGATATCATGTTAAAATCAGTATTAATAATCTTACTATTTCATATATGCACTTCTATTCATCCTGATGATAAACTCTATCAAATGCCTTGGTCGTATCAACTTCAAGAAATTAACATCGAACAAATTGTAAATAATACAACTTTCGAACTGATCGTGATGGATTATTCTTCGGATGGAACGGAACCCGGGGAATTCGCCTGGGAACAGATCGATTCCATCCAGGTTTCGGAAAAATATACGATTTCATATATTTCGATCGGAGAAGCAGAAGATTATCGTTTTTATTGGGATTCTGATTGGGAGACGAATCCACCTTCCTGGCTCGGACCTGAAAATCCCGATTGGGAAGGAAATTACAAAGTTCGCTTCTGGGAATCGGAATGGCAGAATATCATATTTTCCTATCTGGATAGAATTATCGAGCAAGGTTTCGACGGGATTTATATGGATATCGTCGATGCTTATTATTACTGGATGGAAGATAATCCGGAGCAACCTTTTGCTGATTCTCTGATGGTCGAGTTCGTGCATAATATCAGGAATTATGTCGAGACTCATTTCAGCAGAGATGATTTTTATCTTATTCCACAAAATGGTGAACAGATCATCATCGAAGCAAATGTTTCTGAAACTTTGAAACAACAATATTTTAGTGATATTTCTGCGATCGGGATCGAAGATATTTTCTTTTTTGGAGATGAAGATAATGACAATCCATATAATCCCGAACAATACAGGATCGATGTTCTGACTGAATTTCTCAATGCAGGAATTCCGGTTTTTTCGGTAGAATACCTGACGCAGCAAACTTTAATCGATACCTTTTTGGATGCTGCTTATGAACAAAATTATGTTCCGTATATTTCTATTCGAGATTTGAATATTCTCAATAATGGAATGTTCCTCGATTCTCCGGAATTGAATATCCTTTATGAAAATCAGAATATGATCCTTGTTTGGGACGAAGTTATTGGGGCTGGATATTATTCTATTTACCGCTCAAATGATCCATATTTTGAACCGGAAATATCAAATTATCTGGATTCGACTACAAATCTCGATTATGAATTTGTTCCGGATTCGAATATATATTTTTATATTATCAAAGCCTTTCGAGATCGATAAATTATTTGACTTTACTCATTCCTATTCTCCTGCGTGGGAATGTCTATTTCAACGCTCTGCGTTGATTTGCAGTTAGACTGAACGCCGGAGTATCAAGAGTCATTCTAACGCAGGAGTGAATGATGATTTTCATTTATTAACGATTTTATTCACCAAACTAAAACCCGTCAATCCCAACGAAGTCGCCACAATTCCCATATAAAGTTCATCCACATTCTGCCAGAATCCGCTTAATGGAACATTCCGCCAAAAACTGACTGTTATCACTCCCAAAATACTGGCAAAAACGAATTGTCTATCTTTGATCTTTCCCGGGAAAATATATCCGTACATAACCGGTAATAGCAGACAACTGGCAGAATAACTTCCCAGCGTTTTCCAGACTGCTTTGATATTTCCTTCAAATAAAAGTCCCATCAAAACAGCGATAATTCCAACCAGAACGATTCCCAGTTTATGAAGATATATCTTTCCTTTGAACCTTTTGGGCATCAGATCGAAGGAAACGGTTGTTCCGGCAATGAAAAGATAGGAGTCCAATGTTGATAAAATGGTCGCGAGAATTCCTGCTAAGACAAATCCTCTGATCCCGTCAGGCAGGATTTGCAGAGCATAGATTAAATATGCTTTGTCGGATGCCGCTTCCGGAATAACTGCGCGCGCATACATTGCTCCGGAAGTCGTGCAGATATCGAATAAAATCCAGATAGCGGTTGATATCAGAATTCCTTTTTTCGCAGTTTTTGTATTTTTAGCAGCAAAAACTCGCTGATAAAAATTCGGATCGACCAATGTTGAAAGTGCGATAAATCCCCAGACAAGAGTCGTTGCAATTCCCTCTCCGCCGGTTACAGTGAAATGTGCAGCAGGAAGATTTGCTTTGAGAAAACCATATCCTCCAAAAAGTTTTACTGAATAAACTACAACCAGAAAAACACCAAGACACATTACCAGGAATTGAATTATATCGGAAAAGACAACTGCCCGGAATCCGCCGAACATCGTGTATAAAATGACGACAGAAACTCCGATGAACATCGCTAACCAGACCTCCAAACCGAACAATGCCTGGATCAACAACCCCAAACTGATCACATACGCGATGGGCAGGACATTGAAAAAATTGAAAACCGCACTCAATTTCCCGGCTTTCGGACCGAACATTTTTCCAACCAGATCAGGAAGAGTTACGGCTTGATATTTGGAAACTTTGTGAGTGATGAAAAAGGCAAATATGATGTAGGAAACATACCAGAAAACACCTTGTGTGATGAAGTTGAAAATTCCCTGTTCAAAAGCGATTTTTGTTACTCCGAAAATCCCGCCGTACCAGGTTGCAACCAATGTGGCGACAAATAGCGGAAGCGTAAGTCGTCTTCCCATCAGAAGCAGGTCGAGGAAAGCAGGTTCTTTTTTCCCGGAGATGTTTTTTTTCTTTATGGAATATCCGTAAATAACGGAAAAAACAGTCAGGATCAGGATCACGAAAAATACGATCCAATCGGTACTGCTTAAAATTGTTTTATAATCTATCGAAGTTTTAAATTCCAATTATCATCCCTCTTTTCGAGTCGTAAGGACCATGACTCAGAACATGATAACGATGTGAATCTAATTTGTCATTCCGAAATATCCTTTTACTTTTCTTATGAGGAATCTCCAACTTTTTTCTATGAAGATTCTTCGAGAGAGGAGCAGGAAGAATTCCTCAGAATGACATAGATGTAATGCGCATTTAGTTACGATTCTTCGTCCCAGGCTTTTATGAGCCGAATCTATTTAAACAAATTTCAGGTCAAACAATTTTATGCAAAAAAAAATTGACAACAGATCGGATTAAAAAGTTAGTCGTCCCGGATTTTTGATAAAATTTGTTGATTCAGGGGTGCTTCCGACAATTAACGGATTGCTGAGAAAATACCCTTAGAACCTGATCTGGATAATGCCAGCGGAGGAAATTGGAAAATATTGTAAAACCACATTCCGGTTTTTTTGCTGGGATGTGGTTTTTTTGTAACACAAAGCTCCTGCTTTGTGACCGTAATTTCAATATCAGGCAAGGAATTACAGTAACACAAACATCCTTGTTTGTGATAGAATCCTGGCGACTTGAAGCGAAATATTTTCAAAAAAATAAAAATCTCAAAGCTGGAGCTTTGAGTTACAAGAAGGAGAGAACAATGAGTAAAAAAACTTTATTCTTATTTTTTCTGATGTTAAGTATCAATATCAGTATTTTCTGCGATACTGTATTCGGAGTAGTTTTAGATGAAGCAACTGAAAAATCCGTTTCAGCAGCCAGCATTAAACTGCCTGAAAAAGAGTTGATCACTTATTCGGATGAAAACGGAGAATTTTTCTTTAAAGAGATCGAACCCGGGAATTATCTGATTTCCATCAAAAGGATCGGTTATGAAAGAAAAGATATCCAAATCAAAACTTCAGAAAAAACGATCATCAAATTAAAACTCCAACCGAAAATGATCGAGGGAATTTTCGTCACGGAAACGCGTGCGAAAGAAAGAGAAACTCCGGTTACCTTTACGACAGTTTCCCAAAAAGAAATCCGGGAAAATTATTCGGTACAGGATATTCCGCTTTTGATGTCCGATATTCCGAATGTTTATTCTTATGCGGATGCGGGTAGCGGACTCGGTTATTCTTATTTGAAGATCAGGGGTTTCGATCAAAAAAGGATAGGAGTGATGATCAATGGAATTCCTTTGAATGATCCGGAAGATCATCAGGTTTATTGGGTCGATATGCCGGATTTTGCGGAAAGTCTGACTGATATCCAATTCCAGCGGGGAATCGGCAGTTCGCTTTACGGAGTTTCGACTTTTGGCGGTTCTCTGAATATGCAGACAAGTGATCTGTCTTCTCCCGATAAAATCGAAGTTTTCAGTAATTATGGAACTTATAAAACGATAAAATTCGGGGTAAAAACTTTTTATAATTTTTCTAATAATTGGAAATCACAATTAAGGTTATCCCGCATTTCTTCCGACAATTATCGCGATAATTCCGAAACAAAACTCTGGGCTTATTTTATCAATCTTTCCCGAACCGGAAACAAATCTGCTACCGAACTGAATATTTATGGTGGGAATGAACTGACTCATGCAGCCTGGTATGCTTCATATCAAGGAGATTTGGAACAAAATCATCAACATAATCCTATCACTTATCCAAATGAAATAGATGATTTTGATCAACCTCATTTAGAGTTGCATCATTACCAGAATTTTAACGATTTTTTGAGTATGAAGAATTCTCTTTTTTACATTCACGGAAAAGGATATTATGAGCAATATAAAACTGGTAGAGATTTATGGGAATACGGACTGGCAGATGTTCCTGATTCTCTTGAAAGCGATTTGATCAGGCAAAAATGGGTTTCTAAAAATCAGTATGGTTGGATCGGACAGATGAATTTTCTTCATCCCAAAGGGGAATTAAATATCGGAAGTTATCTCAGTCTGTTTGATAGCGAACATTGGGGAGAAATCAAAGAACTTATTAATGTTCCGAATATCGAATTTATTCCAGGAATGCGCTATCATGAATATGCCGGAAATAAAACTTATCTAACTTTTTATGCAAATGAGAATCTCAAGATATTTCAGAACCTGAATTTGATGTTGAATCTTTATTATCAGAAAATTAACTACAAATTCGAGCAGCATGAAGTTGGAAATTTCAGCGGTGCTTTTCTTAATTCTTATGAAGTGAATTACGATTTCTTTAATCCTCGATTTGGGGTAAATCTTAATCTCAACGATAACATCAATATTTACGGAAATATCTCTTTTGCAAAACGAGAACCAACCGACGGTGAACTTTATGATACCTGGGATGGTCCTGATGATCTCGGAGTTGCTCCTCTTTTTGCTCATGTTGATACGGTTTATAATTCCAATAATGAAATCGATCATATCGAATGGACAGACCCTTATGTAAAGGAAGAAAAACTGACGGATTATGAGTTCGGAATCGGATACCAAACAAGCATAATGAATATTCAGACGAATCTATTTTGGATGGAATTCGAAGATGAGATCATTGCTTATGGTGGAGTCGATGACGAAGGAGAACCGATCCGCGGAAATGCGGATGAAACAGTTCATCGAGGAGTCGAGTTATCTTTGAAAACACAATTGCCGGCAAACCTGGAACTTTCCGGTTCTTTTTCTTATAATGATAATTATTTTAAGAAGTTCGAGATGTATGATTGGGATGAAAATTGGGAAGTGATCGGGATTGATTTTGCTGGAAAGAAAATCGCCGGATTTCCTGATATTCTAACAAATGCTAAATTGAGTTATAAATACAAACCGGTTACAGTTGCGACTCAAATCCAGCATGTAGGAAAGCAATATCTCGATAATACGGAGAATGAGGATAGGATTGTCGATCCATACACAATTGCTAATGCTTATGTAATTTTGAAACTGAATGAATTTGGGAATATCGAGATCAGTTTCAGGGTGAATAATATCTTTGATAAAAAGTATGAAACTTCCGGATATTATGATCCCTGGGGAGGACCTGATTGGAGCGGAGCAAATTATTATTTTCCCGGTTCCGAACGGAATTTTATGCTGGGTGTGAGGATGGGGATATAATGTTTCACATGTGCTGTGGAATCGGAACTATTCAGGAGAAACAAACCCCCAGCCTACCTGCACGACACGCTTGTTAGGCATTTTTGCTGTCATTTGGAATACTTTGAGCCTTTGTTAAATATGGGATTTTGTTCAACCTTATGATCTTTTGAAATCCACTTTAAACCGTTTGATTCCATCACTTGTTTTATTAAAAATCCTACACATTTTTTTACTCTATCAGAAAAGACATTTTCTAATAAATCTTGAGCAATT
This sequence comes from uncultured Candidatus Cloacimonadota bacterium, assembly GCA_964521025.1. Lineage (GTDB taxonomy): Bacteria > Cloacimonadota > Cloacimonadia > Cloacimonadales > TCS61 > DRTC01. The sequence continues at coordinate 1,966 of CAZFPK010000057.1, read as the reverse complement.
CCTTCTACAGCAGGTCTATTTCGATTTGATGAATCTATCATTAACTGAATATTTTGTTGCTCATTTAAGAATAGCCAAATTTGATCTCTTAAATTTTGATTAACATCCGTGAAAGAACCAATTTTGTATCCTAAACTTGATTTCATATTAACTCCTTTTAGTAATTTTTATCTACATCCTTAATTGAATAATATTTTAATTCATTTAGAAATGAATGATTTTTTTGGATTTTTCGAATTATCTCACAAAGGTTATTTTCAGTTATGACATAATTTACATATGGTAATAATGAGGAAATGAGAATATCGTATACATCAGAGATAATTGGTTTTCTTTTATCAGGATAGAATTTATAAAACACAATGTATGAAGTAGAAATAATTGATGGAAATTTTTGGGGATCAATTGGAAGTTTATTATTAATTTTATTTTGAGTGAATATGTTGTCTCGTAATATTATTTGCTGCAAAGATGCTAAATCGACGAAATACTCAATTTCCTTTTTTGAATATTTCTTATTTTTGGGAGGGTAATTATTAGTCAGAGAAGTTATTCCATCAAGTATACTTTGACGTCCTGAATCCCAATACCGTTTTCTATTGAAGAATCCAGATTTATCAATTATTTTTTTTAATCTTTCCTTGGGATTTAAATTAGATTCTAATCCCGAGTTAAGAGGAGAAATAACAACTGGATTAACCTGGAAATTATCGTTATCATATGCTTTGAGTTCTTTTGTGAAAATACTAAAAAAACCGTCTAATATGAATGATGGATAAACAGAAAATATTTCCAAATATTTGTTAAACAAAAAAGAGGATTCCGCTAATTCAATTATGCTGAAAACAGAATAAGCAATAATTGTTGAGGAAATCGTAAATTTTTGATTATAAAACTCAATCCACTTTTTAGGAGATTTTAAGAAGTTACTCAGAGCATTTGTATCAAATAAACAAATTCCATACTCTTTTCCATTTAATCCGATCACTTATTAATCCCTCATAAATTACGCCTAAAACTTACTTTGCGAAAGTCATAGTTTTTCCTGCTACTCGACTTTTGAAAAGTTATAGGAACTCAAATGGTATTCATTTCAAAAAAGTAGAGACTCGAAGCCATCCTGTAAATGGTTAAATGTAAATTCGTAAATTCTAAATCGCTTACTCGTAAGTTGTAAGAATGAGCGGTTCAGAGCCACCTGCCATTCTTCTTTTAAGTGGATAAACAGCATTAACCACTCCTAATTTACGCAATTAGGTTTCGGGCTATCCTACTTCAAAGTAGTTTTGCACTTGCTCCACCGTCTCTACTATTCTTCTCTGAAATTTATCACACTTTTATGGTTAATAATATGGATTCTGTTAACGATTTCCCTGATTTTTCCGATATTATCCTGAAAGTCTTTATAAACCTGTTTGAAAAGAAATTTCGGTTCGTGGACAATATCTCGTTCTTCTTTATGGATAATCCTTTTATAAGCCGAATTCATTACTTTTTCAGATAATTCTTCAGAATCCCTTAACAGATTTTTCCTGATCTCCAATGCTTCGGCAAGACAGATCTTTTCTCCGTTAAAATCGATCCGGAATTTAAAATTTGCCATCTGGATCGCTTGATTGAGTTTGACTCTTTTAGTTTGGATTTTCTTTAATTCCTTTCCCAATTCTTTTTGATCAAAATCCACTGCCGGTTCTTTTTCTTCTTCATCACGATTATGAAATAACCTGTTACTTTTATCCGGATCTCCTTTGATCAATTTCTCCAGAAGTTTAAGATGACGATCATATTCGTTCCTTAATTCGATGGCTTCGAATAAATATAATTTTCCTTTTTTATCAGGCATTGTTCATCTCCTTTTTACTATTTTTTGAAAATAAACCTGTCTATCTCTTCAATAAATTCTTTCATTTCATTGAACCTAAATATCTAAAGTATCTTTCTAATTAAAAGACGTCCCTCTTTTTTA
>CAZFPK010000056.1:10267-19518 GCA_964521025.1 uncultured Candidatus Cloacimonadota bacterium | reverse complement strand
ATATAAAACATAATAAATATAAAAACTATTTTTTTCATGATTATCTCCTTAGTAATTAATGACCGGACCTGTTAAAGCCCGGTCATTTTTGCTATTTATCATTCTTCCATTGGATCATCATCGTCGCGCGGTTGTGCTCCGGAAGGGTCGCATATATATAGATAATGATGAGTTCCGCTATCTCCAGCAGGACATTGATCATAATCACCTAAACCGTAAGCAAAGAAATAATTAGGTACATAGTCACCAGGTGGCCAAAGTGATACAGTAAAGTCTTTTTGTTGTCCTGAAATATACCAAGAAGTATCAATATGATGATCACCATCAGCTGCATTATACTCTGTAGTTATACTACCATTTCCACTAACCAATTTAGTGTGAACATACCAATCGTTGGCAAATAGCGAGCCTACTGTCATTGCTAATAGCAATAGTATTACTGATATCTTTTTCATTTTATTTTCCTCATTTTATTTTTTCTCCCATCTCCACATTTCCTCCTCACCCGATGAGAAAATCCCAGGTTTCGTTCAAAAACTACGCTCGGTCAAGCAAGAAGTCTCCCCCTTAATACCACTTTCAATCATTTCATTATTTTATGATTGTCAGGTCCTCTCTAACCGGGAGAATTATAGAGAGGAAATCTTCAGAATAAATTTATTCTTCCAAACTCCGGTAGGTGTATTTACTTTTATCCGACGCATCATCAGATAATCCTCGCCGGAATAAAAGATGTTTTTCGGGAAAGGGCGTAAGTTGTTGTAAAATAAGGAGTTATAAAATGGGGGGGGAGACAGGGATGGAATTACAAATATCTAATTTCAAATTTCTAATTAAATTTTGTATTTTCAAATTTTCGATATTAAACAAAATCCTGCAATCCATCAAATGATTTTTTCCCTTTGTTAAATTTCCCCCAGAATCGAAGCCGAGAAAAATTAGATGAATAAATGATGTCAATCATTTTTTCTATTTTTTTTACCTCAATCGTCTTCGTTTCACTACGCCGTGTTAAAAAAAACACGAAAAACACAAAAGAAAACAGAAAAATCTACTTCCTGTTCAGATTATAAACAAAAACACCAATCGAAGTCGAGATCAGGATAATTCCACCGGCAATGCTCAGGATATCCGAAACTTCCTTCCATAAAAAAAATCCGATGAGCGCAGAGAATAAAATATGAGCATAAATATAAACCGAAACTTCGATTGCTCCTGCATATTTGTACGCAAGAGTCAAGCCGAACTGCCCGGCAGCTGCGAAAATTCCTGTTCCCAAAAGGAAGATCAGTTGAATAAAAGTTGGTATTTTAAAATCCGGCAAAAGCGGGAAGAACAGAAAGTTCGAATTTTGGTTTGATGATCAATAAGGCAGAAAAGAAGGCGAAGATCAAAGCAGTAACCTGGAATCCGGAAAGTTTTTCTTTGAGGAAAAGCCAGGCAAAAAAAGTAACGAAAAACGGTGAGAGTTTATTCAGCATCGAAGAATCTGCGAGCAAAAGATTATTGATCGCATAGAAATATAACACAACACCGAGAAGTCCAAGTGCTGACCGTGCTAGCAGATATTTCAAGTTCTCGATTTTTTCCAAGACCTTACTTTTACTTTTCCGAATCAGAAAAAAAGCGACCAGCAGACTCACAAAATTCCGGAAAAATACCTTCTCGAATAACGGAATATTTCCGGCAAGTTTGACAAATGCTCCCATCAAAGCAAAAGACAGAGACGAGATCAGCATAAAGATCACTGCTTTTGATTTATTTTTCAAAATTTCTCCAACTTTTGAAAACTTGCCGAATTTTTGAAATTTGGCAAGTTTTATTTTATGACTTGACGCAAATCAACGCATATTGATTTTAAAAATCAATTTTGCCGATGCAGGAGAAAAAGGATTATGCAAAGGAAAAAAGAAAAGGAATTCAATATTATCAAAATCTATAAAAGCTGGTATATTTTACTGTTATTTTCGTTAGTTCTGTTAGCACTCACCTATTTGATCAACTCATCCGATTTTATGCAGGAAGTGGAATACAAACTGATCGATCTCCGTTTCAAACTCGCTCCTATCCCGGAACGGGCAGATTCCAATATTGTCATAGTTGCGATCGATGACGGCAGTTTGAATTATTTCAAAGAAAACGGTATTTCCTATCCCTGGTCGCGTGAGTTTTATGCTCATATTGTAGATTATTTCAGGGAGGCAGAAGCAACGGCAGTTGTTTTCGATATGCAGTTTTACGAACCTGATCTGAACAGGGAAGAAACTTATGCCGAAGAGACAGACGGAGCATTTGCAGAATCTATCAAAGATGCGGGGAATGTTTATATTACTGCTCAACTTTCGGAGGATGAAAGGTTGGATAAACCCGACCTTTCCAAATTCTCTTTTCAAAACGAAAATATCAAAAAATCGGTGGGGAAATTTCCGGGAGTTCTGGCTCCCATCGAACCATTTTTGGAATCTGCAAAATCGATCGGGATCATCAATGTCGAGCCGGACAAGGATGGCGTGATCAGGAGAATTCCGGTTTTTTATTCTTATCAAAACAAGATTTTAAGGCAATTGAGTTTAGATGTTTGGATAAATAATTTTTATCCCGACAGCAATATCATGATGGATAAAAATAAAATCAGGATTGAAAATGTCTCCATTCCACTTGATAAAAAGAATAATTATTTTGTGAATTGGTATGGAAACGACAAAAATGAAAGCATTTTCCATTATTATCCTTTTCAGGCAGTAATTTATTCTGCGATCAAAGAAAGCCGGAACGAAGAACCTTTGATCCCGTTAGAAAATTTCAAGGATAAATATATTGTCATCGGGGTGACAGCTGCCGGTTTGATGGACCTGAAAACAACTCCACAATCAAAAATCCTTCCCGGAATGGAAATCTGGGCTACGATTTTGAGTAATTTGCTGAATAAAGATTTTGTGCATTTTGTTCCGGAAACAATCGAGTTTATTTTTTCTTTTCTCATCATTTTTATCATTCTTTTTTCAGTTTTTCATTTTTCCGATAAAAAGAGTCATCTTATTTTGTTTTTGCTTCTGATAGTGATTATTCTGACGAATTATTTTCTCTGGAAGCAAGCCCGGATCGTCTTGAATTTTACTTTACTTTTTACCGGATTCTTACTGGCTTATTTGTCGAGCATTGTCATCAGTTATCTCATCGAAGGAAAGTCGAAACGGGAGATCCGCAGGATCTTTTCACGCTATCTGCACCCTGATGTGATCGAGAAATTAGTGGAACATCCAAAACAGATCGAAATGGGAGGAGAAGAAATCCAGGCAACAGTTCTTTTCACTGATATTGCGGATTTCACGACCTTTTCCGAAACAAAAACACCGAAAGAACTGGTTACTGATCTTAATGTTTATCTGAACAAACTAACGGAACTTGTTCTGGAAAATAACGGACTCCTCGATAAATATACCGGAGATGGGATCATGGCTTTGTTCGGAGTTCCTATTTCGCGGGAGGGTCATGCCAAACTTGCTTGCAACATGGCTTTAAAACATCGGAAATTATGCGCCGGATTTGATAAAAGTTCATTATCAATTCCGGATAATTTTCATCTTCATACGCGGATAGGAATTCACTCGGGATCGCTGGTTGCCGGAAATATCGGTTCGGACAAACGGATGGACTACACTGCGATCGGAGATACGGTCAACCTGGCAGCAAGATTGGAAGGAGTGAACAAGGTTTTCGGAACCTGGATAATTATCAGTGAAGCAACTTACCGGTTTGTGAAAGAAGAATTTCTTTGTCGGGAACTGGATTTTATCAAAGTAAAAGGCAAGAAAGAACCGACCCGCATCTATGAACTGGTAGATTTATCCGGTTACTCAAAGAAACATATTTTCAAAGATTATGAAAATGCCTTAAATCTTTACAGGCAAGGGAATTTTGAGCAAGCAGCGAAAATTTTCGGGAGATTGGTTCATGATTTTGCTGATCTTCCGGCAAAAGAAATGCTTGACCGCTGCCAATCATTAATAAAAGTTCCACCGGAAATTTGGGACGGTATTTTTAAGATGGAGGTGAAATGAAGAAATTTCTGATAATTAACCTCACAATGATAATTTTTATTTCTCTATTTGCGAGGGGAAAAAAAGAAGCTGAAGTAAAAAGAGATCGAGCTATTGTCCGCTCCGGACCGGCTTCTTATTTTGAGATCATTACCGAAATGCGGAAAGGTGATATCTTTACAATCCTGGGAGATGAAGACGGTTGGTATGAGATCGACTTTGCTCGTAATGCCGGTTTTGTTTCAAAAAAAGTTACTAATGAGAGGAAAGAACAGGAAGATGTTTTTTCTAAAATGGCAGCGCAGCCGGCATCTTTAAAGATTTCCAAACATGGCATGTCTGCTGGAGTAAAGGGTTTCGCAGAAAAATATTCCCAAAAATTCAAAGGTGATCCGGCTTTTCCGGAAATCCTCGAAAAGTATAGGTTCGATTATAACGAATATAAAAAATTCAGGAAGAAAACCTATAAGGGATTTAACCTGAAGAAAAATCATAAAAAAATTCATCTTCCCACTTATCAAGGAAAAGAATATTTCTCATTTTCAGAAGAAGGAATCGGGATAGGGATCGCTTCTAAAATTGCTTCTCTAGGTCTTTACCGGAACAGGATTATCCAGGATTATGTTAATTTTGTGGGAAATATTATCGTGGAATCGACGGATGCTTACGATATAGGTTTTAAATTTTTTGTCCTCGACACGAACAAAGTTAACGCCTATGCTTGTCCGGGTGGAATTATTTTTATTACCAAAGGAATGTTGAAACAGATCGATTCGGAAGCAGAACTCGCTTTTGTGCTGGCACATGAAATTTCTCATGTTGCGCGCCACCATGGAATGCTCGAACTGGAAGAGAGAAAACAACAGGTCATGGCAGATGATGCATTTTTGGATCTTGAGGATGAACTTGCTGAGATAGATAGCGCTTTCGGGAGTGAAATCAGCGATGTGGAAACCGAAATGGAAGAACTCGCGGTTCAAATTTATGATGCGATCTTTAACGGCAGGTTGGAAAAATACGAACAGGAAGCCGATTATCTCGGTTTGGTCTATGCAGCTCGTGCCGGATATAATACCAGAGAAGCACTTGCTTTATTAAACAGACTATTTTTGATCGAACCACAATCAACAAACGAGCATTATACGACCAAGCAGATCCGGAAAAGAATTAATATCATTAAAACCAACCCGTATAATTTGAATCTACCGCAAAAACTTTTTAGTAAAAAAGCCCGTTGGAAAGAAAACGCGATTTTTATTAATTGACTTAAATTTCGCAGTTAAGAAAAACAGCATAAATTCTAAATAAAGAAATCTCCAATAATTCGTAATTCCTGTTTAACTTATTATATCAAAATAGTTATGAGTTTTTCCATTTTTTCAATAATTTGATTACAGCAATTTCATAAAGACCGTTAAAATGGTTACTGATCGCTTTTTTATATTTATCCTCACCACAATGAAATGTGGTGTTACTTCGATTAATTTTTTTTCGAAATTGAAATCAATTTTTCAGAATAACACCCTGATTTATCAGGGTGAATGATTTACTCGCTTATAAAAAATCGAAAAATCTCTTCTTTCGGACTATCAATAACTCAACTCGCATTCTCGGTAGTTACCGGATGAGTTACATTTCCTTCAGGATTCTTTCTTTTCTCCAATCCGGATGTTCGAACCAGATATCTTTTGCTTTCTCCAGCAGTTCCCCGATTTTTGTACCTTCCTTAAGTTTGAAAAATTCCATCACATCTTTTCCGGTAACCGGCATTTCCGGATTTGAAAAATCTTTTTTAAGTGCAGTTATCCTTTTCCTGATTCCCGGAACTTGCACAGGTTTGGTATAATCTTTTGCATGTATCTGGTTGTCTGCGTGGATCAAATCAAGCAACATTTCGAGATTTTCTCCGGATTCGAAGATCAATTTTCTTAATTCTTTGTTGGATATTTTCTCACCATTTTTTCCCGCACTTTTCAGGATCATGTGACTTTGGGTCAGATAAGATATTTTTTTGATTTGATGCAAAGGGAACCGTAATCGTTTCAGGATTTTTTTAGAAATTTCCGTACCCGTTTTTTCATGCTCAAAAAAATGAATACCATTCTCATCTTTAGAAACGGTTTCTGCTTTTCCAATATCATGCAGAAGTGCTGATAATCGCAATTCGAGATCAGGTTTAGTTAATTCCAGAACATGCAGAGTATGTTCGAAAGCAGCGAGATCATGACATTTTCCCTGCTGCAGACCTTTCAATTTTTCCAGTTCCGGAACGAGATTTTTCAAAAGATCAAAATCATCGAGCAAACGAATAGCACGCACAGGTTCTTCCGATTCCAGCATCTTGATCAATTCATCCCGCTTGCGTTCCCAGGAAATGTGTTTCAGTTTTGTGGAATTATCTCGAATACCTTTTGCTGTTCCCGGTTCGATCGTGAATCCCAATTTTACGGAAAATCTTATTGCTCTCAACATCCGCAGAGGATCTTCTCCAAAGATAATTTCCGGGTTGGATGTCGAGCGGATGATCTTGCTCCTGATATCTGAGAGTCCTTTACCGGAGATGTCGATTATTTTTCCAGAAACAATATCCATCAATAAAGAGTTTACAGTGAAATCCCGGCGAAAAACATCTTCTTTTAAAGTCCCTGTTTCAACTTCCGGTTTTCGGTCTTTTTCCCGGTAAGATTCTTTGCGCGTCATCACGAATTCAATTTTATGATTTCCCATTAAAACAAAAGCTGTTCCGAAATTCTCGAAAATAACAGGTCGGGAAGACACTCCTTTCCGATAAAGAAAATTTGCCAGTTTTTTCCCCCCGTTTTTCATTTCCACGACGATATCCATATCCTGGCTTTGAAATCCCATGACTTTGTCGCGCACATATCCGCCGACAATAAAAGTTTTGTCTAAAAATTCAGTGCCGATAATTGCTTCCGAAATGATTTTTTCGATTTTTTCCATGTAACACAAACCTCCGGTTTGTGACAATCTACTGTAACTCATACCTCCAGTTTGAGAAAAAATTTCTAATACTTTTCGATATGATGTTTGTTGTTCTCAACTCGCTCATTGCAGCAAGTCGAGTCCGGCAAATCTCAAAATCACAAAGCAGGAGCAATGAGTTACTTTTCTCAAAGCAGGAGCAATGAGTTACTTTTCTCAAAGCAGAATAATGAGTTACTTTTCTCAAAGCAGAGCAATGAGTTACTTTTCTCAATGCAGGAGCAATGAGTTACTTTTCTCAATGCAGGAGCTATGAGTTACATAACCATAAATTCCTCATACGAACTGACAATTTCAAAGCCCAGTTTTTTGTAAACCGAAATTGCCGGAGAATTATCTTCTGCTACATTCAACCCGATAAAACCTACTGTTTTCAGAAGATTTTGGCAAAGTCTTGCGGTCACGATTTTGCCAAAACCTTTACCGCGAAAATCAGGATGAGTTGTGATATTTCCCAGAGCAGCGACATTATATTTTGGGGAAAAGACATGAATTCCCGCGATGCTCACAAGATTATTCCTGACTTTCAAACCGAAATATTGTCCGGTTTCCAGCATTTTAGGATCGAACCAGTTTCCGGGATAACTTGTTTTGTAGAGATTTTGGATTTCATTCAAATTCTTTGCCGATAAAAGAATCGTTTTTGAACAATCGATATTCTCCAATTTTGCGGAATTTTTCAAAGCCATTTTGTAATGCTTCAAGTGTGATTCCAAATAGAAAGATTTTTTCAAATATTTTTCCAAACCGATGCTGAGATGAGAGTAAAATTTAGCAGGAAGTTGGTTTCTGATCAATCCGGACAATTTTTTCAAATTAGAGATATTTTTATCGAGAGCAAGAATTGTTGGTATTTTCAATCCTTTATAAAGCAGGATGATAGCTTTGATCTCGTCTTGATCGAGAAGTCCGTAATAAATAGAATTTTTCCAGAAAAAACCATCCAGGTCACCGATACTGTAAAGGTGAAGATAGATGTCTTTTTGCAGGAAATTCAGGATTTGGGTTTTGTTTTTCAAGATTTTGTTTTTCATAATTTAATCACCTTGAAAAAGTTTCTTTCAATTTCTCTTGCACTTAACTCTTTCAAGGTTTGAGTAGTTAGCAGACATCCAACTTTGAAAGTGCCAAGCAGGAAGAAACAATGAAAGAAGCATTTTCAAAGTTTAGTAATACTCCGGATTTTTCTTCAAATAAAATTCCAGATGTTGTGAAACAGAAGCGATCGCTGCTGTTTCCGCTCGTAAGATATGATTTCCCAAACTGAAAGTTGGAATTTCTTTTTGTTTGAAAAGTTCGATTTCATTCGGGCTGAATCCGCCTTCCGGTCCGATGATAAGACAAAACTGTTTATGAAATTCTTCAGCAATCTGCGAAATGGTTTGATGTTTTCCGATTTCCAAAGCAACAATTGGCTGATAATCGGGTATTGAACTGAATAATTCTTTTAAATCTTGTGTTTTATGAATTTCCGGAAGGAAAGCATTATCGCATTGTTTGATGGCAGATATTGCCACTTTCTGAAATTTCTCTTCAGTATTTTTGGATGGATTGCGAACGGTTCGTTCTGTGATTATTGGAAAGAATTCTTTCACTCCGAGTTCCGTCAGTTTCTCGATGATGAGATGGTCGTGTTTATTTTTCAGGTGAGCAAAAGCGACTGCGATTTTCGGTTCGGAGATTGTTTCTTCTTTAACGGTTAAAACTTCCACAAGGACTTCCTTCTTTGAAAACTCAATGATCTTCGCATCAGCCAGAATTCCTTTTCCGTTTGTTAACAGAATTTCGTCTCCGATATTTTTCCGCATCACATTTTTCAGGTGATGATGTTCTTCTCCGATAATGGAGATTTTTTTGTCATCTTTTTTCAGGTTTGGTGTGTAGAAACAGGGCATAAGACCTCGATTATAAATTAAATAATTTATCTTTTCCCCAATTTTGGGGATTATTCAGGATATAATGAGAGATATTATTTAATTCGATCTCATTTCTTATTATATGTTCGTAATAATTTCGTTGCCAAATTGGTGAACCAGAAGTTTTTCTGATTATATTTATTTCTTTGGTAACGGAAGATTTATACCCTCTGATGATTGCTCCAAGAGTTTTAGATGGAGATCTGAATGCTCGCTTAGTTGGAGCGTATTGCGATGCGCCCTTTTCTGATTGGTTCGAGGACTGAGTTGGGGCGTATTGCGATACGCCCTT
>CAZFPK010000056.1:0-10167 GCA_964521025.1 uncultured Candidatus Cloacimonadota bacterium | reverse complement strand
CGCCCTTTTCTGATTGGTTCGAGGACTGAGTTGGGGCGTATTGCGATACGCCCTTACTTATCCAGATTATTCCATGCAAATGATTCGGCATTACTATGAACTTACCAAGTTTTACTTCAGGTCTGATTGATGGAGTCTTTACCCAATTATTTCTGGCAATTTTTCCAAACTCATTCAATAGCATTTTACCATCGATTATTTCGCCAAAAAGCCGATCCCGAGCATGAGATATTAATGTTATGAAGTATGCTCCATCTTGTGAGTAATCGTAATATGGTAACCTGATTGAACGACGATGGAACATCGTTCTTATCTCCCGAAATCAGCCCACGAATTTATTCGTGGAAGCAATTGAAATAAAAATTATCGTGAACATTATCTGTCAACATTTCTATTCTTTACAAACAAAAAACCGCTCTATTTAATGAGCGGCTTAAAATTGATTTTATTTTCGGTTTTAAAACTTGAGTTAACTCGGCTTGAGTCGATCACGATTTAAGTTTTGCTGTCATTCCAACCTTAAATCAAGCCTTCCGCCATTGCCGGAAAACTTAATTCAAGGTTTGATCATCCTACACAAAAAACTCCTTCAATTTACTGAAAAAACTTTTCCCGGGTTGTAATTTCTTTTCAGAGTCGAATTCGCTCAGTTTCTGGAAAAGTTCCTTTTCTTGAGAATTCAAGCGGGTTGGTGTGATGACCATAACTTTAACATAAAGATCTCCGCGATAAGAACTGTTCACATGCGGTAATCCCTGAGCTCGCAAACGGAATACTTTTCCGGATTGAGTTCCTGCCGGGATTTTCATCTTCACTTTTCCGGAAAGAGTCGGGCATTGTATTTCAGAACCGAGAGCAGCCTGGGAAAAACTTACCGGGAATTCGCAGACAAGATCAGCATCGTTCCGTTCGAAAATGCTGTGCTCTTTTTCGTGAATGAGAACCAGGATATCACCTTTGGGACCATTTCTTTTACCGCTGTTCCCTTCTCCACGCAGACGAATGTATTGTCCTTCCGCAACTCCAGCCGGAATATGAACATTGATCGTTTTGGCATGTGCAGAGCGACCGTCTCCATTACATTTCAGGCATCTGTTCTTGATGATCTTCCCTTCACCGTGACAGGAAGGACAGGTTACTACAGTCTGCATGTGTCCGAACAAAGAGCGAGTTGTCTGCATGACCTGACCCGAGCCATGACATTGCGAACAGGTTTGGACGCTTCCGTCTGCAGAACCGGTACCGCTGCATTTATCACAACTGTCTTTGATATTTATCTTGATCTTTTTATCGATGCCTTTGGCGATTTCTTCCAAAGTTAAGGAAAGCGAGATCTGCAGGTCTTCCCCGCGATTACTTTGTCTGGAACTTCGTCTTCCACCGAATCCGCTGCCGCTGAAAAAACTCTCGAAAATACTTCCTAAACCACCTAATCCACTGAAAATGTCTTCAAAGTCAGAAGCATGGGTAAAATCGCTCCAGCTGAATCCGCCGCGACCAAATGCTCCTTCCAGACCGGCATGACCGAATTGATCGTATCTTTGCCGTTTACTTTGATCGGAAAGAACTTCGTAAGCTTCGGATGCTTCTTTGAATTTATCTTCCGCTACTTTGTTATCTTTGTTTTTGTCGGGATGGAATTTCATCGCCAGTTTGCGATAAGCTTTTTTGATTTCCGAGTCGGAAGCATTTTTTTGAACTCCCAGAACTTCGTAGTAATCTCGTTTTGCCATTACTTTTCCTTTAAACATTCAAACTGGACTTCATAACAGATTTATCTATAATGGAGTTCAGTCAGAAAATCCCTTATTTGAGAACTTGACTAATCCGGGATTTGCCACATGATTTAAGTTATTCGGTTATTATGCAACTCCTATGAAACCATTTTCTAACTTCCTAAAAAATAAGGAGTTGAAAATTTCACAAGAATGGACAAAATCGGAATCTTGTTTTACGAGTTAGATTTCATCGAAAAGAACTATCCGCCAGTTGATAGCGGGAAGCTTAAATCAATTCTGCAAGCAGACTTAATTCAATTTTTTATTTGAAAGCAACCCTGAAATAGTCAAGTGCAAGAAATCTTGAGAGAGACTTTTTCAGGGTTTTGTTCCTAATTAACCAATTCAACAAATTCAACCGATTAACTGATTATTTTTCATCATCCACAACTTCAAAATCCGCATCGACAGGACCGTCTTTTTTCGGTTCATCTTTGAGGGGTGCTTGCTGCTGCTGTTGTCCTCCCATTTTACTCGGATCGAAACCGGCATCTTTCATATCCGGACCAGGTCCGCCTTGTGCTGCCTGCTGCTTCTGCATTTCCGCATAAATGATCTCACCCAGTTTCTGGGCTTTTTTGCCAAGATCATCACGAATGGCTTCATATTCTTCTTTGGAAGTTGCTTTTTCCATCTTCTCTTTGGCTTCCTTGATCGCTTCCTCGACTTTCTGTTTTTCTTCCGGAGGAAGTTTGTCGCCGTGTTCTCCTAAGCTTTTTTCCGTCGAGAAAATAAGCGTATCGACTTCATTGCGAGCAGTGATAGATTCTTTCAGCTTCTTATCTTCTTCCGCATGAGCTTCCGCATCTTTGACCATTCTATCGATCTCTTCTTCGTTCAAAGAACCGGTTCGTTCGATCTTGATGGATTGTTCCTTGCCGGTTCCTTTATCTTTGGCATGAACATGCAGTATCCCGTTCGCATCGATGTCGAATGTAACTTCGATTTGCGGCATACCGCGCGGTGCCGGTGGAATTCCAACCAGATCGAATTTGCCGAGAGTTCGATTATCGGCAGCCATCGAGCGTTCTCCCTGCAGAACATTGATAGAAACGGCTGTTTGATTGTCCGCAGCAGTTGAGAAAATCTGGTTTTTCTTGGTTGGAATGGTCGTGTTTCTCTCGATCAGGGTTGTCATAACCGCGCCGAGAGTTTCGATGCCGAGAGAGAGCGGAGTTACATCTAATAAAAGAATGTCGTTCAGGTTTTCATCTCCGGAAAGGATCCCGCCCTGAATAGCAGCACCGACTGCTACAACTTCGTCGGGATTAACGCTTTTATTCGCTTTTTTTCCGAAGAATTTTTCCACGGCTTCCACAACTGCCGGAATTCTCGTACTTCCGCCAACCAACAGGATCTCATCGACATTATTCGCTGAAAGTTTGGCATCCTTGAGAGCCAGTTTGCAGGGTTCGATCGAACGAGCGATCAAATCAGATGTCATGCGATTGAATTCGGGAAGAGAAAGATCCAGGTTCAGATGTTTAGGACCGGATGCATCTGCTGTTATGAACGGAAGATTGATATTCGCAGTTTGCGTTCCGGAAAGTTCGATCTTGGCTTTTTCGGCTGCTTCTTTGATCCTCTGCATTGCCATCGCATCGTGAGAAATATCAACTCCTTCCGCTTTTTTGAATTCGGATAAAATCCAATCCATGATCTTCTTATCAAAATCATCTCCGCCGAGATGTGTATCTCCATTTGTAGAAAGTACTTCCACAACACCTTCCGCAACTTCCAAAATGGAAATATCGAAAGTTCCACCACCCAGATCGTAAACTGCAACTTTTTCCTCTTTCTTACTTTCCAATCCGTAAGCCAGAGCAGCCGCAGTCGGCTCATTGATGATTCTCTTGACATCGAGTCCTGCGATTTTTCCGGCATCTTTTGTTGCCTGTCTTTGCGCATCGTTAAAATACGCAGGAACAGTTACAACCGCTTCCGTAATTTTCGAGCCGAGATGAGATTCCGCAGTTTCCTTCATTTTCGTCAGCACCATTGCCGAGATTTCCTGCGGAGTGAAATCCTTATTCTCAATGTCGATATGAACGGTTGCTTCCCCGAATTTTCCGCCTTTTACCTGGTAAGTAACATTCTGCATTTCCGAACCGACTTCGTTCAATTGTCTTCCCATAAATCTTTTGATGGAAGATACAGTATTTTTCGGATTCGTAACTGCCTGCCGCTTTGCCAACTGCCCGACAAGCCGTTCTTTATCTTTTGTGAAAGCCACCACTGAAGGAGTTGTTCTGCTTCCTTCCGCACTTTGAATAACGACCGGTTTTCCACCTTCCATAACGCTGACGCAGGAGTTGGTGGTCCCCAAATCGATTCCGATTATTTTTCCCATTATAACCTCCGATTTATTTTTTTATATTTTTTAACAGCGAACAAAAACGAACAAATTTTTACTCTTAAACTTGAATTAAGTCGAGTTTCAACTCGAATTGACTTAAGTTTTTTCGCACCATTCCGAAGGTCAACTTTTAAGAATTTCGCTGGTAGAGACCGTTCGCAAGGTTTGTTGCACATTTTTGTAAAATGTGTTTTGCTTATTTCTCGTTTTACAAAAACGAGCCACATTCTCAAACAAGATTGTTTGAATTACACTTCTATTCTACTATTTTTTCTGTTCGTCTCGTTCGTTTTGCTTGTCAGGGCGTAACGAAGTGGAGTCTGATTCGTTGCCCTTCTTTTCCGGTTTTTCACCATTCGAGACTGCAACCCGCGCCGGACGGATCACTTTATCATTCATTTTATAACCATTCTGGATAACGGCTGCGATTTTATTTTCCTCGAGTTCGGAAGGAATGTGAGCCAATGCCTCGTGGAAATTCGGATCGAATTCTTCTTCCAATGCTTCGATCTTTTCCACACCTTCTTTTTTAAGGACATTCTCCAATTGCTGGAAGATAAGTTCTATTCCTTTGGAATATGCTTCCAAATTTTTTTCGATTTCCGGATGCAAAGCCCGTTCAAAATTATCGATAACATCGCAGAGTTCGAGCACGATGCGTTGATTGGCGTTTTTTATCCAATCCGATTTTTCCGAAATATTCCTTTTCCTGAAGTTCTCGAATTCTGCTGCAATGCGCAGTCTTTTATCATTCAGTTCCGCACTCTCGATCATCAAAAGTTCGTATTTTTCCTTTAAAGAAAGTTTTTTCTTTTTTTCTTTTTTTTCGGTTTTCTTGTCTTCCGAAACTTCTTCTTTCTCGATCTTTTCTTTTTTATTTGCCATTTTGTGCTACCATCATTCCTTTTTTGGTTGTATTTGTAATCACCTTCGCAATATCGCGAATAATAGGAATATTCTTTTGATATTTCATCCTGACAGGACCGACGATTCCCAGATAACCGGGGACTCCAAATATCTCATATTTAGCGAAAATCAGTGAATAATCTGCCAGTTCCTGCTGCCCGATATCTTCTCCCAAAATAACATTGTAGTCCTGGTTTCCTTCAAATTTCTGCATCAGATTCACGAGATAATCCTGTCTTTGAATGAAACCCAGGAAACTCAAAATGGAACTTTTCTCATCGAATTCCGGTTGTTCGAGGAAACTGATGCTCCCGTCAAAATGGATGAAATAACTGCTGATCTCGGTCAATGCATTCTGCAATTCCTCCAGGAACATTTTCAGGATTTTGTTCTCATCAGTAACTTTTTCGGTCATTTCTTCCAGGTATTTATGCTGGATATCGAACATTTTCAAGCCGGCAAGTTCGTCGTTCATATAACGCACGATGGTTTTGAGTTGCTGGTCGGAAAATTCCTGTTCCGATTTCAGGATCACGGTTTTATCGAGTCCGGAATCGAGACTGACCACGAACAAAAGTTTGTTCTGCGAGATCTTGAAAACTTCTAATTTCTCCAGATAGCCGTAGGAAACTTCCGGTTCTGCTACGAAACTCAATTGATCGGTTTCCTTCGCCAGCAGCTGCATTACATAATGCAGAGCAAGCGGAGTATCCCTGTAATATTTAATCAGGATATTACGCAGAATATCAGTATTTTCGTAGGAGAGAACCTTGATCTTGTCATCGAGTTGTTTCAAATATTCACGATAACCTTGTATTGTTGGAATCCTGCCGGAAGAGGTGTGAGGTTGAAAGATCAAATTGCATTTTTCCAGTTTATTCAAGTCGATCCTGATCGTGGCAGGACTGGAATTTTTAATATATTTCTGGCAGATCAAGTTGGATGAAACCGGCTCCACAGTTTGGATATATTCATCCACCAGGTGTGATAAAACTTTTTTCTGCCTGATTTCGTTCTTTTTCATTATCCTCGTTCCGGTTAGCAGAGCAGATTTCTAACTGCTAACAAAGACAATTTAATTAGCGATGATTTGATGTCAAACTATTTTTTAGCAGACAGACAAAAAGAGTGCTAATTTTGAAAGACTTCCCGGAAAACAACTTCCGAGTGTTTCAACTTGTTGAACCTTCGGAATGTTGATGATTCTTTTTTTAACAATCGGATGACCTGATAGACAATTCGATTTCTTCCCGTAAGTGAAAACTTAAGTCAAGATCGGCTAAAGCCGGCTTAACTCAAGTTATCAATACACAACTTCCGAATGTTTCGCTTCGGCAATTCTTCGGAATGTTGGTCATTGCTAATTTAAAAACAATCGGAAGTCCTGCGGACATTCCGATGTTTTTTTTCGGGATGTTTTTGTTGACAGAAAGAATGCTGTCAGGATGTTCAAAATGATATTAGTAGAAAGGTGATATTATGAAATTCATAAAAAAGATACTGTTTTTTATCTCTCTTTTCCTGTTATACATCATTATCAGGGAGTTTCTGGAACTTTATGCAACGATGAAATCGATCCATCCTTATGCAGGATATGGAACTTTGATCGCTGTTTTGGGAGTATTCATTTATTTTATTGTGATCCCGGTTTTGAAGATTCTCAAAATTCCGAAAAGTTATGCTCCTACAACCGACAAAGACAAAGAATCGCAACTGATTACGGAACGGATCGAGAACTTCAGGAAAAATGCTTTTCTGTTAAGAAACAACTTCGATTTCAGTGATATTTCCGAGGACAAAGAGAGTTATGATAAGATCATCAAAGTGCTGGAAAAAGAATGCAACAATTTACGGAAAAAGAATGTTTCCAACCTTTTTTACAGCACCAGCATTGCCCAGAACGGTTTTCTCGATGCCATCCTGATCTTGTCGGCAAGCATCAATCACATCAAGGAAATTTTCCTGCTTTATAACGGACGCGTTTCCAATCGCGATTTATGGACGATCTGCAAAAAAATCTATTATTCAATGGCGATCGGTGGTTCGGAAGGAGTCGAATATGCGACCGAAGAAGTCTTCTCAAAGTTTGCTACGGAAGGTCTGAAAAGCATTCCGTTTATCGACAAGATATTATCTTCTCTGGCAGATGGTTTGGTCAACGCTGCTTTGTTGACCCGAATTTCCTACATCACGGAAAATTATTGTAAAATGACTTACATCGTATCGGAAAAAGCTATCTATCCATCTCCAAAATTCGTTATTAATTCGGCAAAAAGCATAACTTCCGATTTGATCGATAAGATCTACAAGATCATCGGGAAAATGGCGATCGACCGTTCCGTTAATTTTGCTCTGGTTGCGGTCAATCCGATTGGTTATGTTCTGGGAAAAACGATCGATAGAAGCGAGAGTATTCATCCTCTTAAAAAAGAGAGTCTGAAAGAACATGCCAAACTGGTGGGAAATCCGCTTGCTTACGGATTGGAGAAGTTGTATAAGAGTTTCAAAAAGAAGTAGAACAATTTGCCCAAATTGCCATTCATTATCATGGATCGATATATTCAGTCATTAGATTTATCTCTCAACCTGGCAAGTTGAGTTGCGGTGTAAAACAATTTGCCTAAATTGTTGGAAAGAGTTAAAAAAAAGTTGAATCTAAATCAAAGTAAAACTATTTCGACAAATGCTTTCCCAAATTCAATTTGGGAAAGAGAGAGGGTTATTTTTCATTTCGGAGATAAAGATTTAGATCTGGTGTCTTTGAAAAACAACGAAGAAATTCAAATAAAAGGGAAAAAAATCCAGACATCTCATATTATTTTAGCAGAGCAAATCCACGGAAATTCTGTGCAAATCTTAGGAAAAGAAGATGCCGGAGCAGGAATCTCAAAAATTCCGATTCCCCAAGTCGATGCTCTGATTACAAATGAAAAGAACATTTTCCTCGCTATCAAAACTGCTGACTGTGTCCCGATCTTGATATATGATCCAATTAGGGAAGTGATTGCTGCCACACATTCCGGAAGAGAAGGAACGAGGAAAAATATTGTTAAAGAAACTTTGATCATACTGTTAAACGATTTTAAATCAAATCCAAAAAATCTTATCGTAAAACTCGGTCCTTCGATTTGCGAAAAGTGTTATGAAATCGATCGAATAACATTTGATAGATTTGTTAAAACAACCGGAATCGAGCAGGAATTTCCTTTTCTGAATATCAAAAAAGTTTTGCTTCATCAACTAAAGACAGAAAGAGTTTCCCAGCAAAATATCGAGAATATCGATATCTGCACATTCGAGGATGAACACTATTTTTCTTTTCGTAGAAATGGAACAAAAAGAAGGCAGATTTCGTTGTTCGGGATGATTGCGTGAGAGTAAAAGCAAAAGGTGCAAATTACGACTTCTTGCAGTAACTTCAAGAAAACAGGAGATTCATTATGGAAGAACTAATTCTTTTGGATCAACCTAAACTCTCCCCTCCAACTCCGAAATTTTTTCTCGGTACTTCATCGATCCGAACATAAACCGCCTGCACCGGTTTATGCGTTACTTCAACAACGACATCCGTCAATTTTTTGATCAAATGAGTTTTTTGTTCATCTGTTAAATTCCCGGCATTTTCTAAAGTAATGATCGGCATGATTTTCTCCTTTTATTTAACCCGAAAAACGCGAAAATACACGAAATATTTGTTTTATAACTTTACTCATGTTGAAAATCTTATTTTATGTCGATTTGGAACAACCTGCGAATTATCCTTCTCTCAGAGCATAAACCTTCTCCATTAAATTTTTAACTCTTTCCTTTGAAATTGGATTCTCCCAATATCCTTTTTCTTTGAAATATGAACCGATAATAAAACCGTCGGCATAATTCCAATATTCTGAAATGTTCTCTACATCTATTCCCGAACCAATAAAAACCGGCAGTTTTGCTGCTTTTCCAACAACTTTGATTTCATCGATATCAACAGGTTTCCCGGTCGCTGATCCCGTAATGATCAAACCATCACTCAGAAAAAATTCGGCTGCTTTAGCAAATTCGGAAATGCTGATGTCGGAAGTAATGGAATGCGAAGAATGTTTCTTCCTGATATCGGTCAGGATAGCGATATTTTCCGCATCGATCTGCTTCCGAAATCGCAGTAGTTCTCCGGCATCTGCATTCATCAAACCTTCATCTGCAATATGAGAAAAGACAAATCCTTCGGTTCTGATGAAATCCAGATCAACTGCTTTGGCAACTGCCAGTGCTTGTTTATTAGCCCCGGCAAGGATTTGAATTCCAAGCGGAACAGATACTTTTCGCTTGAGTTCGCAGGCAATTGCAGTCATCGAGGACACGATTTCCGGTCCGACCTTCCGGTTCAGGTATGGAACATCATGCATATTTTCGATCATGACCGCATCTAATCCCGCATCTTTATAGAGTTTCATTTCGTCGAGAGCAAGCGAGATTATCTCCTTCATCGCTTTGGAATGCTTCGGGGTTCCGGGTAATGCCGGCACATGGATCATCCCGATGATGACCTTGTTGCGATCCGGAAAGATTTCAGTTATTTTCATATCACATTTCCTTGTCCGAATATTAGATTAACAATCGAATGAACACTAATTCTGTCAATTAAGAAAAAATGAATCCTCATAAAACTTTTTTATCATCCTGAGCGTAGTCGAAGGATGACAATTAGGAAAACCTGGAAAAATTCAAAAATTTAACAAGTTTTTATTAGTTTTCATCAGCGTCGATCCGCGACTTCTTCTTCAATTTCTGTAACTTCCTTAGTAAGACCAGGAACAAAGTTCCACCCAATGTAATAATTCCCATCCACAGATAAGTCGGGATCGTGCCGTTCTTATCCAGACTGATTCCAACAAACGGCGAGAAGATCGCAAAACCGAGACTGGCGGATAAACTGACCAGAGAAATAACGGTGGCACGATATTCGTCTTTGATCTGGTGATTGATATAAAATCTCAAGGTCGGATTATATAAACCTCTAACGATCTGCTGTAACCCCAGAACTACGATGATCCAGGGAAAGATGAGAAATGCCGGGATCAAATAAGACCTAAATATCTAAACTAATAGACAATAAGTGCTCCAATTATAAATTGGTATTGT
>CAZFPK010000055.1:0-19874 GCA_964521025.1 uncultured Candidatus Cloacimonadota bacterium | reverse complement strand
TACTTCTAAATGAAGAAACTCTTCTTGCTTCTCTTACTTCTAAATGAAGAAACTCTTCTTGCTTCTCTTACTTCATAAGGATCATCTTCTTCGTACTCGTAAACTTTCCGTTCCCTGTTTTCAAACGGTAGAAATAAATCCCGCTGGAAACTGCTTTCCCGGAATTATCATTTCCGTGCCAGGTATAAGAATGCAAACCGGAATCCAATCTTTCATTTACAAGAGTTTTTACTTTTTGACCTTTCAAATTATATATCTCAAGAGTCACAAACGAGGACGTTTGTGTTACAGAAAATGAAATTGTTGTCGAAGGATTGAACGGATTTGGATAGTGAGATAACTGATAATTCTCCAGGATTATCTCATTATCGGAAATGGAAGTAGCATCAAAATCTCCTACAGTAAAAGCAGGCTCAAGTGTGAATACAGTATAATTTTCTTCTACATCTTTGGTGCTGATCTTCAAATCATAAGCAACCGAATCTATCGCGGTTAGATCCGAAAGATCTGCTGAAAAAACTTTTCCGAAAGTCCAGGTATGATAATCATCATAATCATGAATGAATTCAACATCCAATTCAGACCAGGTTTCTGCATAATGTTCTTTATAAAAAGCTTTAACAGAATCGGTAATAACAGGAAAATAAACATACTCATTACCGATCAATTCGCTATCTGCGATCGAGATCAAAAGAGAAGAACTTTCATTATGTCCGAGTTGATTGACCGGTTTTCCATCTTCATTACGGATCTGAAAAGCATTTATATAAGGAGGATTTGGCATTTCAAGACTCGAATCGAAAACATTTATTAATCTACTTGTTCCATCTAATCCTTTCAGACTAAAATTCGTATTTTCCACCACAAGAGTATATTCATCCGGAGGTAAATAAAAATCCCACAAATCCGGTAATTCTCCTTCTGCAAAAAGATATCCGTTAGCATCAAAAAGTGAAAATAATGAATTGCGCCTATCGTCATCACGAGCTTCATTATTGTATCCGTAGATGCTTATGTATGGACAAAATAAATTGTCATCGTAAGTATGAAAAGATTTTATAAAAAGCGGTGATTGACCAAAAAATAATTGTTCTCCGTCTGGTGAAAGATAATCGACAATTGTAGGAACAAAATTTAAAAAACTTCCAATACTTCCGTCTATACAATGAAATGGAGAAGTAAAATAATTATCTATAAAGAGTTCATCCTCCAGAGAACATACACAAATTTCAGTTGTATTACCGGTAGCGGTATATACATTATTCATCATATATAAATCTGCAATCCACTGGTCATCGTTACACTCCAAAAGATAATTTTCTACACAAATTCCCCAATAAAAAAAGAAACCTTCACCAGTATCGCTCCAGTACATATTTGCAAGAGCTATTTTTGGATTTGCTATACTTGCTGGAATATCCAAAGTTAGTTGCTGCTGAGAATATTCGACGGATTCGTTAGAAAAAGATAAGTCGGAATCGATCTCCAAAAATGGACCATGTTGGGTTATATAAATCGAATCTTCATCATGTTTTAGTTCCCCAGCTACAAAGACAATATCTTCAGAGAATCCTGAAGTGAACATTCGATTAGTAAAATTGATGAAACCCAGGAAAAAAGGATGCTCAAGAAAATGAAAACGAAAATTTGCATAGTATTTATCACTAATATCAAAAGGTTCATTATAAATATCCACACCATTATGTTCGAGAAGATAACAGGCTTGGTTATGTTCTATGAACACTTCTACAACTCCTCCCGAAGTAAGATCGACATCGGAATTAATTACTAACCTCCAAAATGAATCGACATAAAAATGAGTACATATTTTGTAGATCCCTTCAGGGACAGATATTTCAGCAGTTGTTTCATTTATCCAAATAGCATCATGATCACCAAAGACATTATTTTCATCAAGGATCACAAAACCGGGTTGATCTTGATTGAAGTACAATCGTAGTAGCGTGTTTCGTGTGTTATTTATTCCTGCTGATCTTTGCAGATTTTCATAAATTATCTCTCTTTCTTTATTCGCATTAATCTTAACAATTAAATCTTTATGGGACATTAATACATAAGGTTGCTTTGATTCACCAATGTAAAGATGATCATTATGATTAAATTGAAAATTCTTGTTTACATCTGTATTTGCAGATAAGAAACATATAATGAAAAACATAATGATTACATTAATTTCTCTTTTCATTTTTCCTCCGATTTTAGCAGGATGAGAGCAGCAAGATAACTGCTCTCATCTATTTTAGTTTTAATAGGTTGCCGGTGTTTTCTCTGGGTCAAATGGTTTTAGATCCAAGAACAAATTTGTATTACCAAAAGGTTGTGCATCATCCCAATCATGGTCATATTCTAAATGATACCATCCTTCAGCATGGGCGTCAACAGCTATCCCATCAGGTGCAACAAGTGGTGGTGGGTGTATTGTACCATTTATAAATTCTACAGGCTGCCTATCATATTCAACTCCGGTTTCTTCATCTTCTAACCAAACAAAACCAGTTCCAATATGATTCGAGGTAACATGAACATGATAGTATGCTGCATTCAAAGCAACACTACTTATCAACATAATTGCCATTACGGCAATAATTATCGTGCTTTTCTTTATGAACATTTTACTTTCCTCTTTTTAAAATTTTTTCTCCCATCTCCACATTTCCTCCTCACCCGATGGGATAAAGTCGGACTTTGTTTCAAAACTACATCCTGACAAGCAAGAAGCCTTCCCCTAAATTCCACTCTAAACCATTTTATTTTTTTATGGTTGCCGAATCCTCTCTAACCGGGAAATTTTATAAAGAGGAAATCATCCTGATGAATTTATTCTGCCAAATTCCTTTTGTGATATTTAATTTTATTCCAGCGATCATCAGAAAATACTCGCCGGAATAATTGCTGTGTTCTGGGAGAAAGCGTAACTTGTTTGTTTATAAAGAGTTATGGAATGGGGGGGTAAGGATATAAATCATGAAATTATTGATAAACCGTTTAATTTTCTTCATTTATTTTCCTTTTTCTCTACCCGTCGTCAAAATTTCAAAGCGAAAAAAAAGATGCAAGGAAAATTTTTATTTTTTATGAAAAAAATCCCCGCTATTAATGAACGGGGATTTTTTCTAATGTTTCAAATCATTATAAACAAGTTATCATCCTTCGACTACGCTCAGGATGACACTCTTTTATTTCATTAAAATCATCTTCTTCGTACTGGAAAATTTCCCATTCCCGGTTTTCAAACGGTAGAAATAAATCCCGCTGGAAACTTTTTTTCCGGAATTATCATTTCCATACCAGGTATAGGAATGAAAACCGGAATCCAATTTTTCATTTACGAGAGTTTTTACTTTTTGTCCTTTGAGATTGAATATATCCAGAGTCACAAACGAGGACGTTTGTGTTACGGAAAAAGAAATCGTAGTGGATGGATTGAAAGGATTCGGATAATTCTGCAAAAGTTCAGTAGTAAACGCTTCCGGTTCATTTTCCTCGATCCCGACATTTTCACAGGATGCTTGAGACGGATTACTAAAAGGACTTTCACCTTCGGGATAAACCGCAGTTACAACATAATAATAAGTTATTCCGGCAGAAATATTTCCATCGAGATATGTTGTATATGGGGTTCCTGTTAAAAATGAATATGGTTCAAAAAGATCGTCTCTCCGGTAGATGTTATAACTGTCGGGAGTTTCTTCGGGAGCATTCCAGTTCAATAAAATTCCGACAGGTTCATTACTTTCCGCAATCAGGTCGGAAGGAGGTTCGAGCATGGCATCTGCTCCGATAATGGCGATATCATCGATATACCAGCCTTCCATTGTTAAACCGCCGTCAGAGCCGAAAACGAATCTGAATTTGGCTGTACCAGAAAAACCTTCCAAACTGAAAAACGCTCTTTCCCAGTTAATATTGCCGGAATAAACAGGTGTATCTTGAGCAAAAGGAGGATTATTATCTCCTCTTGTTAAGTATGGATATCCTCCGACAGGTTCGATAGTCTGCCATTCATCATTGAAATAGATTTCCACGATTCCACCATCATAACAATATCCCGGATACGAGGAACTTATCTCAGCTTCCAGCCAATGATAGAAAGTCAGGTAATAATCTTCATTAATTTCCATTTCGGGAGTTTCCAACGCACAAAGCAGATTGTTCTCATAATCATTTCCGTTGGTTCCACCGACTTTCCAGGAATGAGTAGCAGAATGCGAATTGTATTCGGTTTGATGCCATTGATCATCTCCGGCATTCAAATCATAATGAGTCCAGCCGTTTTCTCCGTATTCTACATTATCATTGAATCCTACATTCAGATCGATTTGAAGCAAATTGTAATAACCGAGTTCTTCATTGATAACAAGATTAAGCAGGAAACTGTGAATAACAGGACATTCTTCTTGAACAGTAAAAATAAAAGGTGTCTCAAAATATGAAAATCCTTCGCCGGAAAGAGTTGGAATTTGAGAGGAATTGTCATTAATGGTGATATACTCATCATCACAATAAAGCAGACCGGAAATATTATCAGCCACCCCGTTTCCATTATTGATCAAACAAATATCAAGAATAACTGTTTCGCCCGGTTCCAGACGACCATTATTATTCTCGTCTTCGAGCGTATAATTATCGATAGTTAAGATTGGAGAATTGGAAGTTAAGAAGAAATTGTAATTCCATTCCAATTCATTGGAAATTACAACAATCTCAAAAACAATACTTTCATTATCGGGACAGAAAGGAGAGACTTCGATTTGGAAAGGTTCCAAACCAAAACCTGTTTCATCCGGTTGGATATTTTCATAATTCGAAGTATTATTGAAAATCGTAATGAATTCATTTCCGGAATTGATCGCTGCCGAAATGTTGGTTGCCTCTTCCGAACCATAATTTTGTAATCCTACCAGGAAGTCGATTGTTTCACCATGATCTATCATTCCATTATCATTTCCAGCCGCATCATCGATCTGAATTTCCTCGATTGCCAGGAAAGGACCTGCTCCGGCAAATACTTCGATCGTCGCTTCGAACCTGTTTTTATTGTGAGCGATAATAGACAGATTCAATTCTGCCGGTTCGGTCAGGATTTCATCGAAAATGATCTCGACTGTTCCAAATTCATCCGTTAATCCTGCTCCTATCAAATCTCCATCTTTGGTAATCCCGATCCTCGCTCCTTGAATTCCGATTTCGATAAGAACGGTTTCAGTTCCCAAATCTATCACAGGAGGATAAATAACATTCTCAAAATCAGTCGGTTGTTCAGTCCAGATATCCAATGACGGATCTCCAAAAAGATTGGTCTGATAGGCAACCCAGCGCATATATTCATCTATTTCCATCAGCGAAACATCGAGTTCATGCGAATAACGGTTCACTTCTCCAATCTCGAAAATATCCTGTCCGAAAATCGCATCATAAAACTGCCTGTCATAATATTGGGAAGAACTGTTCGTTCCGCCGGGATGATACCAACCATAACGAGAATTAGCGATGCATGCGACTTCCCCGGTTTCCAGAGTAGTAAGTTTTTCCGCAAAACAATCTTCACCATAATAACCGTTAAAATCCCAGTTATCAAATGAACCATTATAACATCCTTGCGAATATCCAATGACAAAACCACGAGTGATTCCATCATTTGTAAAATTAGTTGTGGTCAAATCATAATTATCCATTTTCATATTATAAGTCGGACTGGAATGACCGAGATGGTTGAGGAGGTTTATGCCGGTAACATTGAATTGGTCGAATGCATCGTATTTGGTCCAGTTCATATCGCGGTCATAAAGATAGGAAATGGAGAAATTCTCCGAAATTCCTGTTGTTGTGTAACCATTATAAGTTCCACCATCAGCGATTTCATCTTTATAATCACCACCGAAAGTCCAGGGATCGTCATTAAGTTCTTCACCGATCATTAATGTTTTTTCAATGTCATCCGTAACCGGTGAATTTTGATACATGATAAGTTTATTGGTGAAGTTCTGGATTTCGGTCGCACTATCCACACAAATCCTGCCGATATCCAATTCCGCATACAGATCCATTTCTCCTAATTCTCCCCAGTTGTTATCTCCGTCATTATTCCAGTTTCCATCCAGATTGGAATAATACATATCGGAAGGCAGATCGTCTTCGTTCATAACCCTGAAACCGCGATGAGGAACGATATCGTCGGAAGGATTGTTAGGAGAAGAATCTCCGCCGAGGATGACATAACTTATCCCGTGATTCGTATAATAATCGATGATACAATTGCGGATTTGTTCCTGTTCATCCTGCCCGATGTAATTGCTGAAAATATTTTCCGTAGTTTCAGTTACAACATAAAATCCGGTCGATTCCTTGAAATCGATATAATTTTCAAATGCAGGCAAAAGTGCATTATTTGTAATGAGGAGTAAATCATATTCTTCATCTCGCTCTAAAGTCGGGTAATTATAGGAATTTATCTTTTCGGGATTGTCAACGAGGTTCACGATTTTGTTTTGAATTTTCGTGGAATTTTTCAGGAAATTTTCCAATTCCGAAGATCCGGGAGAAATTGTAGTTTGAATTTCCAGTGTAATATCTTCCAGGAATTTTACCTGATTTTCGGTTGGAATATACTCGATTGGACAAATCGTGAAGGAAGCGATCGAATGACCGTTCATAAAATGAGTATTGGAATTTCCGATAATATTTTCCGGATATGGATTGGAAGAATAGTAAATTTCCGGATCGGGAATCACCCGATAATTTTCTACTTTTTGAGAAATCGGAAATTGCCTGCTTGCAGGTTTGATTTTGATATTTTCAGTTTCGGAATAATAATTTTTGGAAAGAATTTTGATACTCTCCAATTCCTGATTTTGCGATAATAGAACATTTGTGCTGAAATACGGAAGTAAAGGATCTCCTTCCTGTCCTAAATTTTGACATTCTTCATAAATTAATTCGGTTAAACCGGCTTTCGTTTTTACCTGCGGTTTATCAAAATTATAAGTAATAATTTCTGTAAACAGCAGGGAAAACATTAATCCAAACATTACAATAAAAAGAATTTTCTTCATCGCTCAACTCCTTTAATATTTTTTTGTCTATTCATTTTATGCATTTTTCTTTCCAGAAATGAGTGTTTGTTGTCAATTGTTTTTTTGGTATGGGAATATTAACCGCTGAAAACAAGATGTAAAAAATCAAGTTACATAGTTATTACATATCTGTGATTATAATTTAAGATTTTCAGTCGTAAACTCCTCGCTAAATATCCCCGAAAGATTCTCCGGAAATACAGGCTTAAAACTTACTAAATCTCAAAATTTCCATCGTCCATCAGTTTATTGAAAAACCTTTCGATTTGATGATACCCGCAAATTAATGTCTCAGACAATTCATCAAAATATTTACAATTCAGGATTAATCCGTCCTTAATATATTTGAATCCTTGTCGTCGATACTTCTTTAAATTTGTCAGTTGGAAAGAATTAAAAGTTTCGTTCGCTTTAATTTCGACAGGAACAGGACCGAAAGCAGTATCGAGGATCAGGTCGATTTCACTGCCGTTGCTGTCTCGATAAAAATAGAGATTGCTTCTTTTTCCGGCATGATAAAGGATTTTCAGAAATTCCGTAACAACAAAAGTCTCGAACAATTCTCCTCGCAAGGGATGAGCAGTCAATTGCTTAAAGTTTTGAATTCCTAATAGATAAGAAACCAGACCCACATCGAGGAAATACAATTTTGGAGATTTGATAATCCTTTTTTTGATATTCTTAAAATAAGGCTGTAAACGGTAGATGAGGAAACTTGCTTCCAGGATTGAAAGCCAGTCTTCTACGGTTTTTGCGGAAATACCGGCTTCGTTTGAGATATTTTCTTTATTGATTATCCTTCCGGTTCGACTCGCACAAATTACTAAAAAGCGCTGAAATTGTGCCAGATTACGAATGTTACTGAGCAACCTGACATCTCTTTCCAGGTAAGTATTGATAAAGCCGGCATAAAAATCAGATTCAGGAATATTTTGATCATAGATACGCGGGAAAAAACCTGTAAAAAGAACACTGGTCAATGGAATAAATTTGTCTTTGAAGATTTCCGGATAACTGAACGGCAGAAGTTTCAGGATTCCGGTGCGACCGGCAAGAGATTGTCCTAAATTGTGCATAAATTCGAATTGATTGCTGCCGGTCAGGATGAACATATTATTTCTTTTGTTCTCATCGACAATCGTCTGGATAAAAGAAAAAAGTATTGGAACACGCTGGATTTCATCGATGATTCCACCGTCCGGCATTTTATTCAGGAAACCAAGTGGATCGATTATTGCCTGCTCCCTGATGTTTGGCTCCTCCAAACTGAGATATTTCTTATTCGGAAAACACATTTTTACCAAGGTTGTCTTTCCAGATTGACGAGGACCGGTAACAGTTACGACCGGGAACAATCTTGCTAATTGTTTTAGTTTTTTTTCAGCATTTCTACTCCTATGTAAATCTGAAATTGAATCTCCGATTTGCATAATTTATGTCAATAATTTTCTTTTTTATCGGTTTATTAGGTTCAATACCAAAATACAGGATGGAATGACGATTTCTTCTCATTCCCGCAGCAAAACCATCTTATGATTCCTGGAAAAATTTCCGGTTTCAATCCTCAAAAAATAAATTCCCGAACTCAAGTTATTCCCGTTCTCATCTCTACCGTTCCAGGTAATTTGTTGATTTGAAGATTTATCGATTTGGAAATTTTTAACAGGTTTTATCTTTTGTCCTTTCAAATTATAGATAAAAATCTCAGCATCCTCTCCGTTCTCTGAGGTAATATCAAAAGATATTGTAGTAGATGAATGAAACGGATTCGGACAGTTTTTTATTTTAATATTGGAAATAAGAAATTCATCTTTCTCGATATCTGTTTCCGGTTGAAACTCGAATGCGCCTATATCTATCTGTTCATCAGAGATGCGGGGATTTCCTGCCAAATCCAGTTCCGGAAGATAATAATTTCCGAAATCGAGTGTTCCGGCATTTATACAGGGAGAATGACTTGTCAATGAATAAGGAAATTCCTCATCTCCGGAAAAAGAAGGCTCAAAATCGATGTTATTATTCTCCGATTCATATCCTTCGATATCATTATTATGGGTGTAATAGATCTTATTTTCCCAGAATTCGCCAGGAATAAAATAATTGTCCGGATTGTTCCAAATAATGTTATTCACAATCAACGGTTTGGAAATGAAATTCATGATCGTGCCGGTATTTACGAAAATATCATCGTTCAGACAGGAATTATTCACAATCGTATTATTAATGATCTTGGGATAAGAATAGGAATTGTAAATCGTGGAACCGCTGAAAAGTCCGTAGTTTTCATAAAAAAGATTGTTCACGATTACTGGAGCAGAATAATTGGAGCATAAAATCGCACCACCGAAATCCGCAACATTATTTCGGAAAATATTATTGGAAATGATCAATTTGGAAAAATCATAAATGGAAATCGCACCACCCGCGAACGGATAATATCTTTCGGAATCGTCTGTTGCCTTGCTGTATTCAAAGATGCAATATTCAAAGATGGAAGTATCGTTTATTGAAGAAATATCATACAACCTGATTCCCTGCCAGCAGCCGGTATGAGATGCATCGATCACAAAATTTTCCGGATCATTACTTGTGAAAGTGATTCTTTCTTCCGGAGTTCCGACCACATTGATTGTTCCTGAAATTTTCATCTTAAAATATCCTTGAAATTCTATATAAGTTCCGGGTTGGATTGTTAGAGTGACATCATTTAGAATTCGTAAGTCGCCGATAACTTTGACAGTGTCTGCATCCCAGAGCGTATCTTCTGTGATCGGTCCGGAAACTTCGATGAAATCTCGATTCTTTTTATTTCCGAATTTCATCCTCTCTCTTTCCCATCCCGCGACTGCCGGATGGGAATGCAATTGTCTAAAAGTTTTACTTTGAGATTTCTCTATAATCGAACTTTCACATACAACATTTCTCCCGGAAAAAGTCTGACAACCGTAACCGATTGTAGGAGATCCATCTGCCAGACTATAATCTCCATTTTCCGGATCGTTCAATTCCGGATCGATACCTATAATATTATTAAAAGATTCGTTTTCAGCAGCCTGCCAAAAAGCTGGTTCTGTTCAACCATATTCACAAAGCAGGACAAAATGTTTTAAGGGTATATTATTAGTTTCTTCATCATTAAAAAATGACCAATTATCGATCATAAGCGGAAAACCATAGAAACCGGATTGACCAGTAGGAGCAATATTCGAACCTGTGGGCAGCCAATCCGAGGAAATTCCGGTCATAAAAATATAGTCATTTCCCGTATCGATGGCATCGACCACGATATTTCTCTCGATGGTAATTCCTTCTCCGCAACCTGTTATCCGGATTCCGTAATCATGCGGTTGATAGAAACTTACAAAACGAACCGAACCGGTTGGAGTTCCGACCAGAGTCGAAGTATCGATTCCCTTGAACCTGACATTTCCATTTATGATAATGCAATCTTCGATATCGAGAATATTATCGCAATAAGAAATACAAATTTCTTCTCCCTGCAGGTCGAGGATCGCTCCATTTCCCTGGATGCGGACATTGAGTCCTTCATTTCCCTGCAGATCGTGTGTGAACGGACTCAAAATTTTTCCAATCAGAAGACCGCCGGTATAAATCTCTCCTGTTTCCAGTTCGAGATATTTGTCGTAGTCGTTTTGAGGGAGTGCAGTATCATAGACTTCTTTGAGTGTTATTGAAAAGAGTTGAATAAGTGATAAAATTAAAATGAAAAGTATTAGAAATTTTTTCATAGATGCTCCTGAAGTAACTCAAACATCTTGTTTGAGACCTTGAATTCTCAACTAACTTGATTTTAATTTTTTCACAATCAAGGATGATTGTGCTACAGTAACTCAAACATCCTTGTTTGAGACCTTTGAATTCTCAACTAACTCGATTATAATTTTTTCACAATCAAGGATGATTGTGCTACAGTAACTCAAACATCCTTGTTTGAGACCTTTGAATTCTCAACTAACTCGATTATAATTTTTTCACAATCAAGGATGATTGTGCTACAGTAACTCAAACATCCTTGTTTGAGACCTTTGAATTCTCAACTAACTCGATTATAATTTTTTCACAATCAAGGATGATTGTGCTACAGTAACTCAAACATCCTTGTTTGAGACCTTTGAATTCTCAACTAACTCGATTATAATTTTTTCACAATCAAGGATGATTGTGCTACAGTAACTCAAGCATCTTGTTTGAGACCTTGAATTCTCAACTAACTTGATTTTAATTTTTTCACAATCAAGAATGATCGTGTTACCGAAGAATTTGCCAATGCTTATCTGTCATCGCACCGAAATCAAACAATGAGATTCCTTTTGCGCCTGCTGATAGAGAATATTCGATGGATTTCTGCAGAGATACCGGATTTGTTTCAGGGATATATAGACCGGAAAACAGAGGTATTTCTTTTGTTAGTTCACAAACTTCAGAATGCACAGATTTCTCTATCCACCTCAAATCCTTATCATAAAAGTTATAATAATTCATTGGAAAAAACGCATCCAAATTCCATTTTGTCCAATCCTGCCTTACATGTTTTTTTGCCAGCTCCGGAACTGGAAAAACCGCTGCTGTAATTTTTTTTCGATGCCGATGAACTAGATCGATGATTTTAGAAACCAAATTTGAAATATTATCCAAACGAAATTGCAGCCAGTCTTTGTCGGAAGCAGGATTTTCCAAATAGAGAGGATCGATTCCGGTTTGCTTCTTGAATGCATTCCGGCAATCCACGCAGTAACAGAAATCGAATTCGGGAAATTCCTTGTTCTGTCTCAATTTATAGATCGGTTGGATATATTTTGGAAGAATCACATCCGGGTAACGAATATAATCGAGATGAATTCCATCCAGATCTTCCATTTCCGACAAATCTTCTATCCAGTTCAGGATGAACTCCCGAACTTCAGGTTTGTTCGGACAAAGCCATTTGTAATAATCGACATAAGGAGGTTTTTCGATGGAAGAAACTCCCTTTCGATTGATGTTATACCATTCCGGATGATTTTGATAGAGCTCCGGTTTATTGTGAAGAAGCGTAATTATCCAGTAATGAATTTCTATCCCGAATTCTTTAGCAAATGGAATTATTTGTTGAATATATTTCTTTTTCCCACTGCAGAGAATACCGGAGATGTTTGCTTTTTTCAATAATTCAAAGTTCTTTTCTGCATTATTTACTGGAAATTGTTTTTCCTGGATCCATACCCAATTTTTCATAACCTTCACCATTCTTTCTTGAAACCATTGAAATGGTTACGATTAATACTTTAATTATTTATCACCACAATGAATTGTGGTGTTATTCTGAACTCCTTTTATTGTTAGAGTAACACCGGAATTTAATCCGGTGATATATGAAACATAAAAAATCCATAAACCATTTCAATGGTTTCTCATCTTCTTTTCAAATTAATTCCAATCATTCCTGTAAAGAAAAAAAATAAAAATGTTGATTTATTTTTATCCAAAATATGAATTGAATTATTACATTCCCAATCGGGAATCGGTAACGATGAAAATTTTCAATGTTCACTGAATTGTGAAAAGGAAAAAAGATGGAGTCGGTATTAAATATCATCAAAATGAAGGGAAAATTCCCCTGCAAACTGAATAAATTCGAGGGTGAAATTCTCAAACAGCAATTTATCCTGGATGAAAATTCAGTTCATCAACAGAAAGATAAAAAAGATATTACATATAAATATTCTTTGGAAATCGAAGGTGTAAAATACACTCTGATCGAGGAATATCTGTTTCGAGATCGGGAAACCATTCTGGATATAAAACGAGCGATCGGAGTGAATTATTATTTGAATCGGCTGTAATTCAACCATCTCTGTTTGAAAATCGTATGTTAAAAAGATATCTTCCTGTTTTTTTCAATTTTCTTTGACACTAAAATTCAATTTTTTCCGATTGCACCAATTATGAGGTCTTTATGAATAAAATTATTTCTATTGGGATAATTGTATTTCTTTTATCTTTTCTCTGTTCCGAAAAAATATCTTTAGAGCAAAGCATCGAACTGGCAAAGAAGAATAACAAAGAACTGCTTTCCGAGAAAAAAGCTCTGCAGGCTGCAGGTTGGACCAAGAAAAATGCTTTCACCAATTTCCTGCCAAAGTTCTCATTCAATTCTACCGCAATCCGAATTGATCTTAATACTTACGAAAAATATTCCGTCTTCCAGTTTCCCGGTCTGGAATTGCCACCTTCAATGCTCGTTTATGAAACGACTTACAAAAACGATTTTACAGTTCAGCAACCGATCTTCAATGGCGGAAAGGTTTTGATCGGCTATCAGTTGGCGAGTCTTGCCAAAAAGCAGGCGATCAATTCTCTTCAAAACAAAGAAAACGATATTGTTTTTCAGGTTGCCAGCACTTATTTTAATCTGCTCAAACTTTATGACTTGCTGGAACTCGCAAAAAAAAACTTACACTCCTCGAACTTGCATTTAGAAATGATCGAGCAGAAATATGAAGTTGGGATTGGACAACGATCAGACATTTTGCAGTGGCTTGTGAAAGTTAAAAATGATGAGACCTCGCTGCACGAGATTTCCAATAATATCAAAATATTGGAAAATGTTTGGAAGAACCTGCTTGGTTTGGAAAAAGCTGCTCCAATTCCTCTAGAAATCCAGATTGAAAATTACGAACAGGAAATTAAAGAATTCTCAGATTTGAAAAATAGTGACATTCGATCCAAACTCAACTTGTATTTGAACCTGGTGAAATCCAATAATCCAAATCTGAAAACTCTCGAACTATCCAAAAAAATGATGAAAAAAAATTACTTGATGGCAAAAGGAAATTTCCTGCCGTCCTTGAACATGCAATTTACTTATGAGATCGAGAATGACGATAAACTGGATTTTTCCGGTGATGATAACTGGAATTTGGCCGCGATGTTGTCGTTTCCGTTTTTCACGAGCGGAGCAAATTACACCAATTTGAAAAAAGCCAAATATGAATTGAAACAAACTGAACTGATGACTGATTCTACGACGAAAAATTTGCTGACCGGAGCAGAAACCTCTTTTTATAATATGATCACCAAAGCCCAAACCTGCGAGAATAACAAAGCAGCACTGGAACTGGCACAGGAAAATCACAAAATAATCAACGAACTTTTCGAGCAGGGAATGATAACCAACACTGAACTGATCGATGCGGAAATGTTGTTGTTCAATAGTGAGATGAACTTGATCTCGTCGGTTTATGATTTTATTCTAAAGAAATATGAGATGAAAAAATGGACGAATTAACTCACCCTCTATCCCTCTCTTGAGAAGAGAGGGAAGAAATTTAGGAAATCGTTTCTTTCAGCTAAAATACTCCCTTCTCCTTGCAGGAGAAGGATTGGGGATGAGGTAATAAAAGGAGACAAGATGCCCAAAAAAATATTCCTGATTTTTATAGCAATGATGTTATTGCTGATATCATGTGAAAAAAAATCCGAAGAGTCGGTAAAAACGGAAGAAAAATTCAGCGGAGCGAGAAATGTCAAAACAGTAACTGCCATTCGAAAAGATATTTCGGAATACATCGACTATGCGGGAATGCTGGAAGCGGAAAATGTGATCGACATCACACCAGCCATTCCGACCGTGATCAAAGAGATCTTCGTTGATGAAGGTGATCTGGTCAAAAAAGGTGATCTGCTCGTGAAGATGGATGATTCCAGTTTGATCCAGGCAGTTGCGCAAGTTGCGAATCTGGAGAAAAATTATAAGCGAATGCAGGAATTGAAAAAAAGCGGTTCCATCGACGAAAAAACTTTTGAGGATGTGCAAACCGCATATATCACGGCTCAATCAAATTTCGAATTTCTGTTGGAGAATACAGAGATCAAAGCACCATTCGACGGCATGATCACACTCGTTTCCCAGAAAGCAGGAGAAACTTACAATTCAATGATGAATCCGGTTCTCATCCGTTTGATGAATTTAAGGGAGATGAAAGTAAAACTGAATGTTTCGGAGCGGGATATTTCCAAACTGCAAAAAGGACTGCGAGCAATCGTCAATATCGATTCGGAAAAAGATACAAATTTTTTTGGAAGGATAACCTTTTTATCTCCGGAAGCAGATCAGTTTTCCGGAACTTTTTTATGTGAAATAACTCTCAAAAATCCGGGAAATATTCTCAAGCATAATCAATTCTGCCGGCTGAAACTTCTAACCAAAACCCGTAAAAATGCGATCACTCTTCCCCATTCTGCTGTTGTGAATTCTAACGCAATTTTTCTGGTTCGGAATAATAAAGCGAAAAAGAAAACCGTTCAAACCGGCATCACGAATGAAAATGAAGTCGAGATCATCTCCGGGATCGAAGAAAATGATGAGGTGATCATCGAAGGGAATATCGGTCTGCGAGATGATGATGAAGTGTGTGTTAAATAGTGCAAAAATGCCTGAAAGGTGCAAAATGTATTTTGTCATCCTGAGCATAGTCGAAGGATGAAGATGAAACTTAAATCAAAACAGCTAAAGCTGACATAATTCAAGTTTAACATCAATGTTCATCCGTGAAAATCTGTGAGTAAATAATTGAGGACAAAATGAAGTTGCCTGAATTTTCTGTTAATAGACGCATCACGATCTTGATGCTGACCATCCTGATCCTGATCGTAGGAGGGATTTCCTTCACTAAACTCGGTCTGGAAATGCTGCCGGATATGGATTATCCTGTCATTTCCATCATCACTAATTATCCGGGAGCGTCTTCCCAGGATGTGGAAGAGACGATAACCAAAACGATTGAAACAGCTATCGCCGCTGTGAAAGATATTAAAAGCCTGAAATCGGAAAGTATGGAAAATGTCTCACTCATCATGGTTGAGTTCAATTGGGGAGCGAACCTCGACTTTGCAGCGCAAGACTTACGCGATGTTATCGATCAGATCACAGATTATCTTCCTGATGAAGTTTCCCGACCACTCGTCATGAAATTCAATCTTTCTCAAATGCCGATCTTGATGTATGGTGTTACCGGAGGAGAAAATACTTTCCAGTTGAGAGAATTACTCGAAGACGATGTTGCTCCGAAACTGAAAACTCTGATCGGAGTGGCTTCGGTAATGGTTATGGGCGGAGATGAAGCGGAAAAGCAGATCATCGTCGATAAGCAAAAGTTGGAACACCTGAAAATCTCGATAGACGAAGTTGTGCAGATAGTTGCTGCCGGAAACCTGAATATGTCGGCAGGTCATATCCAAAAGAGTAAAAGCGAATATTTAGTACGAACAATTGCGGAATACCGTTCAACGGAGGAAATTTCCAACCTCCCAATCAAGATCACCAAAACCGGAAAAACTATTTATTTGAAAGATGTAGCAAAGGTGGTCGATGGCTTTAGGGAACAGCGATATAAGATCAGAACGGATAGAGCACCGACCGCGATGTTGATGGTTTCCAAAGAATCGGGAACGAATACACTCACGGTCGGAAAAAGAGTGAAGAAAAAAATTGTAGAGATCGAAGAAAGTTATCGCGGAAATATCAAATTTGCCGAAATTATGGATATGGGCAGACCGATCTCCAAAGTAACGAGTGGTGCTGCAGTTAATTTAATTGTTGGAGGAATTCTTGCTATTTGCATTATGTTCCTTTTCCTGCGGAATTGGCGACCGACCCTGGCAATTTCTCTGGCGATCCCGATTTCAGTTGTGGCAACTTTTATCTCACTCTATCTTGCCAAATATTCTTTGAACATTATGACTCTCGGAGGTCTTGCTCTCGGAGTCGGAATGCTGGTCGATAATTCCATTGTGGTCATCGAAAATATTTACCGGCATCTGGAAAAAGGTGAGGACAAACTAGTTGCTGCAAAAATCGGTGCAACCGAAGTGGCGATGGCGATCACTGCTTCGACCTTAACAACAATTGCGGTTTTCTTCCCGATGATCTTCAGCGAGGGAATGACCGGAATCCTGGTTCGAGGTTTAACTTTAACGGTCTCCTTCTCCCTTTTTGCATCTTTATTTGTTTCTTTGACCATCGTTCCCGCGATCGCTTCCGTCATTTTCAAAAAAGGAAGAGCCAGGGAACAGCAAGTTAAAGAGCAGAGACTTTTCAATAAATTGAGAAAAAAATATATCCATACTCTCGAAAATGTGCTCCAACATAAAATCCGGACTTTGATCATTACGGGATTATTATTCCTGCTCTGCGTCGCTATTTTAGGATTGCAGGCAATTGGAGTGATCAATATTATCGGTACGGAATTCATGCCGGCGCAGGATATTCCATTTTTGATGATGAATGTCAAAATGCCGTTGGGAACTCCACTCGCTGAAACAAATGCTGCCATCCGGCAGATCGAAGAGGTGATGAACGAGATCGACGATGTGCGGCATACAATGGTTCTGATCGGACCGATGTCCGATTCGCAGGCAATGGCAGACCCGACCAATCCGCAGGAAGTGAATGAAGCACAGGTTTATGCTCGCTTGTATGAGATCAAGGACAGGCAAATGGGCTATGAAGAAATCCAGGATTTGATCAGAAATCGAGTTCCCGACATCGAAGGAGCATCGTTGACCTTTATTTCACGCGAAGAGATGATGGGCAGCGGAGCCCAAAATCCGATCGAGATCAATATTTTTGGAAAAGATCTGAACACGCTTTCCAACCTCGCTTCCCGGATCGAAGAACGGATAACAAAAGTTGAAAATGTTACGGATGTGATCAATTCCATGAAAGAAGGAAAACCGGAAGTTCATATTATCATAGATAAAGATAAAGCCTTCCGTTATGGTTTGACTTCTGCCCAAATCGCATCTGGGATCAATACGGCAACCCTCGGAACTGTAGCCGGAATTTTCCGTCAAGCCGGCGATGAGATCGATATACGGGTCCGTCTCGAGGAAAAATACCGCGATAGTTTTGCTGATATCGAGCATCTCTCGCTTGTCTCTCCGCTGGGATTTTCCGTTCCCTTAAACCAACTTGCTCATCTCGAACATTCGACAGGTCCCAAAAAAATCAGTCGCGAACATCAAAGCAGGAAAGTGACTCTGACAGCCAATATAACCGGAACAAAAGATCTGGGTGGAACGATTAAAAGAGTGCAGGCTTCCATCGATGATATTACCGGCGAACTTCCACTCGGGTATTTTATCGAATACGGTGGTTCTTATCAAGCGATGCAGGAAGCATTCGTTACGCTTGGACTCGCTTTACTGCTGGCAATTACTCTCGTTTATATTGTGATGGCTTCGCAGTTTGAATCCATTAAACAGCCGTTCATCGTCATGTTCACCATGCCTTTGGGATTGATCGGAGTTCTCGCAATTCTCATCATCAGCCGGACAACACTATCGGTTGCCAGTTTCGTGGGAGGAATCATCCTTTCCGGGATTGTCGTGAATAATGGAATCGTACTCGTCGATCATATCAACCAGTTGAGATTAAAGGGATTGGAAAAATACAAAGCGATCATACAAGCAGGTTCAGACAGAATGCGACCGGTTCTGATCACAGCCATTACAACAATCATGGGAATGCTTCCTATGGCTCTCAGCAAATCCGAAGGTTCGGAACTGAAATCGCCGATGGCTTTAACTGTTATTGGAGGATTGATCAGTGCAACTTTCTTTACTTTGTTCGTGATTCCGGTTATTTATAGTGTGGTGGAAAAGAAGAAGGGAAAATAACAAATAGCAAAATAGAAGATAAATTACAAACTGAAAAAAAACTGCTTTATCTCTATCGATAGATATATTGTATTACAGTCTATTATCGAAGGAGGTTTTGTTGTGTCAGCAGTAACCGTATCACCCAAATTCCAGGTCGTTATTCTGCAGAAGATCAGGAAATCAATGCTGATAGTTACCGGGATGACTTATGAAGCAATGATCTGGTCTCAAGATTCTGATTTTCAGAATTTAGCGGATGTAAAATATATAGAGAAATGAGAGAATGATTTTCTTTACTTCGTTTGTGATCCCGTATAAGAACGAGTAATCATTTACCAATCTTATTATTCCAAACTAAAACTCCACGAATTCGGATGGATAATGAGAAAGATCCGGTTTTTCCTGTTCGAGTATTAAATGTATCCCCCACTGCTGCATTGCCCAAGCACCAAAAAGAACTTCAATCTCTTTTCCTTCCTCATCCGCCCCGATACTATCGATCACCATTGCTTCCATATGAAAATATTTTCCTTTAATATTACCAACCAACAGAGCCGCGCAAGATGAAGATTTTGTTTCACCTCCGAGTTTGGTAAAAGTCGGTTTTGTCAGGTTTGTCGTTGATAATCGATTCGCAACTTCTGGGATTATATATGTATTCCGGGCTCTCGAATCGAAATAAGTCCACCTGCTTTTTCCATCAACTTTGATCATTTGACGAATTCTACCCATTTTTATCTCCTCTCCTGAGACTTCCGAATGTTCGTCGAGTTTCCAGAGAAAAAATGAATGTTCTTCGGAATGTTGGTTCCCAAACAAACGGAAGACCAGCAAACTACATCTTCTGTTCCAACACTAGAGCAAAGGGACTTAAAGAAATGAACCTTATCTCAAAATGAGTATATTCCTGTCAAATAAAACTCGGTCTTTCAAAAGAAATAATTTGACTTAAATGGACTATATTCGAATTTCTGTTTTTGGAAAAAAAATTCAGGAGGGATTATGAAAAAGCTCATTATTTTTTTCGTTTTAGTTTTAATGGTTTTTAATTTGTTTGGGGATATCTTAAGTGGATTACTTTGTTAGGACAAAAAAACT
Organism: uncultured Candidatus Cloacimonadota bacterium; assembly: GCA_964521025.1. Taxonomy (GTDB): domain Bacteria; phylum Cloacimonadota; class Cloacimonadia; order Cloacimonadales; family TCS61; genus DRTC01. The sequence goes on along the minus strand of CAZFPK010000055.1, from coordinate 21 downwards.
TTCTCTTTAAGGTGTAAATTT